>NZ_JAENRR010000100.1 GCF_016612505.1 Carboxylicivirga marina
TTTAAGTTTTTTTGTCGAAACAAAAATATAGGATTCTGAGGGCTATTTAAAATTCCGACTTTCGGAGGCTAGTGATTCTTTGTGAATGAATTTATTTTTACGACATACTATTAATGTAAATAATCATTAGATTAGCCTTTAGTTATAAAATTGTTAACTATTCAACCTAAATATACATGGATTTAAGTTTGTTAAACGAAAATGTGCTCGATGCTGATGGCCTTATACATTTGTTAATCAGATTCGCCTTTAACCTTGCTGTAGCACTTGTTTTAGTGCGTGTTTTATATTATCAAAAAGCTCGACGAAAAGACTATCTATTTACTTTCCTACTTATTAGTACAATCGTTTTTTTATTGTGTATTCTACTTGAGAGTGTTAATCTCCAGTTAGGCTTTGCACTTGGTTTATTTGCCATTTTTGGAATTATACGGTATCGTACCACTCAAATTCCTATTAAAGAAATGACCTATCTTTTTATTACCATCGGAGTATCGGTAATTAATGCTTTGAGTGGTGAGAATGTGAGTACAGCTGAGTTAGTTATCACAAATTTATTAGTTATTGGAGTAACATTTGCTCTTGAGCGTGTTTGGTTACTTAAGCATGAGTCAAGCAAGCTGGTTGTTTATGAGAAGATTGAATTAATAACACCTGATAATTACGACAGTATGATTAGTGACCTAAAGGAACGAACAGGATTAAACATTCATAGGGCAGAGGTCGGTAAGGTTAACTTCTTGCGAGATACAGCCGATGTAATCATCTACTATTATAATAACGAAGTTAGTAATGTTACAGAGATGGAAATACGAGATGATGATGATTAAAGAGTTTATTCAGATAAAAAAGACCGTTTTAATAAACGGTCTCTTTTTTTTATCTGGTTATTAAGTTGATATCATCCATCAATTTGTCTTTGTATGATTTTCCTATTGGAATAATCTTAGATCCACCTTCGTAGTTAATAATAACTGAATTGTCTTCAATCACTTTAATTTTGTTAATGTTTACAATAAACGAGCGATGCACTCTCACATAACGTTCTGGCGGCATTTTTTCAGAAATGGCCTTCATTGTAAAGTGGATGGTGAACTTATCTTTGAATGTATTGAGAACCACATAATTTTCAAGTGCTTCAATCCATAAAATATCATCGTACTTAACGCGAACAAGTGAGCTATTATTTTTAACAAATATCTCATTGGTTTCACGAGTGATTGATTCCTTTTCTTCAAATCGCTCTCGAGCTCTTTTTACAGCTTTAATAAAGCGACCGTACTGTACCGGCTTAAGAAGGTAATCAGTTACATTATATTCGTACGAATCAATCGCATACTTTTCTTCCGAAGAATAAACAATAACCTGGGGAAGCTCATCGAGAGATTTCAAAAAATCAATACCACTCATCTCAGGCATCTCAATGTCTAAAAAAATGAGGTCGATAGTTTCTATATCAGGTTTGGACAGGTAATTAATCGCACTTACAGCACTATCAAAATTTCCCGCCAGATTCAAGTCGTCCGTTTTCTCAACAAATTCTTGAATAATCTTTGTTGAGAGTTTGTCATCATCAATAATAATGCAATTCATAGAATCTGATTTTCTTCAAAAATAAAAAAATATCGCCATTAATAGTTGTATCCCGTAGAAAAATTAACACTTAAAAATTGGTATTGTTTCTTTTATTAAATTCTTCTATCAGGAGGCCACTTTTTTTAATCGACTTTTTGAGCCATTCTAAATATAGCTCATTGAGCTGATTATTTGGTAGCTGCCAACTTATTTCACTGTTTCTTAATTGAGATGTAATGTGTTGAATTGATATGGCTGTGCAAACAGATATATTTAAACTTTCGGAGAAGCCAAACATTGGAATCTTCATAAATTCATCAGCTTCTTCTTTTACAATCTCTGAAATGCCATCCCGTTCATTGCCAAAAACAACAGCCAATTTTCCGTTATGCAGATTTAATGCTTCTAAATCGACATCATTATGATGAGGGGAAGTTGCAACGATGCGGTATCCATCATCTTTTAATTTGCGAAGGGCTTGTCGAGTATTATTTTTTTCTTCATTATACCGATGGAGGTGAAGCCATTTGGTTGCTCCGATTACAACTTGTGGGTTAATATTAAACGAATTTCGATTCTCTATTATATGCACATCCTGTACTCCAAAGCAATCACATGAACGAAGAACCGCACTTGCATTTTGGGTTTGATAGATATCTTCCAAAACGATTGTTAAGTAACGGGTACGTTGCTTTGCAACGTCTAAAAACTGCAATCTTCTTCCATCAGCTGAGAATTGTTCTAAAAAGCTAATAAGTTGAGTAATCATTTTGTTTTTAGATAAATAAAGTGTCGAAAGTAGAAAAAAAAAGAGAGTGCTAATGCACTCTCTTAATATTTTACGGTTGTTTCACTTAGTTAATAGCGTCACTTAGTTCGCTACCAGCTTTAAATTTAACAACTTTCTTAGCAGGAATTTCAATCTCCTTACCGGTTTGTGGGTTTCTACCGGTACGAGCACTTCTTTCAGAAACACCAAAAGAACCAAAACCTACTAATGCAACACGACCACCGTCTTTTAATGCTCCACCAGTTACTTTAATAAATGCGTCTAAAGCTTTTTTTGCGTCAGCTTTTGTTAATTCTGCTTCGCCAGCAATTGCATCAATTAATTGAGCCTTGTTCATAATACTCCTTAATTTTAGGGTTATACTAATTTAATTCTTAAACTTTCCTCTACAAATATATAGTATTTCCAATGTTTACCAAATGTTCAGCCAAAAAAGTCTAATAAAAATCAGCCTATAGAAGACTTATTATTTTCAATAAATATAAATATGAGGCAGAGCTTATTTTTTTCTATTAAATAGATTGGTTCGTAAGTGAAAATGTCTATATTTGCACCCGCATTGAAAGAAATGCGATAATTATTATTGGAGAGATGGCAGAGTGGTCGAATGCGGCGGTCTTGAAAACCGTTGTACCGCGAGGTACCGGGGGTTCGAATCCCTCTCTCTCCGCCAGTGAAAGCTTCATCATATTATTATGATGAAGCTTTTTTTATTTGTTGCTGACAATGTCTGTTGTTGGCCTGTTTTCATTGATATGTTAATACTTGATTTATATCACGAGATTAATAGTGTATTTAGTCTCTAATTTCTCTTGAGCTAATCCTAATAGCTGCCATTTGTGTGGAACATATAAAGATGTTACTTTCGGGTAGCAAATATTGCAGTTTCTGATATGACAAAAACAGATTTAACTATATACGACAATAGCTGGTTTGATGAAGGAGCCGGGTATTTTAAAAGAACCATTTGGTTTATTATAAATGCATTGTTTCTCATTAATCCACTTAATCCGTTGTCGGGGTTAAAAGTGTTTGTATTGCGTTTATTTGGTGCTAAAATAGGTAGAGGAGTAGTTGTTAAACCTGGTGTTAATGTTAAGTATCCTTGGAAACTTGTAGTAGGAGATTATACCTGGATTGGAGAGCGCGTGTGGATTGATAATTTAGAGAAAGTTACTATTGGGAAAAACTGTTGCTTGTCGCAAGAGTCATTTATTTTAATTGGAAACCATAATTATAAACAGCCCACATTTGATTTAATGGTTGAACCGGTTATTATCGAAGATGGCGTATGGTTAGGTGCTAGAAGTATTGTAACAGGAGGCGTTACATGTCATAGTCATTCAGTTTTATCTGTTAATAGCGTAGCTTCTAAATCACTTGACAGATATGGGATTTACAGAGGTAATCCGGCTCAAAAGATTAAGGAAAGAGAAATTAACTAGTAGTTTCGATCCAATTAGGAAGCTTTGCTGGAGCAGTTTTTCGTCCATAAAAAAAATCATCCATCTTAACGGCCCAGTATCTGAAATTAGGGAATTGACGGATACTCCATCTTATAATATTGTGCATTAAATTATTGGGGTGCGAATAAGGACATGTACTCATGCAACGGCCACAGTCAGTGCCAGCCATGCACCAATAGTTGAAGCACTTTTCTGAGTTAATTTGCCACCTGTTAACATTGTTGATGATTTTCTTGTCTGAATCAGGTATAGCTGAAGCCGGACAATTAACGGCGCATTTTAAACATTTTTCGCAAAAATCTTCGTAGCTATTGTCATATTGGCGCTCTTCAACAAGTAAAGGCATATTCGTGGTAATAACTCCCACTCGCACCCTAGGTCCAAATTCAGGTGTCATTAATAAGCCCATTCGACCTATTTCTCCTAAATTGGCATCTCTGGCAACCAATGGCGCCACTACTTCATAATTTCCATCAATATGTGCTCGTGCGTCGAAGCCACAGTTTCTGATAAACTGTGCCAGTTGAGTCGCAATAATCCCAGCTTTTAGATACTGTGTGGCAGATTCCATTATGATTGAACCTTTAGGGGCCGAGGCCACCATTTCATGATCCATTTCAACCGTAAAGGCAATGCCTATCTTGTGTTCTTGTTCGATAGGGCGATTGTATCGTTCACCTCTTCCACCAACCGAATACCAGTGGTAATTTTTCATTTTAGTAAAAGCAATAGAGGCGACGCCAGATTTTTTTGACCAATGCTTGATGAATTGACTGAACTGTTTGGGATTAATGTCGACTGGCTTATCTTTCACTTCTCCATTTACAAATGGGTGCAAGCCATCGACGATTGAGAAGATGGCATCGGCAGCATTGTATGATAAGGAATTGTAAAATTTTGATTGCTCACCGAGTAAACCGGCCATGCTTCTGAACTTGTCGTCGTTATCTTTATGGCTTGGGTATTCTTTGTAATATTCATTAAAACGTTCTGAGCCAGGTTTTAACTCTTTTCGAGCAAACATAATAGTACGTTCGTCAATGTTCCCGGTAGCTTTATCTTCCTCGATTGTCGGGAATAAAAACTTGGGCAGAAAGATGTATGTGGTGGTTAATAGTAATAGGATATCGATAATGATTAATATCCAGTTAAAATTGGCTGGTAATAGTAAAAGAGCACTTAAACAAACAATGGCAGGAATCAATACTAATGATTTAGCAACAACCTTGATTCTTTGTTCAATGAGTGATGTGAAAAACAAGAGAAGAAAAATACAAACGCTAAGAACTAAAAATGCGGCCAGAAAAAGCTTAAGATATATCATAAGGTCGTTATATATTTATGGGCGAGTAGTTGTTATTGGTTATGAGTAAACTTAAATAGTCGTTCTTCAAAGTCAGAACGACTTACGTATGGAACCTGACCACCAGCTACAGTTGTCGATAGCGCACCATTTTTGCCTGCCATGGCAATAGCGTCGTTTATATTTTTGTTTTCAGTTAAGGCAGTTAAAAAAGCAGCTGTAAAGGCATCTCCTGCACCAATGCAGTCCACAGGTTTTTCATTTAAATAGCTTGCAAACTCTTCTGTATTGTGCTTTGTAATATATTTAGAGCCTTTATTACCACAAGTGCAAATGATGGCATTCGAGATAAATTGTTTTAAGTTATTAATGTTAATGTTATTGCCCGAGAGAAGAAGTTCAAGTTCATTTTCATTAGGTAAGAAGTAATCTAAATACGGCAATAATAATTTCAGGTCTGTATCCCACTTTTCATCAACATCCCATTGAGGGTCAAGCGAAGTTCTTACACCATATGACTTTATCCTTTTATAGAGTTTAGGTAATGAGTCTCTATAGTTAGGTAGTACATAGGGGTTTGACAGGTGAAAGAAAGGAGTGGTTTTTATTAGTTCCCAGGGTAAGTCATCATGTGTAAGGGATGCCATAGCTCCACTGTGGGTTATGTTGGCACGCTCCTCCTTTTGCGCCATTACAACGGTTACCCCGGTTTTTAAATCATCTTTCTCAATCATATAATCTGTACAAACGCCATGAGATTCGATTGTTGATTTAAAAATCTGTCCAAAATTATCGTTGCCAATAGCTGCTACATAAGCTACTTTAGCCCCAAGACTTGCCATGTGAGCTGCCACGATTCCAGCCGAACTGCCCAAAGTAATCTCAAACTGATTAGCCAGTACTTCTGTCCCAAAGTCTGGGAGTTTGTGAAATTCATTGAATATTAAATCGATGTTGCAATCGCCGGCAATGACAATGTCAAATTTACTCATGTTTAGATTCTTCACTGGGTTTGTAAAAATTCAACTTCTGTTGATTCAACTTTTTCGAGTCTGTTTTTAATTTTTTCAACATTCGATTGACGGCATCCCCATTCAATGGAGCAGCGCAAGTTAAAATCTTGCTTATGAATATTTGGGTTTTCTTCTTTCATGATTTTCATAATGTCATTCATAACACCATAATCGAAGTTAACCCTATAAATGTCATTAATTGTTTTTTCTACGATAGTGCCATTGTTAATAGCGTCAATTGCAGCTTCCTTATACGCATGGATTAGTCCGCTGGTTCCAAGTTTAGTGCCTCCAAAATAGCGTATGACTACGATAAGTACATTTGTTATATCATAAGAGCGAATTTGACCCAATATAGGTTTGCCAGCAGTGCCCGATGGTTCACCATCGTCGTTAGCTCTATATCTTTTCCCATCGGTGCCTAGTTGCCACGCAAAGCAATGGTGGCGAGCATCGTAATATTGTTTTTTTAATTCATCAACGTGCGCTTTTATTGCTTCCTCAGAATAAACCGGGTAGGCGTAGGTTATAAATTTGCTTCCTTTCTCTTTGTATATGCCTTCCGATGGTTTGTCTAATGTGTTATATATATCAGGTGCATTCATGGTTTTGTGGAGCTTTATTGGTTGGTGAAAATAATAAAAAAAGTAATAGTGATTTGAGTCGAATAGATTGAGACCATTAGGAGTTTAACTCAAGTTGTGTTTTAGTTGGTAAATCAAAACTACCTTATTGTTGAACTTTACAATGAGAGTGTTGAAGATGTGATTAATTGACAATGGTTTGATTTATTAGGTTTTCAATTTTAAGTAAATGATTTATTGCTTAGTTTTAGTACATGAAAATGTTATTTACCTTAATGGCAATGAGCATAGTATTGGTAGCATGCTCTAATAAGCTCAAATCTTCTGAAGGGATTATTAAAGTTGATGTAGTAGCTAAAAACGATATCCTTACTCAAATGGAAGCTTCCAGGCGGTGTTGGGATAATGGCGATTTTAAAGGCTATATGCAGGTGTATTGGCAATCTGATTCACTGACTTTCATGGGGCTTAATAATCTTACTAAGGGTTGGCAATCAACACTGGATAATTATAAAAAAGGATATCCAACGGCTGATCATCGCGGTACATTGACTTATCAGTTTACGCATTTTAACCAATTGAGTGAAGCCTGCATTTTGGTAGTTGGTAATTTTCACCTGGAACGTAAAATGGGTAACGTCCAGGGTAACTTCTCATTGATTTGGAAAAAGATTGAAGGACAATGGCGGATTATTCTAGACCACACATAAATCAATAGCCAAAGTGATAAAGAAAACTTTCCATTATTATGATGAAGGGCCTTTTTGCTATCTTCGCGTTAAATGTAAAATGAGGCAATGAGTAATTTCAAAGAGGATTTAATGAAAGTGAAGGCATTTGTCTTCGATGTAGATGGCGTTTTATCGCAGCAAATGATACCTATGCACCCATCGGGTGAACCAATGCGAATGGCCAATATTAAAGATGGTTTTGCACTGCAACTGGCAGTTAAACTAGGTTATCCGGTGGCGATTATTTCAGGTGGAAATACAGCGGCCGTTAAAAAGCGATATGAAGGCCTTGGCGTACAGCATGTCTATCTTGGTATTTCAGAGAAATGGCCTTGTTTTGAGGAGTGGATGAAAGAAACGGGTATTAAAGCCGAAGAAGTGATGTACATGGGTGATGATTTACCTGATTATCCTGTTATGAAACGGGTAGGTATTCCAGTTTGTCCGGCAGATGCTGTTGAAGAAATTAAATCTCTGTGTAAATATATATCAGACCGTAAGGGGGGAGAAGGAGCTGTGCGCGATGTCATGGAACAGGTATTGCGTGCTCATGGAAAATGGGCATTAGATTATATTTGGTAATACAAACAACAAAGGACTAGGAGCAATGAATTACTTAAAACTTATTCGTTACAAAAATTTGTTAATGATTGGTGGAATGCAGTATGCATTGCGTTATGGCCTTATATTACCTATACTTGAACACTATAGCGTAAGTCCGGTATTGTCTCACTTGCGTTTTGCGATGGTGGTGGCATCTACACTGTTGTTGGCTGCTTCAGGATATGTAATTAATGATTATTTCGATATTCGAATTGACCGTATCAATAAACCCAATAAAGTTTTAGTTGGGCGATTCATTGCCCGCCGCACAGCATTGTTCTTGCATGTGCTGTTAACCATGGCTGGCATTCTATTAGGACTATTTATCGCTTATGTGGCACGTAAAGAAATATACGCACTTATGTATATTGCGGTGCCAATGTTGCTTTGGTATTATAGTACTACATTCAAACGCCACATTGTAATTGGTAATCTGGTTATCTCCTTCTTAACAGGTATTGTTGTATTGTTAGTTGTTTCTGTTGAGTTTGCCATGCTCACCAAAGTGCATGGTGCATCTATCATCCGTACCGAAGCATGCTCAACAGCCTGGTTCTGGACAACCGGATTTGCCATATTTGCCTTCCTGTCTAATTTTATACGAGAAATAATAAAAGATACAGAAGATATCAAAGGTGATAAGGCTGTTGGCTGTAAAACATTACCCATTGCTTTGGGTATAACACTTGCTAAATCATTTGTATTAATACTAGAGCTTGTTTCTGTTTTGGCCATCTGGGGTATTTATTTCTATGTTGATGAATTTCAAACAATACCATATGCTATCCCGTATTTGTTGATTGGCCTGACATTACCACACGTGGCATTAATGATTAAATGGATGAAAGCTAAAACGATTGCGGACTTCCACAAGGTAAGTGGCATTAGCAAAATTATCATTCTGATGGGCGTACTATTTATCCTGTTGGCGGGTCAGATGTTTTAAAACACATCTGGCTTCTTACACACTTAATCAATATACATCGGAAAGTAAATGTTTTATATTTGCGTTTCCTTTTTTATTCATGGATAAGTTAGAAAAGAAAAATGGTAAAGCATAAGGTAATATTGGCATCGCAATCGCCACGTCGTAAAGAGTTGTTGTCACAATTACAAATACCGTTTGATATATTGATAAAAGAAGAAGTTAAAGAGCTGTTTCCGGATGACATGCCGGCAGAAGAAGTACCTGTTTTTCTAGCTCAGCAAAAAGCCAGACCTTATAAAGATGATTGTGCGTTGGATGATATTTTGGTGATTACGGCCGATACCATTGTATGCTGCGATCATCACATACTTGGCAAGCCTTCCGATAGGGAAGAAGCAGTTGCAATGCTTCAAATGTTATCAGGCAAAGAACATGAAGTAATTACAGGTGTGGCTCTAACAACTTCTGAAAAACAGAAGACTTTCACCGTTTCTTCCAAAGTGTTTTTTAAAGAATTATCGGCTGATGAAATCGATTTTTACATTGACCATTATAAGCCTTTTGATAAAGCCGGAGCCTACGGTATTCAGGAATGGATTGGTATGATAGGCATTGAGCGTATTGAAGGTTCTTACTTTAATGTTGTTGGACTTCCGGTACAACGTTTGTATACTGAGTTACGAAATTTTTAAATCCAATTATAACAACAAAAAAATGATGAGGAAGATATTATTAACGTTGGTAGTTGCATTGTTTCTGCAAACAATGGCAAAAGCTGACGAGGGAATGTGGATTCCAATGTTGTTGAAAAAATACAACATTGAGCAAATGCAAAAGATGGGCTTTAAGCTCACTGCCGAAGATGTTTATAGTGTAAATGAAGCTTGTTTGAAAGATGCGGTTGTTATTTTTGGTCGCGGCTGTACAGGCGAATTAATTTCCGATAAAGGACTGATTGTTACTAACCACCATTGTGGATACGGACAAATTCAATACCATAGCTCGGTTGAGAACGATTATCTGACCGATGGCTTTTGGGCAATGTCTTCCGAAGAGGAATTGGTTAATCCGGGTTTAACAGTAACCTTTCTTAAGCGCATGGAAGATGTGACCGAACGTGTGCTAGAGGGTACTAGTGACGATATGAAAGCTGAAGAGCGTACCAAGCTTATCAACGAAAATATAGCAGCCATTAAAAAGGAAGCGATTAAAGATACACATTATGAAGCTGTACTAAAGCCATTTTTCCATGGCAACCAGTATTTCTTATTTGTCAATGAAATATTTAAAGATGTACGTTTGGTAGGTGCTCCTCCATCTGCTATTGGTAAGTTTGGTGGCGACACTGATAACTGGATGTGGCCACGTCATACGGGCGACTTCTCTATGTTTCGTATCTATGCCGATAAGGATAATAAGCCAGCTGAATATTCGAAGGATAATGTACCGTATAAGCCAGCTGAGCATTTTTCGGTTTCGCTAAAAGGCGTTAATGAAGGTGATTTTACCATGGTATTTGGTTATCCGGGAAGCACCTACCAGTATGTGCCATCGTACCATTTAGAGATGCTGACAGAAACGGTTAATCCAAAGCTGATTGATGTACGCACCGAGAAACTGGCAATTATGAATCGCTATCAGGAAGCAGATCCTGCTGTGCGTATTAAATATGCGGCCAAAAATGCACGTATCTCAAACAGTTGGAAGCGTTGGATTGGAGAAAATCGCGGTTTGGAAATATTGGATGCCATTAATAAAAAGCAGCAGTTTGAAGCTGACTTTACCAAGTGGGCCAATGCTCAGGCGCCTGAGTATGCCGAGCTGTTGAGTAAATATAAAACCGTTTATAAAGATTATACCAACTATAACCTGACTTATGGGTATTATCGTGAAATGATTCGTTCAAACGGAATGGAAATAGCTTATTTGGCTAGCCAAATGGAAGCTCTTAAAGCTTTATACGAAGCTGAGGAGCTGAATGAAGAGGCGGCAAGTAAAGTGAAGCAGAAGATGAACGAGCGGGTAGAGCTGTTTTTCAAAGATTACTACAAGCCATTGGATAAGGAACTTTCAGCCAAGTTGCTTGGTATGTATGCCACAAATATTGATGCGGCCTTCCAGCCTGATGTATACGCATTAATCAATGGTAAGTACAAAGGTAATATCAGCAAGTATGTTGATTATTTGTATGCCAAATCAATTTTTGACGACAAAGAAGCCGTGTTAGCTTTCATCAGCGACTTCTCAGTTAAATCAATCAAGAAGCTGGAGAAAGACCCTGCCTTTGTACTTAATAAGAGCTTTGTTGAGGTGTATGACGACAAGGTTTATCCACAAATAAAAAAGTATAGAACAAACTTAGCTGAGTTAAACAAGGCCTACATGGCGGCCCAAATGAAGTTTGAGTCAGATAAGGTATTTTATCCGGATGCGAACTTTACTTTGCGTGTATCATACGGACAAGTAAAAGGCTACACAGCTCGTGATGCTGTTTATTATAAACACTTCACCACACTTGAAGGCATCATGGAAAAAGATAATCCGGATATTTACGACTATCGTGTGCCGGCTAAGCTAAAAGAGCTTTATGAGAATAAAGACTATGGCCGCTACGAAGTTGACGGAACCGTGCCGGTATGTTTTGTGGCTACCAACCACACAACTGGAGGTAACTCGGGAAGTCCTGTACTTAATGCCGAAGGTCACCTGATTGGTATTAATTTTGACCGCGCCTGGGAAGGTGTAATGAGTGATTTGATGTTTAACCCTGAACAGTGCCGTAACATCTCATTAGACATGCGCTACGTATTATTTATTGTTGATAAAATGGCTGGTGCAGGTTATTTATTAGATGAAATGACCATTGTTGAATAAGTAATTTTAAAAGATAATGTTATAAAGGCTGTCGCATGAGCGATGGCCTTTTTTATAAACATTGATTTAAGAAGATGGTAAGAAAGTAATATATAATATTAATATGATATTAGCATATGTATAAATGTCTATATCTAAAATATAAATAATGTAATCTACATTCTAAATGTAGACATCTAATTAGTAAATGTAGATATCTAATAATTAAAAGAGAGATGCAAATAATGATTAGAAATGCCCAAATATTAATAAGATAAAGAATTATATATTATTCCGATGATTTTTAATGATTATATATTTAAATCATTGTTGTCCGGTAAACCGGAATTAATTTAATTTCATTCATATAAGTGCCTGATATTCAAATCAGACATTTTCATA
>NZ_JAENRR010000101.1 GCF_016612505.1 Carboxylicivirga marina
TTGAAAATTTCGTTAAAGGGTTCTGCGATTTTATCAAGTCAAAAATTGAAAAAACTAATTTTTAGAACCCACCTTAAATAAAAAATTATGGAACAGACAGGCGTGCAAGCTAACCCTATACTATCATTTTTACCATTACTTCTTATAATGATACCGCTCATTTTTGTTATTCGAAAATTAGCCATTGAAAAAGGCAGAGATGCCGTATTGTGGACCATACTGGCCTGCATCCCATTTGTTAACTTTATAGTTTTGTGGTACATCGTAGGCACGCCAAACAAGAGGCTGGAAGATAAAATGGATAAAATACTCGAAGCACTTAACAAGTCTGATAAAGAATAAACAAGCATCCATTTTTATGAATAAAATAAAGACCTTCATTTCTATGAGCTTATTATTGGTTTCAATCATAAGCTGCGAGAAGAGTAATGATGACGTTCAGCCCATAGACATCTTAATTGGCAAATGGCAACTGATTGACTTAGTTAACATTTCGGATAAAGAAAAGTACTTAGGAGAAACACTTGAGTTAAAAGACGATTACCAATACGTGTATAAAGACAAGGACGGTGTCATCATTTCTCAGGGCTCTGTGATTTATGGGGAGAATAAGGAATACGTTCAGTTATCAAACGGACGCTATGGAGTAAGCGAAATGCGTTATCACATAATTGAAATAACAAATGAATGGCTGAAGCTTGAGGAGCATTATACTCTGGATAACAAAGACAGCTATTTAGAATATCATTATGAGCGCATGAAATAAGATGACTAATTAATACGCGATTGATTAAACAATAACCTCAAAAATGACAACTTATGTTAGCCATTATTTTATCCATCATTCTTCCTGGTTTAGGCCAACTCTATTACGGCAAAGTGTTTAAAGGCTTAGTCATGATATTCCTGACTTTTGTGCCATTTATCTATCCATTTGTTTTAATCTGGTCGATTTATGATTGTGTTCAACTAAGAAAAAAAGTAAGCATTGATCCCATCACACAGAAAGAAACAGCACTGGCTCTAGTCATTGGTTTTATCATCGTTCCTATAGTGGCAATAGGGCTATACACTGGTGTTAGTGTAGTTGGCAATAAAATATCAAACCAATACCTCAAAAAAAACTATACCCTCACTGAAATGAAGAAAATGCAGTTAGATCTGGAAAAGACCTTACATAAAAATGGCAGTTATCCTGAAAATCTCAGTGAGTTGGTTGGCCATAAGCCTTTAAACGAGACTTTGTACACGGATGCCTGGGGAAATATGTATCATTATGAGAAAAAAGATGATAACTCCTATAAACTAATGTCAAATGGCGTTGATGGTATAAGTGGTACAAACGATGATATTGTATTGAGCAATTAAAAAAACAACACTTCACTATTGGCTTTACCGATTGTGAATTCAGGTTTATTATAACAAACAGATAAGAAATGAATTGTCCCAGATGTAAAACAGTTTTGAAAGCAGATAAGATTAAAGACTTTAAAGCCAGATTTGAAGTTGATTATTGCACCTCGTGTGGCGGCACCTGGTTTGATAAAAACGAATTATCTCAAATAGAACATGTGATTGAACCCACGTTGTTAGAAATAAGAAAGGTACCGACCAAGACAAAACAACAGGAACCATTATGCTGTCCATGCTGCAACAATCTTCAATACCTTCAGAAAGCAGAACACCCTCGTGATAAAAAAGTGATAATTGATTACTGCCCATCCTGTAAAGGTATCTGGCTTGATAAAGGTGAGTTGGCGGCTATTCAAAAGGAAAACTGGCTAATTACAATTGGTAAGATTTTTAAATGGTTGGTTGGAGAAGACTAATTCTGATCGCATTCAATATTAAGACATAAGAAATGACTCAATCACAAAACTCAAAGCAATTTTTCCGAACACTAAACCTTATACATCTGGCGATGCTCACAGGGCAGCTCCTGTTTATTACAGTGGCGCTACACCTTAAATTTTCGGCCAATGCCATTAATACCCAAGAGTTGTCATTCCCATTTTCACTTGTAGTTCCTCTATTAACTGGTATCTGCATCGTAATTAGCAAAGTGCTTTATACGCTTCTCACAAAACAAACCCAGACACTAAGTGATATTAAAGATAAAATGAAACTATACATGACGAGTTGTATTATTCAACTGGCTCTTCTTGAAGGGGCGGCCTTGTTCTCGGTCGTCGTGTTCATGATGACTGGTGAAATCTATTTTCTGCTTTTTAACCTTGTTCTCATCCTGTTCTTTTGGGTGGCAAAGCCAGGCCGGGAAAAAGCCATAATCCATCTAAAATTAAATAATGAAGAAATGCTTCTGATTAGAGATGATGAGGCGGTTATTTATGAAGTAAAAACAAGATATTAGTGGAGATAGGTACATAATGGATAACTATTCAAATGCGACTTATTGTATAACAGAAAGTTTAACTTACACATCAAATACATAACAATGGAACAACAACTTACAAACAACACAGAAGAGCCAACAGTGAAACAGCTCACTATTTCAGACAGTGCAACTTACTATTTGACAGCCACCAGCAAGTGGACCTATTTCCTATCCATTATGGGCTTTCTTTTTATTGGCTTTATTATCATGGCAGGAATCTTTGCCAGCTCTATGATGTCGTTGATGATGGGTGATGCAGCAGGACTAATGCCTCCGGGCATGGGCTTTTTATTTGGCGGCATTTATGTGGTATTTGGTATCCTATACCTATTCCCTACCATGTATTTGCTTAAGTTTTCACAGAAAACGAAGTTGGCATTAGCCACCAGCAGCAATGAAGAGTTAAATGTAGCCTTAAGCAACCAAAAGTCTTTCTTTAAATTCTGGGGTATTTTAACCATTGTAGTGATTTCACTTTATGCCTTATCAGGCATTGTTATGGTAATAGCCGGTGCTTTTTGGTTTTAAAAGAAAGTGGTATTCAGAGGTAGGTACTTTGATGTGTATGACATCAAAGTACCTTCTTACATGCTGATTAATGAATTAAGAACTAATTTTAGGAACGTAATTTGTAGAGCATCGAAAAATAGAAAAGGCAGTTTTAAATGGTAAACTGCCAAAACAATTAGCACTACAGGCAATGAAAATCATCGCATTCATAGATACCGAAACAGATGTCAAAAACAATAGAATACTTGATATCGGCGGCGTTATGGATAATCACTTAACAATGCATTCCAGTTCCATTGATGAATTCCATCAATTTATTCATCAGGCGGAATACTTATGTGGTCATAATATTATTCACCATGATTTGGTACATATAAAAAGAGCAACAAAACGCTCAATGGATCAACTAAAGATAATCGATACACTTTATCTATCACCTCTTCTATTCCCAACCAAACCATATCATGCCCTTTTAAAGGATGATAAACTACAAACCGATGAACTAAACAATCCGCTTAATGATGCGATAAAAGCCAAAGACTTGTTCTACGATGAAGTTTCTGCATTTCATGAATTAGATGGTGAACTAAAGCAGATTTATTTCGCACTACTTGCTGATGAACAGGAATTTTCTTCGTTCTTTTATTTCGTCGACTACTCTTCTAATGAATTAGATACTTGCTTACTAATACAAAACCAGTTTCGCGATCGCATTTGTCGACATGCCAACATCGAAAAGCTAATTATTGAAAACCCTTTAGAATTAGCTTATTGTTTGGCTTTAATCAATACCAACAATCGTTACTCCATCACCCCGCCATGGGTTGTTAAAAACTGCCCAGATATTGAAAGAGTGATGTACCTGCTTCGAAATAAACCCTGCCTCAAAGGGTGCCCGTACTGTAATCATTCTCTTGATGCTAAGGCTGGCTTAAAAAAGTTTTTTGGATTCGACTCGTATAGAAGCTATGGTGGTAAAGCTTTGCAGGAAGAAGCGGTAAACGCAGCCATCAACAACAAGTCCGTTTTAGCGGTATTTCCCACAGGAGGTGGTAAATCTATAACCTTTCAGGTACCAGCCTTGATGAGTGGTGAGAGCGTAAAAGGGATAACGGTTGTCATCTCCCCCCTCCAATCGTTGATGAAAGACCAGGTGGATAACCTGGAAAATTCAAACATAACCGAAGCAGTCACCATCAATGGTTTACTCGATCCTATTGAAAGAGCTCAATCCTTCGAACGAGTCGAAAACGGTACTGCTTCATTGCTTTACATCTCACCTGAATCCCTGCGTTCTAAATCTATCGAGCGCCTGCTACTGGGGCGAAATGTAGTTCGTTTTGTTATTGACGAAGCCCATTGCTTTTCTTCATGGGGACAAGATTTTAGGGTTGATTACCTTTATATAGGAGACTTCATAAGGTCTTTGCAAGAAAAGAAGAATCTGGAAAACGGCATACCCGTTTCATGTTTTACAGCCACCGCCAAGCAAAATGTCATTCAGGATATAAAAGACTATTTCCTGGATAAACTCAACTTACAACTAGAGATATTTAGTGCAAAGGCTTCCCGCACTAACCTAAACTACAAGGTCATTCCGAAAGATAATGAGGAAGATAAATATGCCACACTACGCAATCTCATTGACGGGAAAATCTGTCCGACTATTATTTACGTTTCGCGCACACGCAGAGCTTATCAAATAGCTGAAAGGCTCTCAGAAGATGGTTACCGAGCCAAAGCCTATCATGGTAAAATGGATAAGCAGGAAAAATCAGAAAACCAGGATGCCTTTATTCGTGGTGATGTTGATATAATGGTGGCAACATCAGCATTTGGCATGGGCGTAGATAAAAAAGATGTGGGTATGGTCATTCATTATGAAGTATCTGACTCCCTCGAAAATTATGTACAAGAGGCCGGAAGAGCAGGACGTGATGAACATATAACAGCAGACTGTTATGTTCTATACAATGAGGAAGACCTAAGTAAGCACTTTATATTACTCAATCAAACCAAACTAAACATTAAAGAAATTCAGCAGATATGGAAAGCAATCAAAGACATCACCCGATTTCGATCCAACGTTTCCAATTCGGCATTAGAAATTGCCCGAAAAGCAGGTTGGGATGATAATGTAGTTGAAATTGAAACAAGAGTGACCACCGCCATTGCCGCATTAGAAGAAGCTGGGTATTTGAAACGAGGTCAGAACATGCCCCGTATCTTTGCAACAAGCATCCTATCTAAAAATGCTCAGGAAGCTATTGAAAAAATTAACAGTTCATCAAATTTTAACGAAAGGCAACGACAACATGCCGTGCGAATCATTAAGAAACTCTTCTCAAGCAAAAGCAGACAGCAAGCGCCTGACGGAGAAGTTGCTGAATCAAGAATCGACTATATATCTGACCATTTAGGAATTGTAAAAGAAGAGGTTATTAATGTGGTTAACCTTTTACGCGAAGAACACATTTTGGCAGACACTAAAGACTTAACTGCCTACATAAAACGTGGTGAAAATAAAAATCGTTCCTTGAATATTGTCAATTCAATGGCACAAATTGAAAAGTTTCTGACCACTCAATTCACTGAAAGAGAGCAATCGTTTCACATAAAAGAACTCAACGAACTGGCAGAAGAAAAAGGTTGCAATGGGGTATCTCCAAATAAGATTAAAACTATTATCAATTTCTGGATGATTAAAAACTGGTTGAAGCGAAAACAGCACAACTTCTCCCAAAATCATCTGACCATATTATCAAACTATTCGCAAAAAACATTAAGTGACAAATTAGAAAAACGATATGAACTGGCCCGTTTTATTGTTGAATATCTGTTTATAAAAAGTTCACTGTTGCAAGATGATAAAAACAAAGAGCAGGTGCTCGTTGAGTTCTCAGTTCATGAACTTAAAGACGAATATGAGAAACAAAATGCCTTATTCAAACTTAACATTAGCATCGACGATATCGAAGATGCCTTGTTTTATCTATCTCGAATAGATGCCATAAAAATTGAAGGCGGTTTTCTGGTGGTGTATAATAAACTAAGTATTGAGCGCCTTGAAGATGACAATAAGGTAAAGTATAAAAAGGAGGATTATAAAAAGCTTAATGCATTCTACGAAAACAAGGTGCAACAAATTCATATTGTTGGCGAATATGCCAAAAAAATGATTCAAGATTACAAGGAAGCCCTACAATTTGTGGAAGATTATTTTCAGTTGAACTATACATCATTTCTGAATAAGTACTTTAAAAGCAGCCGGCAAAATGAGATAAAAAGGAACATAACTCCTGCCAAGTTCAAACAATTATTTGGAGAACTATCACCGGCACAACTTGGGATAATTAAAAATAACATTTCGCCATACATTGCAGTAGCTGCTGGTCCCGGCAGCGGAAAAACAAGGGTGTTAGTACACAAGCTGGCATCCCTGCTGTTGATGGAGGATGTGAAACATGAGCAATTGTTAATGGTCACCTTTTCGAGAGCCGCAGCAACTGAGTTTAAAAAGCGCTTGTTTGCGCTAATAGGTAATGCAGCAGCTTTCATTGAGATTAAAACTTTTCATGCTTATTGCTTTGATTTATTGGGGAAAGTTGGCTCCATTGAGAAATCGCAAACCATCATTGAGCATGCCGTTAATAAAATCAAAAATAAAGACATTGAAACCAACCGGATTACCAAAACCGTCTTAGTCATTGACGAAGCTCAGGATATGGATGTAAATGAGTTTGAACTGATTAAAACATTAATGCAACACAATGAAGAAATGCGGGTGATTGCAGTGGGCGATGATGACCAAAACATTTATGAATTCAGAGGAGCTAGTTCGCAATATCTGGAACAATTTATTAAGGAGCAGAAAGCAATAAAAGTCGAACTTATCGAAAACTATCGTAGTAAGGCCAACCTCGTTGAGTTTACCAATCACTTTGCCAAAAAAATCACAAGCCGAATAAAAGAAACACCAATTGTTCCGCATACCACCGAAATGGGTCGTATTAAAGTAGTTAGATATTCTGGTTCTCACCTGATTGAGCCCCTCGTAAAAGATGTATTGTCGACCGACCTAAGGGGGACGACATGTATTCTGACACATACTAACTCAGAAGCATTACAGATTACAGGTCTATTGCTGCATAAAGGCATACCAGCGAAACTGATTCAAAGCAACGATGGTTTTAGCCTTTATAACCTGATAGAGGTGCGTTTTTTTATTGAACAACTCTATTTTTCTGATGACAAATACACCATAAGTGAAACTACCTGGAAGTCGGCAAAAAGAAAGCTGTGGAATAAGTATAAAGAAAGTTCCAAGATTGACATTTGCGTTAATCTGATTAAGGATTTTGAATTAAGTAATCCCAAGATGAAATACCAATCTGACTTCGAAGTATTTGTAAGAGAATCGAAGCTAGAGGATTTTATTAACACTAATGGCGAAACTATTTTTGTTTCAACCATACATAAGTCAAAAGGTAAGGAGTTTGATAACGTTTTTCTAATGCTCAATAATATCAAACCAAATAATGATGCCAAAAAACGTGAGCTATATGTAGCAATGACACGTGCTAAACAAAATCTCGCCATCCATCTAAACGGCAATTATCTTGATGATATTTCTTGTGAAAACATTGAACGAAAAACAGACAACTATCACTACAAAGACTCTAGTCTACTAATCACACATCTTACGCACAAGGATATCTGGTTAAGTTATTTTTCATCCGTTCAAAGTATTATTGCTGAATTAAAAAGTGGCGATAAACTACAAGTTGACGATAATGGCTGTTCTGCCATGAATGGGAATAAAGTCTTGAAATTTTCAAAAAATTATAAAGAGAAACTTAACAAGTATGCCAATCTAGGTTACCACTTAACGGAAGCTACTGTTAACTATATTGTTTATTGGAGCTCTGAAAAAATGGAGAGTGAAATTAGAATAATGTTACCAGAATTAAATTTTACAAAAACATAATATCATCATAAAAACCCACACAAATGACTAATAAAGAATGCTTTCTATTCCGAAATTCAGGAACAGTCTATTCAATCAAGTTCTAAATGGACTTGGTTTATCAATGGCGCCAACATCTTAATTGGTTATTTGCTATTGACCAACCTTAATTTCATAGCCAATCTACTGGATAAAAAGAACAAATCACAACTCAATAGCTACACACTATGGAAAATATCTTTTCGCAGAAAATGGCCGATAAAAGCGACCTTGAACTAAAAGAGATACTAGAAAACAGATACGATTACCAGGAAGAAGCCTTTTCGGCAGCATTATACGAAGTTGAAAAACGACGAAAAGCGAAGGTATATAATACGCCAGCTGAAACAACTAGTGAACAGAAATTAAAAGAAGAGGAAGAAGCTGAAGAGGAGAATGATAAGCACCGATCTGTGGCACAAATACTAAGTGGCTTGATACCCAGCAGTGGCTACATAGTCACTCCACTAATCATTTACATCAATATCTTTATTTATCTGTTAATGGTAATAATGGGTGTGCATCCCGTTGAACCAAGTGTAGATTCATTAATCGAATGGGGTGGTAACATACGTGTCTTAAGTCTTGATGGCGAAGCCTGGCGATTGCTCACATGTGCCTTTTTGCATATCGGTGCAATGCATTTGTTATTCAACATGTATGCCTTACTGTTTATAGGTAAAGAAATTGAAACGCAAATAGGCAGTTCTAAATTCTTATTTGCCTACCTGGTAACAGCGATACTTGCAAGTATAACCAGTATTGCAGTTAATGATAATGTAGTTGGTGCAGGTGCTTCAGGTGCCATCTTTGGCATGTACGGTGTGCTTATTTCTTTGGTACTGCTCAAAGGCCTTGAGATACCACAGGAAACACGTAAAAACTTCCTCACCAGTGTATTTACTTTTGTGGGCTATAACTTGTTTTTTGGTTTTACCCAGGAAGGCATCGACAATGCAGCACACATTGGTGGTTTAGTAAGTGGATTATTGGTAGGTGGTATTTTTTATGTCACCAAAAGTGATTTACGTGTCACACGTGTAACTAACTTTGTGGTACTGGTATCCGTGGCATTACTGATTACTGCACTGCCTAGACTCATCCCGAATCAATTTGGGACTTACACTAAACTGATGGAAGAGTTTACTGTGATGGAGGAAAAAGCCTTGCAAGTATATCAATTATCCGAGCATACCAACGATGATGTGTATTTAAAAGCAATTACTGAGGAGAGCCTGCCCAGTATGGAAAAATGCCTGACCCTCATTGTACAAATAGATACAATTGGCAATCTACCGCTTGAGTTACAAGAGCAAAACAAACTCCTAAAACGCTATGTACTGTATCGCATAGGCTGCTTTCAGTTGGCAGAAAAATCCATTAATGAACAAACAACAATGTACCATCAGGATATTGAACGATACAACCAGAAGATTGAACTGATACTTCATAAACTGGAAGGCCAGGACATTTCTGATTCTGATTTGGTAGCTAACCCACCACTTACAGATTCCGATGAACCCTTAATTATTTTCGATGGCATGCCTATCCTATCTAATAAAAACATCAATCATAGCATTATTGAGTCAATAGAAGTATTAAAAGATGAAGCAGCCACCAGTATTTATGGCGAACGAGGAAAAAATGGTGTGGTTTTGATTAATACTAAAAAACAATAATCTCTTCGATTCAGCATTTCCCATAAAAGTTGATATATTTATTCTGGTTACATTATAAATTGTTCAGATGGATTTTGGAAAATTACTAATACCTCTTGTCGTAGGATTAATGATGGCCTTTCTGATGGCCAAATCAAAGAAGAATCCAAAGAAAACAGCCGAAGGGTATTCCATTTTAAAGCTTCCAGCGTTTTATACAATCATGGGAGCTATCGCTATAATCGGCAGCCTGCTATTGTTGTTTGTCACTGTTTTTTTGGCTAAAGATGAATGGTTACCAGCAGGTATTGGCACTATCGTCATGTCTGCCATGGGTTATTATCTATTTGCCAGTGGATATATTTCAAACATCATATTATCAGAAAATGGCATTGTAAAGACCAACATCTATGGTAAGAAAAATGAAATTAAATGGACAGATATCGACAAAGTATCATTTGGTAAAATCAGTTTAGAGCTGACCATCAAAAGTCATGATAAAAAGATTAAAGCACATATGCACATGGTGGGTTTTCCCGCTTTGCTCGAGCAGGTTGAACAACATACTGGTAAAACTAAAACATCACTAGGCATACCTAATTAATTGACCAAACCAAATACAAGAACATGACATACTTCACATTTATCACACTGCTGATTATAAACCTTGCACCTGTTTTCTCTCAAACAAAAGACATTAACGTTATATATGGCAAAAACCACTTATTCACCGTAGAAACACCCAGCAACTGGGTGAATGACCGCCAGGCAGCCAGCACTATTGGCCTCACTAACTTTTTTTATTGTATCGACGATAAAGACAAACCTCAACGAAGCTACATTTTTGCCAGCGGCATTGATAAAAGTGCGGCTAAAGATTCGCTGCAAGCATTTGTTCATGGAGATATTGCTGGTTTTAAAAAGAAGTATCCGGACGCCAAAATAACACAAAGTGATTTTAGCCACAGCCCACCTATAATCAATATCATTGGTTTATCATTTGAAAATCTGCACGATCGTTATAAAGAAGAAGTTATTTATTTAGAAACAGATAAGACCTTTATAATTCTCACCTTTTGTGCCATGAGCGAAGCCGATTACCAGAAGTACAACCCTGTTTTTGACACGGAGTTTATCGGTGGCTTTAAGTATTTGGGCAACGATCCTACCCCCTTCCTTGAATGGCAGAAGAATAATCAAACCAGTGTTAAGAATGGTCAGTAAACAGATAACACCTAAACAAAGCACACAAACTACCTAATTCAATGAAATACCTTTTATTTGCCACACTACTTGTTAGCCTCATGGCATGCAGTAAGCAGCCCTCTCCCTTAGCCAATTTTGAACAGTATTTTTATGAGCCTGAGAAACTTCAAAATGGCAAAGTATTTACTTTTCAAAAGGTAAGCACGCTGGAAACAGTACAAATCCTCAAAAAACATGTTCATAAAAACGGCAAAAAGCTGATTGCCACTATCCAGAGTACATCAGGTGTTGTGTATGACTCTACACTTATCGAACCAACATTCCCTTATAACTACAGCCATATCTACAGGTTTGATTATGATTCTTCCGGTACTTTTGAAGGCCTTAGTGAGGGGACGATTAAAAAGGACGAAGTCACCGATAATGGCATGCACTCTATCTTCCAATTTAAACACGAAGACATTTTGTATAAAATTGATAAAGAGCAAGAGTACGTTTGTGATACAACATATATTTGGAAAGGTGAAGCACTACCAGCCATTTACTTTAAATACACCAATGAGTTTAAATCCTGGCACAAATACTTATTCTTTTTAAGTAGTTCTCACCAACGCGAAGGCTATTTCATGTACGCCAAAGGGCTTGGCGTCGTTAAGTATGGCAGCGTTTTTAATGGTGTAAAAGAAGATTGGGAATTGAAAGATATTACCTTAAATCCGCAGCTAGATTAGTTTGTTGATACTTTTACAATTTATATGTTTATGATGGAGAAATACTGCTAGGTT
>NZ_JAENRR010000102.1 GCF_016612505.1 Carboxylicivirga marina
TGGGATGGTTTTTGGAAACATTTTTCTGACGTATACTACACTAAAAATGCTGCGTAATATGAGAACTGCACCCTAAAAAATCAATCTGTGCTTTCGTATCAGCATTAACTATTGTAATTAGCAAAATGATTTATCAATCATTTTGGAATACAATTGGTATAACTTAACAGAAAGAACCGTTGCATAAGACACTACTCTTGCTTATTTGTCATACGGTATTGAAGTGGAGTAGTATCAAATTCAATTTTAAACAAGCGTCTGAAGTTTTTTAAGTCGGTATAACCAACTGTTTCAGCCACCTCCGATACACTAAGGTTTGTTTCAAGCATGTAACGGGCAGCTATTTTTAATTTAATTTGCTTCATCAACTCACCAGGTGCCAAACCGGTAACCTGCTTTAATCTTCGATAAAAAGTAGATAAACTCATGGCCTGTTGGCTAGCTAAAAACTCCTGATCCAAACAGGCATCTCCAACAAATTGCTCAATCAACTCAACTGTTTTGTTCAAAAAGAGTTCATCTTCGGCATCAATGGCCAGCTTTTGATCTCCAAATGTAATGTTTTTCGAAAAGTAGGCTTCCTGCTTCTTTTTAGCATTTATTTGCTGCTTTACTTTTTCGAGTAATAACTCCGGATCGAATGGTTTTGTTAAAAATAGATCAGCACCCTTTTTCACCCCTAACAAATGATCCTCACTGGAGCCTTTGGCTGTAAGTAAAATAACCGGAATATGCGTAGTATCCTCTTTATTCTTAAGGTGTTCGCACATTTCATAACCATCCATTTCGGGCATCATCACATCAGCCACAATAAGATCTGGTTTGTGATCGAGTGCTTTTTCAAGACCCTCTCGTCCATTTTCAGCCTCAATTACATGATAAAATTGTGAAAGCAACTCACTGGTATATGCAAGTACATCAACATTATCCTCAACTAACAGTATTTTTGATGTCTTATCGCTTTCTGTATGCTTTTCCAGTTTATAATCATTAAATACCAGTTCGGAGTTTACTACTGCAGTTTCAACACTTTCAACCTTTTGCCTGATTTCTTCTTTGTTAAAATGATCTTTCCCTTTTTTTAATACTACCGAAAATGTGGTTTGCTTATCAGGTTCGCTATTAACCAGTACCTTACCCCTATGCAAATCGATATAACTTTTGACCAGAGAAAGTCCAATACCTGAACCGATTACGGCCTGACTGCCCTCAACCTGGTAAAAACGCTTAAAAACATTCTTAACCTTTTCCTGTGGTATTCCGGCACCAGTGTTGGTTATATCAACCTGAAGCGTTTCGGCATTTTCAACCAGCTCTAATACTACTTTACCTCCTTCATTTACATTTTTAAATGCATTTGACAGCAAGTTATTAAAAACCACTTCGAGACGTTCGGGATCGAAATATATTTTAACTTCATAATCGGGTATACCTTGTTCAAATATGATATTCTTAATCTCAGCTAACTCAATAAAAGGTTCGGATATGGTATTTAAAAGCCCTACCATATCCTGCCGCGAAGCTTGCAGTTTAATTTTACCGGCATCCGCCTTTCGGAACTCCAATAATTGATTAACCAGATTATACAAACGAGAGGTATTTGATTGTACCAATTTTAATTTTTTAGCCAATCGTTCAACTGGTAAATCCTCAAGGTTATTCTTCAATAATTCATTAACCGGTGCCAAAATCAATGTTAAAGGCGTTCGAAGCTCATGGGATATATTCGTAAAAAACTTAAGTTTATAGTCATTCAATTTTCTATCCTGCTCCATGTATACCTTCTGTAGGTTTATCTCGTTTAGCATGCCTTGCTCTTTCTGGCTATACTTAACAAGTATATAAACCATCAAAACTATCAATGCTATGTAAATAAGGATGGCATACCACGATTTCCATGGAGCAGGTTTCACCTTAATATTGATAATCTTAGCCTGTTCGTTCCATAATCCATTACTATTTGATCCGAATAAATGCAACTTGTAATCACCAGCTCTTAAATTATTAAAAGATATAAAACGCCGGTTACCTAAATGATTAAGTTCTTTATCAAAACCTTCGAGCTGATAAGCATACTGGTTTTCACCTGGTGATTTATAGTCCAATGCAGCAAATTCAAACGAAAACTCAGTCTGTGTATGGTCCAATACAATTGATGTTTGCTCATTTAAATTACCCCCCCATTGCTCACTCTCATTTCTTACTTTCTCATTTAAAATCTTAAAATCAGTAATAACAATATTTGGTCTGAGTATATTATCCTTAACCTTCAAAGGATTGAAATAAGTAAGATCGGTATAGCCTCCAAAATAAATTAAACCATCCTCAGACACAAAGCTGGCCGAGGCAGAATAACTATCATCACCAAGGCCATCAGCCAGGTTATAATTTCGAAATAGTTTATTCTGTATATCAAACTGTGAAATACCACTATTGGTGCTCACCCAAATATGTCCGTTAGCATCATGTTCGATACTATTGATATAATCATTCGACAGGCCATCCCAAACCGAAAAATGTTGTAAATACCCCTGACCCTCATTATTAAAACTCACTTTGTTTAAACTGCAAGGTGTACCAAACCAAAGATTATCCTCATCATCAAAACGAAGGCAATTAATCACTTTTGCAATGGGTTTAATATCCCCAAGCAATAAAGCTTCAAGCTTAATAAAGCTGGTATCTGCATCATTATACTTAAAAACACCATTGTTAGTGCCTACCCATAATTTCTCCTCACTATCTAAGCTGAAAACATTGCATTTATCTGTCCCTAATCCTGAAAAATTACGTTTGAAGACGTTTTTAAGCTTAAATACACCAAACTCTTCTTTGTAAACCAGAATACCTTGTTCAAATGTTGCCACCCATAACTCATCTTTATGATATAATAAATCAAAGACTAACTTGGCCAGGTTAAACTTTGGATAAGCAAAGTGCTTTGCAGCCTTCACTAAAACCGGGATACCATCACTTTCATCAATAATATATAATCTGTCATTAACACCTACCCAAATACGTCCCTTTTCATCTTCATAGATGCTTTTAACACCTAATCCGTCCTTATTATAGAACTCATGGTCACGGGTAAAACTAACGTTAGTGTACTCCTTGCCATCAGTACTCATCAACAAGCCATTACCCCGACAACCAATCCATGTTCTGTTTTTAGAGTCGATTAAAATAGCTTCTACATACTTTTTACCAAAACTCTCATTTTCGACTCCTAAAGAATTAAAAGATTGCTTTTTCGATAATTTAACGACCCCGCCGCCACTGGTCCCCAGCCAAATATCCTCAGTTTGATCCTGATAAATTTCCAGAATCACATCAAAATTAATACTCTTTACATCAGCACTTGTTGGTTTAATATCAACAGGAGAAAATTGTTTCGTTTGCTTGTTGAAGTGATACAGGCCATCGCCCCAGGTTCCTATCCATATATGTCCATCGCTATCCTGATGAAGCGAATAACCATTTACTTGTTTTCCATCACCACCATTGGGCAGCAAGTATTGTTTCCCCTTAAACTTTCTGTAGTTAATCGACATCAAATTTAAACCCCACCCTACAAGCCACAAGCTATCTGCCTTAGCATCGTATAAAATATCGGTTACCTCGTGATAACCTTTCTTAAAATAAATTCTATTCCTCAGTGAATCTTTTCCGAAGAAAACTCCAGAACTGGTAGCAACCAAAATGGTACTATCAGCAGTTTGGACCATATCATTCACACGTAAACCTTCACAATAATTAATGATTGAGTCCTGTGAATTAGAATATTTATATACTCCGGCACCCCGGGTACCTATCCAGATATTTCCATCGAAATCATTCAAAAAGGAGATAACCTGTTTGTCTTCAAGCTCTTTCCAACCGGGTTGTGAAAACTGCTCGCTTTTAATGTCGAAAATTCCAATACCATCTGATTTGGTTCCCACATAAATATTGCCTTCGTTGTTGCTTAAAATACACTCAACCGATGGACTATGTAAGGAATTCACACCGGTAGTAGTGGGTTTATGGTGTAAAAAAGTATAACCATCATAGCGGTTCAGTCCACCTTCGGTACCAAACCACATAAAGCCATATTTATCCTGCATGATGGTTGTTACTACATTATTTGATAAACCATCATGCGACGACAAGTACGACCTGATATACTGTGCATTTACCTGTGCCTGCATCACACTCGAGCAAGCCAAATAAATAACGATAGAAAAAAATGTTTTTAACATCCCCATTTTAAACCCATTTATATTGGGTACAAAATACTAATTCTTACTTTTTGCCCGTATTACAAACTCTGCTTTTTTTAAAATATATAGAACAATTCAACTTTTAATGATTAAATCAAACAAATAGACTTTCAACAATAAACTCATAGACTTTCGTTAACAAAATTACCTACCAAAACACCGGTAACTCCCCAGTAATTAAAGCTTCTACCTGCTTGTTCTCCTTGATCAATCACCACTTGTAAAGTATGACTCCCTGGTGTCAAAGTATTTAATGGGATACGAAATGGGGATGTTAAAGTGCCAGGGCACCAATTTGAACGACTCAGATCGCTTGATGATAATCCGTTAGCAAAATTACCCGAGGCCGGGTTAAGTAAACGATAGGTAGCACAATCCGTTCGCCATGGTATTATTTCAAAAACTTCTTCGCCATCAATAAATACCTGATTCAATTTGGGGTTAAACTCGTCACCCCCACCCCAGCCACCATGGCCGGTTGTTGTGTATAATAATTCCAGGTTTTTCATATCCTCCGGAATCTCAAACGTCATCTTTAGTGTGTCCGTGCCAAAAAAGTGCCCCGCCAGCTGCCCCTGCACTTCCATCGTATTAATGGTTGAAAAAAGGGGCTCTACAAATCTGGAGTTGGATGATGGTGTATTTGAAAATGATGGAAAAAATTCAAAATCTAAACTAACTCTATGCCCAGCCCTACTGTAATTACTTACATAAACTCCCACCCATAAGCTTTTTTCATTGCTCGGTATTAATTGAGTAACCTCTTGTTCAAACGTGGCTTCTTCAGCCCAATCGTAATTATTTATTACCTTCTTATTATTATAATCTCCAATGCCAAAAGTGGTAAAGAAACGCATAATTTCAATGGGTGGTTCGTAATCTCCCTTTCGACAGATGCCATGGTATTTCTTTCCATTATTGGCAATGTATTCCGGCAGTGTCCAGAATCCATGCTGATAAGCTTTCAACAAACTCTCAGCCTCATTATTGGGCATTACAAATACAGAACCTACACGATCGTAAGCATCGCCATTAGACTGACAGGTTAATCGGGCATAAATCTGACCACTCTTTTGCATTTCAGGTGTTAGCTCAATTTTTTTTAGGATAACAGAGCCTTTTGCAAAATGATAAGTATGATTAGGTTCTAATACCGAATCTTTACAATGTTCCAATTTCCCATAGAAATTAATTTGCTCGTCTTTAAATACGGATAAGCGCGTAAATCTTGAATTAATCTTCAACTCTTCGAAACGTGCCCTGTCAACAAATTCTGCTTCTTTAATTGATGAGTCATCATAGTTAAACGACTTTAATTCGTCAATGGCACAAGCCCTAAGCTCTGAAGTACCATTGACTAAAATACGCAATACTAAAGCATCCTTTGAAGGTAAATAGGTACCACTAGGCGATCCTTTGGCTTTTGCATCTTCGGTATACCAAACATTTACTTTATTTGAAAACGATACATATGACACGTGCTTACATACATAGTTCATAATGGTATCGCTTATGCTACCTAAGTTAGGTTCAGACAATTCGCTGAAAGGTGTTACCTGTTTATACGCTTTTCCTTCAAAGTTGATTGTACTTACATTTTCCTGCTGCTGCAGATCAATAAAATGCTTTTGCTTCGCATCGGCATCAGAAAGATAAACCATACCATCGGCATAAATAATGTGAACCTTATCTTTTCTTTTTTCGGAATTGACATACTTCTCGTAGCTTACTTTATAAGCAACTTTATTTTGAGCAGTAAGCATCAATGGTAATAATACTAAAAAGAATGCTATTATTTTATTCATAAATTACTTATTACAACAGTCAAACATATTCTCAATAAACCTTTTAATCAGACAAATTCCTCGAGGCTTGCCTCGTGGGTATTATAGTTCTCCCCTGTTTTTTTCAGGGGAGATGTCCGATTTTTATCGGACAGAGGGGTTAATAAAGAAAATCCGGTTTTTAGCGGAGCTGAAATAAAGTTGACTATCCTCGAGGTTTGCCCCGAGGATAGTCAACTTTAAGGATTTTTTTATTGAAAATTGAGCTATTGATCGCTTTCTTAATTCACCTTTCTTATTATACCAGGTGTGCCAATAAAAAATTACCTTTCCTTAATAAAAGGATGTAATCTCAAATACTACCATGCCATAAGAGATCACATCCTTTACACTCCATTAACTTAAATAATACCAATAATTTACAATCAGTTATGGGTTATGCTTTATTCGGGTATTAGTTATGGGGAAATAATAATCCTCAGCTTCTTTTTCATCATTGTTTTTATGATTATTCTTACTCTAGATTTAAGCTTTATAATAACGGAAGCTGCTATGAGCAACAGCCTCCGTTATTAAAATCAGGAACTTTACTTGAAAAGTACTTTTGCAGTGTAAGTCTTACCATTAACGGTAGCACTCACTACTTTTAATCCTTTGCCAACATTTGGCACATGAATAGTTTGCGCAAATGTGTTATGATCTTTATACGCTGTCTGATTAAACTCAACCCTACCATTAACACCATAAACCACTAATGTCATTTCACCTATTTCTTCGGTATCGAGTTGCAGGTTCATTTGTCCATTTTGTACAGGGTTTGGAGAAACCGTTAATGATCCATCAACATTTGCATCTGATGCAAACAATGCAGTAGCATTATCTTTTTGTATCTCTACATCATCAATCATCCACCCCCAACCGGTAGCATCATAATCGGAATACATTCTGAAACGCACTAGTATAATATCGTCAGCTGCGAAAACATCTTGAAGATTAATAATATGCGTTTCAAATAAATCCTCAGAATTTGGTATTTGATCAAGTGATGTTGTTGTGTAATCGAGCCACTTTTGAGAATAGCCAACATCATAACCATCTTTAAGTGGTAACCAGTTTACTCCATCTTTAGTGCCCTCAACCACTACATAGTCCCAAAATGTATCATCGCCATAAACTGATCCTTCTGTACCTTGCTCAACAAATGCAATATCGCGGTAAGTCATGCTTGCTTTTGCAACATCCTCGCTAATAATAATCGGGTACTTTAAAGTATAACTATAATCAACTGACATCACGCCCTGATCGATTCCACCTTTATATGGATGTGGCGAATGAATGGCCCAGTTGTTAAAATAGCTTGATTTAACACTTAAATTCCCTCTAAAATCAGACTTCTCAACACTAAAATCATTCGTATAATTTGGAACAGCTGCCAACATTACAGGGTTATCAACACGCTTGTAGTTAGAGTATTGATTATTCGCTGATGTAATTGCAATGGCCTGTATATCAACTGTAGCAGTGTTAACATTGCAAGGCACTTCAAATAAAGCTCTCCCTGTCACTACATTATCCACCACTTTCTCAAGCTGACCATCCACATAAAATTCCAACTGATCACAATCATTAAACAACTCTAAATCCACACCAAAACTTCCATTGGGTTGTTTACCCACTTCACTAATATACGGACTTCTACTCACTTCAATCTCCGGTATATCCAATGTCCAGATACCCAAACCATGTGTACCTACTACCACTTGTTGACCAACAATTTTCATGTCCCATATACACACTGCCGGTAAGCCATTATCGGCATAGTGCCACGACTGTCCGCCGTCAGTTGATTCAAATATTCCTATCTCGGTACCAGCCCATAGAATATCAGTATTGTGCGGCATTACCACCATAGTATATACAGCTACATCAGGAAATCCGGTGCTACTACTTGTTCCTCCATTAAATCCGGTGATGTCCTCCCATGTCTGTCCTAAATTACTAGTTCTGTATATTTTGGCATGATCACTCTTTGCGAATACCAGATAGGCTGTATTAAAATCAGTGGGGTGAGCCACAATGTTTGTAAGAGCAGCAGCTCCATTAGGCACAATAGATGACTTGATAAAACTACGTCCACCATCGGAAGATAATGCTACCGAAAAGTTGTTTCGCGTACTTACTCCTTTCCCGGCCCATACATAACGGCTATTTACAGGACTTATTTCTGTGTGATTATGCGCGGTGAATGTTGGCCATGTGCCGTCGGGCATAACTACTTTATTCCAGGTATCTCCAAAATCATAGGATGTCCACAGCCAGGTTAATCCACCTGTCATCATCATCTCCGGATCAGAAGGCGCATTGGTAAGCCTGGTTATAAATGGCGCATAATTCTGCGATGTTTCAGGAAAATCAGCCTTACTCCAATTTTGGCCACCGTCTTTAGTAATATAGATACTATTGTAGTATTGCGAACCTGCAAATTTTTGCCCATCATATGGGTGCCATATGGCTTCAAAACCATCACCTCCAATGGTAAAAGTCCAATTACTTAAATTATCCGGATTTTCAGTCGATAAGAAAGTTCCGTTGTCCTGTGTTCCCCCAAAATACTTATTCTTTGTTGGGTGTTTAGCTATACCATAAAATTGAGTGGTTACATATCCACCTATAGGGAATGTCCAGGTTACGCCACCATCGTCTGACAAATTCACTCCACCATCGTTACCATTGATAATTCGGAAAGGATTACCGGCATTCTCTACAATGGTCAGGTTGTGATGATCGGCATGTGCGTACTGTGCTGAACCGACAGGCGCATTCCAATAAGCTATTGGCTTAGAAGTAATTTTTCGGTCTTCAAGTATTGTCCTGATAAATTTAAGCTCGATCAGTGGCCAGGTAGAGACATCATTACTGACTCCGGTTTTTAAAAGCGGATTAAAGAAATATAAAAGATTAGAGACTATCCCACCATTCTTAGCAATATCAGGAGAAGGAGTGGTAGCCGAATATTCAGTAGAATGAATAAAAATTTGCTCCAGACTGTTCTCCGACACATCAAATACGCCATTCTCATCCTGGTCTCGGAATGAAACCATTATCTGGTTACCCGTATTAATATCAATCACTTCAAAAGGCACATCCACATAATCCTCATAAATGTGTGATTCTGTAAAAGCCTTAGTAGCAGTGGTGCCACCAACAGTAAAACGGTGTGCTTTTTGTGAAGCGCCATTTCCAAAACGAATCTGCACACTTCGGGCTAAAGCATCATTTGCAAGGTTAAAGGTGAGTAATGCTTGATCCATATGAGAACCGCTGATATTACGATAATCCAGATAAGCAGCTGTCGTATTCTCAATTCCCAGCTCAATCGACTCTGAACCACTTACTTTACTAACAGTAACCTCAGAAATATTAAACTGGCCACCAATAAATAATTTATTTTCATCGCTTGGGTGAGCTGCCAGTGCATTGTTATAAAAACCTTGCTGCCCTAAAAACACAACTTTAGTATCATATACCGTTTTTTCCCATTTTAAACCGCCATCGATTGAAAGGTAAAGTTCCGAAGTATTATCCAAAGCAAATACATAATCAGGATTAACTTTTGAAATACATAACTCAATTCGGCCAGTAGTAATTGATTCTCTTAACGACCAGGTATCCCCGCCATCGGTTGAAGCTAAAATACCTTTGTCATATTCTCCTGCAAACTGAATATTAAAATCGGTAGGATGATAAATTAAATCCTGTACGTTGTTACCATTATAAACATCTGTCCATGAAGTCCCTCCATTGGTACTTTTGAATATCCCTATAGAAGTAGCTGCCAGCACTTCATTTTCATTAGCAGGATTTACAATTAAACGACTTACATATCTAAATCGATTATCAGCTACCGTACTTGCCAGCTGAACCCAAGTTTGCCCCTTATCGGTACTCTTAAATATACCATCACCCATAATAGCATCTGCATTAAAAAATGCTTCGCCGGTACCTGCATATATTACATTGGTATTAGATTGCCCCATAGCTAAGGTACAAACCGCTATATTGGGCCATTCAGTTGATAAGAATTCCCAGTTCTGTCCGGCATCAATTGTTTTCCAAACACCACCGCCTACAGCTCCTACAAACCAAGTATTACCTGTTGTATCGTCCGGATCTACAAGCAAAGTTCTTGTACGCCCTGCCACATTACCCGGACCACGGTGTTTCCAATCCAGATTTACTTTGGCGCTTTTCAACATTGCTCTACGCTGCTTTGCGCTTTTTAATTCTGTAAACTTATAATTTATTGGATAAGTCTTTGATGGGTCGTCACCTGTTTTCAGATAATTAATATACTTTACAAACTCATCCGGGTGATCAAATTTACTGTAACCGGCTGCACGTTTTTCAGCTTTATTTGCCTTGTATTGAGCTATTAATTGCTCTGAAGTAAATGTTTCTGCCTTATATTCTTCTTTCGCTGCTTCATTTTTTGAGAAAAGCATTACCACACATGCTATCAACACTGTAACAAATAATACATAGTAGATCTTTTTCATTATTTTTATGAATTTAGGCCTCAATACTTATGTATCGTAACCATATTAGTTTTTAATTTTTATGCAAGATGAGGAAATAGGCTCCTGAATAAGTTATATGATCATTTCATAAATGATGGGTGACTACGTCACAATTGTATTCAAGAGAATTAAAAAGGGGGCATATTCATTCACCTTACAATATAAACGCTTATATTTCAACATCATACGCAAACACCTAAATTACCTATTATACCCGTTAAATACGTGGAAGACATTGGCTAACACCTGTGCTAACTTCACATGGGGCGTGATAGCATATCAATTATTGAATATTACGCATGTATATTTGGTGATTGAGGACAGAGCATATAATCACTTTTACCTATAAAGGAGGAATTCATACTGTTTTCTGTTTTTAACCGCTTTAAAAACTGGACCACTTTGTAGCACATGAAAAGTGAAACAAAATGGTAGAAGAAATCAT
>NZ_JAENRR010000103.1 GCF_016612505.1 Carboxylicivirga marina
TGACTCTATTATAATCTACTGGTATTGGTAAACTACAAACTAACGATTTCTAAAGCCAAATCAAAGATTTGGCGGTGGTCAACTAACGAACGACACTTCCTAAAAGCTACGAATGCCATATGCTTTATACTAGCGTGTTAGGCAAAGTTATTTTTATGTGTGAATTATTTCTAAGTTAAGTTTCTTGATTTTTGAATATATAAGAGCAAAATCATCTTCAGTAAAAATAAAAATGTATGGTGTATCATTATGATATGTTTCGCAACGACCATTTATTTTTTCTTCGATTTCATTCCTGTAATCTTTGGCCGTAGGTACTTCCCCGTATGTCTCAAAAATATAACCAATCATTATATCTTTTAACTTAAATCTTAAACTAAAACACCTGTAATAATAATCCTCTGTCCAAGTTGCGTATCGACTACTTCTATCTTGTCTGACATGAATAAAATAAGCACTTGCTGTTTTTAAATCTTGATACCTCATATGTTTACCATTAAAAACAACACCAGAGTAATCAAATATTAATTGCATTCTTTTATATGACGCTATGCTTCTATTAGTATAATATATGGTTGCGCTCAATAATATTATTGCAATTGTAGCTAAATATAAATTAAATCGGTCTGCAACTGCGGCCATAAAGGCAATAACAATAAAAACAACTATTGTAACAGAGAGTTTTATTAACTCAGCATTAAACACCTGACGTTCATAATTATTAATTCCTATTATTTTTTTTCTTTGAGTTGTCATATATATTTAGCTTAAAAACACATACACGATAAGGATATTTAACTTTTATGTCCTGCAATATTTAATTTTGCCTAACGGACTGAATATGGGGCGTTTGGCACTTTGAAACACCTACCTATCAAACCGCTAATATTTTTATTAATTGTTACCATGCTCAAATTTAGCACTATCCGCCAAATGACCTATATTTTTTGTTATGCGCTGGCATTCATTAGTATCCATACGTTAAAAACATAAAAATCCGCAATGGTTTCCACTTTTTCAAATATCTATCAACAAAATCTTTTTCACGTTCCAGATCAGAAATTAAATCGGGCATTCTGTCTCTTGCATCAGTAATCAAGTCGTTAAGTTCCGAGCTTGAAGAAATCAATTTATTAAACATTTCATTCGCTGCATATACTCCTTTGTCAGCACTAACAATCAAATCTATTACTTGAGAATCATTCAGTTTTGGATTTCGGAATTGTCGGTTCTTATGAGTTATATACAAATTGTAATTGTCAATCCCATAGTTTAAAGTGTCAATCGCTAAATTGTACTTTCTGTTTGTTATCTGAAGGATATTTTCATCAATCTGCTTTTGAATCAGGTTGTTTTTAACCCCGCACTTTATAATCCGTTTATTTGAATTTTCAAGTTGAGCCAAATCATTACTTATCACAGATTGTTGAATTGAATCATTAAATGCAAAATCTCCAGATTTATCAAGTTTTGAGAAATCTTTGGAGATAAATTCATCGTTATTTAGTGGGTTATCTAGAAATTGCCACACTGGGTCAAATGGCATATGGTCTTGAATAAACTCTTGAGGTGTTTTTAAAAAGTAATCATCTCTAAATTTGTGGACATACTTTCCTCTAAACTCGTATCCTGCAGCCCATGTTACATCTATCATATAATAATTCGAATCAATAACAATCCCATTCCATGCGTGACTGACATCTGCAATTTCCCCGAACACATCTCGTGTGTATCCACTTATCAAATAACTCTTTAAACCAACAGATTTGCTCATTGCAAGAAAAAGTTCTGAGTAATGCTGACATACACCTTTTCTTTCATTAAGAACTTCGTCAATAATTTCTTGGTCAGAACCATAACGTAAATCTGAATTTATTTGAGTTAAATCATATTGAATATTATGGGCAATCCAAATGTAAATGGCTCGTGCTTTTTCTGTATCTGTTTTTAAGTCATTCGTAAGATTTTCTGCTATATCTTTGAAATCGGTCAAAGAATCAGGAACAACTTTGGATTTTTCATCAATCGTTGAGAAATCAGTTTGACCAAAGCCAATTGTAGTTATTATCAAAAATCCTGAAAGTAAAATCTCCTTTATCATCTGTAATTTAATGTTTTGTAGTCGTTCGCCTTGCTTGCGCATAACGTTTGGCTAGATGAAGCTGATTGGCGATTTAACGAACCAAACCTTCCAAATCTCCAATGAGCCAAATCTTTTATTTGTTTTTATCTTTTCAAGCCTAAAGCCAAATCAAAGATTTGGCGGTGGTCGATAACCAATCTAAATTCCAAATTCTCAGGAACGCCAATTGCTTTATACTAGCGTGTTGTGTGGCGTTATTTCAACTTTCTTAGCATTGAACTAAAAGTTCTTATTTGAATATTTGGCATTAAAGTTTTATTCCATGCAGATTTTAATTCTTGTCTGATTTCATTGTCTTCAAATTCCTCTTCTTTACCTAGAATAAGGATACCATTAACCTCCCTAAAATCCTTCAATTTCAATTCATCACGAAAATATGCCTGTTGCTTTCTACAATAATCAATATACTCAACTAATTGAGAAATACCTTTGTTACTTTCTGATGTTAAATAATATTCATCTTGAGAACTTTTCCTAAATAATTTCTGATTAGCACCTTTAATCTCAACCACCCACCACTGAAAACCATCCGAATTTTTGCCTCCAACAATAAAATCAGGAATTAGTCCCCTTTTGTTACTCACTCTTGATTTTATTTGTTGTTTAGATAGCACCCAAATCCCATGATTGCCTGTGTTATCCAAAATTGAATCAAATAATTCTGGATTGTCTGTAAGGCATTTATCAAGTTCTCTTTCTCCTGCATTACTTTGTATTAATTCTGTAAGTCTAAATACAGCTTTATCTTTAAGAAATATTTTATGGGTAAAATATTCTTTTGGAGGATAATCAGCAGGATGTTTTATTTCTTCTTTATTTTTAGGTATTGGTTTGGGTGCTGTTGGTAATTTCATTTAAACTAATTTTTTAAAAAAACAATTAAATATCATTTAACTTCTCTTGGTGCTTTTTCTCATAATGATTTTCACTTATTTTCTTTAAATTATTATTTGTAACATTCATAACTAAAACATAGCTACCTGGGTCTGAGAAATTAGGGATAATTCCAATATTATATGTTACTCCATTCTTATTTGCTATAAATGTGCCACACATTGTTTCAATTTTCTCTGTGTGAGAGAATTTTAGACTGAATTTTTTTTCAAAAGCAGCCTTCAAATTTTCAAATTCTTGAAATGTAATATATCTATCTGTATTAATACCTGATTTAAAAATATCAAAAGTAGAATAAGAACCATATTTCATACTAGTCGGTTTAATAAATATGTCATAAATTCTACCGTCGGGTAATTTACTTGCATTAAGATAATACCTAGCCTTTACAAGGCTTGTTACTTCAACATCTACTTTTTGAGTACTCCCTAATTTAATTCCTTTAATTTCAATTTGTCCAAATAAAACAGTTGGTAAAAGGAATAAAATGATTGTCAATTTATTTTTCATTCTTTGTAATTAATTAATAAATATTATGCCAGTTACTTTGTGTTAATTTTGAAAATCTAATATTTATTCTACTTGAAATTGGTCATTATGCCACACAACGGCTAGGCTATGAAGCGTAAGTGAATATTAACCGTACTCACTTCCAAATTTCACCGAGCCAAAGCGTTGTATTTGTTTTTATCTTTTCATTTCTAAAGCCAAATCAAAGATTTGGCGCTGCTCGCCGAAACTCAGAACAAATCAAAATGAGTCGGCTCACTTATGCTTTATTAGCCATTGTTGTGTGCTTGTGCTTTATTGTGCATAAACTACTTTAACTTCTTTTGTTCCAATATCAACCAGATAACACCCTTCGTAGCCCGAAACATTTCCTGTTATTGGTAGAATTACTTCAAAAAATCCATCCGCGGTTGTTTTCTCAGACAATTCTGAATTTAATTTGTCAAGATTATATCTATACACCAACCCATCAATATGGTCTAGGTAAAACTCCAGAATTAAATCATTTTCTTTTTTAATGCTATATATAATGAACTGATTTGTTTTCCAACCTTTTGTCTTTATGTATTTTTTTAGAATCTCTACAGCAATACATTCTTTAGAATCAGCTGTTTTAAATTCATTAAGTTTCCAATATGGTAAATCCGAAATTATCGAATCAAGCTTATTCTTAGAAATTTGATTTGCAACTTCTCCAAATTCTCTTTTTGTTTTATAAATTTCATTTTTGTCACATTCGCTTTTTCGCCCACAACTTAAGAGTAATACGAACTGAATTAGAAATAGAACAATTAAGCTGTAACTATATTTCTCTTTGCCGGTATTGATTCTCATATTATAAAAAATGAAGTTGATATTTCGTCACGTAGCATAGCACACAACGGTCTCGGGTATGATGCGTAGCTTGTGTTGCGCCTGCGGCAAGCTATGCATTATGACCCATTGTTAGCAGCTGCATTTACTTTGCTTTTTCAATTAATTTGTCTAAAGACACAACTAAAGCATCAATCGAATTCCTTTTATGTGTATTCAAAGATGTTTCTGGTTTTTTTGCTACTGCTTTTGCAACGGTTGATTTTACCTGTGCTTCCATCTGCTCAGTCCATGGCTTACCTTGCGAAAGGAAAATAGCTCTCATTCGCTCAGACCATTTTTTATTTGTCCTAAATTGAGGCACAACATTTACGCCATATTCCTCTTGTATTTCATTTAAATACGCATCTTTGTTGAGACAGTCTTCAAATTCTGAATTGGTCATTCCGTTACAATTAATAAAAGTACAATCGCGAACTTTCAAACTATCATCATCTTTCGCTTTATTAAATGCATTTCGCCCTGCAGCATCGTTATCTAACAGAACATGTGTTGAACAAAGAGAATTCTTTAAAAGTGACAGTTTGTAAGATAAGTTACCAGCACCACCAATCTTATCAATAACTAATAAATTACTTTTTAATGCTTTCGCAATTTTGTCACTTAATGTAGGGAGTATAGCTCTTAATGAAATGATATCCTCTTCACCTTCAACTACTAAAACATAGTTTGCATTCAACAGATTATCAGAAGCTTTAACTCCAATAATGTCTCTTATTTCTCTAATGGATTTGGCAGCTTTTGCTTTACCTGAGTCAATTATAATATTTGAGCGAAGATTATTTCTATCAACAAACAAAGGGTTATGAGTAGATACAATTACTTGATTAACACCAGCGAGTTCATAAATTGTATCTCGAAGTATATGTATTGCTCCTGGATGTAAATGAGACTCTGGTTCTTCAATAGCGACTAATGACACAACACCCTCTTTAACTGATATATTCTTTAATAATCCTAGAGCTGCTAAACTTTTAACGCCATCACCTTTAAATTCTAGATTGGTTTTATTTCCATCATCTATTACAATGTCTAATTGCTGTCGTAATGCATATCTTCGTCGACCTTCTTGTATTTCAATCGAAACATCTTTTATGTGTGGAATGAACTCTGTTAAAGACTCCTTGATGTTCTCCGATAATGAATTTAAAATCGGAGTCTGCAAGTCTTTAATAGTATCAAGCGCTTCTTTATACTTTTCGTCTGATTCTAACTTTGCCAGCTCTTCAGACATCATTTCATTAACTACTTTAATAGCTTCTTGGTCTGTTCTAACTGCAGGTATGTAATTAAAAAATATTCTATCTGCTATATATTCAGCTATATTTTTAGATTTCGAATTTAAAGTTTTAGCACCTCTACCAGTCTTAATTACTTTAATTTTTGGCTCTTGATCTTTACCTATTCTAATTTCAATTGGTAAGGTTCCGTTGAGATTACTGCCAATTTTCGACTTAAATTCCTGAACTTCACTGGAGTTTAATTCAAACTCCAATCTAAATATTGATTGGGTATTTTTTGTCCGTGTTTGGTATGGAATTGGAAAATCCCGTTCCCATCTATAATGAGATTCATTATTTCTACTTAAATATCCAAGGCTATATCGTCTTCGGCTCGAATCAGCATGAAACCTTAATATGTTCATCGCAATATTTAAAGCTCTGAGCATATTGGATTTTCCTTCATTGTTTTTTCCAATTAACACTGCAATCTCTGTAATTGGAATTCGATATGCTTGAGTTATACTCCTAAAATTTGTTACTGAGAATTTTACTAAGTTCATTTGCTGTTTTGGGTTTTATGTTGCTGCTAACGGCCTGCCGCATGAAGCTGAAAGGGGATTTAATCTTACAAATTTTCCAAATTGGGCAGAGCCAAAGCGCATATTTTGTTTTAACTTTTCATTTCAGAGCCAAATCTGCGATTTGGCGGTGGTTGCCGAAGCTACAAAATTTCCAAAATAGTCCGAGCCCCTTTTGCTTTATAGCGGTTTGTTATGGCGTCGTTTTTTATTCTTTTAATTCATCCATTTCAATCAATAGGAACATACATTCGTCTTTGGGCTCTCCAACTGTTTCAGAACAACCATCTGAAATAACTCCAATTTGGTTTAAATCCAAATCGTCAACAACCCCTTTAATTTCAATGTTTGTAATTTTAAATTTTCTAAAGTCACCTGTTGACATTTTAAAATATAGGATGTCATCAATATGGAAACTTGTTTTAACCTCCTTTAAATCTTCATTAAAAATGTATTTCAAATAATTATAGTCTGCTGTTTGAATACAGAAGCCTTTAGCTTTAAAGATGAAGAGCGGATAATTCTTAACTTCGGTTGCTTTCATTTTTCTTAATTTCTTGTATTAATACTTAATAAATATCCCAGTCTGAAATAGATAAGATACAGGTTTGCATATCTTCAATACTTATATCTTCAGTAATTTCATATATTTCATTTTCTAGATTGTTGACTGGTCTTGGTACGAAAACATTATAGTTGTTAATCTCTTCCATTAAATTATTAAGTATCGTTACCTTTAATTCAATATATTTTAACCTGTAGCCAGTTTCATTAGAATAAGTTATAGTCTTTAGCTTCTTGCTCTTTTCCTGACTTAAATGTGTTGAAATGTTGGTGATTCTAATATCATTATCAGGCTTAATGTAAAAGCCAGAACTAACGCATTCTAAACTTTTACTATATAGTTTTTGATTGTTAGGTGTCCTATTTGATTTACCGCCTAGTTTATTTAATGTCAATGTTTCTCGCTGATAATCAAACATGATATTACTAAACTTACTTAGTACAGATTGCCCAAGTAATAAAGGAGCATAAAGTTCATGTACAATGCTCGCTTCAATATTTTCTAAAGTTAAATTACCAATCTCAACCTTGGATAAAACCACTTTTGTCCCCTCTGATATTTCTCCATTCGCGAGTCTATAGTATTCTTTTGTACCCATTTGGCTCTCTTTTAGATACCCATTCTTTAGCATGAATATCGCTTCTGTCAATGAAATAGATACATTACTTGCTCCTGTATCAAATATAAAATTAAGAGGTAACCCATTGACTTTACATGGCATTGTATAAACACCATTATTATTAGTCATTTTAATAACAGTCTGGGAATTGACAGATATGCTATATAAAATAGCGACTAGAACTAATAGATATTTATTCATATACTTAATGTTTTGTGTGTGCAAATGCGCCATAACGGAACCGGCTATGAAGCGAAAGTGATTTGTTACCAAATTTACCTTTCAAAATGCTAAGTAGCCAGAGCGTTGATTTTGTTTTTATCTTATACTTTTCAAAAGCCAAATTAACGATTTGGCGGTGGTTTCCGAAGCTAAGAACCAACCAGAATGAGTCGGCTCACTTTTGCTTTATAAGCCATTGTTGGCAACAGTAATGTGTTTATTATATGTTATTTGTGATTCAAAGACCTTGGTAATGTTAAAATAAATCCCTTTAATCTTGGCTTTATTCCTACGCACTTTAATATAATCATAATACTGACCGACAAGTTTCTGCGTTATAGGTTCGAATCCAATCGCCCCAAGTATATCATATTCATGTCCAGGTGAAATAACATGAAATGCGGTTGATTTAGTTTTTCCGTCACCGCTTGCTAAAATTGTCTCAATAATCATTTTAGCCTTGTACAAATATTTGTTCTCATTATCTGTATCACCGTTTTTGTGATAATAATAAATTAGTTTGTTTAAATCCCTAATATTAAATGGGTTTGTCTCAAGCATCAATTTTGTATACTTAAATAAAGAATCAATATCATTGGTCGTTAATTGTTTCTCTGGTCGTTTGGCATAATAATCCACCTTTTTTTTCAAATCAGCATTTCCGTATGGCTCATATTTTGAATTGTATATGAATCCAAAATACAAATGGACATAATCCTCTCTGTCTAGCGTAGTGTCATTCTCGACATATTTTGAATATAATTCTGGATAGTAAAATCTTGAATCAGGTCTGGAAATCTCTTTTCTAATCTCTTCGTAATTAGGTTGCGTAAAATCACTCTGAGAGAATAAGCTACCACAAATCAAGGTGAATGTTAGAATAAGTTCTATTTTTTTCATAGCCGACTTTATTATTTTACGTCTGTGCTTATTGTTGCCAACGGTTGGCTAGATGAAGCGTATGGCGATTTAACGAACCAAACCTTCCCAAACTCCACTGAGCCAAATCTTTTATTTGTTTTTATCTTTTCATTTCGAAAGCCAAATCAAAGATTTGGCGGTGTTTGATTACCTAACTACACTTCCTAAAACGTGCGAACGCCATATGCTTTATACTAGCGTGTTGGTAGCAGTGATTTATAGTAATTGACATAGATTGCATGTAATGCATCAGTGTCTAAAAGTAATGTATAGTTGTCATTGTGTAATATATGTATTACATTTGATTTGTAACTTTTTAAACAAATAGATATGAAAACGAAATTTCTTTTTCCAAATCATTTTGAAAGAATCGGTTGGTTTATCTTATTACCATCCTCATTTCTTGGTCTTTTAAATTTCTTCGAAATCCTTGAATTCAATTTTCTAGAAATTAATGTATTTGCAATCTATTCAGAAATGTTTCCTAGCTCTAGTACTACTTTCGGAGTAGTTTCAAATAACATTGCAAACGAAATTTTTGGAATACTTTTTATTATTGGTGCTATTTTTATAGGTTTTTCTAATGAAAAATATGAAGATGAATTTATAGCTAAAGTTCGAACAGAATCATTAGTATGGTCTATTTATGCTAACTATATTATTTTGATTTTTTGTATGTTGTTCTTTTTTGAACTAGGCTTTTTTTATGTGATGATATTCAATATGTTCACAGTTCTAACGTTCTTTATAATTAGATTTAAATATATGATTTATATGTCCCAAAAAAATCTGAATGATGAAAAATAATCTTAAGGTTGAAAGGGCTATCAAAAGTATAACCCAACAAGAATTAGCAAAAATAATCGGAGTAACAAGACAAGCAATTAATTCTATAGAGCTTAATAAATTTGTTCCGTCGACAATTTTAGCATTAAAACTTTCAGAGTTTTTCAACAAACCTGTAAATGAAATTTTCTTTTTAGAAGAAACCGATTAATACAAACAACCCCTATAAAGAAAGTAGGGGTTTTTACATTGCTACCAACGGTTGGCCGCATGGCGCTGTAGCAGATTTGCGTTGAGATTGTCCGTCCGAAAGGACGAGACTATCGAGGCGGG
>NZ_JAENRR010000104.1 GCF_016612505.1 Carboxylicivirga marina
CAGTTGAAGATGACTCCTTAAATTAAATATTGAGTCCATTTCTTCTTAAATTTGGTTCATGAATTATTCAGGCTAAGACGAGAATATAGATTGCCAATTGAAATTAAACCTAAAGTTATAGGTACTGAAATATCTAATAAGGTTGTAAATAGGCAACTAAGAGGTAGTTATAATAAAGTAACAGATAAAGTATTTTTGTTTTATGATCTAGATAGAGAGGAAATTCTTGGTAAATTAATTCAGATTGAGAATGCTGTAGTCTTAGCATCAAACCCTTGCTGTGAGTTGTGGTTTAAGTTACATCATCAAAATCATGCTGCTTATATTGTTACTGATGTATGTATACGGTCACTCATTAGGATTTGGCCTCAATACTCTAAAGGCTCTTTAACAGATCAAATGAAAGCTGATTTAAGAAATGGTCAAAGCGAAGCTATAGCACGCTCAAAGCGACTTAATGAATATGATAACCCTAGTACAACTGTTTATAGGCTAATTGAGGAATTGGAAAAAGTTGATAAATAAAAGTAGTGTTGTATATGTAAGTCTGATATTGGTATTATTAATCATCTTACTAAAGTTGGTATTTGTATCTAATGAAAATTCTCACCAAAACCATGTTTTGAGCCCACAAGTAACGTGCTTTATATTCATTTTAAAGGCTCAATGACTTGTATTGCGATAGCTAACCTATGATTCTTGATATTGACTATTGTTTGATTTGGGCTATTAGAACACCATTAATTATTAGATTTGATTATCTAGCGTATTGAGTTATTAATTGAATGTTGTAGCTTTGATTAACAGACAACATACAATCGAATCGATTCTGAGATCTTAATGTAACATTGACTACCAAAAGTAACAAACGAAAAATCAAGATTCAAGGTCGCATCTATGAATCGATCAATAGTGCAGCTATTGCTTTTAGTTTATCGCGTACTACAATTGATTACCGCCTTTCAAAAGGATGGACGCCAGAGCAAGCAGTTGGAGTTGAGCCGCGCCCTGAATATGCCACTTCCACACCTGGCATACCTATAACAGTGCAAGGTCAAGAGTTTCCAAATATCAAGCAGGCCGCAAAGTATTATGGTCGTTCTTATACTCATATCTTCGCCAGGCTCAATGACGGTTGTACAATAGAACAAGCTCTTGGACTTGTTAAACGGACTGATACTCTACAAGCTGAATATCCTGCCATTGCAAAGCAATGGCACCCAACTAAGAATACACCACTAACAGCCGATGATGTATCGTATGGTTCCGGCAAAAAAGTATGGTGGTTGTGCTCGAAGGGTCATGAGTGGAAATCAGGAATTAATACTCGTAATAGAGGGCATGGTTGTCCATATTGTGCAGGACAAAAGCCTACGAAGGAAAGGAACTTTGCGACAGAATATCCTGAGCTGCTCAAGGAATGGGATAATGCCAAGAATGCGAAACGGAGGCCAGAAAATTTCACGCCACGCTCGAAAAGTAAGGTTTGGTGGAAATGTGAAAAAGGCCATTCATGGCAAGCGACAATTCAAAATCGCACAAGAGATTGGAAAAGTATTTGCCCATGCTGCAGCAATAAAAAGTTATGCAAGGACAATAGCTTAGCTAAGCTTCGTCCTGATATTGCCGAAAGTTGGCATCCATCCAAAAATGTACTTTTAACACCAGATGATGTTGTTGCAGGCGGTTCTGCAAAAGTCTGGTGGCTTTGTAAACATGGACATGCTTGGCAAGCAACAATAGGAAGCCGAGTAAATAATAATACGGGGTGTCCAAAGTGTTCTCTACAAACATCAAGGATTGAGATAGCAGTTTATACAGAGCTAGATGCGTTATTTGAAGAAGTTAATTGGCGAGAGAAATTTGTCGGTTATGAATGTGATATATTTTTAAGGAAACTTAACATTGGAATCGAAATAGATGGAGTTTATTGGCATAGCCAATATCCTGAGCGCGAATTGGTGAAATCAACTGCCTTTGAAGCAATCGGAATCCAGTTATTTAGATTAAGAGAAGAGGGATTATTGCATTTAAGTGAACGCGACGTTTCATATAAATTTTCCGAAGATGAATTTCTCGTTATATCTAAACTTATCAGGAGTATTTTATCGCATGCTGAGCTAACCGTTCATCAAAGAGAAAAGCTAAATAAATATATCAAAGGACGCCGTCTTATCAATGAAAAGCAGTATCGTAAGTTAGTATCAACTTTACCTGCACCACCACCAGAGCAGTCTTTTGCACATATGCAACCTGATATTGCTGCACAATGGGCTTATGACTTAAATGCACCATTATTGCCAGAACATTTTCGGCATAAGGCAAATAAGAAAGTTTGGTGGCGTTGTAAAAATGGTCATACATGGAAAACAACGATTAATGTACGAACCCAGCAAAATACCGGCTGTCCAATCTGTCCCCGTCCATTTATCAAAGTTAAGGATGAAAGGAATCTGGCGGTGCTGTATCCTGAAATAGCTAGCGAATGGCATTCTGAAAAAAATGGAGGTCTACATTGGAAAAAACGGTGAAATTGACCACCCAAAGCCGGAATTAAATGACCATAGCCGCCAGTTTAAACTGACCACCTAAGGCCGGAACAAGCTGACCAGTAGCGCCGGACTAAATTGACCACCCCATAAAAGAGCTCGCTTTTACTTCTGTCGAAGCCTTAATTTCATACTGATTTAAACAAATTAATATGAAAATATGGCTAATAAATTAATCGACATGAGTAAAGTAAGAAAAGTCATCCAGTTCCACCATCAGGGAAAAGCAAAGCAATTCATCAGTAGATACATGGGTTTGTCACGTAACACGGTAAAGAAGTACATAGCATTGTATAGGGTATTGAACCTTACTATTGATGAGATAAACCAGAAGAGCGATTCCGAGCTGGAAAAAATCTTTAGCCGGGATACCGAAGATGTTCTTTCGCCCAAGCTAAAAAAGGTTTATGATTTCTTTCCGCACATGGAGCGCGAACTTAAAAAGACCGGCGTTACAAAACATCGAATGTGGAAAGAATACCATCAAAAACATCCTGAAGGACTTAAATTAAGCCAATTTAAAGCCCATTACTTGCGTTGGAGCAAGAAAGTCAACCCAGTGATGCATATGGAGCATAAAGCAGGCGATAAGATGTTTATCGACTATGCAGGCAAAACTCTAGAAATCATCAATAAAGAAACGGGTGAAGTTGAACAGGTGCAGTTCTTTGTTGCCATACTGGGAGCCAGTCAATACACTTATGCAGAAGCCTCTCCAAGCCAACAAAAAGAAGACTTCATTACTTCGGTCGAAAATGCCCTGCATTTTTACGGAGGAGTGCCTGCAGCTATCGTTCCGGATAACTTAAAGTCTGCCGTAATAAGAAGCAGCCGGTTTGAACCTACCATTAACGAAACGTTTATGGACTTTGCGGAACACTATGGCACAACAGTTCTTCCAGCCCGGGCCTATCGTCCACGGGATAAATCACTGGCAGAAGGAGCTGTTAAAATATTGTATCAAAGGATATACCCTGTTTTACGAGGCCAAAAATTTTACTGCTTAGATGAGCTTAACAATGCGATTTGGGATGAACTGGACAAGCATAACAACAAAAAGTTAACCGGCAGGCCAACATCTCGCCATCAATTATTTATCGAAGACGAAAAAGCCCAGTTAGCTCCATTGCCTGTAGAGAAATATGAGATTAAAGAAATATCTATGGCTACCGTAGCGATGAACGGTCATGTGCTGTTAAGTAAAGACCAGCATTACTACAGTGTCCCTTGTCAATACTTAAAAAAGAAGGTTAAACTGGTATATACATCCGCAAGCGTTGAAATATATCACAAATACAACCGTATAGCATTGCACAAAAGAGATGGCAGAAAATACTTCTACACTACTAACAAAGACCACCTAGCATCAACACACCAGTTTGTTGCCGCATGGACACCACAGCGTTTCATTAACTGGGCATCTTCAATTGACCATAGTGTAAAGGAGTTTATAATCAATATACTGGAAAGAAAGCAACACCCTGAGCAAGCATATAAAAGCTGTATGGGTGTATTATCGTTTGCCAAAAAGGTAGGAAACGAAAGACTCACCAATGCATGCAAACGAGCATTGGAGCATCAGGTATACAATTACAGGATCATACAAAAGATACTGGAAAAAGGCTTAGATAAGATTGATAATGAGAAACCGGACGAACCGGAGCTTCCCTTTCACGACAATATAAGAGGAAGAAAATATTATAACTGATTAAATTTAAAACTAATGAATGAAGTAACATTAACACGAATGAAACAGATGAAGCTCCATGGTATGCATGGGGCTTTTAAAACCGCCATCGAAACCGGTAAAACCGACGATTACACAATAGATCAGTTTGTATCGATGATAACAGATGCAGAGTGGGACGATCGCAATAACCGAAAAATAGAGCGGTTGATAAGAAATGCAAGGTTTCATTATAAGGCAACCATTGAAAACGTGGTTTACGATCATGCCAGAAATATTGATAGAACAAAACTGTTAAGACTGGCAGAATGTGATTTTATTAATAAGAGCGAGAATGTATTAATATCGGGCAGTACCGGAGCCGGAAAAAGCTACATTGCAACAGCATTAGGCTACCAGGCCTGTATTGAAGGGTATAGAGTATTGTACTTTAATACAACGAAACTGTTTTCAAAGTTAAAAATGGCAAAGGCCGATGGGTCATATCTTAAAGAGCTTGCAAAAATAGCCAGGCATCAATTAATTATACTCGATGACTTTGGCTTGCAACCATTGGATGGTCAAAACCGAATAGCTTTATTAGAGTTAATTGAAGACAGGCATAATAGAGGTTCAATGCTCGTGACATCTCAAATACCTGTTAGCAAATGGTATGAAATAATCGGGGAGAAAACGATTGCCGATGCAATACTTGACCGCCTAATACATCAATCGCACAGATTTGAATTAATGGGAGAATCAATGAGAAAAAAGCGAAATATCCTTAATGAATAAAAAACATTAAATTTGTTAGAAACTGACAGAAGAAAAACGTTCTCTTTTTTGTTGAAAATGGTCGGTGGTCACTTTGCACCGGCAAAGGTGGTCAATTTAAATTGGCCTGAGGTGGTCACTTTGATCGGCGTCTCCAGACTGGAACGATACGGATGGATTATTCTATGGTCATGTTAAAGGAATTGAACCTGATTTAGTATCTTATGAAGGTAAAACACTGAAAAAACTAGATAAGGACTTTAAAGAGGCCTTGGATATTTACCTAAAGGGTAGAAAATAAGGTCTAAAAATTATCTCAGATAATTATAAACCAACCAAAACTTAAATCAAATGAGAACACAAAAAGATAGAGACTACGCTAAGAAGCGCAAGAAGCTTTGGGACGCATTTGATTGGAAATATGCTTCAATGAATGCCCTTAGCAAAAACCACTCGTTAAGGTGCGGCTGCAAATGGTGTGAATTGGAAAGATATAATAAATGGTTTAGAAATAAACGCAACCGCATTGATGCCAGAGAAGCCCTTTCAAATGTGGATGACTTGCGAATTTATGAAGTGAACCAAGATGTAAAAAGAGTGTAGTTTAATTAAACCACCGTTTTGTGAGACAATATTTTCTCATACATCCTACACAGGCTTTGACAGTCTCAAAAACTGGTTTTATAAATGAGTTTCACGGTTTGGCTTTTTGTGAGAAGGGTTAAGACTACACAGGTAATAAGCTCCAACCAAATCATTTATTTTATTCTGCTTTTTAAATCTGTCCATACTTTCCAAATTTCTGCAAAATTACAATTAAGTTTAGGACAAAATTCTTTTTAAAATTTATCAATGAATTTACTTTCAATTACATTAATCGGTGTTGGCCTATCAATTGACAGTTTAGCAGCAAGTATAACCACAGGAGCTTGTTCAAAAAATATTAGACTGAAACATATTCTTAAAGTAGCTTCTTTTATGGCTTTTTTTCAGGGCACAATGCCATTAGTAGGATGGCTTATTGGAAGCAGTTTTAAAAGCATTATCGAAGACTATGATCATTGGGTTGCGTTTTTCTTGTTATTAGGGATAGGCAGTAAGTTGATTTATGATGGTATTATAGGATCTTCTGACGAAATGAATTCCAATCCTACTAAAAACATGTTATTAGCGGGAATGGCTATTGCAACAAGTATAGATGCGATGATATTAGGAATTGGATTCGGATTAATTGAAATTAATATATGGCTGGCAATGCTAATTATTGGTTCAACTACTTTTCTTTTTTCTACAATAGGCGTTTTTGTTGGTGAAAAACTTGGTAATAAAATCAACAAAGGCATTGAAATTTTCGGAGGGATTGTTTTAATTGGATTAGGCTTAAAAATCTTATTGGAACACATATACTATTAATATATGGATGCGGATTTTAAAAACATATTTGAACCAGAACTTCTTAATCAAATTAATGGTTTAAGCGAAGTAGAAATACCGAAAGGGACCATCATTTTAAGGGAGTCATCTTATATAAAAGAAATTCCGCTGCTTATTAATGGGAGAATTAAAGTAAGAAAAACAGATGAAAATGGTAAAGAGATTATTTTGTATCACATTAATTCTGGTGAAAGCTGTATTCTTTCAATTACATCTTGTATCAATGAAAAGCAAAGCAATGCGGAGGCTATAACTGAAGAAGTATCCAGGTTGGTTATAGTTCCAGCATCAAAAGTCAGAGAATGGATGGATTGTTTTAAAGGATGGAGAAAATTTGTAATGCAACTTTATTATACCCGCCTTGATTCTTTACTCCAGCTTGTTGATGGTATATCTTTTAAACAAACTGACAGCCGTTTGTATAAAAAATTAAAAGATTTACAGATCACCAATGGTGAGACCATAAAAATAACTCATCAAGAGTTAGCCAATGAAATAGGCACTGCACGAGAAGTTATTTCGAGACTACTCAAGCAATTAGAAAAAGAAGGCATATTATCTATCGAAAGAGGCGTCATAAATTTTAAGAGAAAGCTATAATCAAATCTACAAATTACAGCTCTCCGGGAAATAATAATCATTTTTCAAAACCTGATGAACTGCGATCTCAATTTCAGGAACCAGATTTGAAAAGTTAACACAGGCACTAAAGCCAATTGATTTAAGCACTAATGGTTCATAACTCTTTGTGAATTTACATATTCCAATAATTTTAGCTTTGGAATTGCAAAGCATCTGTTGCTTGAATTTGCTTATCCTTTGAAAGTCACTACAACTGACAATTATTATATCTGCTAACTTCAATAAACGTTCATCACAACCAGTAAAACTTGTACTTACCCCGAGAATTTCAATCGGGTGAGTTTCTTGAAGAAACTTAATAAACATATCACGATAGCTTCCGGATTTTTCAATACAATAAATTTTTATCATCAAAAATAAGATTCAGTATTACAAACGATATTGTACAAAGCTAATGATGCAGATTTTTATTTGTGTAACCTAAGTCACAAACATCTGCAAAGGTTTAGTGGTAATTTTGATGATATAATTATAAACTAAAAAGATAAAAGGATGAAACGTAATGTAGGGAGTATGGATAAAATGACTCGTATCATCATTGGATTAACAATTGGTATTGCAGGCTATTATTACAATAGTTGGTGGGGTTTAATTGGTATAATTCCTGTTTTTACTGCTCTTATTAACTGGTGTCCGTTATACCTGCCGTTTGGTATAAAAACATGCAAAAAATAAATTAACACCATTCATGCATTCGAAGCCTGAAAAACTTCAATTATGTAGTATATACGTAACATAAAAAAAAGGATTATGAAAAAGTTTACTTATCTATTGATGACAGTTATCGTTGCATTTAGTTCTTGTAGCAAAGATGATGAAAGTGGTAGTGTGACATTAAGCTTAACAGGTGTTAATCAAACTCTAAAATCAGGGGAAAATAGTCTTGTTGCTGATGTCAAGATTACAGATTTTAAACTTTCCTTCAGAGATGTTGAATTTAAGTTGGATGAAAGTGATTTAAGTTCTACGGAAGTTCAATTCAGAGGTCCATATGATGTTGATTTGATGAGCGAGACGGATGCGCTTAGTCAAACTATTGGAACGATTGATATACCTGATGGCACATACAAAGTATTGAGATTTAAGCTACATAAAGATATGGATAGGTTGGAAACAGATCCATTGTATGACCGTTCATTATATATGACAGGGATTATTGATGGTACTCCGTTTGAATTCTGGCATGACACAAGCGAAAATTTTGATTTTGAATATACAGGAGGTATTGTTGTTTCAGGCAATAATGTAGAAATTAACGTTAAATTCGTTATTGACCAATTCTTAAATTCATTACATACAATAGATTTATCACAGGCGATTGACGAAGATGAAGATGGAATAATAAAAATTAATCCTGATGACGAGGATGGTAATGGCGATATAGCAGACAAATTGAAAGAAAATATAAAGGAAGCAGCAGATTTAATAAAACTATAAACTTAATTGAAAAAAGGGGACATTCGTCCTCTTTTTTACTATTAAGAGATTGTACTCACCTCAAGAACTTTTTAGTATAACAGTTTATCAAGACTCCTGACTTAACTTTTGTCTTGAACCATTATTATATTGCTAACGTTTACTGTTTAAACCTAACGGCCTTAAAATTTAAGAGTCTAATTAGAACGTAATGAACCACTTAAATATTAACAGTCATGAAAAAAATCACTTTTTTATTCGTTGTTTCGTTATTTTCTTTTGCTTGCTCCAATTCAAGTGATGATGAAATAATGCGTGATGATAATGAGGCATATAAGGCAGCAGAGACATTCTACAATAACACATTAAAATCTGTTATTACAACAAATTGTATAAGTTGTCATGCTGGTTATCACAGTAAGGATAATTCGAGTAATTATGGAAACCTAACAAATGCTATCAATAATGCATCTGGTATGTATAATCAGGTTAATTCCGGAAATATGCCATTGGATGGCGATAAGTTGTCACAGGATGATATAGATAAATTCGAAGATTTTATGGACTTAGTGAATGCAATTCCTTAGTTTTATTAATGTTACAAACAGTTTGTCTCATTTCAATGGGTGCAGTTCTCATATTACGCAGCATTTTTAGTGTAGTATACGTCAGAAAAATGTTTCCAAAAACCATCCCATC
>NZ_JAENRR010000105.1 GCF_016612505.1 Carboxylicivirga marina
TTCCACCATCTCAATTTACAGCATGTAGTGAATATTTTGCCGTTCACTACTTCTCGGCACACGATGAAGCGATTGGCAATTTAACGAATCAAACCTCCAAAAACTCTCTGAGCCAAATCTTTTATTTGTTTTTATCTTTTCATTTCAAAAGCCAAATCAAAGATTTGGCGATGTTCGATTACCCGACCTAACTTCCAATTGATCACGAATGCCAATTGCTTTATACTAGCGTGTTGCAAGCTGTTTATTCTTTATTCTTGGTTTCTCTAATGCTCAGTTTTTCACTATGCTAAAAACATTTGCAACTGTTGTTTTACGCCAGCGTTTTTAAATCAAGCTTCCGAAAGTGCGAAAGCCAATAGATTTGCCTACCATCTTATTTGCAGTAAAGGAACTAAACCATTCTGTAAACACCCTGTAAATCAAATTGATTTTTGTTCACGCTGGAAAATCAATTCCAATAGTTAACCAAGATGTGAATTTGCTCTTTACCTTATTCTAAGGGAAAGGCCAAGTGCTTATAATGTCCTCAAGCTGCTGTATAACCTGTTGTCAAAATGGATTATGCCGTTTTTTTAGACGAACTTGAAAAAGCCTTGCTTCCAAAACCTAAAAGCTCACAAATTCCCTTTTGGTTTTCTCTGACGGCTTTTTCAATGGTCGGTGCACAAAAAACACCTTGTTTTTTTTATAACCGGATTCCCATTGCTTGACCTCTAGCCGGTCGGGCTTTTACTTTTTCCAACCATGAAAAAGTAAACAAAAAATCTCCGCTGCACCTCAATTGGCTAAAAATTACTTCCTTCCACTAAAAACAAAGAACTCGACCGTTTCCAACGGCCTCAAACAGCTTTGTTTTCTTAACGCTACTGTCTCTAATTTTATTAACGCCATTGAGCTGAGGCGGTTCAGCCAACTGCTAAATAGATGCTATATTCTAATCCATACGATTGCTCATCCAAATAGCTTGCAACTTGTTAATATAAAGCACGTGTGCTTTATATATTAACTATGGACATCGGCTTAAATATCGTATTACCATTTCTGATATACTATATATTTTTGCGACGTATAGCTTCGCCTCCTCAGTCACATAGTTACTGTGCAAGCATGATTTTAATTGTTCTGTTAAATACCTTTGCTGCACATCATGTCTTTTAGTTTTCTGATTTTTCCTACCTGCACATACCCTATCATCGTTTTATGATATATTGTCAGTATAAACTTATGCTATTATAAGTAGCCAGACACAAACTCTTTACTCATCATAAAAAAAGCTATTATTTTTTACACATCCAAGTCATCCAGCGGACTTTTTAGCTTACTGATATCTCTTTTTGATATGTAAGTATATATTTCCGTTGTTTTGGTACTCGAGTGACCAAGCAACTTCTGTATATTCCGGATATCCATTCCGGAGTCATGTAAGTGAGTGGCGAAAGAATGCCTCAACATATGAGGCGTCACACGTTTATCAATACCAGCTTTCACCACTGCCTTTCTAACAACACGCTGAACACTACTGGGACTATACTTGCCACCATTTTGACCTTCAAACACAAAAATACTAGGTTTCTCCCTGCGAAAATAGGCCAACAATAAATGCTTTAACTTATCTGGCATCGACACTATTCTTCCCTTATCTCCTTTGCCCTTTTTGATTTCGATCACATGAGTATCAAATTTTACATCTTCAACTTTCAGATTAATTAATTCCCCGCACCGTATACCGGTCGCATATAATAGGTACAATAAACATTTATGCTTTATAAAAATATTCTGTCGTAATATGGCTTCTATCTCTTCCTTTTCCAAAACCTTTGGTAGTGTCTTTTTTGTAACTGGCCGTGGTATTAATAACTCATTAATCTCTCGCTCAGTCATTGATAGAATATAACGTTTAACGGCACTGACAACAATATTCTGTGCCGACCACGAATAACTTAATTCTTCTCTAAGAAAGAATAAGTAATCACGTATTTCTTCATCAGATATCTTACTAACCGGCTTTCCTTCGTAATAATCCTTTAGCTTCTTTATCTGACTGGCATAATTCTCAATCGTCCGTTTGCTGGCACCCTGCAAAGTCAGTATTTTGATATAATCCTGGATATCCATGTCCTGTTTGTAATCCTGTCGTTTCAAATGATGAGACTTTTTATCATCATGTCGGGCCTGTTCCAAAAAACGGCAACCTTCACCATTAAAATAACGCTTTAATACTCTTATCTTCTTCTCATATTCTGGCACTATCCATATACGGCGTTTAGATTCATACTGACAGCCTAATTCCTGTAAATATACAGCCCATTTATGCTTATGAGGTAATTGCAAATAACAATTGTTATTCGCCTGTATGCATCTCACTAAAACCCGATTATTATTTGGTGTATTCTCATTGCCTTGAATTGCTAATGCCTCACGTTGCTTATACAGCTCTTGTAACGTTTCAGGATTAATGTACTTATCGCTTATATAGGCATGTTCACGCAATTCATAACGCAGCTTTTTAATTAGTTCTGGCCTGTCACGTATGTAATAACAACGATAATGGTGACTATAATAAACGTAGCTCAATGCCTGCAGAGCATCCTCAATCATTCCATTCTCATAACTAAATAGCTTGATTAAGGCTGTATTTCCATGTTTGAATCGATTCAAATAGATTGTTGGTTTCATGTGTATTGTTTTTAGTAGTTTCTAATTCACCCCATAAACGCCCTTTGCCAGACATTTTCATAATTTAATCGTATATTTAAACGTATAATATCCGTCTAACTAAATCAATACACCAATGTCAAACTGCCCATATTGCCATGAAATCATTCAAGGCCGGAGCGATAAAAAATTTTGCTCACCCTATTGCAAATCAGCCTACCATTACCAACAAAACAAAAGCAAACCCGATTCCTTATTCAATACCATCGACCGGCAACTCAAAACCAATCGACGCCTCCTGAAATCCTACAATAAAGCAGGTAAATCAACCGTGCGCAAAGACCTGTTTTTATCAGAAGGTTTTAGCCCTAAGTATTTCACACATTATTGGAAATCGCAGAAAGGAAGCCTATACCTATTTTGTTACGAATTTGGTTTTATGGAAGTAAAAGAACACAATGCCACTAAATACATCCTTGTCACCTGGCAAGCCTACATGGATTAACAGTAATATCGACAAGTTGCCTGCAAATCCCCACACTTCAACATCTTAACGTTATAAATCAAACATCCTGACAGGTTCATCGGTGTTCATCATCCCTCGTCAGCAAAAGCTCATGCCAGGCTTTCGCAGCCCTATTTTCAGTGTTCACTATTAAGGCTTTCAAATAGCGCTGCTCACCTTCGGTCATTTTATTCATGGGTAATGTGTTCCTTCGTTGGGCGTAGCGTCCCGCTACGTCGGTTCAGTTCATCAATTCAACTATTGCTGGTACGCGTGTCCTCTCGCGTTCCATTACCCATCAAATAAAAATGAGCCTGTCATGCCCTTTGCAGTTCCCACGGTCTTCCTCACGGCAGCTCCTTTGTGTCTCAGGCACATTGTCATCACAGCCTTGCGTTCCGCCACTTCGTTGGGCGTAGCGTCACGCTACGTCTATTCTACCAATAAGCCTTCACCACAACCGCTGCCAGAGTTAGGCTCGCCTGCTAGTCGCGTCGGGCATCGGGCTGTCACATTATTTGCGCTGGCCTCCGTTCACACTCCGCTCCCCAGTGCCTGCAGTAGCCTCACCTCATTCGCATTTACCCGGCTCATACTTCACCCGCTAACCACTCTCTCGCCTCAGCAACTTCGTCACCCCACATAAGGCGCATTCGTTTTCCACTTAATACCAGCAAGCTACTTTCATCAATTAACCAGTTCACAAATTCGACAGTTCGACATTAGCAAACCAAGCTACAAATCAACTCACTTCTCAAATCTCATCGCTCACCTCTAATTTCTCATGCCCCTTATCTTCCCACCACACGCTCCATATTCACTAAAGCCACAGCAAATAATCCGCCAGCCCTCGGCTTGTCCGTTTCGTACCTCCACTACCAAGCTATGCCAGTTTCCACTTCTTTCAGTCGTTCTTAACCTGCCACCCTTGCTCCACTCGCAGTCGGCTCGACCCGGCATTCAACCGCAAACCACCCTCGGCACCTCGGGTTCATTGCGCTTCCATCCCTACGCTAGCTGCAGGCGCTTGAACCTTAATCTGTGCATATCCTTACATATTGGCCCATTGGTTAGATTAAGTATATTCGTGTTTTCACACCGCCTTCAAATCCTTAAACAAGGATCTCCCAGCCTGACAAATAGTAAAGGTCAAGCCCTGCGGGTTCGGGCTGCGCCCTCAACCTTGACTTATTTGCCAGCCTGAAAAAAAGGTGGTTTAAGGGTTTAAGGCTAATTCTATTTGAATATTAACTTATTTATAGGAAAAATGTATCTTTGAATTATGAATAAAAGAGAACAACATATCATTCAACTTATCAAAAAGCGGATTTCAGAAAAGAATCCTGCTGCTGAAGTTGTACTCTTTGGTTCACATGCACGTGGACAAGCTAATGAAGATTCTGATTGGGATATCCTTATTCTTTTAAATAGCCTTCAGGTAAATAGAAAGCTAGAAAAGGAATACCGCGAAGCCTTATTCGATGTTGAACTTGAGATTGGAGAACCTATCTCAACCTTCGTGTATTCGAAAAAAGATTGGGAATCAAAACACGCTGTTACACCCCTTTATCGCAACGTTCAAAAAGAAGGAATCCGCTTATCATGACCGGCAGTAAACAAGACTACATCAATTATCGCATTGATAAATCAAATGAGATTTACGAAGACGCTTTGTTGTTGGCCAATAATCAACGTTGGAATTCTTGTGTCAACCGTTTGTATTACTGTTCCTATTATTTGGCCAGTGCTTTACTTTATCAGTCTGACATAAAGGCTGAAACCCATAATGGTGTAAAAACACAGCTCTTTCTGAATTTTGTCAAATCAAACCTACTGGATAAGGAACTAGGTAAGCTCTATGCTCACCTGTTCGACTGGCGCCAGGAAAGTGATTACGCTGACTTCATAGATTTTGATGAAGAAACAGTGATACCATTATTGGATGAGGTTAAGATTTTGAACTCCAAATTATTGGAGCTAATCAATCAGGCACCCAATAACAGATAAGAAAAGCTTAAACTATTTACTACTCCGTATCTCATAATCAAATAACAATACAGTTATAAATCAATAATATTCGTTGCATGTTTTGCATTGATTAGAGAGGTTATTTGTTGCATCTTATTCTTTTGTACCATTGCTAAATTGAAATCACAGCTTTTATCTCATTACTCAAATCTCATCGCTCAACACTAAAAACACCTCATTACCATTTGACAAAGCATCCCTAATTACAGCATAAACCCGATTATATGCCACCATACTACTTCCAATAAAACCATCCTTCATCTGGTTGTTATTCACACTATCGCCAAGCAATAAACAGCCAGCTGTATCGTCATCATCATTGCCTTTATGAATCAGGATATCCGTAAAACCAGGCACATTCATAATCTGTAGCATCCCCTTATGAAAATCCATACCATATTTTCTCAGGTATCGCCAATGAAGTCTGCCAAAGGTTCGCAACTCAACACGGTATCGCCCAGATGGGATTCTGGTTTCTCCCATCACCTTAACATCTCGGTGCTCATCCTCCAACGTATAACACGCAAACACCCCATCAATAAAAAGAAGCCCCAATGTACTCTCCTCAGAACTACTATATCTCACAACCTTCAATTCCATTTTCTATCACTTTTAGCCACCATGCAAATCAGTTCTCCCCATTCAGGGGGAGATGTTGAAAGCAGAGGGGGTTATTTATCATGTAAATCATTTCTCCACTTGGGGAGATGCCAACAGGTAGTGGTGGGTAACCATCATGTAAATCATCTCATTACTCAATTCTCACTTCTTTTTACTCATCATCTCACTCACCAAAGGCGCCACATTCTTCACCGCCCGTTCTCCAAATAAGAACCCCAACACTAAAAAATTAATAATCCAAAAAGCCGATTCCAACTTCTCATTACCTTTCAAAGACCAATTCCCGGCAAATACCTTATAATCCATATACGCCACAAAATAGCCCCACAATGGGCGCTGAGCACCACGCATAAACAGCACTACCTTACCCAACCAACCCGATTGGCGCAGGTCCTTAGACGTACCCTCCAGGTCTTTGATGCGCTGATTAAATTCTTGCTCCGCCTCCAGTGATAGTTTTACAGCCTCCACCTCGTGCCGGTGCTGCAATTCCAACAGCTCTGTCTTCATTTCCTGCTTCTTCGCACCGGTCGTCACAAATCGGTCGATAAGGTCACCCACATCCTCAAAAACACTATTGCCCAACAATGCTATCACTTTCTCTAAAAACTTCATGTCAATTCTTTTTTACATCATGTAAATCCTTCCGACCTCAGCAACGTAGCTGGGGCACCCATAGATTTGAAAATCGGATAGAAAAGAAAGCTGTCTGAACGTAGTGAGTTCTTTCTTTTCCTGATGAAAAATCTATGGGTCAGTGAGTGCTGGAGTCTTGACTTTCTTTGTTTCGTTTCTTGTGGCAAGACAAGAAATGAAAACCAGTCTGGTAAGACAATTGCTTCTAAAAAAAAGGCTCTTGAATCCAACAATCCAAGAGCCCTCCAACACACACTATCCACGACCGTTGTCGCCAAAACCAACCTGTCCCGAACTAGGAAATCTTTAATGAACTTAATCGGGAAACCTAAATCAACTACTGCTCTCTTTTTGAGTGATTTTTCACGAAATACTTCAGCAGCCACGATACTCCAAAACTCACCACCGTTCCAAGAATTGTATAAAACACCGTCTCCACAACACCCTCAAACGATATCCCGTTCAGCACACTAATAAGCGTACCACCCAGGAAACCAACCTTACCACTGCCATTCAATGAAGCCTCACTCATATTAAGTCTTTTTTAAGCCAAACTGTAAATCAACTCATCGCTCACATCTCATCTCTATAAGGTGGTTACACCTTATCAACCTCCACAATCGCCATTGGATTGTGCGTCTTCGTTTGAATAGGGTACATATGCCCATTCACCTCCTGGTGGTACTCAACACCAACAACAATAAACACTGGATGAGGTGAATCTTCGGAAATCGCGTTATCCACATTGATTGCAGCCTGCTCCAAAGCAGATAGCTCTACATCAGCACCATCCTTCACATCCACTTCATAGCTCTGAATTCCAAAATCAACAGCGGCAGTAGCAAGGATAAAACGTACATGCGTTGCACCTTCGACCTGTGGAATCTCTTCACTCGGATTAAAAGCATCGATAGCCAACTGGGTCGTGCCAGCTGCACGATCAAATGCAATCGTATGACTCAATTTTAAAATCGATTCCAATGGAGCCGCTTCGTTAAACTCAAAACCTTTCAGAAGGGTTAAATCACCATCAGATACATTGCGCTCACCACGTCGGTTAATCGTATCTGCCTGGATAGCCTTCAGAATTCTGGCTGCCAATCGATTCGAAACCCGCTTATCAGCAGCTCTCACTAATACCTCATTTAAGGCATTTCGCAATTCCTTACCGGCTTTGCCTGAACGTCCAAACTCAGCACCATTCTCGCGTGTCCTTGCATAAGCCGGATCCTTTTTGATACGCTCACCATCCACACCACCTTTTTCGCGGGCCATGTACTGGCCATTGCTCTTATAAAACGACAAATCACCAACACGACCTTCCAACTTAATCACTCCTTTTTGCCTTGCCATAACTTCAATTTTTATGGGTTAATAGACTCAAAGTACAATGCCATAAATGGCAATTCAAATTTGAGTGTCCATCTTGTCCCTGTTGGTAACTTTTGTCCATAAAACAACCCGTTAGACAGCTTACGATTTAGTATATTAGTAGTACCCTTTAAGTAGGCATGAAGTATAGATAAAGTTGTAATTAAGTATAAGACCTATGAGACTATCCCGATTATGCGTTTACCCAAAAGATGTGCAACGCATCACCGGTAAAAGTGAAAAATCAAGCCGCCGACTACTGCACAGTATCAAAGAAACACTGGGCAAAAAGGAACATCAGTTTATCACCCTGGATGAGTTCGCCCAACATACCGGTATTAAGGAAGAACTCATTAAGCAATACCTCTCTGATTAGAGGCCGATCTTCCAATCTTCTCTCAGGCTTCTTATATCCTCATTTCATTAAATTTGTAGTCTCTCAAATAGCCTGTACCATTCGATTCTTAACTATTCTAAACCATTCTTTTTTAAGCATCACTAACGATTAGGTACAAAGCCCAATAATTACCAATCATTCAGCTTATAAGCTTAGCTGTATTTGTATTGATTTGCACTCTTTTAATTAGCTTCAAACCATCCATTTCCGTATCTTTGTAACTGTCGAAGGACAACAAACAGAATCAAATCATTTCATATTTTTTGTGACCTATTTAGTGACCTCATGAAAATTGTGTATTGGCAACTTATTGGATTATAGACGATTTACAAAAGAGATACAAATCCCTTCAGGTTCACTTAAAAGCCAGTAAACATTTAGTTTACTGGCTTTTGTTTTTTTAGCACCCTGTAGTGACAAGTCTTGTTTTTTATGGTGGTTGCAAACTACCTGATTATTTGCGACGAAGTTACAAACTTCGGCGAGCTACCTTCCGTTGTCTTATACGTCGAACGGGTTGTATATGGTATTTCTCACAACAGCCATTCGTATAAAAAATAGTTAGTACTATATGCTTTCAATAGTACTAACTATAGGTAGTAGTTGCTTATTACTATATGGCATTGATAGTAGTAACTATATGTTATCAATAGTTTCTACTATGTGCCATTATTTGTCCCTTGATAAGCGACACTGCGGCTTGTGGGTCCGGTTCGCTAGAGCCTTGAATAAAATCGTTTAAGACGCAATTGTCCTGAAATCAATAATTTCACATCAATACTTCTTTGTTGGTCTTCCTAAATTTTAATATTGGATTAAAAAATTCTGACTCAACATTTCACATCTTACATAGGATACTTACCTCAAAGAATTGCTCTTTTCGTTCCAAAACTGGACCACTATTGCAGCGGTTATAATTACTTTTAGTTCCTTGCTGCCTATTGAAAT
>NZ_JAENRR010000106.1 GCF_016612505.1 Carboxylicivirga marina
TGAAAATGTCTGATTTGAATATCAGGCACTTATATGAATGAAATTAAATTAATTCCGGTTTACCGGACAACAATGTATAAAAATATAATGTCAAGGTGGTTCAGGGATTTCAATTGTTAGAGAAAATGCCTAAATTAACCAATAATACCTCATAACCTAAATCAAATACTGTGAAAAATGGACTATCCCAAAATAACAATTGTAACTCCATCCTACAATCAGGAGGAATTTATAGAACGAACAATTCGATCGGTCATTAATCAAAACTATCCTAACCTTGAATATATAATCATTGATGGAGGTTCAACAGATGGAAGTGTTGATATAATTAAAAAGTATGAAAAAGAGATAAGCTATTGGGTGAGTGAACCAGATAACGGACAAAGTGAGGCTATTAACAAAGGATTTTCTAGAGCTTCAGGTATTCTAATCAACTGGTTAAACTCTGATGATGAATTGTATCCGGGTACCCTACATCTAATAGCTGCGTATTATCTGAAAAATTCAGATAAACATGTTTTTTACGGCGATAGAACAATTGTGGACAGAGATGGCCGCATCATCGGGATTAATGAAGGCCCTTCGTTTAAAAGAAGTGAAGCAAAGTTCATTTTGAAAATTCCTCAGGAAACAACTTTCTTTACCAAAGAACTATACTACAAAGTAGGTGGGCTTAATAACGAATTGCATTATACTATGGATGTTGATTTGTGGTATCGTTTTTTGGAACTAAGTGATTTTGTTCATATCCCTTATTTCTTAGGCGCTTATCGAGAGCATAACCTCTCAAAATCTGTTGAGGTTTTTGGACCCAATAAGCGATCGGATAAAGCACAAAAAGAGATTGAACGATTCAGCCAACTTTACAGCTCGAAGTTCAGACGAATTCCTAAAGTTAGAAAGTTGCTCTTTACACTTAATCAATTAAGGCTGATACTTGAGAAATCATCAAAGAAAAGACGGTTAGAAATTGAGGCTATTCATGAAATAATTTCAGGAGATAAGATGGTTTTCTAAACAATTTAGATAGCACATTTATGAGAATGAAACATTGGTTTTGGAAAAAGATGTCATCATTTATTCAAAAAGTACATCGATACGTAAATTACAAATATATGAAGGTGGATAATGCGAGATTAGCCAATAATTATTCACATAAAGAAGTTTCAGATACATACAAACTAAAGGCACGAGATATTTCTGAATATCGACAATATTGGGCGCCGTTGGATACGCATTGTAACGTGTGCCATGTTAAAAATGTGGCCTTATTTACCGGAAGCTTTGATAAAAGAGTTGTTCCATCTGATGTTTACTTTGGTATAATTGAACCTTTGTTGAACAATCGTAAGTACAGTTTGGCATTTGAAGATAAATGTAGAATTGATTGGATTAATGGAGTCGAACACGTTCCGCTCATCTTTGTAAGAAATATACATGGTGTATATTATCAGAACGATGGCTCAACAATTGAAGGAAGTCAAATAGACTTGGATGGAATTTTTAAAGATATAGATAGTGTGGTTGTTAAAAAGTCCATTGAAGTACATGGAGGAAAAGGTGTTGAAATTTTCGAAAAAACAAACGGAGAGTTACAAAATCAAATCAATAAGAAACTATCAATAGAATACTTGGAAGAAAAGTATGAAAAAGATTTTTTAATACAAGAGCGCCTCGTTCAACATGATTATTATAAGTTGTTTAATCCTTCTTCTCTTAATACTTTTCGTATTGTAACCTACCGCTCTGTTAATGATAATGTAATCCATATATTGTATAGTTACTTAAGGATTGGCGCTCCTAATATGCTAATTGACAATGTGTCAAGTGGAGGTGTTTTTGTTTGTTTAAATCAAGATGGTTCTTTTGCAGAAAATGGAATGACAAAGAAGAGTGAAATAAAGAAACAGGCTGGGACACAGGCACCTTTTAAAGAATTAGGAAAAGCTTTTAAAATTGAAGAAATATGGGAATATGCTAAATATGTAGCATCTTATCATTATAACTGCCGCTTATTAGGGTTAGATATAGCATTGGATGATAAGGGAAGTATTAGATTAATTGAAACAAACACTTCAGACATTGGAATGGAAGGACAACAATATCTTCTAGGGCCATTGTTTCATAAGTTTACCGATGAAGTGATAGATTTCTGTCATGACCAGATTAAACTGAGCAATAAGTATCATACATATGGTTCATAGAAAAACTTCAGTTGTAGTAATCTTTTCTATAGGTTATATAATGTAAAAGTAAATACGAGTAATATTTGCTGACAGTTTTGTCGGAACAGAAGTGGATTGTTGATTTTAGCTAAAATACATCTAATGTAATTTGAACTAATTGAAGATATACAGGATGAATAATCATGTTAGGAATATTGTTTTTATACTCGTTAGCTTATTATGTCGAATTGTTCGATTGATGAATAAAAGGCTTTCATTTGTGTATACTTATTATGAGTGTTTACAGAAGGCAAATCGCTTTAATAAAAATTTGGTTGTTCGTTATAAAACTACTTATCCCGAGCGAAAAAATTACACTGAGAAGTGGGACTTTTGGGACAGTCATGTATCTCATATCTATTTGTCAAATATAGCGAGTCTTTATGGAAAGATAGATTATAATGTGGTTCCTACGAATATATACTATTCTTATATAGAGCCGACTTTAAACAACATACCATTCGTAACAAGCCTGGAAGATAAATCGCAGTTGGATTGGCTTTATACTCAGCATGCACCTATGGTCTTATTAAGAAATATCCATGGTAACTTTTATATAAATGGCGATAGTGTAAATAACAATCAAGTAGACATATCTGGAGTGCTTGAAAATGTACCCAAAGTAGTGGTTAAGCAGGCGGTGGAATCACATGGAGGTCGTAATATTCAGGTTTTTGAAAGAAAGGGTTCTGTCTACTATAATAAAAAAGGTAATAGCTTGACATTGGATTATTTATTGAGCAATTTTAGGTCAAACTTTGTTGTACAGGAATACGTTAGACAACATCCTTTCTTTGCACAATTTAACCCTTCATCGTTAAATACTTTGAGGGTGATGACGTATCGATCGGTTGTTGATAATCAGATACGAGTTTTAAATGTAACCTTAAGGGTTGGAGCACCAGGCAGTATTGTCGATAACCGTAAGTTTGGAGGATATGCAATCGGCGTAACACCATCCGGTTATCTTCGCGATTTTGGGGTAAATAATAAAGGAGGTGTAGCGAAGGTGTTTAATGGAGTTAAACTCAATGAACTTAAGCGTATTGTCGGAATAGATGATATTGAGCAAGTGGCTATTGAATCTGCTAAAATACATTATCATGCTAGTGTTTTAGGCTTTGATATGTCTTATACAGATGACAATAAAGTAAAGATTATAGAGGTTAATACGTGGGATTTAGGGATTGATAACATTCAGCAAGCCAATGGGGCTTTGTTTCATCAATATACCGATGAAGTTATAGAGTTTTGTAAAAAGCGAGTCTAAAAGTAACCATTCAAAAAACGGAGGGGAAAGCTTATGAGATTTAAAAATCAAGTTTTGGGATATCTGGCAACCTTTGCCCGAAAAGCTTATCGAGTTTTACACTATCACCATTTAGTAGAACAAAATGTTGCATTGGCTAAATTATTTCAGCCTGTTAATGGACAGGTAAAGTATAGACCTAACGCCAATGAGATGCAAGGATATAAAAAGAAGTGGGGGCAGTTAGGAGTAGAGATTAAAGACATTTATCTAAGAAATGCCTCTGGCTTCTTAGGTTATTTCGACATTAATGTAGTGCCATCTGATTTGTATTTTTCTGTTATTGAACCAACATTAAATAATCGAAAATATGCATTGGCATACGAGGATAAAGCACGTATTGATTGGATCAATAAACCCAATAATATTCCTCCAATTTATGTTCGAAATATTAATGGAGTATTCTATGACAATAATAAATCAGAAATATCAAAAGAGAGCATTGATTTAGATGTTCTTTTGGAAGGTAAGGATGGTGTAGTTGTTAAGAAAACAATAGAAGTGCATGGAGGTAAAGGTGTTGAAATGTTTGACAGAAATGCAAAGGGGCAAATGGAGAACAGTAAAGGAGAGGTGCTTTCAATTGTTTTACTGGAAGAGAAATTTGAAAAGGATTTTATGGTGCAAAAACTTGTTGACCAGCACCCGTATTATAAGGCACTAAATCCCTCTTCATTAAATACGTATCGCGTATTAACTTATCGTTCTGTTGTTGATAATCAGATACACGTACTATATAGTTATTTGCGAATAGGAGCTCCCGAAAGTCGCGTCGATAATATATCTAATGGAGGTGTTTTTTTATGTGTAAAAAATGGTCGCTTTGCCGAATTTGGCTTGAAGAAAGGGGGGATTAAAGTTGAACGTATGAATGGGTCGATAGCCTTTAAAGATATGGACAAACCTCCTTTATTAGATGAAGTATTTGCTTTGGCGAAAGAATTGGCCGCTTCTCATTACTACTGTCGTTTGTTAGGTTTTGATCTGGCAGTAAATGCGGAAGGCAAGGTGGTGCACATAGAAACGAATACTTCTGATATTGGCATTGAAGGTTTACAAAGTGTCCATGGAGGTTTATTTCATAAGTATACTGATGAGGTGCTTGAGTACTGCCAAACACATGCCAGTACTACTTCTAAATACAAAGTGTATGATTGTTAGAAGTGAAAGGCTGACTGAAATATCATCTTTCTGTTTTGAAGGTTTCATCTTTGGTTTAAGTGAAGGCGAGGCTAAGTATTATGTTAGTAATGAATTTATAAATAAAGGTAAAGCTGCTCTTAAAGAACTAAATGGTAGTTTCTGTGGCTATTATGTTGATGATGAAACGCAGCAACTTTATGTTTTTAACGACCGGCTCGGAATGGTTGATTTGTTTTTAATGAAAGACGGTCAGGAGTGGTTGCTTTGTGATGATTATTGGCAAGCTGTCAAGGCTAATTCGTCAATATCGATTAATGATATGGCCATTGAACAACTACTCCAGTTTGGATACATGCATTGGAATAATACTTTTCTATCTGAGATTGATTTATGTGCTCCTGCAACTGTAATTACAATTGACATTAAAAGTAAATCAATTCTTTCGACTGAACGTTATTGGAGGCATATACCTGAGCCAGTTATTTATAATCGTTCAGCTGCAAAAGAACGTTTGTATGAATCAATTAAAAAAGCTGTTAAGGAGTGTTTTAATGATCAACAGGCAACCTATGCAGTAGCGAACTCTGGAGGATTAGATTCTCGCTGGAATCTGTTTTGTGCTAGTCAGCAAGAACGTCATTTTGCATCTTACACATATACCGGAGCAAAAAAATCAGATGCAGAGTTTGTATCAAGGAAAGTGAATGCTTTGTTAAAACAAACTGACAGTAAATATATTGAAGTATGTGTAAACGATTTTTTACCAAAATATGCTAATAAGCATCTTGATAAAACACCTATGTTACCTCTTTATAGTGCATGGTACTATGGTGCTTTTCGACAGTTGGAAGATGTGTCGGTGAATGTGAATGGATTTATTTCTACTTTCTTAGATGCCTTTACCTATATGGATAAAGCCAATGGTTATAACTACTACTTATCTCAATCATTGACTGATAAGTATGAGTTTTGTTATAACTTATACAATATTACTAATGCAAAACTTTTATCAAAGGTTTATCTTAAAAGTCATGGAAATAGACTGAAAGATTCATTTATGACGCATCTAGATGAGTTGGAGATGAATGATTTGGGTAATATTTGTGACTCGTTTGATTTTTATTGCCGACAACGACGCTTAAATAAAAACGAGTCTTGGACAAATTTCTATGGGCAAATGCAAAGTCGCAGTCCATTAGTTCACAACGATATTGTAGATTTATCGTTGCAACTCCCATTCGAAATGCGTGATAATCGTTCTTTATATGTTGAAACGGCCTGTGATGTGATGGGCGATCTTGCAGGTTTGCGTCTTGAACGCAGTCCTTGGGGATTAAAAGGTGAGGAAGTAGGTGCTAAAGGATTTATTAAAAGTACATTGTGGCGTGCTGATTTAAAACTATACAAAAAAACAGGACATTCATTTTGGTTTAAAGGAAGTCACAAGGATGTGGCCGCTTGGATGTGTCAATATCCAAATATGGAATTTATCAGGCAGCTTATCAACTCTAACAACCCGCTTATAATCGAACGATTTAATCAAAACTATTTGAATGATAATATTGATGCATTGATTAAAAAAGATTTTGTTTTCGTAAGCTCATTGTTAACTGTTTTTATGTTTTTAAATAAGCTGTCAGACATTAAACAAATATAAATCAAATTGAGATTTAGGAATGAAACTACTGTATATAGCCAATTCATATGTGCCTAGTAAAACAGCCAATAGCATCCATGTCATGAAGATGTGTAGGTCTTTTGCTTTAGTGGGTCATGATGTTACATTAATCACCTTTGATTCTTCAGAAAATGAGGAGTCTAACGTGGAAAATGTTTTTGCTTACTATGGAGTTGAACAATGTTTTTCGATTAAGAAGATAGCTTTACGAAAACTGAAAGGGAAAATGCACTTATTTGCCTTTGAAGCAATTAAGTTTGCACTTGCTTTTAAACCAGATATCGTTTATACTCGATGCGAAATACCCGCTGTTTATTTATCTTTTACCAAAATACCGTTTGTTATTGAAGCTCATAAACCTTTTATTAATCAAAAAGGCGTTATGGGATATTTATTTCGTCGGATATTTAAAGCTAGAAACTTAAAGCGATTCGTCGCTATTTCAAACGTTCTGAAACAAATGTTTTTGATTCATTTTAAGCAGGATATAGATAGTCTTGTATTGCACGATGCAGCTGATATTCCACAATTAGATGACCAATTAACAATAAAATGGAAAGGTCGGACAGAGGCACTTCAGTTAGGATACTTTGGTCATTTGTATCCAGGTAGAGGAGTTGATGTAATTATAGAATTGGCTAAAAGTAATCAGGATGCAGATTTTCATATTGTAGGGGGTCGGCAAAAAGATGTTGATTATTGGCGAGAACAATTAGTAGGATTGTCTAACATTTATATACATGGATTTATTGAGCCATCAGAAGTAGCGCAATACAGGAATAGGTGTGATGTGTTGTTGGCCCCATATCAAAGAGAGGTTTGGGTTGAGAATAAGGGACATGAGTCATCTAAGTACATGTCACCACTTAAGATATTTGAATACATGTCGTCAAAAAAGTGCATCATTTGTTCCGATATTCCCGTTCTTCGAGAAGTATTGAATAATGAGAATTCATTATTGGTGTCACCGGACAAAATTGAAGAGTGGAATGCTGCCATAAAAAAAGCCTTTGATGAGGATTTTCGAAATCGATTAGCAATCAGGGCATTTGAGGACTTAAAGGCGAAATATACATGGAATAAGCGGGCTGAGTTGTCATTAGAAGGGATCAAGAATGGATAGCAACTTAGTGAAACATATTGTTGAGAGAAGCAGGATTCCCTCTTTGATTATTTATGTATCAGTGACAAAGTTGCCTTTATGGTTTGTTGAGGTTATCGTTTTATTGTCAGAGCAATATACAGAACAAGAAATCAAGATTGTATATCTAAATGGACTCAATCAAAAGAATAAGTGGCAAAAATGGTATACGCCAATTTTAGTTGCCGAAAAAATTGTTTTCCGTCAAAACCTAAATGCATTTAAAACAATTGATATTCACCATGCCTTTGAGCACTGCAAAAATGTAGAAACTTGCCAAAGTCTTAGTAAACTGTATATACAAGAGGGTGTTTGTCTTAGCTTTATGGATGAAGCAGGGGCTTTTTGTGGTGTAAATTATTACCGTTATCCCCAGGAGATACTTTCTGTGGGTTTTCGGGGGGTAGATTCTTTTGTTAAAAATTATTTGTTTGGACAAAAACCACTTAAAGTATTCAAGGAAGATGCTTTATGTTGGCAGCATTTATTTCAAACACTAGAATACGGTATCGATAAAAACTCGGGATTTCTGCAAGCTGCAGTAAAGCAATCTATTATTAGCTTATGGCGTTCCAAAAAAACTTGTGATAAGAGACTTAGTTCTGAAACAGTCAGAATTGGTGATTTTGAGTTTTGTTATAAATGGTTTAAATCAGCGATTGTAAGAGTAATAAAACGATTTAAAAAAATTCTCTTTTATAAACGTTGGTTTATTATTCTAAAGAAAGAAAACGACAGAAAGTTATTGCTACCTGGAGGTAAAGATGGTTGGGCAGATCCTTTTGTTGTCGATGGAAAATACCTTTTTGTAGAACAGATTGATTTTAAATCAAACAAAGGAAAGCTGGTAGTCACAGAGTTAGATGACAATAGCGATATAGTCAAATATGAAACGATTATTGATGAGCCATTCCATTTGTCTTATCCTAATGTGTTTAAAAAAGATGATTTATGGTATATGTTACCAGAATCGGCTGCTGATAAAAGTTTACGACTTTACGTTTCCAGTAACTTTCCAACAGAATGGAGTTTTAAAAGAAAGCTAAAAGCTGACATACGTTTTCTTGATTTTACACCATTATACCACAATGGTTTTTGGTGGTTATTTACCACTTCTAAAGTAATGGAGAGAGGGAGTTCTTATGATCAGCTTTATTTGTTTTATTCGGAAGATTTTATAAATGATGAGTGGCAACCCCATCCTCAAAATCCTGTTATTACAGATAGTTCGGTAGCTAGACCTGCTGGTAATCTGTATTGGCATAATAATGAGTTATATCGTCCATCGCAAGATTGTTTCAATAAGTATGGCGGTTCTATTAAAGTTAATAGAGTTGTTAAGCTTAGTAAGGAAGAATATAAGGAGGAGCTTGTTGAAGAAATTAGTTCCCAAACGTTAGGTGTAAAAGCTCATGCAGTTCATACAATCAATATTGGAGCAGGAATAACGGTTTATGATGCACAAACATGGGCGTTTAGACTATGATTTCGATTTTAATTGAATTATTTGTGCTTTTATTTATATATACTCATAATCATTTTGGAGTTACCCCATAATACAGATGCCTATCTCATGGATTTCTTAGTTAACAAGGGTTTGCAGGGAATGCTAAGTG
>NZ_JAENRR010000107.1 GCF_016612505.1 Carboxylicivirga marina
TTAATATTTAGTTGTTTACATACTAACAGGCGGGAGCAATTTTTGATCAAATTTGCGTAATGAAAGATCTGCACCCAATCATTCTTTGTTTTTTATTGAAATAACAACCCCTTTAGTGTTTCCGATAAACTAAAGGGGCTATTTTAAAATACTCAAAGATGCTATGCTTTCGGCGTATCTTTCTTCTTCTTTTTAGCTTTGACATGTGCTTGCCACTTTTGAATTTCCTCTTTGCCGAGGAGTTCTTTTAATTGTAGATTCATGGCTTGCATAATTTCTTTTTTACCAGCTTTCAGAGCTTCCTTGTCATCATTACTGGTAGCTTTAAGCTCTTTTTCTTTAGTAAAATGTTTCAATTGTAAAGCATACACGCTTTCGTAGCTTGTTTGATCAAAAGCCAAAACCGTTTGCATTTCTTTTGATATTTTTTCCGCTTTTGCTTCAGGCGTGTTTTTCTTTTGTGCCTGTACGTTAATGGCCAATAGGATAATGGTTAATACAATTAGTAATTTTTTCATTTCTGCTATTATTTAGTGAATAATTAAAATGCTGGATCGTAAAATTGGTACGCTTTGGGTAAGGAAAGATGAGCCTTTTTTCGTTTTTCATTATTGAAAAATTTTAGGCCTTTCTTTAGCTTTTTGTCTGCCCAAATTTTATCGTCAAATGAGTGTGGTAGTTTAGAGTTCATATTTTGTAAATACTGCTCAAATAAAGCACGCTCTCCCTTGTAGTTTTCGTCGTGAGTAATGTTTTCATAACCACGACCATCGTAGCTGCCATTCGTTAGGTAAAAACGACCATTAGGATAGCCATACAATGGGCTAACAGCTTCGAGCATAAAATCTTTAGTGCGAATGAGTGTGGAAACCCCGGGGTGGGCGTAAATTACTGATTTAGTTTCATTTGATTGGCCTGTTAGAAAATGCTTGACACTGGTACCATCTACATTGTACTTGGATGGTATGCTAGTATTAGCAAAATCAGCAATTGTTGGTAAAATATCGGTGAAATCAATTAATTCATCGGTCATGCCTCGTTGCTTTATTCCAGCACCCGCTACCATTAATGGAACATGTACACCATATTCTACACCTTTGCCTTTGGCCGATGATGTGGTTCCATTATCAGAAGCATAAATGATGATGGTATTATCGGCAATGCCTGCTTTATGAATTGATTTAACAACTTGTCCAACCAATTGATCGGCATATCGTATTTGATTAAGAAAGTATCCGTATCCTGCTTTGGTACCTTTTTTATAATGCTGGTTTGATGCTTCGGCCCCATTGGCAACATCAATAGGTGTTACACAATGTGCTCCGTGTGCGAGCACCATTGGGTAAAAGGCCAAAAAAGGCTCTTCGGTTTGTGCATTTTCTTCAATAAAATTGCAAATAAAATCAGCTAGTATGTCCGGACCATAGTCTTTCATACTAGTTTTCATTACCTCACCATTTTGCACGTAGGCAGGCTTCCAGTATCGCGATAGAATGGGCTCTTGTGAGATGGCTGCTATCTCCCAATTTTCATCAGGAGTAAGTTTAACACCTGTTAGTGCTTCTACTTTTTCAGGATAACTGTTCCAAACAATGTATTTATCGACTCCTAGCAGGTCGTTGTGAGCACCTAAATGACCACCAATTGGATTATGCCATTTGCCTGCTACTGCTGTTTTATAACCAGCGTCGTGAAGTATTTTTATGAAATTAGGAAATCGATCTAAATCTTTAGCTTCATTGCCTGGTCGCCAGCAAATTTTGTTATCGTACGCTCCGTTGCTAGCTGCATAATTGCCCGAGTAGAACATAGAACGTGATGGTCCACAAATACTTTGAGCCCACGCCGTTTTAAAGCAAACGCCTTGTTCACCTAACGCGTCAATGTTGGGGGTGTTAGATGCTTCGCCTTTTTTTACATTGTAAATACCAAATTCTTCAAAACCAACATCGTCGGATAAGATAACAACTATGTTTGGTCGCTTGACTGCTTTCTGGGCATTCACACTCAAAGTCAAACATAAGGAGATGATGATGAAAATTAATCTGTTCATGAATACTCAATTTAATGAATGCACCAAATTATTGAAATGACATCGCATATGAGGCTCATGAAAGAGTTTATTAGTCTCATTAGTTTAAGTGATAGATTACCAGATGTATATGGATTGTGTTAGAATGGTGTTTTTTATAAGAAAGAATTAACGTGTTATAATAAGGATATTGAATGAATGATTTGTTATAAAGGTAAAGCATAGAATAAGAGCTTGCCGCAATGACAAGCTCTTATTCTATGGTAGAGGTATATTATTTAATAAACGGTTTTGTTATAATGCTTCCGTCATTTAATGTTATTCTAATGAAATAAATACCCTTGCTTAAGTTACCTGCATCGAGGCTATTGCGGTTAAGCAATCCGCTGGCAACCACACCGCCGTTGGCACTGTAAATGGTGTAGGCAGTTGCATTGTTGTTGCTTAAGAATAAAGTGTTCTTAACCGGATTAGGGTAGATGTTGATGGTTTCAACCGTGGCGTTTTCAAGATCTGTAGGAGTTGTATTTATGCCTACCACATAAATGTCATCCGCATGAATCATTCCGGCGCTGACTGCTAAATCTGGGTGTATAGTGTTCTCTGTCGTTTGCAGGTAACGGATTGATACTTCTGCCTCGTTGTTACACTCAGCTGGTAAAGCTAATCCTTTAACGCGCGATGCTCCCCAATGGAAGAAGTCTAATTCGAGAGTGCCTCCTGGAACATCAGTATAAACACCAGCTGAACCAATTTTATACTGTATCTGAAAATCTTTTGGGGAGTTAGCAGTTGCTCCTCGCTGTGTTGATGAAAGTGCAAGGTTTTCGAACCCAAGAGTTGAAAAGGTAAATTCGATGTATTGCTCGGTAGTGGCCGACCAGTCTCTAAATCCTACAGCACCAGCTACTTCTATGTCATTACCCGCTTTGTTGTATTGGTCCGTATTACCAAGTGGTCCTACGCTTTCAATCGTAACGGCAGTATTAGCTGAACTAGCCATATCCGCAATGTTATCGTCATCCGTAAAATTCCAGCCAACTACATAATCTTTTTCTATATCAGCCGTTATCATATCGCTTGTATAGGTAACTTGATTACCATAAACTGTTGCCGTAGCCTTAATTTGAAATGGATCGTTGGCCAATGAGTAACTTAGATCTGTCCAAATGCATTTGCCTTCATCAATGATAAAGTTCTGCGTTAAACCGGTTGTTGAAGAAAGAACACCACTACCACCTACTTGCTCAAGTGTTACAGAAATATCACTCGTTGGAGTGGCCGCTTTGTCAGTAACTAAAGCATCGTTGGTAGTCCATACTTCCATTTTAAATCCAGTGTTGGCAAATACTTCTTTGTAGTAAGGTATATATAGTCGGTCGGCAGTGGCAGTAATTAGTATAGCTCCAGCTTCGACCAATTGTGTTGGTTCAAAAACATCTGAACCTTCTATCCAGTTAAAATTGCTGCTTTTGGCTACAAAGTCAATAGCTTTCTCAGTTGCAGTATTACGTTCCCCCAATATTAATAATTCGGGAAACCATACTTTTAATTCATAAGTTTTAGAAGTGCCATCAGCAACGTGTCCGAGTTCGCCTGCACTTGTTGAAAGGCCGGAGAAAAGAAACCCAGCCTCGGTTCTTGTTGCGTTAACTGATTTTGTAGGGTCGTCAGCATCCATCAGTATGGCACCACCCATGTTTTTATAAAAATCGCTATAACCTAGTTTACCGGAGCCGGCGGGGATAAGAATTTCGTCAAACATGCTTGGAAGGGCAGAGGTAGCATCGTCGGTAACGGTGAATTTAAACATTGTTTCGGCCTCTACTTCGCTGTTTACATGCGACGAAATGCTTGCCGGTGTAGTCCATCCGGCAGTAGGTGTTATGGTTGTTTTGCCGGGTAGAATTTCTGAAATGCTTACATTATCAATGGATAACTTTAGATTTTGGCCACTATATGGATTGGTGGTTTCATCGTACGGTGGATTAGGAATGGTCATAGTAAATACGATGTAGTAATCACCTGTATAATCTAATATTGGTGTTGCGGTTGACCAAGTATCTAATGGAACATCTGAAGATTCATACAGTATAGCCACCTCACCTGTTATGTCCTGTGTTGTGCTAAGTATAACTTTTATATCACCCCCACCAGTAGCTCCTTGTGTTTGTCTCAAATCAAATGAAAAACGATAATCTTTGCCAGCTTCTAATGTGAATTGGTTGGATGCAATAAAGTTGCCGTCGTACCACTTTTGCGCATAGGCATCCATACTGCCACTGTTCTTTCTGATCTTCCAGTCGCGATCATGTAAGTGAGATAGTCTCCAATTACTAGGGTCTTCGGCCGTAGGTCTTGATGGATCAATAGTAAATAGTTCAAAGTCGCCATTAAGAATTAAATTCTCTTGTGCTTTCGAGTTTTGTATAAAAAAAGCCAATACCAAAAGGCATCCAATTAGTAGTATAAATTTTCTCATAATAAATTGTAGTTAGTTTAACGTATGGTGTAATGTAGTTAGCTTAAAAATTATCAGAGACCTATGCGATGCAATGAAGTCCCAAGGGTCTCAATAAAAGTGCAGTGAACAATTGGGAGTTGGTAAAAGACTTATTGTTAATGTTGTATTGTAGTAGAGGCGGAATATTTACTGGTGTGTAAATAAAAAAAGGCTTCTCAATTTTGAGAAGCCTTTTGAAAATGATTATCTGTAAATGTTTTATTTTACAACCACTTTATTCGTGTAAACCTCATTTCCGATTTCCGATTTAACGATGTATAAACCTCCATGAGGTATGTTAATGGTATTCATTTCAGCAGATATTTGAACCTGCTTCACCTGACGGCCACCTAAATCATACACTGTTGCCATACCAGCTTGTCCAGCTTGGTTGCTGATGTTAATGGCGCGATTGTTTGACCAAACTTTGATATCCAAATCTTTGATATCATCTTGCTCGATTGAGGTTGATACTTTTGCCTGGCCGTCTGTTACTTCTGATTTTACATTGTCGAAGTAAATAGTACCAACATTCTCACCCATTTGGATTTCTGCTCTAATGGTCATTCCTGTTGAGGCGTAAGTGAAACTTTTTTTCATCAGGGATGGAGCTCCATTCTTATCTGTTGCCATAGGAAGCCAACTTCCGCTGGCAATAGCTTTATTGTTTGACTTAGGCTGTTCAGTTCCGTTAATTGAAACAACTTGACGCCAAGAAATGCTAATGGCTGAACTGAAAGTATGTTTCACGTCACAAGTACCTCTAACGTTAAATTCCCCAGAAGCATTGATTCCCGCGGCAGGCACTTCGTTAGCGGTTGAAAAGTCAAAATCTTCACTGACTAACTTAACATTGTCATTAAATTTAGGTACTAATGGATCTTCACCATAGCTTGTTCCTTTATTTGTAATAATCACTTCGATGGCATTTGTCCCATCGCTGGCATCTGTTGTAACAACCGAAGCTGTAGCCTGCGCACCATTGCTTAAAACTAATGTCCATCCTTTAGCACCTGTATTCGTTGTTACATCAAGCTCTTCAAAGCTTGGATTGCCTACGTAAGCAATTTGTGCATTAACAGATAATGCTAATACTAATAAAAATGTAGTAGTAAATAAGTTCTTCATAATGTAGAATTTAATGTTGTTAATCAAATATTGAATCAACAATATATCAAGTACTAAAATGTAATCATTGTATTCGCTGATATGGTAAGTCTCATTTAATGTAGAGGGAGAAAGCTGCTGTTTGTAGCATATTTATTACATGAAGGTGTGAAATATGTACTAGTGAAACGAGCTAGAATTCTATGACTTACGCCATTGTGACGATCAATTTTTAATGTGATATGTTATTTAGTTTTAGTAAATAGTAGGGGTGAATATTAAAATTGTTCGGATAGAACTTTTCTGAGCACACAAAAGGCATATGTGCTTTAGGTTAGTTTTAAGGTGAATTTATTGTCTTGCTCTTTGCAATTTTGTATGCGTGAATTTGAAAGCAAATATCAATGTATCTTCAAATATTCAATACGTTTTAAAGTTTAAGAAAATTATCCTTTGTGTAGTAAAAAAAACGTGCTTATGTTTTTGCAAAAACATAAGCACGTTTTACTAAAAACATAGTGATGTTTTGATCAAAACATCACTATGTTTTCCCTTGCTCTTCGTATGTCTTAATTATCAGTGTTTTGTGAATTATGAAGGGAGAGTGGTAATATGGCTTGCAATTGAGCGATTGTCTTTACAGAATACACAAAAAGGTATAGAATATTACAATTGGTTTCGGAGTAATATGATATCCCTAAAATGACATAGTAAAGTGAAAAGCGTTGTTACGATAAAAGATAAAATTAGCAAAGCCGGTAAGGAGTAGTCTTTACCGGCTTTGTATTTTCATTTATCGTATGGGTCTCTTATTCGATTAAAAAGCTATCGACCCAAGTTTCGCCCTTGTTGTTGATGGCTTTTAGTATATATAAACCATTACGTAAAGAGGCAACATTAATCTTCTGGGCAGGCTGTTCAATCGTTTTAACCAAGCTGCCAATACTGTTGAAAATCTTTACCTGCTTAATATCGGTCATGTTTTTTAAGCTTATGTAATACGAGGCCGGGTTAGGGTAGATGCTAGCTTTGAATACTTGAGGAACAAATAAGTTGGTTGCTATTGGTACACCTTTCCAGGCATCAACAGGTGTAAATGCTTCGTTGTAATCACCACCGGCATGACTGTGAGCACATGAGTTGCTCCATGCTACTATGTCTTTTTGTATTTGAGCCATCTCACTGGCATAATCGCTTTTTAGATTGGTTTCCTCAGCACGATCGTCACGTAGGTTATACACCTCGTTAACATCCCAGTTGTTTTTAGTAATAAACTTTAAATCACCATCAATCCAAAAGGCCTTACTACTGTGCATAAATGGGAGGGCTTTAGGACGCTCTGATTCTAATCCATCAAGCATGGGTAGTAGCGAAATACCATCTATAGGTCGGTCATCGGGCATGTTAATATCCAGTGCGTCAATAATGGTTGGTAAGTAATCGAGCGTGCTACAGGTATAGTCTGATACAGCAGGTGTATCGGTTTTACCTGGCCACACAATAAAAGCAGGCACACCCGTTCCACCGCAGTAAACACTGCGCTTACGGCCACGTAGTCCACCTGTTACACCAGGTTTGGTAAGTGTACCATCATCCAGCTCTTTACCTTCTGGGCCGTTATCGCTACAAAAGAAGATGATGGTGTTATCATCAATACTCAGCTCTTCCAGTTTGTCGTATAGGCGTCCTATCTGCTCATCCATAGCCGTTATACATCCATAATAGTCTTTTTCATCCTCAGAATAACCTTCGTACATAGCTTTGTAAGTTGGACCTGCCACAAAAGGTTCGTGGGGGGCATGAAACCACACCACAGATAAAAATGGAGTGGTGTTTTCCACGGCATCTTCTATGAACGGAATGATACGATCCATCATCACACGTGAGTCGTCGCCCAATAAGTTATCGGTGGTAATTTGACCATTAAAATAGTATGGTACTTTTGTACTTGTTGGATTCCATGTAGAAACAGAGCTCTCTGTTACGAATGAAACATCGTAATCACGCTGCCATGGTGGAGCGAAGTTAGCTGCAGGATCTCTGTCTTCTCCTTTACTTGAATAATTTGGATCAAGAGTTCCGATATGCCATTTTCCAAAATGGCCGGTAGCATAACCATTTTGTTTTAGGATTTTTGCCAATGTTACTTCCTGCGCAGGCAAGTGACCTTCGTTGGCGGCAAAAATGCCATAACGGTAAGCATGTCGTCCGGTAAGGCATGTACCTCTGGTAGGGGAGCAAACAGGTGCACCTGCATAAAAGTTGCTTAGCTTTAAATGTTGATTAGCTAAGGCATCCATTTCGGGCGTTTTTATAATCGTGTTGCCATTAAAGCCTACATCGCCATAACCCAAATCGTCGGCCATTATTAAAATTATATTTGGCTTGTTTTGCGCATAAGCAAGTGCGCAGGTAATCATCATCAATATAACGCAAAATATTCCCTTCATATCCTTTTACATTTAGTGTTTCGAACAAACCAAAAATAGATAGAGTATGATGAGATACGGCAAAATTGATTTGAAGTAATGTTTCACTAAGTTTAGGGGTGCAAATATGTTGATGAGCAGAGTTGTGATTGCTTTGTAAGTGACAGAAGAATAGCTGTTAATGTGATGTTTTGTTGTTGGATGTTGCAGGAGTCAGAAAGGAATGGATTCAGTTTATTGGGAGTGTTAGCCTCAATAGCATGTTAGACTTTAGATGTTAGACTTACGATTTATTTGCAAGCTGCTTAAAGTCAATGTGAATATTATACCAATCGTTTTCCAAAGTGAGCCTTTGCGAAGCTTTGAGATTACAATCGGTATTACAAAGATTCTTAAGGTTCTAATTAGTTAATCCTTACGAACTAAAAAACACTGGAGATATGCTATAAGTTTTAAAGTATATTTCCAGTATTATTTT
>NZ_JAENRR010000108.1 GCF_016612505.1 Carboxylicivirga marina
ACTCCGGCACTGGTAGGCCCGGCAACGATAAACTACACTGTGAGTGGTACTGCACAAAATGGAACCGATTATTCAACCATCACTTCCTCCATTGACCTGAACACTGGAGCTAATTCGGCAACTATTCCGGTAACAGTTACTACTGATGCACTAGTCGAAGGTAACGAAACGGTCATCATCACTTTAAATACCCAAACAAATGCAAATGCAGAAATAGGGAGCAGCAATTCCGCGACGGTAACAATAACAGACAGTGACGGCAACTTAACCATCACAGATGCCTCAACAGTTAACGGTACAGAAGGCGGAGCCAATGGCTCCTTTACAATCAATACCTCAAGACAATTTACAGTTCCTACTACTATTACTGTAACAACATCAAGTAATTCGGCGCTTATTGTTGATGACTTCACAATCAGCACCATTACGCTTGATACTAACACAAGTGATGTAGTTGTTCCTTTGACTATTATAAATGATAATTTAGCAGAAGGTGATGAAACTGTAACAATAACTCTAGATGGCATTTCTGGTAATCCGAATGCCCACATTGCTGCATCTAATACCAGTACAACACTTAGTATTACTGACAACGACATTCCGGACCTGGTTATTACCGGTGGCCCATTTACAGTCGATGAAGGAACTTCAAACCATACCTTCAATATTGGTCTTGCCGTGCAACCATTAACATTTGTTGAAGTTGACATAAGCTGTATCAACCCTGATATTGTTTTTTCTCCATCAAGCATTACCTTTACTAATGCCGATTGGGCAGAAAAACAGATTAGCTTTTCTGCAGGGCAAGACAGTGATTTACTAAGTGAAGCTGACGACATAACTATCAATGTAGATAACGTCAATAGTGACGATGCTTTCGATGGACTTACAGCTACAATTGGACTTACAGTCAGAGACGATGATGCCGCCGGATTAGAAACAACAGGAGGGCCATTTGAAATTGACGAAGGCTCTTCAGGGAACTCTTTCTCAGTAGGCTTGGCAGCACAACCAGCCAGTAACGTAGTTGTTGATATCAGATCTGATAACAGTGATATTAGCTTTACGCCAACATCAATTACTTTTACCAATACCAATTGGAGTGCACAAAGCATTTCATTCTCAGCTGCAGAAGATGTGGACTTGATTGATGAAATGAATCCAATAGTGATTGAAGTGAACAATGCTACAAGTGATGATGCATTTGACAATCAATCTGCTATTATTAACCTAACAGTTAACGATAATGACGCAGCCGAGTTATCTATTTCCGGAACAGTCAATGCCGAAGAAGATGCCACAAGTGGCGAATTCACAATCAATGCATCACAAGCTACACTAGGTGCTACAGAAATAACACTTAGCATTAGTGGTTCAGCAACAATGGGTAGTGACTTTGAAACAGTAAACCCAACCATTACCATGCCAGATGGCTCCAACTCTATTACTATTCCAATTAACCTCATAAATGATAATTTGGTTGAAGGGCTGGAAAACATTACAATTGAAATGACAGCTGTGAATAACACAAAAACTATCATTTCAAGCTCAGCTAATTCAGCATCCATTGACATAAGCGATAACGACATTGCCGACATAATGGTTGCTCCTACAACATTCAGTGTAACCGAAGGAACCAGTGATCATACATTTGAAATAGCCTTAAGCGCTCAACCAATAAGTGATGTTGTAATTGATTTAACAAGCAATAACGATGACGTTATATTATCAACCAATACACTTACACTCACGAACTTAAATTATGGCAATCAAACGGTTAGTTTTAACACTCTTGAAGATGTTGATTTAACTGACGAATCAGCAAATATTTCTATTGCGGTTAACAACACTGCCAGTAACAGTTTATTCTATGATTTAAATACACAGGTTACTGTAGATATTTTCGATAATGATACACAACCAACCTTTAATTCTTCACCAATTACTGTAACAAACGAAGATGCTGTATACACCTATAATATCTCAGTCACCGACGCTGATGGCGATATACCTGTGATAACACTAATAACCCCATCTGATCCGGCCAGTACCTGGATGACACTCTCCGATAATGGTGATGGCACAGCTGTATTAACCGGAACACCACTTCAGGCTGACGTGACGGCTCCTGGTTCTCCATTGAGTGTTACAATTAGGGCTGAAGATGATTTAACCTATACCGAGCAATCATTCACAATAACGGTTAATAACATTAATGATTCGCCACGAATAAACAACAGTTCATTCTCAACACCTGAAAATCAACCATTACTAATCAGCTTAAGCAGTTTTGCCAGTGATGAAGATGATAACTTAGATCCTTCAACTCTTGATGTTACGTCTGAACCTGATAATGGATTGTATAGTGTTAATACTAACAATGGTGAAATCACGTATACTCCAAACAATACTTACTCAGGCGAAGACAAATTTAATGTACAAATACAGGATTTAAGCGGCGCCTATAGTAATGTGGGTACAATAACCATTACTGTTTCTAACGAAGCGCCAATTGCCAATAAAGATTCATATACCATTAACGAGGATGCAGCCACCACTACATTTGATGTACTGGAAAATGATGAGGATCCTCAAAATAACATTGATTATACTTCATTAGAAATCATTAGAGCTCCAAACATCGGTATTGCAGAAGTAAACACCATGAATGGCACCATTACGTATACACCAAATGCCAATATAAATGGCAATGATAATCTCATATATCGCATTTGTGATACTGATAATTATTGCTCTGAAGCAGAAGTAGAGATTACAATAACTCCTGAAAATGACGCACCTATAGCTAATGATGATCCTCCATATACATTAAATGAGGATCAAAGCATAAAGATTAACATCCTCGAAAATGATAATGATGTTGATAATGATATATACCTAAGTACCATTATTATTGAAGAACAAAACCTGCCAAAAAATGGCTCAATTACAATTAATACTGATAATACAATAGATTACGTGCCAAATCAAGATTTTAATGGCGCTGATAGTTTCATATATTCACTTATTGACGAAGATGGTCAAACTAGTGACCCTGACCATCCTGCAACGGTTACATTTACAGTATTACCGGTAAATGATAACCCAATAGCAATCGATGGCCATGTTGAAACATATGATAATATATCAATTGATATTGATATATTAGATTTTGTGGAAGATGTAGATGGCAATCTAGATTTATCAACCTTAGAAATACCTACTGAAGAAGAAAAACAACCAAGTCATGGTGACGTTACAATCAACGGAACTACAGGTAGAATCACTTACGATCCAGATTACAATTATTATGGTCCAGATGCATTTGGTTTTACGATATGCGATACTGACGGAGAGTGTACTGAAGCATTTATAAACATAACAGTCTTAACTGGAAATGCTAAACCAATAACCAATAGCGATTATCTTGAAATAAAAGAAGACAGCACACTATCCTTCAATCCATTGAATAACGATCGCGATCCTGATGGAGAACTTAATCACTCAAGTCTGCGGATTTTGAAAGCACCAAACCAAGGTTCTTATTCAGTTGATTATATTGAGCCGACAATAACCTATACACCAAATGAAAATTTCTTTGGCAATGACACAATTGTTTATGAAATATGTGATAAAGGCTCATCTAAACAATGTGCTCAGGACACTGCTTTCATAACCGTTAACCCGGTTAACGATAATCCTGTTGCTGTTGATTATCATTTAGATGTTATTGAAAGCACGCCTACTGTGGTTAATCTGGCCGAATTGGGTAGTGACATCGAGATGGAAGCCTTAAGTATCTCAATATCACCGGAATCACCAAGTATTCCTGGATTTATTAGAATCCTTAACCAAACAACGCTTGAATTTACACCTGATTTTGGTACGCTTTGTACAACAATTGAAATAAAGTATATATTGCATGACGAGCAAGGAGGAGAATCTAAAATAGCCACAGTTTATGCAAATGTGATTCCTTTAGATTCAGATAGCGATAATATCCCTGATGCCACTGAAAATAGCAATGGTGACAATGTTGATAGTGACCAGGATGGAACACCTGATTATTTAGATGAGGATTCAGACAACGACGGCATTTCTGACCTGATTGAAGGTAACATTAACGACTTATGTGAGGATAAACCTCTTGACTCGGACAATGATGGCATACCTGATTATTTAGATACGGATTCAGACAACGACACTGTTCTTGATAGCGAAGAAGGGTATGGCGATTGTGATAATGATGCAATTCCAAATTCAATTGATTCATTTGATGATTGTGCTAATCGTGTACTCGACATTCCTGAAACTTTCACTCCTAATGGCGATGGCATCAACGACTATTTTATTATTAAAGGAGCCACTTCGGAGGAATTAAAGGCGAATGAACTATTTATCTTTAACCGTTGGGGAGGTCAGGTGTATCACATGGTTAATTACGACAACACATGGGATGGAAAATCAAACTCAGGAACCTTGGGTAGCGAAGAACTCTCTGAAGGCACCTATTTCTATGTGTTTAAATCTCAATCGGGTACAGTGATTAAAGGAACAGTATATATTAAGCGATAATTTATATTACAATGAAGATTTTAAAGATTCAGAAGCAGATATCGCTTAAGCTAAGCGACTATTTAAAGTTTATACTTTGTTGTGTTTTGTTGTCAATGAGTTTTACTCAAAAGACCAGTGCTCAACAAGATCCTATGTACACACAGTATATGTTTAATACACTGGCCTATAATCCAGGATATGCCGGCACTCGAGAAGTCTTAAGCCTGATGGCCCTTTCGCGCCATCAATGGGTTGGGTTCGAAGGAGCCCCATCAACCCAAACACTTACAGCGCACACTGCAGTTGGCACTAATGTAGGTTTAGGGTTTACATTGATGCACGACAAACTTGACCCAACTCAACAAACAGGCATCTACTTTGATTATGCCTACCGGTTAAAAATTACGGAAAAAAGTAAATTATCATTGGGGATAAAAGGTGGGTTTAATTTCTTCCAAAACAACGTAACCAGCTTAAGTACAGGAAGCGTTATGGACGATCCGGCTCTTAGCGGTGCCGATTACAGTAAGTTTTTACCTAATTTTGGTGTTGGAGCATTTTATTACTCTGATAAATTTTATGCAGGATTTTCGGTTCCCAAGTTACTTGAGAACAAGCTTGACAATGGTGATATAGAGGTATTGGGAGAAAGCGGTAAAGAGGTTCGCCATTATTTTCTGACAAGTGGTTATGTTTTTGATTTGAATCAGAATGTAAAATTCAAACCAAGTATACTTGCCAGATTTACCCAGGCAGCTCCAATGTCAATGGATATCAACCTTAATTTTTTGCTGAAAGAAAAACTTTGGCTTGGAGGCTTTTACCGAATTGAAAACTCTTTCGGCGCCATTGTACAGTACCAATTTTCACAGCAATTTAAAGTTGGGTACGGATACGATATGACAACCAATGAACTAAGCAATTACAACAACGGCACACACGAAATAATGTTACTTTATGAATTTAATTTCACAAAAGAAAAAGTACAGCACCCAAGGCATTTCTAAAATGAAGGCTTTATTTATTTTCATCTTCATTATTGCCTCACAGTTAGTTTTTTCTCAATCGAAAGATCTTGAGAAGGCTGATGATTTTTTTAAGGGTTTTAATTACAAGAAGGCCATTAATGCCTATAAGAAATTGGCCAATGAAGGTCAGCACACTTATTATTGTTATACACAAATAGCCAGAGCTTATTCGAAAATGAATAATAGCGAAAAGGCCATTGAGTGGTATAAAAAATGTGCTGATCATTCAGATTACGACACACAAATCTACTTGTTACTAGCTAAAGAGCTTTTAAAGGATGGTAAAAACCAGGAAGCCTCTGTGTTCTTTCACAAATACTATCTGCAAAATAAATTACCACACCAGCTAGCCACTTCAACATTCATCGAGTATTATAACGAACTCTATCGCGATTCAAGCCGATATAAAATAATACCCTTAACCTTTAATACAAGTTTCGATGAGTTTGGGCCATCGCTCTATAATCAGGAAATGGTTTTTACATCTAATCGACCTGTTAAAGGCATCTCTCAACACAGTGATGTACAAACAGGCCAATCTTTCTTTAATTTATATAGTGTTGATAAAACAAGTACTGAAGCCTCACTTTTTAGTAAAGAGCTTCAAACTAAATATAACGATGGTCCAATTTGTTTCTCAAAGGATTTTAAAACGGCATATATTACGCGTAATACCAACTTTGACACAAAACAGGTTAATACACTTGATATTTTCGTAGCTCAAAGCGAAGGCGATACTTGGTCAAAAGACATTAAACGATTGCCAATACGAAAGGGAACGTATACGGTTGCTCATGCATATATCACAAATGACAGTAAATACATCTATTTTTCTTCAGATATGCCAGGCGGTTTTGGTGGAATGGATTTATATGTCTGTGAACTTAAAAATGGATTTCTAAGTCAAGCAAAAAACCTGGGTAGTTTGATTAATACAGCTGGCAACGAAATATTCCCATTTGTAGATACCAAAGGAACACTATATTTTTCATCTGATATGCATCCTGGCGTTGGTGGTTACGATTTGTTTTTCTCAACACTTGTTAACGGCAATTACACCTTACCATTTAATTTGGGATACCCGGTTAATACACAAGCAGATGATTTTAGTCTCGTATTAGACCCGAGCGATCGCTTTGGTTTCTTTGCCTCAAACCGAAAAGGTGGCTTAGGTGGCGATGACATCTATGCTCTTCAGCTTATACGTCCACTCTCTTATTGCATCATTGAAGCAACAGTTCATAGTGAAATTGATTCTACCCTATTACCGAATGCTTTTATTAACATTACCGATGCTGAAACAGGCGTTATTATGACCGTCAAAACGAATAAATCCGGGAAATTTAACTGCTATCTAAAAAAAGATAAAAAATATACGTTTGAAGTTAAGCGCAAGCTCTACTCTGACTTTAAGGGAGTTCTAACGCCAGAGCAATTGCAAAAATATGATGTGTTAAAATTAAATATTGGGATGAAAGAAAAGTGACCCTTTTATCACAGGTCTTTTATTACTTTTGCGGCAATGAACGAGTCATTTTTAGTGTATCACGAGCCCGTATTCCGCCCACCATCAGAGGCGAATTCAGTAATCCTTCAGGTAACACATGGTTGCAAATGGAACAACTGCTATTTTTGCGAAATGTATACAAGTAAGAAGTACTCAGTTAAACCTCTCAGTACCTTACGAAAAGAAATAATTTTGCTCTCGGGAATGCACCCTGCAGCTAATCGAATTTTCATTGGTGATGGAGATTTATTTACGGTTGAGTTTCCAGTAATACTTGAAACTATTCAATTACTTAAGAAGCACTTCATTAAAGCAAAACGTATTTCAACTTATGCTTCTTCACGAGAATTAAACAAATTTACATTAAGCCAGCTCGAAGAACTCAAAAGTGCCGGCTTAGATTTGCTGTACATTGGATTAGAATCGGGCGATAACGATGTGTTATCATTGATGAACAAAGGAACAACATCGGAGGAACAAGCTCTAGCTGCTTTAAAAGCAAAGAAGGCTGGTCTTAAGTTATCTGTAATGATATTAAATGGATTAGGAGGTAGGTTACATTCGAAAGCTCACGCTATCAATTCAGCAAAACTCCTTAATATTATTCAACCTGATCTATTGGCTTTATTAGTTATCTCCTTCCCTTACGGATATGAGCACTTTAGCAAGCAACTAAAAGCTCCTTTCGAACCTTTATCTCAACTAGAGATGCTAAAAGAAATGCGCCTTTTACTTGAAAATTTAGAGTTACACAGTACTGTTTTCAGAAGCGACCATGCATCAAACTACCTTGTATTTAAAGGAGGATTAAATCGAGATAAAGATAAATTCCTCAATCAACTTGACAACATTATTGAGCACACCATTCATGTTCCCAAACCACATTTAAATGAGAGTAGATATTTGTAATAACGTTCTACTCCCGAGTTCGACAGATAAAATTCCATAGTTACTGATAGCTAGACGAATAACAAGAGATATAGTGGTTTGTGCCACTACATTTTCATTCGCTACTGCAAAATTTTCGGAGGGATTTTCAAGCCTATTGCTTTTAATA
>NZ_JAENRR010000109.1 GCF_016612505.1 Carboxylicivirga marina
TTAATGATTTCTTCTACCATTTTGTTTCACTTTTCATGTGCTACAAAGTGGTCCAGTTTTTAAAGCGGTTAAAAACATCCTAAGTTTAATGTTTTAGTCCTAACGCATAATTTTGATTTTTATAGAACAGTCGCTTCCAGGCTTCCCGTAATAAGTTATCCAGACTGCTTTATGACAGTTAAGGAAGATACCGAAGTGAAAATTGTCAAAGGTCAATACCTAAAAAATGTATTTGAATCTTGGGTCAAACTAATTCATAAAAAAGAACGAATCTTTTTAGCATCAATTCCATTTGCAAGAAATATAATTGAATATATTAGTGGAGAGCAGGATTCTAACTATTTAAATCTGACAAATCTGCTACATATCAGACCTGAAACCAACAATTTGCAGGTTAGTGATTTAATCGAAATTTATAATACAATCTGGACTGATAAGGAGTATAATCTTGATGAGAGATCCGTTTATGAAATGTTAATGGAAGAAACTTCTCAGATTGCAGCTGAAACTTCTGAAAATATTCAACTCGAAAACAAAATTCTGTTATCAATGGCAATACGTCTAAAAGCGGAAGAATTTATGATTGAAAAAATCAATTCAGAACAAGATATTTTATCTATTACAAAGAATCAAACAACAGAGTTAATGCGACTATACAAGGAAAAGTTTCCGGAGAAAACAGTCGAAATTAAACTAATGGAACAGGTAAATTTAATGACAGCTGAAAATATTCATATTAATGCTTTTATGTATGAGCCAATTTTGGATTTATCAGATGTATACTTAAAAGGATTGTTTGAGAAGGTAATAAACTTGAATTAATAACAACAGGGCAATAGATTATATTGGCGTAAACAGAGAACAAACCAAAAATAAGAATTATGAATATGATACCAGTCCAATCAAGTAATCTTGCAGCTGTTGGTTACAATAACATGACAAGAACCTTAACTATTCGGTTTAATAATGGAAGAACATACGAGTATTATGGTGTTCCAGGATATGAGTATGAAAACCTAATGAATGCTAGTTCAAAAGGGAATTATGCAGATCAAAATATTTATAAAACTTATAGACAATCTGAAATATAATATAGCTTTCCCCCGTTTGGCGTAGCGTCTCGCTACGTCATCCTACATTAAACTTTAACAATCAACCAAACCACAATAAGCATGAAAAAATTCAGAACCACATTAGTCATTTTCGCTGTGATGATCCTAGTAGCTCATCTTTATTTCATTGATTTCAGCGATTTAACTTGGTCGGGCAATGCCGGTGGTTACCTGGGCATTGTGGCCATGCTATTCGTCATACTCAGTGTTATTTTTTCCAACAGGTACGATAAGCAACAACAGACTAAACAATAGGAAAAAACCGAAGTCACTGACTTCACCATAAGGAAAGAGTTTTAATACAACAGGAAAACAACTTCAGAAAGGAAAGATGGCATATGTGATACATGCCTATTAGAGTATCATTACTAATCTTTTTTTATGAAAGAAAATGAAGTACTACAGGAAATGCTTCCTGAAATTGAACAGTTAAGCAAAGAGGCTATTAAACCTTGCAATATCCCCTTAAGTGTGGCGGTGCAAGAGGCTGGCAACCTGCATGAGCGGGTTGGTCTGGATTTGACCAAACTGCTTGAGCTGGGCATGCCGCCAGAGTTGCAAGAGCGCTTGGCTAAGCTACGTGCAGCTGTGTTTGCTGCCGAAGTCAACTGGCAAGAGCATCAGAGCGAGCGTAAAAAGGCACAGGAATTATGGAAAGAAAAGGCGCCTGCCCTTTACGCCTTGCGTAAGGATATGGTAGAGCATCTGGCTTTTGCTTTCCGTAAAGATGAGCGCCTGATGGAGCAGATTGCCGATATTGAAGAAGGCAACTCGCATGCCGATGCCATTGAAGATTTGGCTCGTCTGGCAGTATTGGGTACACAAAACCCCGAACAGGTTCAAGCCATTAACTACGATGCTACCAAATTTGGAACCGCCAATACCATGGTAAGCGAGATGAGTGGTGTACTGTCGGCAGCCAACGGTTACCTTTATCGCGACGACGAACACAAGCTGATACGCGACAAAGCTTATACCTTACTTAAAGAAGTAGTGGATGAGATACGCGATTACGGTCAGTTTGCCTTTCGTAAGGATGCGGAACATGTAAAAGGCTATTCGAGCAAGTATTTAAGAGATCGCTCAAAAGCCTATCGCCAATCGCAAAAGGTACAAAAGGCCTAAGTAGCATGAAGGCAACACTTAATTGGGTGCTTCGGCACCCTTTATTATTTCCCTCATGCCTTAGCAAAAGCATCTCACCTTAAATGCCTGTTATCTCACGCGTGAGATGCACTTACCTGAGCGTGAGATGCACATCGTTTGACGTGAGATAGACATCATTTGACGTGAGATAGACATGGTTTGGCGTGAGATAGAGATAGTTTTACGTGAGATAAGGTCGTTAGTGAGTGAGGAGCTACGCATTGAACGTGAGATAGTACTCATGCATGGTGAGGTGATACCTGGTAAGCGTGAGATAGAAATTATTTTACGTGAGATAAAGCTCATTAGCGTATGAGAATGCACGCATCGAACGTGAGATAGCACTCAAACAAAGTGAGGTGGTATCAGGTAAGCATCATTACGGTGAAGTAAATTTTAGGCCAGAGGCTTGACTGAATTAAACGTAGCGAGACGCTACGCTTAACAGATTAACGGAGCCAGCCATTGATGTTCGGCGTAATGTCTCACTACGTCGTTTTTTTTTAATGGTCTTTGTCCACAGTAATAGCATTCTGAAATGCAATTAACCTGATGCTGCTACCACGGCAATTTAAAAAATTGTTTTTTCAACTCAAGCCGTTGAGGCTTCCCCTTTTTGACTCCAGCTCAAAAAGGTGACAAAAAAGCCGCCGACCAAAGCACTCATTTACCCATTATGACATCACTACAGGAAAAATTTAATGATTGACAGCTTGGTATCAAATTTTTCTCTCCTCCGCTTATGTCAATGGGTCCCAAACTGCGTTGCTTATGTCGGTATCACGCCAATAAAATATTGCAATAAATTTAAATGCGATTGCCGTGATGCTGCTATATAGCATAAAGCACAATCCAATTAAAATCCTATTTTTGCCACGGTTAATGAATAGCGCAAGTGCAAAGTCTCGAATTAGTTTTATGTCTTGCGTCTTTTTATCTAAAAAAAAATATCATGTTCAAAAAAGTCCCCCACACATACGTTATCGTTTTTTCGCTGATTGTCTTTGCAGCCGTTGCTACCTGGTTTGTACCGGGCGGTGAGTATGTGAAAGAAACCAAAATAGTAGATGGTGTTGAAACCACCGAGATGGTGTATCACAGCATCGAAAGTCAGCCCCAGACCTGGGAGGTTTTTGCAGCCATGGTACATGGTTTTGAAAAAGGAGCCGGTATCATTGTGTTTATCTTGATGATTGGTGGAGCCTTCTGGATTATGAATGATTCGCGAGCCATTGATGTGGGTATTTTGTCCTTTCTTGATTTTGTAAAAAAGCTTGATAAATATAAAGCCATACGGGCCATAGGGGCCAATAACCTGATACTGGTGCTCATCATGCTCATGTTCTCAATTTTCGGAGCGGTATTTGGCATGAGTGAAGAAACCATTGCCTTTATGGTGGTGCTGGTACCGCTGGCCATTTCTATGGGCTACGATAGTATCACAGGCGTGGGTATTGTGTTTGTGGCTGCCGGATTGGGTTTTGCCGGTGCGGTATTGAACCCATTTACCATTGGTATTGCACAAGGATTAGCCGAGCTGCCTTTGTTCTCGGGCTTTGAATACCGATTGATATGCTGGGTTGTTATCAATATTATAGGTTGTTCCTATATACTTTGGTATGCGCGCAAAGTGAAGAAGAATCCACAATCATCGGCCGTTTACGAAGAAGATGAATACTGGCGTCAGCGTAATGCAGGTACTATTGAAGGATTGGAAGATAAAACATCACGTTCGGCCTGGTGGGTATATGGTATTACAGCTATTGTTCTAGTGTTATTTGCCATTAAACACCCAATGACCACTTTAAAAATGGGTGGTGGCGAAGGTGTAACCTGGCCGGTAATGCCGGTGATGGCTGGCTTTTTTGCCATAGCTGGTTTTATGTCACTGCGAAAGAAAGTACACTTCTTTATATTGAACCTCTTAGGTTTCACCATTTTGTTCCTGATTATTGGCGTGATGGGCTACGAATGGTACATCACCGAAATAGCCGCCTTGTTTTTGGCAATGGGTATTCTATCGGGTGCCGCCATGGCAAACGATGCTGATAAGATTACCAAGCTCTTCCTCGAAGGTGCCAAAGATATTATGTCAGCCGCATTAGTGGTAGGACTTGCAGGTGGTATCATTGTTATTTTGGAAGATGGAAAAATCGTTCACACCATCCTGCACAGCATGGCACAATCCATGAGCGACCTGGGTAATATAGCATCGGTGGGTATCATGTACTGCATTCAAACCTTGATTAATATTTTCATCCCTAGCGGGTCGGCCAAAGCTGCTTTAACCATGCCGATTATGGCGCCATTTAGCGATTTAATCGGATTGTCGCGACAGGCAACCGTTATGGCATTCCAGTTTGGAGATGGCTTTACTAACATGATAACACCAACATCACCTGTTTTAATTGGCGTATTGGGTGTGGCGAAAATTCCTTATACCAAATGGGTCAAATGGATTGCTCCATTGATTATTACTTTGGTTATTATTGGTTTCTTATTATTGATTCCAACAGTTACGATGGAACTAAATGGGTTTTAAAATACTTTAACGGGTAATATCATAATGCGTTTTGTATAGAGCATTATCTGACGATAATTTCCAAGGGTTCTGACATCAGCAATGTAGATGGGCACCTTTCAATCGAAGTGAACGAAGAATTAAAAGCTGTTTGAGACCGATGACTATCGGGTGAGTTCTTCTAATTCAGTGAATGAGATTAGAAAGGTCATCGAGTGCTGCAGTCAGCGGGGTTTTTCGTTAGTTTTTGCCCTGTAGCAAAAAGTAACTCTGGTTTGGGCGAAGCGCCAATTTTTACTTCCTTTTGCATTTCCCAAAAGGAACAAAAGTCTAGTCTGGCAAAATCTCCCTCGCGCTCAAACTAATTTCTATACATCTAATAAAAGTAAAGCCTTTTATCAAAGGCAAAAGCAAGCTCCTTTTAAGAAGTATCACGAAATTCGTTTTTCACCCCACCACTGGCTCCATTGCCAGACAGGCCACCGCGCTGTCAAAACCTTGTTTCGAGTGGTGAAGGAGCCCGACGATAATTTCCAAGGGTTCTGACATCAGCAACGCAACTTGGGCCCCACTTGATGAAGCGTAGGAAATGAAAGCTGTTTGAGACCGATGACTATCGTTTGAGTTCTTTTAATTCAGAGAGTGAGATTAGAAAGGTCATCGAGTGCTGTAGTCAGCGGACTTATTCTTCCCTTTTTTGACCGTAGAATTGGAGCAAAGCAAAAATCATGAGCACAATAAAAAAACAAACATGAAGCAAACTAAAAAAGGGAAAGCCATCGCGACTTGAGCGAACGCCTTATCAGGCAGATTTTCTTTTACCATCGCTGTAAAAGAAACAATCCCGATCATGATTTTTGTGAATTTTAAGACTAAAATCCTACAAAATCGATGTCGGGACTAGCCGAAAAGAATACCCTCCCACTCTTATCTCTTCTCAATAATTCTAATGAAGTAAGATGTTTTTCAAACATAAAGGCAAGCCCCTTCATTGAATTATTACAAGAAGAGACAATTCACTCCACCACTGGCCTCCACTTTCCGGCAGGCCAACGCACTATAAAAATGCCCACCTTTATTTCCAAGGGGTCTGACATCAGCAACGTAGATGGGTACCATTCAATCGAAGTGAACGAAGAATTAAAAGCTGTTTGAGACCGATGACTATCGGGTGAGTTCTTTTAATTCAGTGAATGAGATTAGAAAGGTCATCGAGTGCTGTAGTCAGCGGACTCTTTGTATACTTTCTCGACTGTAGGAGAAAGTATAAGCCATCGCGGCTTTAGCGAACGCCTTATCAGGCAGATTTTCTTTTACCATTGCTGTAAAAGAAACAAAACATCTAGTCTGGCAAAATGTCCCTCGCGCTCAAACTAATTTCTATACATCTAATAAAAGTAAAGCCTTTTATCAAAGGCAAAAGCAAGCTCCTTTTAAGAAGTATCACGAAATTAGTTTTTCACCCCACCACTGGCTCCATTGCCAGACAGGCCACCGCGCTGTCAAAACCTTGTTTCGAGTGGTGAAGGAGCCCGACGATAGTTTCCAAGGGGTCTGACATCAGCAACGTAGATGGGTACCATTCAATCGAAGTGAACGAAGAATTGAAAGCTGTTTGAGACCGATGACTATCGGGTGAGTTCTTTTAATTCAGTGAATGAGATTAGAAAGGTCATCGAGTGCTGTAGTCAGCGGGGTTTTTCGTTAGTTTTTGCCCTGTAGCAAAAAGTAACTCTGGTTTGGGCGAAGCGCCAATTATTATTTCCTTTTGCATTGCCCAAAAGGAACAAAAGAAAAAAAAGAGAAAGCCCCCGCGGAAAGAGATGCTAAGCTTAAACCATTTCAAAAAGGGACTCTGCTGACAATTCTGCAAACTCACCAACAAGCCATCTTCATAGTCTTAGCTGCCTAACAACTTATCAAACTCAAACTTCTTTTTACCCCAAGCTACCAACGTTATTTAAAGAAATAATTCTATTTTAGTAGCACTAATCGGGAAAAGCCGCCCCCAACCGGGGAACATGTGAGCGTTAGCTGGGCGGTTAATCATAGGGAATTATAAATGTATGGGCACATAGGTGCCGATATAGAATGATATAGTAATTGTATCTGCACGTCAGTAATTGACATTGCTAAAGTATCGTGCATTGAGATGTGGTTATAAATGAGTTATGGGCAATAAATAATATGGAATTATATTAAAATTGTTAATTATGGGTGCAGTTCTCATATTACGCAGCATTTTTAGTGTAGTATACGTCAGAAAAATGTTTCCAAAAACCATC
>NZ_JAENRR010000010.1 GCF_016612505.1 Carboxylicivirga marina
CATTGGAAAGTACGAAATAACACTATTACAAATATTCGAAACAGAGGCCTAAATGTGCAAGGTACTGGTGGTTTGTACACGCATAACACTGTCAATGGTGTTGTGGCTGGCGATGGTATCAACATAACCGCCAATAATGCCACAGTCACTGAAAACCGCTTTTTGAATATTCAGGCTGGAACAGGCATTATTGTCAACGGTGCCGATAACCTGGTGGCCAATAATTTTGTGGAAGCCGAAGGGGTTGGCATTGCCAAGGGAATTTGCTTGCAGGAAAAAGGTTCCGGTTCGCAAATCGTTTTTAACTCCATTAATATTACCGGTACGGATGTGGTCAATGGTGTTGGTCTGGAAGTATTGGGAGGTAGTAACTACACGGTTAAGAATAATATTTTTGCCAATAATGGTGGAGGGCTGGCGGCTAAATTGGGTGTTAGTATCGCTGGTTCTGATTGGGATTACAATGATTTTTACAGTTCGGGTGATGAGTTCGGAGAGTACTTAGGTACACTGTATTCTGATTTGGAATCCTGGGGTTCAACCATCAATGCAGACGCCAACTCAAAAGTGCTCAATCCATTCTTTTTGAGTGAAACAGATTTACGTCCATCGCAGCGCTCAATAAATGGGGCTGGTATAGCAGCGGCAGACATCGCTCTCGATATTGATGGAGAGCTTAGGAATCAAGCTGCGCCCGATGTTGGTGCGGATGAATACCTGGTGGATTTTGGTATTACTCAGCTGGTAAGTCCTACTTTACATTGCGGGTTAAGTACAAGTGATTCTGTTACCGTTCTCTTAAAGCAGTTTGGCGATATTCCATTTGTTGATTTGCAGATTGCCTACCAGGTAAATGGTGGACCGGTTGTTAAGGGAACCGTGCCGGGACAAATTAGTAATGACATTCAATATACTTTCGATACCAAGGAAAACCTGGCAGGACATGGTTCTTATGAATTTAAAATCTGGTTGATTGGTACGCACGATGATAATATTAACAATGACACCTTAAGAGTTACCCGTTTTAGTAGTGACGTGCCGGAAGTGAATTTCAATTTCTCTGCTGATTGTGCGGGAAGTGAAATTCCTTTCGCCGGAAGTGCCAGTGTATCAAGTGGAGCTATCACTGCCTATGAGTGGATGTTTGATGATGGAGATACGACATACGTTCAGAATCCTACTCATATCTATGAAACCTCAGGTATTTATAATGTAACGCTTCGTGCTTATTCTGATGTAGGTTGTTATGGTGACACGACTAAGCAGGTAAATCTACTGTCTACGCCTCATGCTTCATTCAGCTTTGAGGATGCCTGTTACGGTGAAGCTGTTACTTTCACAAATAACAGTAGCATTGAAAGCGGCACAATGACTTATAACTGGGATTTCGGAGACGGCATGGTATCTGATTCAGAAAATCCTTCGCATAAATATACAGACGCAGGTATGTTTGAAGTGGAACTGACAGCAACTGCTCCTTCGGGATGTTCACATACGGCGATAGACACCGTGATGATGAATAGTCAGATTTTTGCTAATCTGTTCACTTCAATTGATACTGCCTGGGCTAAGCCAGCTGGAGGTATTGAACCTTACTTATATCATTGGCAAAATGGAAGCAAAGATGCGATGGCAACAGGCTTAAGTAATGGATATCATTCTGTAACGATTACGGATGCAAGCGGCTGTAGCATTATTGACAGCATTGAAATCAACATACCAGAATTAAAGTTGGCCGTGAGTGGCACAGACGCCTCTTGTTCTTCATGCACAGATGGTACGGCTACTGTAACTGTCACACAAGGTGTAGCGCCGTATTATTACCAGTGGTCCAACGGAGCAACAACTGCTTCAGTTGATAACTTGACCAAAGGTTGGCATTATATTACTGTGCGGGATGCCTACCTGAATGCAAAGAAAGACAGTGTATATATAGATGGTGTTGATAACCTTGTTTTATCACTTCAAGCCACAGATATTTCCTGTTTTGGTGGAAGTAACGGAGCCATTGATTTGGCGATAACAGGAGGCATGGCACCATATACAATTCTATGGTCTAATGCTGCAACAAGTGAAGATTTAACAGATCTTGCGGCTGGTATCTATTCAGTTACTGTGACGGATGCCAATGCATTAAGCGAAACAACGGAAGTTACTTTGGTAGAGGCTGAATTGTTGGCTGTAACAGCTAGTGTTCAACAAACAACATGTGCTGATGGAAATGATGGTGCACTCACATTATCAGTTACCGGCGGTACTGAACCGTATGACTATAGTTGGTCAAACGGAGCTGCAACAAAAGATATCAATGCATTAACAGAGGGTGATTATACAGTGATGATAACTGATGCCAATGGCTGTTCAGTGGAGGAAACCTATACGGTGACCACTTCATCAACACTATCTGTTGTCATGGATAATTACGATGTCAACTGTGCCGGCCAGTGCGATGGAGTTGCCATGGCTTCGGCTAGTGGTGGAGCAGCGCCATATACCTATAGTTGGAGCAATGGAGCAACTGGTACTTTCCAGTTTAACTTATGTCAGGATACATACACCGTAACCGTAACAGATGCCAATGGTTGCAATGCAGAGTCTACCTTTACGATTAATGAGCCGGAAGCTATGGCCATAAGTTTAACACCAACAGATGTCACTTGTGGTGCAGCTGCCGATGGTGGGATTAGTACTGAAATTTCGGGAGGAATAGAACCTTATGCGTACAGCTGGGATCATGGAGAAACAAGCAAAGACGCTGCTAACTTGTCTGGTGGATTTTATTACCTGACCGTTACTGATGCCAATGGTTGCGTGGAAAATGAGATAGCCCAGGTAGAAGAACCGGATGCGATTGTGGTAACCTCATTGCTAAATGAACCAACTTGTACTGGAAATAATAATGGTTCCATTGACCTGACCGTATCAGGAGGAACAGGGCCATATACTTACAATTGGAGTAATGGAGAGACAACAGAAGATATTTCTGCGCTTACTGCTGGAAACTATAGTCTGACTGTAGTGGATGCCATGAGTTGTTCACAAACGCTAGATGTTGAATTAGCTGATCCGCAAGCTTTGCTTGTGAGTGTGACAACGATTAACCCTGGCTGTTCGGATGCTAACAATGGCTCGGCATCGGCAAATGTAACGGGGGGGCGCGCACCATACACTTACAGCTGGTCAAACGGCGCAACAGAAGCCAGTATTGATGAGCTGGCTGAAGGAACTTATTCAGTAACGGTCACGGATGCCCTGCTGTGTTCAGTCACAGAAACAGTAGAGATTGTTAGTCCTGAGCCATTGGCGTTAAGCCTGACAGCTACACAGCCTACATGTGAGAGCCTGAGCAATGGAGCATTGGTGCCAGTGCTTAGTGGAGGTGTGCAACCATACACTTACAGTTGGTCCAATGGCGCATCATCAGCTGATATTTCTGATTTAATTGCCGGTAGCTATACTTTAACAGTGACCGATGCTGGTGGTTGTTCAGCTACAGTGAGTTCGGAGCTCAACTATCTGACCACCATAAGCGGCAGTATAAATCTTTCAGCTATTACTTGTGCCGATATGTGTAATGGTTATGCCATTGCACAAGGAACTGGTGGAGATGGTACCTATTCTTATTCATGGAGTGATGGTGGTAGTGCCCCATTCCGAAATAATTTATGCGCCGGTGAATACAGTGTCACTATTACCGACGGACAAGGATGTGCTGTTGAGTTGGCAGAAACCTTAACTGAACCAGAGGCATTACTAGTGAGTGGTGTTGCCACTGATGCCACATGTAAAGGCGAAGCCAATGGTAGTATTGTGTTAGAAGTGAGTGGTGGTAAAGAGGCTTACGCTTATGAATGGAATACGGGTAGTGCCGAGAAGGACTTATCAGGTGTAGCAGCAGGATACTACAGAGTAAATGTAACGGATGCCAATGGCTGTAGTTCATTAGCCGACTTTACTTTGACTGAGCCATCAAGTTTAATATCTGTTGAATCGTCTATTAATGATGTAAGCTGTGCCGGAGATGCGAACGGTAGTATCGTATTATCAGTAAGTGGTGGTTCAGGTGATTATACTTATTTATGGAGCAATGGAGCAACCAACAAAGACTTGGTTAATGTAGGCGGTGGCTCGTACGATGTAGCTATCACAGATATTAACGGATGTACCATTTCTGAGTCATACGTAGTTACAGAGCCATCAAGTTTAATATCTGTTGAATCGTCTATTAATGATGTAAGCTGTGCCGGAGAATCAAACGGTAGTATTGTATTATCAGTAAGTGGCGGTTCGGGTGATTATACTTATTTATGGAGTACTGGAGCGTCAAGCAAAGACTTGGTTGATGTGAGCGGAGGTTCGTATGATGTAGCTATCACTGATATTAACGGGTGTACCATTTCTGAGTCTTATGCGGTAAATGAGCCATCAGGTGCTATTGCAACTTTAGGAACAATCAAAGATGTGACCTGTGCTGGTGAATCCAACGGAAGTATTGTCTTGTCTGTAAGTGGCGGTTCAGGTGATTATAGTTATTTATGGAGTAATGGGGAAACAAGCAAAGACCTGGTTAACGTAAGTGGTGGTTCGTATGATGTAGTTATCACAGATGTTAATGGATGTACGGCTACTGAGTCTTATGTAGTAAATGAACCTCTAAGTGCTATAACAATTAGTGGTATTTCATCAAACGCTTCTTGTAATGGAAATGCCTCGGGTGCCATATCAATTAATATTGAAGGAGGAGTTGCTCCTTATACTTACGATTGGTCAAATGGTTCAGTTGAACAGAATCTTACAGCCCTGAGTGCAGGCACATATGATGTTGTTGTAAGGGATGTTAATGGTTGCTCGGGCAGCTGGTTAACCACAGTAGAGGAAGAAGGTAAAGCCTCTTTATCAGGTACGGCTTCGTATAGTAAAGGTACTGTTGATGCTGATGATGCCGATGTGGTGTTGTTAGATGTAACAGATCATCCTTATAGAGAAGTGGCGTCAGTTAGAATGCAGGGTAATGGTTATTTTAACTTTACTAATATTGAAGAAGGTGTTTATATCGTGTATGTTAAGTTGGATGATCATGCCAAACAAAAGTATCCTGGTGTAATGCATAGCTATTACAATATGACTCATAAATGGCAAGAGGCGGAATTTATTACTTTGGCTTGTTCTGAAAGTCGTAGTATTGAGTTAGATATGTTTGAAATTCCAGCTGCTGATAAGGTGGGTAATGGAAAAGCAAAAGGTCAGATAACCTATGATAATGGTTCTTTAAAATCCACTCAACCACCAGTAGTTGGAGCTGTGGTAATGTTGATCGATGAAGTTAGTGGATTGCCTGTTGATTATGTAACAACTGATGCAAATGGCTATTACGAAATAAGTAACATTGCAAACGGAAATTACTCTATTTATGTTGATGTTGCAGGCTTAACTTTGGTTTCAACACATGAGTTACTAATAACGGAATTGGCGTTCAATTATGAACATGTTGATTTTGAGGTTGATGCTATAGTGGATATGGATATTGTTAAAATCGAGACGGTTCCTACTGATTTAGAGCAAGCAGATCTTTATGCGAGTACTCGAGTTTATCCGAATCCTGCTGCTAATTATGTATTTATTGAGTCGGCTTTATTTGGGGATAAAGAAGTGTCAGTTGTACTACTTTCTCAATCTGGTAGTATAGTAAGGGAGTATCAAGCTGGTGAGCTCGAAAAAGAAGGAGATAAAATAAGAATTGATCTGCCAGATCTGGGGAGTGCCTTTTATATGATTAGAACAGAAGTGGCGGGAGAAGTAATGCATCATAAGGTGATGATGAGAAAATAGAATAATAAGTAGAATCGCGATGAAATTAGAGGCTTGCTTTTTACGGCAAGCCTCTTTTGTTGAGTGTGTACTGTTAAAGGACGATAAGGTGTATTAATGGTATGCAATACTAACTATTGGATGTGTTATTTATGTAGCGATGCCATATTAGCTTGCATTAAGTACGTTCATTATGCCTATCAAAAGGTGTAAAATTGGATATATGATGAGTTTTATCCATTCTAGAGGTTATGAAGTATTTGTTAGGATGATGCTAATCATGAAGTAGGAAATAATCTGCTATCGCCAAGGTAAAACTTGCATGTGAGGGTTGTGGCAATTTCTTGGATGAGGGTATTCAAAAGGAGATATTAAAACAAAAACAGCCGACTATAAATAGCTGGCTATTGAATAACATAAGATTGTTTATTTAAAAGGTGAATGCAATTTCTAATTCAAATTGATTCATTTCTAATTCAATAGTCTGTGCAGGATCCATCGGATTCATTCCTGATACTGATGCAGGTAGAGCATATACCATTGCTAAATGGAGAGCTTTGCCCGATTCTCCAAAAGCTTTGGAGCAGCCTAAAGTAATATGGTCTTCGATTACGCCAGGTGCTAAGATGTTAAACATGACTTCGCTTTCCGGTATAGGCTGATCGTTATGTGAGAATCCACCACGGAATACCCAGCTATTTCCTTTGTCAAATTCAAGACCAATTTTGTATACATTAATATCGTTCCATCCAAAACCAGAACCGCCATCTGCTCCAAGTGGTGCAAAATCCGGATTCATTGAACCATCAGGAAGCATTGGAAGAATCATTTGATTCCCAATTGATGCCACTTCAGAATAATTGACGCGTTTGAAATCGAACATGGCAGTCAGCTTGTCACTCAAATGGTAGGCAGCGCCAATGGTAAAGTTTGACGGGATATCAAAGTCTCCCTGCTCGGCAAATAGGCCTGCATATTCATCAAATTTGCTCATGCCCATTTTGGGCTGGTAACTCGCGCCAACTGACAAAGCATCGGTTAGCTGGCCTAAGTAACCCAGTTTGAACCCAATGCCATAAGAGTTATCGTGACCATTGCCTGTTAATTTAGTATCATCCATTGACATCATACCAAACATAGCCAGTCCATTCGCTTCAAAATACTGAAACGCTCCAAGTATTGTTATACCTAAACTGTGTTTTTCCCCCAGCATTCTGGAATAGGTTAAGCCCAAAAACATCTGTCCCAAATTAACCCCTGTTGTAGATGAAGTAGGGTCATGGAATGTTGCAGCCGGATAATCCGTATTCATACCACCATTGCCAAATAGTGTTGCCGAAAAGCTACTTTTCTCATTTATCATCCAGTTAGCACCCATGCTAGGCATGACAAATAATTTAGAATCACTCTCTACGGTACCTGGCATTAAACCAAATGCTGGTTGAGGAGATGGATTACCTGTAACAGTATACTGACGATTTGGATTAAAGAAGCCAACGCCAACTTGGTATTGTTTGCCTAAAAATACCTTACCAGCAGGGTTGCCATTCATTAGTGAGTACTTGTACCAGGCTACGCCAGCACCCGCTAAACCTTTATTTTGTGCTCCATAGCCTACCCCAAAGTAGCCATCGGTAGCATGGGTTATCGATGGAAATAACATTCCGATAACCAGCGTAATTACATAGATTTTTTTCATAGAACCGTAATTTTATATGTAGATATAAATACATAGATATATTCATGTATAAATATAGAAATATTTCTATATATTGGTTCTTAGACTTATTCTAAACTAGGTGTTTTTCTCAAGACAAAAGGGAAATGTGTTTGGTATAATATATTCAAAGCTGTAAATCAAACTTCCCCATGGGGAAGTGGCGCAAGCCGATGGGGGAAACTCAAAACACATAACCCGCCATCATTTTTTCATGCTATACTTCAACGAATTGGAAATATTAACCCCAATCAAGCGCTCGTAATTATCGCCCACACTTTGGTAATAAACGTATATGATATAATCATTTTCGGTTTGACCAAAACTGCCTTCGAATCGCTCTACTTCTGCTTTGGTGAAGTTGTTTTCTAAAAAGTGATATTGATAGTTGTAAAAACCTTGCTTAAGAAGCATGCTTAGCTCATACATACGTGTAGTAAAGTTATACTCCATGCGGTTAGCATCGTTCAGTTGCCAGTCATTCAATCCACCAGTTACATAGATGTGTCCATCAACATAAGGCGCCTTCACCGGGAATTTAAAATGCACATAGGTGTAATCGGCCTCAATCATCGGGTCACGATTTTCTTTTACCTCAATGTAATATTTGCCATTAAAGTCCTCTCGATAGAAATAGGGTTTTTGACTCAGGTATTTATCCGGAAACAGGGTGAAATGATAATGAGGATCGAAAAAAGAGATGCCTTCAACATGTTCAGGAGCAAAGCGGGTGCTTCTTATGTCGAGCCAGCGATATTCATTACCGCCATCAAATAAATTCTCGCGATTATAGGAGTAATCCAACTCTTCGTGGCGAATAAATAAGGGTTTTAAATCATCAATTTGATTATCCCATCGACCATTTTGCTGCAGCACCACTTTTATTTCATCACGCGGATTATTTATTCTGAAATTAGGATGTTCAATGGTGAAATTCACCTCTTGCATTGATGCTCTGAAATTAGAGTTGGAGGTGTATTTGATACGGGGTAATATGCTCACTAACGATTCAGAAACATAAAACGGACGAACCAGAATCGGGTTATCTTCATTGCCTAGCTCAAATACCTTTATGATGTAGTTGCCTGATAATAACAGTTTTATATCTCTGTTCGGAAAATCCAATGTGTAATGGATATAGTCAAACGTGGTATTGAATGAATATTGGTAATCCTGAATGGCATTGGGCATAAAACCATCGACATATTCTGTTTGCATCAGGTTTGATTCTTCCCAGTTTGAGTTGCAATGAATGATGCTGTACTGGTAGTTTTTTGAATCGTAAGCAAAGTCGTCAAATTCTAAAGTGAGTTGCTCTTGAGGGTAAAGGTTAATGATGGGATAGGACATACTCCATCCTTTTTTGTACAACTGAACGGTTTTAATATTTGAGGCAGTTTGTACAGGGTTGTTGCTCCAAACGTACTGACCACCAATGATTGAAATGGCAATAAAGGCAATAGACAGCCTTTTTGTATTTGGTATATAAGAGAAAAAAATCTCAAATAAAGTATCTAGATAGTTGAATTTGTAAAAATAAACCATTGAATTATGAGTTTTGCAAACGCAATATAGATGGATTAGTGATAAAAATAAGTACATTTGCGCGTAAAAATAAAAAAACCGTTTTTCAAACATGTCAGAGGTAATAAAAATCAAAAAAGGTCTTGATATCCAACTTATCGGTAAAGCCGAGAAAGTTTTTGGTCAGGCTGAATTACCCGAGCTTTTTGCTGTGAAACCTACCGATTTCCATGGTGTGGTTCCTAAAATGGCTGTAAAAGTTGGGGACAAGGTGAAAGCGGGTACAGTTTTATTTTTCGACAAAACACGTCCTGAAATAAAATTTGTGTCTCCTGTTAGTGGAGAGTTGGCTGCGATTAACCGTGGCGAGCGCCGTAAAATCCTTGAAGTAGTTGTAAAGGCTGATGGTTCAGATGAAAATGAAACATTTGAAACAGCTAAACCAGCCGACTTATCAAAAGAACAAATCGTTGAGAAATTGCAAGCTGCTGGTCTGTGGCCATTCATCCGCAAGCGTCCTTATGATGTTATTGCCGATGCCACTGAAACACCAAAGGCCTTCTTCATCTCAGGTTTCGACAGTGCTCCTTTAGCACCCGATATGGATTTCATCCTTTCAGGTCAGGAAGAGGCATTGCAAGCCGGTATTGATGTGGTAAAGCAATTGTGTGACAATGTTCAGGTAGGTGTTCAGAACGACGCTGCTTCAAAGGTATTTAATAACTTAAAAGGTGTAACTGTAAATGCATTTGACGGCCCACACCCGGCTGGTAATGTAGGTGTTCAGATTCATCATACCATGCCTATTAACAAAGGCGAAGTAGTATGGGTAGCTCAGCCGCAGGAGATTGTAGCTATTGGTAAGTTATTTACTGAAGGTATTTATGATGCAAACCGCATTGTAGTGCTAGCAGGAAGTGAAGTTGAAAAGAAGGGTTATTACCGCACAAAATTAGGCGCCAGCATCTCTACATTGGTGAAAGACAATGTTAAAACGGAAGATAAACTTCGTTTCATTAGTGGTAACGTATTAACCGGATCACATATTGATGAAGATGGGTATTTAGGTACTTATCATTCACAAGTAACAGTTATTCCTGAAGGTGATTATTATGAGTTTATGGGATGGGCCATGCCTGGTTTCGGTAAATTCAGTATGTCGCGTTCATTCTTTAGCTGGATGTGTAAAAAGAAAGAATACAAATTAGATGCAAATATGCATGGTGGTTTGCGTTCTTTTGTTGTATCAGGTCAGTATGATCAGGTATTACCAATGGATATCCTTCCTGAATTTTTGTTCAGAGCTATTTTGGTTGAAGACATCGACAAAATGGAGCAGTTAGGTATTTATGAATTGGCCGAAGAGGACATCGCTCTTTGTGAGTTTGTGTGTACTTCAAAGCAGCCATTGCAAGCCACATTGCGTAAGGGTATTGATTTAATGATTAAAGAGTTAAGTTAAATTAGTCAGTAGTCAGAAGACAGTAGTAGTTAGTGATTCAACTACTGAGCACTGACTAATAACTATTAAACTAAAAATACATTGAAAGCGTTAAGAAATTTATTAGATAACATCAAACCTCACGTTCAGAAGGGCGCGAAGTTTGAGAAATTTCATTCGACCTTCGATGCCTTGGAAACCTTGTTTTTTGTACCTAATACGACAAGCAAAAATGGTGTTCATGTGCGCGATGCAGTTGATTTGAAACGTACCATGGCCTTGGTTGTGAAAGCATTGATTCCGGCCTTGCTATTTGGTATATGGAACACCGGTTACCAGCATTTCCTGGCAATGGGTGTTGATGCTTCATTTTGGGCCGAAGTTGGTCATGGAGCCTTAAAAGTATTACCAATAGTCATTGTATCATACGGTGTTGGCTTAGGTGTTGAGTTTATGTTTGCTCAAATGCGTGGTCACGAAGTACAAGAAGGATTCCTGGTTTCAGGTATGTTAATTCCTTTGGTATTGCCGGTTGATATTCCATTGTGGATGGTGGCTGTGGCAACTGTTTTTTCAGTAGTGATTGGTAAAGAAGTATTTGGTGGTACAGGTATGAATATCTGGAACCCAGCTCTAGTGGCACGTGCCTTCCTATTCTTTGCTTACCCATCTAAAATGTCGGGTGATCAGGTTTGGATTTCTGGTTTAACCAAAGGAGAAGGTGTAGTAGATGGTTTCTCAGGAGCCACTCCACTGGGTGAGGCTGCTTCAAATATGGCACCGAGTCATTCAATTATTGAGAGCTTTATCGGTATGATTCCTGGTTCAATTGGTGAAACATCAACATTAGCCATTTTAATTGGTGCAGCAATATTAATCTATACAGGTATTGGAAGCTGGAAAATCATGGTATCAGTTTTTGCTGGTGGTTATGTAATGGGCTTATTATTCAACCTATGGGGTGCAAATGCCTTAATGCAGGTTGATGCTTTACATCACATCTGTTTAGGTGGATTTGCCTTTGGAGCTGTGTTTATGGCAACCGACCCGGTTTCGGCAACACGTACCGAAAGAGGTAAGTGGATTTACGGATTCCTGATTGGCTTCTTAGCCATCATGGTTCGTGTATTCAACCCGGCTTATCCTGAAGGCGTGATGTTAGCCATCTTATTGATGAACACATTCGCACCGTTAATTGATCACTATGTGGTACAAGGAAATATCAAACGACGTTTAAAAAGAGCTAAAGTAGCTGCCTAAATAATTAGTAAAATGGATAGACAAGGAAATACTTATACTTTTCTGTACGCATCTGTTATGGTGATTGTGGTAGCGGCCATTTTGGCCTTCTTAGCACAATCGTTAAAACCAATGCAGGATAAAAATGCGGCTGTTGCCAAAAAAATGGACATCCTGAAGTCGGTGCAGATTGAAAGTACAGCAGCAGATGCTGAAGTGAAATTTGAAAAATACATCGGTTCTAATGCCTACGTGTTAAACATCAATGGTGAGAAGCAAAGTGGAATGGAAGCTTTTACGGTTGATTTGGCCAAAGAGGTGAAAAAGAGCGATGCTGAGCGTGCTTACCCTATTTATGAGTGTAAGCTTGACAATGGTTCAGTAAAATACATCATTCCTGTTCGAGGAAAAGGCCTTTGGGGTCCAATCTGGGGATATGTATCATTGAACGATGATAAAAACACTGTATTTGGAGCCATCTTTGGTCACAAAGGTGAGACACCTGGTTTGGGTGCTGAAATTACAACGCCTATGTTCCAGGATCCTTTCAAAGGCAAGCAGTTGTTTGACCAGGGCGGATCATTTGCTTCTATTGAGGTAGTTAAACAAGGACAGTCACAGGGCGACCTTCACAAAGTGGATGGTATCTCAGGTGGTACCATCACCAGTGTTGGTGTGGGTACGATGTTAGAAGACTGTCTCGTAGGATATGAAAAGTTTTTAAAGAACTAAAAATATTGTGACGATGAGTAGTGAAAAAGAACCATTGTTCTCAGCCAAGAATCTGAAGCTGATTACAACTCCTCTGGGAGCACAAAACCCTATTACCATTCAGGTATTGGGTATCTGTTCTGCTTTGGCAGTAACAGTGAAGTTAGAACCGGCAATTGTATTGTCTATTTCTGTAATGTTTGTAACGGTATTCTCTAACCTGATTATATCACTTCTGCGTAATACGATTCCTTCACGAATTCGTATTATCGTACAATTAGTAGTGGTGGCATCATTGGTAATTATTGTTGACCAGGTGCTGAAAGCCTTTGCCTACGAAGTGAGTCTGCAGTTATCGGTATTTGTTGGATTGATTATTACCAACTGTATCATCATGGGACGTTTGGAAGCCTTTGCTTTGGGTAACAAACCATGGCCAGCCGTATTGGATGGTATTGGTAATGGTGCTGGATATGGCTTTATCCTGATTGTTGTGGCTTTCTTCCGTGAGTTATTCGGCACCGGAAACCTGACATTACCAGGACTAGGAGCGATACAGGTTATTCCTGATGTATTTTACGAGTGGGGATATGCCAACAATGGATTTATGATTTTACCTCCAATGGCTTTGGTTGTGGTAGGTATCATCATTTGGGTACAGCGTTCTCGAGATAAAGATTTGATAGAATCGTAATTAGAAAAAAGCAGAAAAATGGATTATATAAATATATTTATCCGGTCAATCTTTATTGATAACATGGTATTCGCTTACTTCTTTGGTATGTGTTCATACCTGGCAGTATCAAAAACCGTGAATACCTCTTTAGGCTTAGGATTGGCTGTAACTTTTGTATTAAGTATCACCGTGCCGGTAAACTACTTGCTTAATGACTATGTATTGAGCGAAGGTGCTTTGGTATGGTTAGATAATTTATTAGGTGTGCAGGAACCGCTATTCGCGGAATATGATTTAAGTTTCTTGAGCTTTATCATGTTTATCGCAGTTATTGCATCTATGGTGCAATTGGTTGAGATGGTTGTTGAGAAGTTTGCACCTACACTATATACTCAATTGGGTATCTTCTTACCGCTGATTGCAGTAAACTGTGCCATCTTAGGTGGTTCTTTATTTATGCAAGAGCGCGAATATGCCAACCTTGGTGAAGCCACTGTATTCGGTGTTGGTTCCGGTATTGGATGGTTATTAGCTATTGTAGGTATTGCTGCTATCCGCGAAAAGATTCAATATTCTGATGTACCTGCTCCATTGCGAGGTTTAGGTATTACTTTTATTGTAACCGGACTGATGGGTGTGGCATTTATGAGTTTCATGGGTATTCAGTTGTAAAAAGTAAAACTAAGAGAAATGACATTATTAGCAATAAATAGTACAATGGTCATTCTTACCAGTATTGTGATATTCCTGGTGGTTATCCTGGCTCTGGTATCGATATTATTGTACGCTAAGAAAAAACTGATGCCATCAGGCGAAGTGACAATCAACATTAATGATGGTGAGAAAGAATTGGTAGTAGACCCGGGTCAGACATTACTTTCGGCATTGGGTGATAATAAAATTTTCCTTCCATCAGCTTGTGGTGGAGGTGGTACATGTGCTATGTGTCGCTGTCAGGTAGATAGCGGTGCCGGTTCAATATTACCTACCGAAACAGGTTATTTTACACGTAAAGAGCAGGCCAATAACTGGCGTTTAGCTTGTCAGGTAAAGGTGAAGGAAGACATGGCCATGCAGATACCTCAGGAAATTATGGGTATCAAGAAGTGGGAGTGTGAGGTGGTATCTAACGATGGTCAGGCTACCTTTATTAAGGAGTTTGTGGTGAAGTTGCCAGATGGTGAAATCTTAGACTTTAAATCGGGTGGTTACATCCAGATTGATGTGCCTAAGATTGATGTTGACTTCAAGGACATGGACATCGAAGAAGAATACCGTGGCGAATGGGAGAAATTCGGCATGTTTGACCTAACGATGAAAAATCCAGAACCAACATACCGTGCTTACTCAATGGCTAACCACCCTGCAGAAGGAAACATTGTGATGTTGAACATCCGTATTGCAACTCCACCTTGGGATAGAGTTGCAGGTGGGTTCCAAAAAGTAAATCCAGGTATCTGTTCTTCATTTATCTTCTCGCGTAAGCCAGGTGATAAAGTGACGGTTTCAGGACCTTATGGTGAATTCTTCATTAAGGAAACTGAGCGTGAGATGATGTTTATTGGTGGTGGTGCTGGTATGGCGCCAATGCGTTCACACATCTTCCACTTATTCCATACATTAAAGACTGGTCGTAAAGCGACGTTCTGGTATGGAGCTCGTTCACGTAAAGAGATTTTCTACGAAGATCACTTCCGTGCGATTGAGAAAGAGTTCCCGAACTTTAAATTCACCATTGCCTTGTCTGAACCATTGCCAGAAGATAACTGGGAAGGTTCAACAGGATTTATCCACCAGGTGATTCATGACGAGTACTTAAGCAAACATGAGGAGCCGGAAGATATCGAATACTACTTATGTGGACCTCCAATGATGAACGATGCAGTAACACAAATGCTGTACGATTTAGGAGTACCAGATGAAATGGTTGATTTCGATGATTTCGGATCGTAAATAATACTAAAAGGTGTGGATTTCTAATCTGCACCTTTTTTATTCAATATAAGGATCGCATCTTTAACTTGTATTTATCGCAAGGATGCGATCCTTGCTGTATATGTTGAAAACGTTGCTTAATTATACCAGTCATTTATGAAGCGTATCCTACTGTTTTTTTCATTTTTGTTAGTATATGTGGGTGTTGATAGCCAAACGGTAAATCAACAGCTTAAAACCGCTTCAAAAATGCAGGAAAGCATGCCCGATAGCTGCATTCTGATATCTCAAAAGGTTCTCACAAAGATAAGCGACACCGACATTAAGGATAAAGGCTATGCCTATTGGAATCTGGCACAATCCTACCTGTACAAGCATCAATATCACACAGCCCTGTTTTATGCACTAAAAGGCAACGAATTGTTTGCTAAAAGCGACACCAGTCGCCTTTATCAGGATATTCAGGCCACCATCGGATGGATATACTTTGATATCGGTAATTATCAATATGCCGTACCATATCACCAAAAGGCACTCGAAATTGCTCAATTGCGCGCTAATTTATCAGAAGAGGTGTTGTACACCAATGCCTTGGGGTTAAATGCACTTTCTTCTAATCATTACCAACGGGCACTTGGTTTTTTTCAAAAGGCCCTGTTTATTCTCAATAGTAGTGAGGAGCAGAATCGGTCATTACTATCAACCGTTCAAAATAATATGGGTATTATCTATATTCATTATGAAGATTGGGTGAAAGCTGAAACATTTTTGCATCAATCGCTCGAGAATAGTTCAGGTGTTGCTTCAGGATTGTTAGAAACATATTCGCTTCTCTCAAGAGTGTATTTGAATACTCTTGATTACGAAAAGTGCAAAGCTTATTTGGATAAGGCTGAAAATGTCAGTTATAAAACATCTTACAGTTTTAGCCTGATTGAATATTATAAAGTGCGCTATGAGTATGAACGCGTTATAGGCAATTTAAAAAGTGCTTATCGTTATCAGAATAAGTACATTCAACTTTACAAGAAAATTAATAATCGGAATGTGCAAGGGGTCATGAACTACCTGATTGAGGTACAAGATGAAAAAATAAAACAAGATAAGCTCTTGATTGAGCAAGCACAAAAAATTGCCTTAAACCGTCAAATATTAGTCTTTGTGGGTATTACATTAGCGATAATTGTGATTGGTATTTTGTACTATGTATTTAAATCAAAAGCCGAACGCTCATTGCTACGACAAAAGCTGTTAAAGCAAGAGCTTGATGAAAAAGAGGAGCTACAAGCTGAGTTAAGCAGTAAGCTGGCTTATAAAAATGAGGCGATAGAAACATTGGCATTAACCATGTCGAAACGTAATGAACTGGTTAAAAAAGTTGCTGAAGATGTTAGTAAATCTTCTTCGGCTGATGTGAAGAAGGCCTGGCGTAAATTCGAACAAGCTTTCAATCAGTATTCCGACTCCAGCATTTTATCCGATAAGTTTATCAAGGATTTCAAGTACCGGGTACAATCCCAATTTCCCGATTTAACCAATAAGGAATTGCAATTACTAGTTGATATTCGCAATGATTTAACATCCAAAGAACTGGCTGAAAAATACCACGTTGAAGTCAAATCTATTGAGATGAGTCGCTATCGATTGCGTAAAAAATTACACCTCGAAAAAGGCGTACAGCTTAAAGATTTCATTATGAAACTCTAGTTTTATTGTAGAGTTTTACCTCTACATCAATTAAAAAACTGATAGCGTTAATTTAGCAGTAGTGTTATCTAATGTGCTGTGGGATAGTTTAATATGTAATATTGGTTATTGTCCTTTTAATTGTATAGTTGGTATAGAGGTCTTACACTTCACTTTTCAAATAATACTTTAGACATTAGCATTGTAAAAAAATGTTTCACTGTTAATCGTTCTACAATGAAAAAGTTAATTCTTGGTTATGTCATTACCATACTGTTTGTATCGTGTCAGGAGCAAGTTCAGCAAAATAAAGGTGTTGATCGGTATGATTACCCTGATGTACTCAACTTAAAAGGCACAATCACCGTTCCACAACAATATGGAGTATCTTCTTTTTCCGATTTGGGAACATGGCATTCATTTAGCCTTAATCAAGAAGCAGAGAATGGTCAGCTTGGGAATTTCGCAGGTCCATACTTAATGCGTCAGCAGCAAAGCTTTTGGTTGAGCCCTTCCATTCTTGGTTTGCAAATTAAGGATGTTGTCAACAATGAAATACTGAACCTTTCCGAAGCTGAGAATATAGCCAATGTTTTTTACCCAGGTTTATTAAAACAAAGCTTTGAACTTAATGATTTACAGGTTGAACTTTATTTATTTAATGTTAATGAACGGAGCACCGTTATTACTGCAGATGTAACAAATAAAGGTAGTAATCAGGAAGTTCAGCTAGGTTGGAACGGGAGTGTTTTTGGTAAACTGAACGCATCTATGCAAATTAGTGGAAATGCCTTACAAATTGACATCAATGAGAATGAGTCAGCACAATTATTATTCAATGGTAATAATATTCAAAAAGCTGATACGACTTATGCTTATATCGATGAAGAATTGCAACTAAAAAGTGGTGAGCGTACAACAATAACAGCGGTGTTTTCATATACTTTTAATGAAACTGAGCGAGCACAATATACCAATGCCAACCAGGTATTTATTAAGGATGTAAAGCCAGCTTATACAGCAAATGAAGAACGTTGGAATAAGTATATTAAAACCTTATTTCAAGGTTCAGGGGCCGGATTATTAGATGTTAATAAATACGATAAGTTAGCCGTAAAATCTTTACTAACATTGATGCACAACTGGCGCAGTGCTGCAGGCGACATCTATCACCAGGGGATAGTTCCATCGTATGCGACGCCATACTTTCAGGGCTTATGGGCCTGGGATTCGTGGAAACATGCAGTCGCCATTGCTCCTTTTGAAGGACAGCTGGCAAAAGACCATATACGTGCCATGTACGATTATCAGAATGAAGAAGGAATGATTGCGGATTGTTTCTTCAGAGACTTAGATATCGAAGGGGTTAACTGGCGTAATACCAAGGCTCCTTTATCAGGGTGGTGTATATATGAAGTATACGAGCAAACTAAAGATATTGAATTTCTAAAGGAACTATATCCAAAGTTGTTAAAGTATCACGAGTGGTGGTACATCAATCGTGATCATGACCAGAATGGCTTATGCGAATACGGTTCTACCGATGGAACCCGTATTGCTGCAGCATGGGAGAGTGGTATGGATAACGCTGTTCGATTTGATGAAGCAGTTATCATTGAAAATAGCAAAGGGGCTTATTCTATTAATCAGGAATCAGTCGATTTAAATGCCTATCTGGTTCAAGAGAAATTATATATTCAAAAAATAGCCGAGCTGCTGAATGATAAGGCAGTTGCTGGAAAGTATGCCAATGATGCCGAAGTATTAAAGGCGCAGATTCAAAACGTAATGTATTCTGAAGAGGACGGATTCTTTTATGATGTGGAGTTAAAAAGTCAGGATAAAATACGCATACAAGGTCCCGAAGGATGGGCACCGCTTTATAACAATGTAGCGACTCAAGACCAAGCTAAGGAAGTGGTAAAAGTCATTATGGATGCAAGCCGATTTAATACACCAATGCCATTTCCAACATTAAGTGCCGCCCACGAGAAGTTTAATCCACAAAAGGGTTACTGGCGTGGTCCTGTGTGGCTCGATCAGGCATACTTCGGTATTGTTGGGATGAATAATTATGGCTTTGAAGCTGAAGCACGACAGATGGCTCAAAAAATGGTGGAGAGTGCCAAGGGGATGGCTTATACTCAGGAACCAATACGCGAAAACTACCATCCCTTAAGCAAAGAAGGGTTAAATGCCTTTCATTTTAGCTGGAGTGCAGCCCACATAATAATGTTGTTTTAGAATATAAATGGTTTCAAATTAATAATGATGAATCAATTACTATCGATTATATTATTGCTCGGAATGGTTCAGATGAGCCAGGGGCAAAAAATGCACGATTGGGAAGACTCAAATGTGTTCGCCATTAACATGTTGGCTCCTCATGCTATTTTTTATGTTTATGACAATCCTGATGACGCATTTGCGAAGGGATGGCAGGGCTCAGACCGCTATCAATCATTAAACGGAACTTGGAAATTCAACTGGTCGGTGGCGCCAACAAAACGACCAAAAAACTTTTACCAACCCAATTATGATGTTAGTAATTGGGATAATATGAAAGTGCCAGCCAATATCGAGTTGCAAGGTTATTCGGCGCCAATCTATACCGATGTACCTTATCCTTTTGAACCTAATCCTCCGTTTGTACCCGTTGACCATAATCCGGTTGGTTCCTACAAGCGTAAGTTTACAATTCCGCAATCGTGGGATAGGCAGCATATAATTATTCACTTTGGTGCGGTTAATTCGGCTATGTACTTATGGGTGAATGGGCAAAAAGTAGGTTATGGTGAAGGCTCGAAAACGCCAATGGAATTTGATATTACCGAATACCTTCAAAAAGGTGAAAATGACCTGGCCGTTGAGCTGTATCGTTTTTGCAGTGGTTCATATCTTGAAGATCAGGATATGTGGAAGATGAGTGGTATAGAACGCGATGTGTATTTAGTAGCTCGTACACCTAATCATATGCGCGACTTTTTTGTGCATGCTGGCTTAAATAATAATTACACCGATGGCACACTCAATGTTGATGTGGAGTTAAATCGTACTAATAAAGAAAAGCTGCAGGTGCACATGGAATTGTTTGATGGCAATACCCTTGTAGCTTCTGGCAAACAAGTAGTAAAAGGAACACAAAAACAAATTAACTTGTCATTGGAGCAAGTTATCCCTAATGTTAAAAAATGGACAGCAGAGACACCAAACCTCTATTCTTTACGCCTGACTTTATACGATGCAAAAAGGAATGCGCTGGAGTCAACTGTACGTCGTATTGGTTTTCGAACTTCAGAAATTAAAAACCGCCAATTATTGGTTAACGGTCAGCCCGTGACCATTCGTGGTGTTAACCGGCATGAACACTCTGCTATAAACGGAAATATCTTAAGTGAGGAAGACATGATAAAGGATATACGCTTGATGCAGGAATATAACCTCAATGCTGTGCGTGCATCACATTATCCTAACTTGGCTCGCTGGTATGAATTGTGCGATGAATATGGACTATACGTAGTTGATGAGGCCAATATAGAATCACACGGCATGGGGTATGGCGAAGAGTCATTAGCAAAAGATACTGCTTGGTTAGCTACGCATTTAAATCGTACTCAGCGCATGTTGGAGCGTACTAAAAATCAGCCGAGCATCATTATGTGGTCGTTAGGTAATGAGGCTGGTGATGGCAGTAATTTCGAACAGACCTATGGCTGGATTAAGTCTCGAGACCAATCGCGCCCGGTTCAGTATGAGCAGGCACGTTCAAAAGATCATACCGATATTACAGCACCCATGTATGCCACCATTGACTGGATGCGCGAGTACATTGAAGGCGATTACACCAAGCCTTACATTTTGTGTGAATATGCGCATGCAATGGGGAATTCAGTTGGTAACTTGCAAGGATACTGGGATTTAATTGATAGTGAGCCAAGTCTTCAAGGTGGCTTTATATGGGATTGGGCTGATCAGACTTTTACTCGAGAAGATCATGATGGCAAGCCTTACTATGCCTATGGAGGAGACTTGGGTTATGTAGGAATCAGCAACGATTCGTCATTTTGTGCCAATGGTTTAGTGACCAGCGATCGTAAGCCTAACCCTCATATTTATGAGGTTAAAAAGGTGTATCAGCCATTGCAAGTAAAAGCAGTTGATGCCTCAAAAGGTAAATTTAAGCTGTGGAACCGATTTAATTTTATTGGAACGGATGATTATGACATAAGTTATACCATCTCTTATTACGATGAGGTATTGCAAACGAAGCGTATTGAAATGCCTCAGGTCGATCCGCAAGCAAGCGCAGATTTTTCTGTTGATTATGGTGACTTACCAGAGCAAACAAGTGGTGAGTACTTAATCACTTTTTATATGCACAATAAGAAGGCAGTTGCGCTTGTCGCACAAGGGCATGAAATGGGTTGGGATCAGTTTGCAATCAAGACTTTTGAGAAAGAAATTACCAATCCGACCAAGTCGAATTATAAGGTAAGCGATAAAAAAGGACTGATTACCATTGCCAATAAATCAACTAAGCTGGTGTTTGATAAGCAAACAGGTGAAATGATTCAATGGCAGGTAGCTGGTAAAAACATGCTGGAGGCTTCTTTGCAACCCAGTTTCTGGCGAGCGCCAACCGAGAATGATTTAGCCTGGGGCATGAACCTTAAGTGTGCGTCATGGAAAACCACAACGTGGCAGGCTGTTGATACAAAAGTAACAACAATGGACGATTGGGTTGAACTGAGCGTGAAGCAGGTTTTAAGTCAGGACAGTTCGTATGTAATGACTAACTATCAGATATTTGAAAGTGGAGATATCAATGTAAGTGCTGATTATTCTATAAATTCATCACTGCCAGAACTGCCCCGTATTGGGTTGATGTTTAAAATATCAGCCGAATATGATAATCTGCAATGGTATGGTCGTGGGCCTCTGGAAAGTTATGCCGACCGAAAATCAGGCATGAAAAAAGGTGTTTATAATGGCAAGGTATGGGAGCAGTATTATCCATATGTACGCCCACAGGAAACGGGACTGAAAGAAGATGTTAGCTGGTTCACGTTAACTAACCAGGCAGGTGAAGGGATACTTGTTGTTGCAGACGATCCTTTGGCTTTCAATGTTCAGCAGTTCGATTTTTCTGAACTTGAGCATGAAGGACAGCGTCAGATGGCGCATGGTACAGATATTGAACCAGGTGAACGCATCACGGTTTGTCTTGATCACAAACACATGGGTGTAGGTGGCGATACAACCTGGGGATGGCGTGCACAGGCGCATCCGCAATATAGAGTTCCGGCAGGTAACTATTCATTTGGTTTCCGACTAAGTCCGGCTAATGCGAGTGAAACATTAAAGCAAGTAAAATACACATATAATAAGTAAGCGATTAACGAATATGGAGACCTTGTTATTTTTAGGCGGAGGGATTCTGCTAGGCTTCCTATTGCGGAAAAACAGCAATTGGCGAAGTGGAGTAGAGAAAAGTATCACTGTAATGATATGGGTATTGTTACTTTTTTTGGGTATCTCAATTGGTGCCAATCAGCAAGTGATAGATAACATTCATGTGATTGGAGGAAAGGCTGTGGTGTTAACCTTTGGAGGCATAGCTGGAAGTATAGCTTTATCATACATTGTTTATCGTCAATTTTTTAAAGTATGAAAGGAACACTGATTACCGTAATGTTTTTTGTTGTGGGGTGTTTATTGTCCATATACAATTTTACACCAAAAGTATTGTTGGAAAATGATTTAAGTACTTATGCATTATATGGCCTTATGGCCTTGGTGGGAGTGAGTCTTGGTATGGATGAATCATCAATAAACATATTGAAAAAAGCCAACCTGGGCTTGTTGTTGGTGCCGATATCAATTGGTGCAGGCAGTATCATCGGGTCAGGAATTGCTTACTGGACTATATCAGAATCTTTTAAAGAAGGAATGGCTGTGGGAGCCGGATTTGGTTACTACAGTCTCTCAAGTATTATCATATCAAACACCTACGATTCAATATTGGGTGTTATTGCATTACTCTCTAATATTTCCCGTGAGTTACTGTCATTGTTGTTAGCTCCGGTTCTGGTCAAGGCATTCGGCAAAATGTCACCAATAGCCAGTTCGGGCGCCACATCAATGGATACAACATTGCCGGTTATTACAAAGTTTTCAGGAAAAGAGTATGCTGTTGTTGCACTGTTTAGTGGTATCGTACTAACCATTCTAGTCCCTATTCTTATCCCAATGATATTGTAATAAAAGGCCAGAGCAAGTTTTTAAGTAAATCATTTGTCTAAAACATAACATTGAGTCATTGACAGTAAGTTATTTTGATATGGAGCTTGATGCGTGTGTGACATGTTTCATTTACGACAAGAAATTCAGTAAAATAATTCAGTAGGTTCTGCAACGGGTTTCTAAATGCCATTACTCAGATTAATGTATGCCCTGCTCACACTTTCCCCTTGTGAGCAGGGTATACATTTTTAAGACCTTAATATTCACTCCTGATTAGGAAAATACAACAGGCTTTTTCACCTTTGCCAAAAAGAATACATCCATGAAGATATATCAAGTTTTAATCGCATTTGTATTTGTAGTTTTACTTTTACTTCAGTCTTGCCAGCCTAATAAAGAATTCATCCGCACCGAAGGTCTTATTTTTGGTACTATTTATCACATGACCTATGAGTGCAACCAAGATTTATCTGATACCATTCAAAGTACCTTAAATGCATTTGATTGGTCCATGTCAACCTATAAAGAAGAGTCGGTAATTAGTAAAATTAACCGTAACACCTCTAATGAAACGGATATCTATTTTAGAAAGGTTTTTAATACGGCAAAAGAGATAACTGCCGCCACAGGTGGGGCTTTTGATATGACGGTGGCACCATTGGTCAATGTCTGGGGCTTTGGTTTTTCAAAGAAAGATAGTGTCACCGACGCTCAAATTGATTCAATAATGAATTATGTAGGCATGGATATGCTAAGTCTGAGTAACGGCCGTATCGTTAAGGAGAAGCCGCAAATAATGCTTGATGGCAGTGCAATTGCTAAAGGCTTTGCCGTAGATGTTGTGGCTGAAGTATTAGAGTCATTCGATGTTAAAAACTACATGGTGGAAATTGGTGGCGAAATGCGTGTAAAAGGTCACAATCCAAAAGCTTCTGCATGGCGTGTCGGAATTGATAAACCCATTGATGATCCAGAAGTTTTAAATCGTCAGTTACAAGAGATAATTGCTATTTCAGATATTGCCTTGGCCACATCGGGTAATTATCGCAATTTTTATGTCAAAGACGGTCAGAAGTACGCACATACCATAAGTCCTTTTACGGGTTACCCGGTTAACCATCGCTTGCTTGGCGTCTCTGTTTTAGCGCCAGATTGCATGTCGGCTGATGCTTACGCCACAGCTTTTATGGTGCTGGGTTATGAAAAAAGCAAGGTTATAGCTGGACAGGTAAACGATCTGGAAGCCTACTTTATATTGGATGGAGAAGATGAAGATTACGAAATAAAAATGACCGAAGGTTTTTCTAAATTCATTATTGACAAGCACTAAATCTCGCTTTAACTTGCAACTTCAATGAGAAAATGAATCAAATTTGAAGACCAAATTAAACCGAGTTCCTATGAAAAAAGTTGCAAGTTTATGGTGGATATTAGTAATAGCCGCCATTTTAATTAGTGGATGTGAGAAATCAAATCAAGGCCCGGAGCAAAATCCTGAATCACTTTCTTTAGAAGAGGCTGTTAACAAAGCAGCATTAAATATCGATAATGCGGTAGAAGCCATTGAGGCTTCAAATGCGTATGAATTATTTAATCGAACTTCAACTACAAAAGCTACAACTACAGATGATGCTCCTGCTCATAGCATTTATCTTGAAGATATTGCCGGTGTTTATGAATATGATCCAGTTGAGGATGTTGATGAAAGTGCTGCAAAATTAAAGGCGGGCTGTAAGTGGTATTTTAAGTGGTTAGAAGACAGTGATCTTCTGATACTTCATCTGCCTTTTGAAAAAGTAAAAAAGCCGGCTTCGCTTTTTAAATATGATCCAGAGGAAGAATGGACCAATAATCTTAAAATAACAACGTCACAGTTTTTATATGAAGCCGACAAAATGCGTACAGGCCATAATTATGAATTGGCCACCCGTTTTGATGTTGATGAGGAATACGCCGGCGAATTATGGGTGAATGAAACCCGAAGTAACTATTTTAAAACGAAGAGTTCGTCAAAGTTTGGTTTTACTGAAGAGTACTTTATTAAAGTGATTAGACAATTTGGTGATACTATTATGCTGAGTTATTCTTTAGAAAATGCCGAAGGTGACACTCTATACAGTGAAAAAGTTTCGTTAAGCATTAATATGGTTGATGATAAACCTAAACCACAATTCGAATACGAAATACAGGTTGGCGATGTGCGAATTGTAAAAATGCTTGATGAGGATAATAAATTCGTTTATGTGGTATATAAAGGAGGAGAACTGCGCGAAGATGCCATTGTTAATGTCATCATATTAGATGGTGAAGAGCCAACAAGTATCGACTGCATGTTTATGCATAAGAATAAAGATTTACAGATAATGCTCAGTGATGAACCCCCAATACAACTATCTGAGTTAATTGGTGATTCTCAGGAGGTTTTAGCTGATTTATTCGCATCAATGAAAGAACTATACTTGTCAAAACAAGTTATTAACAAACTGGCTTGGCAAATATACCGTGAAGAAATGTGTGATGAGCTTGAAGATTAATGGCTCAATTATATAATTGACATATACGAAATAATATGTGTTGGGTTTGGGTGCAAATAGTTGAATTAAAAAGAGGTTTTCAAATTTTGAAAACCTCTTTTTAATTTATGTCAAGTCTTGTCAGCTTTTTATTATTCAAATCAACAACTGGTTGTTTGGCTTTCAAAATCGCCATCCAGTTTAAGCGGTTTAATTTTAATCGCTTCTTTACGAGCTAGCTTATCTTGTGTGGTAGCACAATAAATACCTTTGTCGTTTAAAGCCTTATTTCCTCCAATATGAGAATTCGGAAACTTACCGTTTTTCTGCAATAAAATACGGATTGCCATCAGCACAAAAACGATTCCCATCAATGCAATACTCAATAATAATACAGGCCACATAATTTCTCCTTTTTAATTCGGTACAAAACTACTAAAATTTATACAAAACTGATTTGCAGTATCAAACTTCATTGAAATGAAGATGGAATTCCATAATCAGTAAATTTTATTCACGCGATAAAATATGAACAGGCTATGTAAATCAGCTCTTTATTTCAAACTGAGTTTTAGAATTTCTATCATCTCAGTTTATAAGGCAAACAAACCACCTCTTTCATATGTTTGATAGATGCCCAATAAAATATGAGACATTCTCGTTAGATTTGTGTCGAAGCAACTAAAAACAGTAAAAATTCATTTATATGTCAGTTGAAGAAAGTGAACTCAGTTTTACTGAGTTTAAGAAAGAAGTAATTACCGACTATAAAATTGCATGTGTAAGCCGTAATATGAGCTTATTGGCCCGTAAAGAAGTGCTTGGAGGAAAAGCAAAATTCGGAATATTTGGTGATGGCAAAGAAATCCCCCAGATTGCCATGGCCAAGCAGTTTAAAAATGGCGATTGGCGCTCGGGTTATTATCGCGATCAAACCTTTATTTTGGCCGCTGGAATGACAACGCCAAAAGAATTTTTTGCCCAATTATATGGAGAAACACGAACAGAATTAAATCCCGATAATGGAGGACGTTCATTTAATAACCATTTTGGTACGCGTATTATTGATGAGCAGGGGAATTGGAAGCGCCTCACTGATATGAAGTGTACTTCGTCAGATATTTCACCTACAGCTGGTCAAATGCCGCGTTTGGTTGGTTTGGCAATGGCCTCTAAGCTGTATCGTAATAATCCTGAATTAAAACAATTTGACCAGTTTAGTATTAATGGCAACGAAGTAGCCTTCGGAACAATTGGTGATGCCAGTACATCGGAGGGGCACTTTTTTGAAACGCTCAATGCTGCCGGAGTATTACAAATACCAATGGCCGTTTCGGTGTGGGACGATGGTTATGGTATTTCAGTACCCAAGAAGTTCCAAACAACCAAAGAAAGCATCAGTAAAGCCATGAATGGCTTTGAAAAAGGTGCCAAAGATAAAACCGGGATGTTAATTTATACAGCCAAGGGCTGGGATTATGCAGGCCTTTGCCAGATGTATGAAAAAGGTATAAAGCGATGCCGTGAAGAACATGTTCCTGTTTTGTTTCATGTTGAAGAGTTAACGCAACCGGTAGGCCATTCAACCAGTGGATCTCACGAACGTTATAAATCTGAAGAGCGTTTGCAGTGGGAAAAAGATTACGATGGCTTAGTGCAAATGCGTCAATGGATGATTGATAGTAATTTGGCATCTGTTGAAGAATTGGATACGATAGAAGAGGAATCAGCACTTGAGGTCAGAACGGCGCAAAAAGAGGCTTTTAAAGAGTTTAATGAAGCTTTTAAAGCTGAGCGTAAGGAGCTGTTGGATAATATTACCCGTAAAAATTGTGTGTGTAGTGAGATAAAGCAAGATAAAATTGATGCCATTGTGGCTGAATTGAAATCGAGTTTATCCTTAAACAGAAAAGAAATTCTGAGTGCTGCGCGCAAAGTGCTACGCCATTACTGTGCTGCCTGCGAAAAGCCTGATACGATGAAATCGCAGCTTAAGGCATGGGTTAAAAAATACTTTGATGAAGGTTGGGAGAATTACAGCAAGTGGCTGTATAGCGAAGATGATCATTCAGCCCTGAAGGTCACACCTGTGCAGCCTGTTTTTGATGAAGAATCAACAAAGGTGCCAGGTCGTGAGATATTACGTGATAACTTCGATCATATTTTCGCAACAAATCCCAAGGTGGTTACTTTTGGTGAAGATACGGGCTTTTTAGGAGGTGTTAATCAGACGCTTGAAGGGATGCAGGCCAAGTATGGCGAATTGCGAATTAGAGATACAGGCATACGTGAAACCACCATCTTAGGTAAAGGAATTGGAATGGCTCTACGCGGGCTTCGTCCGATTGCTGAAATTCAATATTTTGATTATTTATTGTATGCCTTGCAAACGATGAGCGATGACTTGGCAACAACACGCTATCGTACTAAAAATGGGCAGAAAGCACCGGTTATTGTGCGCACTCGCGGTCACCGATTAGAAGGTATCTGGCACAGTGGTTCACCATTGAGCATGGTTATTAATTCAATTCGTGGTGTTTATGTATGTGTGCCACGAGATATGACACGAGCTGCAGGTTTCTACAATACACTATTGGCAGCCGATGATCCGGCTTTGGTTATTGAGCCCTTAAATGGCTACCGCTTGCGCGAAGAAAGGCCTTCAAATATTGGCGAATTCAAAGTGCCATTAGGTATACCAGAGATTATCACTGAAGGTAAGGATGTCACATTGGTTACTTATGGTTCCTGTGTGCGCATTGCCGAAGATGCAGTAAAACAATTGGCTGAAATTGGTATTTCGGTTGAACTGATTGATGTTCAAACACTATTGCCATTTGATATCAATAAAGCAATCCTTGAATCAATTAAGAAAACAAATCGCGTGGTATTCTTTGATGAAGATGTACCGGGAGGTGCAACTGCATATATGATGCACAAGGTAGTTGAAGAGCATGGAGGCTTTTACCACCTCGATGCGTCGCCAAAAACAGTGACAGCCAAAGATCATCGACCAGCCTATGGAACAGATGGGGATTATTTTAGTAACCCAAATGCGGAAGATGTGTATGAGGCCATTTATGCGCTAATGGCAGAGTCGGAACCGATGCGTTTCCCTGCGATTTATTAGTCGCTCTGATATGATAATGATAAAAAAAGCTATCAGCGATTTTCTGTTTGCTGATAGCTTTCTTTTTTAGATTAATTTTCCTTTTAAGCGGATAAAGGCCAGTAAAATACCAGCAGCTAATAAGTAGGATAGTATAACTGGAAAGCCAAAGGCCGATGGAAGCGTGCCAACAATTACGGCCGTACTTCCAACCAATAAAGCGTATGGCATTTGAGTTCTGACATGGTAAATATGGTTACACGAACAAGCCAGTGAACTTAATATGGTCGTATCAGATATAGGAGAGCAGTGATCGCCTAAAACCGATCCCGCTAAAACACAAGAGACAGCATTGTAAAACAAGGGCAGAATTTCTTCGGTATTCATGCCTGCTTCTAATCCAATTTTCCAGATGGCTGGTAAAATCAATGGATAGATAATGGCCATTGTACCCCAGCTGGAACCAGTACTAAAAGCAATGGCTGCTGCAAACACAAAGGTTAGTGCAGGTATAAATTGCGGGCTAATGTTGATGGCCGTTAATAGACCGGTTATAAACTCAGCTGTATGCAAATGGTCTGTCAATAAAGCCAAAGACCACGCAAGTGACAAAATAAGTATGGCATGAAACATGGTTTTAAAACCATTTATCAGTCCTTCAATGCTTTCTTTTAGGTTTAGGATGCGTTGTGAAGTTGTAAGTATTAAAGCAGCAAATACACCTGCCAGTGATGACCAGATAAGCGCGTTAAAAACATCTGCATCGCCTATTGTTTGAGACAATTTAGTGGTAAAATTAAGAGATGAATTTCCCCATACATTTACGTCCCAACCTGTATAAATAAGGCCGGCAAGTGTGCCAATGACTACAATTAGTACTGGAATAGCAGCATTAAACCAGCGAGGTATAACATCATCGGCTAATTCCAATTCCTTCATTATTTGTGGCGACCGTTTCTTTTTATCAAAATCGCCTGGCTTTGCTTGTATGGCTTGTTTTTCAGCTTTGAGCATCGGACCAAAATCACGTTTCTGCCAAATGAGCAAGGGCACAAATAATAAAGTTAACAAAGGATAAAAGGAGTACTTAAGCGATTGAAGAAATACTGAATAGGCAGAAGCATCAAGCCCAATTTCGGCAATTCCTTGTTGAATGTAGCTTAGCTCGGCACCAATCCAGGTAGTAATAAAAGCAATTGCAGCAATGGGAGCTGAGGTTGAATCCACAAGATAGGCGAGCTTTTCCCTTGATATTTTCAGTTTATCTGTCACAGGGCGCATGGTGTTACCCACAACCAATGTGTTGGCATAATCATCAAAGAAAATTAACAAGCCCATCAAATAAGTAATCATCTGCCCCGAACGCCGATTATTAGCATATCTGGACAAGATATTGACGATACCTCTCATGCCACCATTGAGTGAGATGAGTGTCACCATTCCCCCAATGAGCATGCTAAAAATAATAATTGATAAATGCTCGTGACTTAAAAGAGCTTGCATTAAATAGGTGTCAATAATAGCAAAGGCACCCTTGAATATGGCGACAAAAAAGCCAATGCCCGAATATTTATAGATGACTGTTGTGCCAATTAATAGTCCAATAAATAAGGATGAAAAAACCTCTTTGGTTATAAGTGCCATTAGTATGGCGATTAAAGGCGGTAAAATCGATAACCATAGAGGAATTGGTGTGATATCTCTTCGTTCAATATGGTTTTGCTGAATTAGTTGGAGTTCAGTTTTTTCACTAAAGGTGTATTTAATAAACAATCCGTTTTCATTACTGTCTAATTCTTTTTTAATGCCATTGATAAGTAAAATTGGTTCGATGAAATCCGATGAATGGCCGCCTTTTATCTGGATTGTAGTTTCAATATTTTTCATGATGGCAGGTGGTAAAACCAAGTGTTCCTGCTTAAAATCATTGGCGTAACCTGCAATAGTTGAGGTAAATAAAAATGAAATCAGAAGATAAATAAATGCTTGAAATTGCTTACGATTCATTGGGTAGACAGTATGACTTATAAATAATGCTCCATCTGTATTTGAACAGAAGAAAGCATCCAAGTTAATAATATTAATAATACAATTCCTGATAATAATGCTATAGAATTTGTATTGAAATTCAATCATTTAATAAAAAATGAGTGCTCTAATGGTGATTGAATTGGGCTTGAAGAAAAATTAAAGGTTAATTTTCATAAGCACAATTATTAGAAAATGAGCGTGTTAAATTGCTGTTTCTTTTGGCGAATAGCCTGTTTTTATTGAGGAAAGAACAAAGTGAGGTGTACAACCTTTAATTAAAAGTGTTACATTTAAACAAGATGTTTTAGATATGAAAAGTTTAGATTTTGACATATTTAAAGGCCAGAAGCCGGGTTTGAAACCAGCCAGGGGACGAATATTGATTGCAGAACCATTTCTTCAAGGTCCTTACTTTAATCGTTCAATTGTAATACTGACCGAGCATGGGGAAGAAGGAGCTGTGGGCTTTGTGCTAAATAAATCATCGGAGTTATATCCTGATGAAGTCATTGAGGACTTATTTAATTTTAAAGGTGAGCTCTATGTTGGCGGGCCTGTTGCTTCCAATACTTTATATTTTATTCACAGCTTGGGTGATAAAGTGCCTGATTCGGTGAAGATAACAGATAACTTATATTGGGGAGGAGATTTTGAGGTTATTAAGGACTTGATAAATACTGGAGTTGCCGATCATACCCAAGTCAAATTTTTTGCAGGATATTCTGGTTGGTCACCGGGACAATTAGAAAATGAAATTGAAGAGGAATCGTGGATAGTTGCTGATGTAGACGATGACTTAGTGATGAATGATGATATTGACCATATCTGGAAACAAGCTATGGAGAACTTAGGAGATGTATATAAGGCCTGGACTAATTTTCCTGAAAATCCGACATATAACTAGAGGCATCTTCATTCAGTAAGCGACTGATAGCCTTACTGAGCTTACAGTAATAGCGTTTATCTTTTAATCCTACTACCCATTGAATGCCCTGAATAGCATTGCTTAAGAATATTTCATCAGCCTGATGCAAAGTGTCATAATTAGTGCCGCTAACTTCCTGCACAACATACTGATGCTCTCGTAATATCCGTATAAGTTGCTTGCGCATTATACCATCCACACAAGCACTCGAACGCATGGGAGTGAAAATAATATTATCTTTTATCCAGAACAGGTTGGAAGCCAGTCCTTCTATAATTTGATTGTTAGTATTCACAATTAAGACATCATCCTTTTTCTGTTCTTGTTTGAACAAGCCAGCCATAACAAACAATAAAGCATTGGCCGACTTATAATGGCACCATCGATTTGTTGGTTTTCTTTCTTCCTCATAAATGTCAAGCAATAAACCTTTAGGGTTGAGCTGGTAGCCATTACTTGACAGGGGAGATACTTCTATGAGGTAGTTTATTTTATTACTCAGTGGAGTGTACAGGCCACCATCTTCGCGAAAGATGGTGAGCCTTGTTCTGACATCTCCAAATAATTTGTTTTTCTGGATTAATGAGGTGATTTGCTCCTCAATAATTGATGCAGGCGGCAAGCTTTTGATATCCATTTTTAGTAAGCTCATACCATTTATGAGCCGTTGATAATGGTCGTGAAACCACATTGGCTTCTGATGCATACAGCGAATGGTTTCAAATAGGGCATCACCAAATTTGAAGGCCCGATTGCTGGCCTTAAAAATGGCTTTGTCGCCAGATATTCGATTGCCGTTAAGTAATATGTAAAGGCTTTCGTTCATTAAAGCTTGGCAATGTTTTGGCACACAGAAACGATGGAGCTGTTTTTTTCCACTTTAAAACATTCTTTTAAACTGGCTGCATTACCTGCTTCAATATCTCTGTCGGAATCACCAATTAAATAAGACGCTTTTTTGTCAATTTGGTGCTCGTCAATGGCTTGCTCAATCATGCCTGGTTTAGGCTTGCGACAGTCGCAGTCTTCAACCGAATCATGATGCGGACAATAATATATATCAGTAATACGAATATCATTATCGAACATCATTTGAAGGAAGTGACCATGGATTATTTCAACATCATCTTCGGTATATTCACCTTTGGCAACGCCACTTTGGTTAGTTATTACAAACAGTTTGTAACCGGCATCCTGCAAGGTTTGTAATCCTTCAATAATGCCTGGATTTAGTTTGAAATCCTTCACTTTATAAATGTAATAATGGCCTTCGTCATTGTTAATAACACCATCTCGGTCGATAAATACTGCTTTATTCTTCATATTAGAAAATTGATAATAACTCTTTAAAAAAACGCACTAATAATGATGGGTTAAGAAGTATCGGAAATACAAATCCATATACAGCTCCCCAAAAATGGGCATCATGACCAATGTTGTCAGCATTACGCTCTGCCATTACTCGCGAATAGATTAAATATCCAATACCTAATAATATGCCGGGAATTGGAATAAAATACAAGTAAATGATGCGAAATGGATCGTATAGAATGCTGGCAAAAACAACTGCCGACACAGCGCCTGAAGCACCAATTGCATTATAGTTATAATTATTTTTCTCTTTAAGGTAAGAGTATATACTTGATATCACAATAGCCGAAAAAAAGAAAAACAGGAATACAATACTGCTATTGCCAGGTAAACTTTGCATGAAGTACATCCGAACAGGTCTGCCAAATGACCACAAAACGAACATGTTAATAAATAGGTGCATCCAACTGCCATGAAAAAAACCATGGCTAATCCATCGAATGTACTCTTTGCGGTTTTTAATTTGCCAGGCGTTAAATTGGTACTTGTAGATTAGCTCTGCCTGGTTAAAGCCAGCGATACTAACCAAAACAATCACGATTATAATGATAAATGAAATATCCATGATAATGATTAATTGTTAGTGAATAATGATTAATGTCCAACTTTAGGTGCTGGTTGCTATTGATTATTAATCATTTATCATTAATAATAATAAAAGCTAATGCATTATTTTAAAAACTAATTCTTTCAATAGCTCTCCCGATTCGGTTGTTGAACTCCCAAAACCTTTGGATTTCATATCATACTCACGAATCAAACTAATGATTTGAACGACCTTTCGAGCAGGATAATTTCGTGCTCCGGTTGTGTAATCGGCCACAAAGAAAGGATTAATTTTTAAAGCAGAAGCTACAGCGTTTTTGGATTTATCGGGCAAGTAATAAAAAGCCAATAGTTTTTGAAAATACCCAAACAGCGTAACTGTGGTCATCTGAATAGGATAGGCCTTTGGATTTTTGCCAAAAGCAAGAATTATTTTATTGGCTCTTGCGACATCTTTGTTTAAAACAGCTTTTTGAAGTTCAAAATTATTGTAGTCTTTACTTACGCCAATATTTTTCTCGATATGGCCCGAATTTATTTGCTGTACAGAACTGCCAATGGCTAATTCAAGCTTATCGAGTTCATGTGATATTTTTGATAGGTCGCTACCCAAAAACTCAGTCAACAAAGCAGAAGCTTTCGGTTCTATAGATTTACCTTTAGATTTTAAATAATTGCTAATCCATTGAGGTACTTGGTTGTCATATAGCTTCTTGGCTTCAAATAAAACACCGTTTTTGGCAACGCTTTTATAGAATTTCTTACGCTTGTCGAGTGTCTTATAGCGATAGTTAATGACTAAAATAGTTGATGTTAGCGGGTTATTAGCATAAACCTCCAAATCTTCAATCTTAGGTATGTTTTGAGCTTCTTTTACAATAATAACCTGATGTTGTGACATCATCGGGAAGCGTCGGGCGGCATGGATAACTTCCGTTGTATCCACATCTTTGCCATACAATACTGTTTGGTTAAAGCCTTTCTCTTGTTCTGTTAATACATTATTGGCAATGTAATTAGTAATTTCATCAATAAAATAGCCTTCATCGCCCATTAAAAAATAAATCGGACGATAGGTTTTTTGTTTTAACTCTTGTAATATTTGCTCAAAGGTCATTTATGTATCTCTTAACTTTCAAACTGCAGGTGCTTCACCGATTTGCCATTGTTCATAATGGTTGATAGGGCTTTGATACCTAGTTGTATGTGCTTTTCAACATAGTTCTCAGTAACTACCTTATCGCTGGCCGATGTTTTAACGCCTGTTGAGATCATCGGCTGGTCTGAAACAAGTAATAAAGCACCAGTTGGTATGTGATTGCAAAATCCGACTGTAAAAATAGTAGCTGTTTCCATATCAATAGCCATCGCTCGTGTTTTTTCCAAATATTTTTTGAATCGTTCGTCGTATTCCCACACACGCTTATTCGTTGTAAACACTGTTCCTGTCCAGTAATCCAGTTCATTGTCACGTATGGCACTTGAAACGGCGCGCTGCAAACTAAAGGCTGGCAAGGCCGGTATCTCAGGTGGTAAATAATCATCAGAGGTACCATCGCTTCTAATGGCCGCAATAGGAAGTACAAAGTCACCCAGTTCATTCTTTTTCTTTAAGCCACCACATTTGCCTAAAAATAGTACAGCTTTAGGTGAAATAGCACTTAATAAATCCATCATGGTTGCCGCATTAGGACTTCCCATACCAAAGTTAATTATGGTAATGCCGTTGGCACTGCAATTAGGCATGTTACCATTTTTACCCAAAATTGGTGCATCAAACCATTCTGAGAATAGCTCGACGTAATGATTAAAATTGGTCAATAGAATATAGGGAGTGAAGTCTTTAAGTGGCCTTTCGGTATAACGGGGTAACCAATTGTCTACAATTTCTTTTTTGGTTTTCATCTAGATAAATTTTAAGGTTAAGTGCAAAAGTTCAGTGGCAGACACTGTAGAATAAAGTGCACAAATAGGGTTTTATTCTTCATGCTAAGGTAAGTTTTTCTAATGAAATTGATTTATTTTGTTGAAAAAAAGGGGAGCATGCAAACGCTTAATCTGCCGCCTGTAAAGTTCAGGACGAAACAATCAGGAGGTAAGCTTCAAATATTTGATGAGGTTCGAAAAAAATATGTGGTTTTAACACCTGAAGAGTGGGTGCGGCAACATTTTATTCATTATCTGATGAGCGGATTAGGCTATTCGGCCGGTTTAATAGCGGTTGAAATGCTTGTTAAGGTAAATGGTCTGAGTCAACGGGCCGATATTGTGTTGTATGATAAAAAGGGTTGTGCCAGAGTTATTGTTGAATGTAAAGCACCAGAAGTGAATGTTAGCCGCGCGGTGTTTAATCAGGCGGCACGCTATAATACCAGGTTAAATGTAGATTACCTGATTGTTACCAATGGCTTGCAACACTATTGTGCTCAATTATTGGATGAAGAGGGGAATTATGAGTTGCTTAAAGTCATTCCGCGAGCCGAAGAGCTGTATGGTTAATTTATAGCTTCGAATGGAGCTTATTTTAGCATCTGATACATACACTCGTCGACAAAACCATCCTTTGTTTTACGCCACTTTCTTTTGATGCCAATTCTTTCAAAACCAATTTTCTCGAAAAGGGCAATACTCGCATTATTGTTGATTGAAATATTGGCATAAAGCTGGTTGAGAGCCAGATTGTTAAAACAATACTGGGTAAAGAGTTGAAGTGCTTCAAAAGCATAACCCTTTTGGCGATAATCCTGGTGAATAATGATACCAACACCACCTCGTTGATGGAAGGCATCAAAATCAAAAAGATCAATCATACCAACTACTTGTTTTGATACTTCCAATTCGATGATCAATCGGAGTTGTTTGGTTTGGAATACATCCAGCTGCGATTGCTCAATGTATTTTACAAGTTGGTGCTTAGAAAAAGGGGTGAGCGTATTGCTCACCTCCCATATCTTCATATCATTTTCCCACTTATATAGCAGGTCTATATCTTCTGGTTCAAGAGCTCTTAATACCAGTTCTTCTTTTGCCATTATTCTGCAGGTGTGTCTTCTGTCAAGTTATTATATTGCTCAATGTTTCTAACAAAGCTATCTAACCACAAACCGGTTTGTAACACTTTGTCTTTACCTTTTAATGCTGCTTTAAACCCTTTGAAAGCTCCATACGAATAACGGTAGAAACCATCGTTACATTTGTATTCAGTAATTTGCTCGTGTTCTAAGTCAACAAATATATCGTATGTCGTAATTGGCTTTTTAAGAGATAGAATTTGCACTGTATAATAAGGAATACCATCTGATGTATCGTACACATTTTCTGATTCTGTTGCTTCAGGCTCTGGTTCTGCTACAGCTATCATCATCACGTCATCAAGATTACTAGTCTGGCTAGTGCCCTTGTAGGTCATCTCTCGCGTTACATCAATGGTTTTTGATTGACCATCAAAACCTTCACCAGAATACTCAATGTTATATTTACCATCAGCTTCAAGTATAAGAATGTATTTGCCGGTCCCAGGATGAGGCTTGTAATGACCAATCACTTCGTTTTCTCCCTGGCGTGTTACTTTAATATCCACATTCTCGATTGGGGCATCATCAGTAGCGTTAATACAACCTTTGATAACAGCCAGGCGATTAATTTCTGGCTCTTCATATTCAATCAAATAAAGGTCTGACCCACCATAGTTGTCGTCGTATCTTGCCGAAGCATAGTACGCAATGTTCGGGGTAGTGGTCGGAACAAAGAAGAAATCATCATCAGGTGTGTTAATTGGGTAACCCATGTTTTGGACTGGTCCCCAATTACCTTCATCGTCCATGACACTGTAAAAGATGTCAAATTGTCCCATTGAGTTATGACCTTCAGAACTAAAATACATGACTTTGCCATTGGGGTGAAGTACTGGTGTTTCCTCATCGTAAGGCGTATTGAAGGCAGCCATGTTTTCAGCTTTGCCTAATTCGCCATTGGGCAATTCTCTAACTCGATAGATGTCATAACCACCAAGGCCTCCTGGGCGATTACTTGTAAAGTACAATGTTTTTTTATCAGCCGTTGCTGTAGCATGTGTTTCTTCGTATTTCGTATTAATCGGGCTTCTCATTTTTACAGGCTCACTCCATGTCGAACCATCATAGGAGCTTACATAAAGGTTAGCACCATCAACGTCGTGACGATAAATAATCAATTCAGTTGCTTGTGCCGATAGAGCAACACCCGCTTCGTGTCCCGGTTTATTGAATAATTCCTGCAGCGATTTAGCCTTTTTCCATTCTGCTTCTTCTTTCGAAGATGAATAAATACGCTCAGCATACTGTCCGTCAAATAACAATTCGCTATAACTGGATGCCCGTCGAGATGTGAAGAATAACATGCTTTGATCGGCCGAAATCATCGGACTGTGATCATCGTATTTTGAATTAATGGTAGGCCCAAGGTTTTTAACCTTTAAGGTTACAGGTGATTGCATGAGTTCAATAGCATTTTCACATACTTCAATTTCACGCAAGGCTTCCAAACGCAATAATTCATCTTCGGCAGGTAAAATGGCAATTAGCTCTTCATACTCAGTAATTGCTTTTTCGTGTTCTAATAAGTATTGATGAGATTTACCAATCGATAGCTGTATGTCAACACCAACATCTCCAATTTTCTCATCTTCCTGAAGTAAGTCGTAGGCTTCCTGGAAGTACACAATGGCCGTATCAGGTCCGTCCGACGTATTAAGGTAACAATTACCAATATTGTATAATGCTGGTATGTTTTGAGGATCATTTTCCAGTATCTCAGAAAATAATTGGATGGCTTCTCCAAAGGCTTTATCATCTGCTAATTTAACAGCTTCATTGAATTTCTTATTATCAACTTTTGTGTCAGATTGTGCCGAAGCAATTTGAGTGATAAACAGTAATAGTGCAACGATTAGTGCGTTCGGTTGTAACATGCCTTATAGTACTTAATGTTTGGTTTAAAATTGACTTCGCAAAATAGTTAAAAAAGTGTAGCTAATGCCCGATGTTATTCACTTTTTTATGAATGTATTACTTCTAATGACAGATGTGCTGCCATTGTATATTAATCGCTTTCATTTTTTATGACCATTGGATCAAGGTAACTGGCTCTTGTTTTTGATTTATAGTTGGCTCTATATGGGATAATAACCTCCTTTGAAATACTAACCTTGCCTGGAGTTTCAATGGTCATGATGTACTGCACTCCAGTTGATAATATCATGGTGTATTTGCCTGAATGAGTCTGAGGTTTGTAGGTACCTACTAATTCGCCACTTACTTTATTTATAATGGAAATGGTTGAACTATCTGAAGTTAAGCCGGATTCAGTAAATAAAAAGCCCGAAACAACAGCTAAAGAACGTTCATCTGACTCTGGAAATTCAATGATGTATATATCAGATCGGCCATATCCACCGTTTCTTTCAGATGCAAAATAAACTCTCTGACCATCGAAGGTAGGAATGTAGAATAAGTCGTCACCAGGCGTGTTTATCGGATAGCCGATGTTAATGGCTTCCTGCCACTGTCCGTTAATATCTTTTTCTGACATGAATATATCAAATCCACCCATCGAATTATGACCTTCAGATGCAAAAAATATCGTTTGTCCATCGTGCGATAAAAAGGGACTTTCTTCATTAAATGGAGTATTAACTTTTTCGTTCAATAAAGTCACTTTACCCCAGTCGCCATTAGGCAACTTATGTGCCATGTAAATATCTTTGTTGCCAACGCCTCCTGGGCGATCGCTTGTAAAAACAATGGAATTACCATCTATCGATAAGCCGGCATGAGACTCTTCGTGAGGAGAATTTATAGGCTTGGGTAACTTTACCGGTTTTCCCCATTTATCGTTACTAAGCTTTGAGATGTATAAATCCCCATTTCCATTATTCCGGTACAAAATCATGGTTTTACCATCGGAACTAAGGCTGCACGTGGCATCATATCCACTTGTGTTGATTGAGTTGCCAACATTTGTTGCGGGTAGCCAGGCTCCATCGCGCCATTTGCTTGAATAAATATCTTCAGGATATAAAAGAGTGCTTTTGCCTTGCTTACTATGGCCTTGTTTATTGGATGTAAACATCAATAGGTTCTCATCACCTGAAATAATTGGGCTATGTTCATCGTATTCAGAATTGATGGCTTGTCCCAAGTTGGTAATTCTGAAATCGACCGGATCTTGCTTGAGTGAAATGGCATTCTCGCAGTAATCAATCTGCTGCTTTAATTGCTGATGTATGGATTCTCGTTTAGCGGGAATTGTATCTTGCAATTGCGTAAAAAGATCTAGGGCATCTTCAAACTGATAGTTTAAATGGTATGCCAGACCCAGGTAATAATTGGCCTCAATGGCATTGTTGTTTTTCTTAGAATAAAGGCCGTAATGCTCTTGGGCCAATAATAATGGTTGGATAGCTTCTTTTGTTTTTCCGTCGATATTTAAAAGACAAATGCCTTCTAATAAATACAAATACGAATCTTCAGGATACTTTTTTTGTAGTTTATCGATTAATTCTGATGCTTTCAGATAATCATCGGCTTGCATCAGGTTTTCAATGGGGACAAAATCTTTTTTACGTGGCTTTTTTCGCGATGCCTCGGCAATTATAAAAAAACAGCAAAAAAGAAGAATCAATAGATTTCTTATCATGATGAGGTTATTTGTCAACGGCTAAAATACTTCGCATTAAAAATGCAAAAATCATTGCTGACAGACAAATGAATTGGGGATAAAGGTGTTTGACACTTAGTCAAATATAGTGATGTGATGTTTTTTCCAAAAATACAATAGTGCCTTAAAGTGTTTGAATAGAGTTGGTAATTGTGTAATTTGATAGGAGCGTCTTTGGTATGAATGTGTCATTCTTGCATTAGGCAGGCAGACAATATCAAAATTCGACGCTCTAACCCTCATGCAAAAATCGGCATCTTCCGGACCGTAGAATATTTTTTCATCAAGTAAACCAACTCTATTGAATATGCTTCTTTTGGTAAGTTGAACTGCTCCAATTAAATAGCCTGGTTGATATGCTTCTTTAGTAAGTATTTGTTTTTCATATTTGTTAGGGCGATGTAGTTGGAGTAATTTGTTTAAAACCCTTTTGAGTTTGTTTTTAAATGTAGGAACTTCTAATCCATTATATTGTATGGAACCATCGGGGTTTTCCAATTGAGGCCCCACCACACCTGTGTTTTCATTATTTTTAATGAAGTTAAGAAGCATTTTAATAGAGTTGTTTTGTACAATAACATCATCATCAAGAATAAGAATGTATTCACCGCTCGAATATTGAATGCCAATGTTACGAGCCTTAGCAACTCCTTGGTTGGTGCAGTTTTGGATCAGCTTTACAGTGGGGAATTTTTTGACAATAATTTCCTTTGTAGAATCAGAAGAGTTATTATCAACTACAATAATTTCTGATTGCATGGAAGAACACTCATTCAAAACTGATTCAAGGCAGGGTTGAATACAGAGTTCTGAGTTATATGTCAGAATGATAATGCTTAATGACATTAGCCAAAAAATTTGATTTTAAGTGCTTTAAAAGCACTAGTTAAGTCTTTTAATGATCTAAATTCTTTAATATGCCTCCAAATAATGGAAGAGCGCAAGAAGAAAAGCAAATTCGATTTGAATAAAATTCTTTCCATTTCTTCAGCACTTATATGTGGGTATTCAAGAATAGAGTGTCGTTGCACATCTGTTGGTCGATATTCGCCTTCCTTTAACCAACCGTTTTCTTTAGCTATTGAATAAAACTTAGTACCAGGGAAGGGAGATACGATATTGAACATTATCTGGCTTACCTTTAGTTTTTTGGCTTCTCGTATAGTTTCCTTAATAGTTTCTTTAGATTCTAAGGGACTAGTGCCAATTAAAATATTCAGTTTGACCGGAACCTTGTATTTATTAAGTAATTTAATCGCATTGTATATTTGCTCTCGGTTTAATCCTTTTCGAATAAATTTCAATATTTCATCGTTAAATGATTCAACACCAAGATCGATGTAATCGCATTTTGAATTACCCAAAATCTGAGCTGTTTCTTCATCTATGGCGTCAGCTCTGGCCTGACAACCCCAATGGAAATCATATTTATTTAAAGCATCTACGATGGCTCTTAGTCGATTGGTATTAAAGATGAAATTATCATCAACAAATGCAATGCTTTTGTATCCCTTTTCAGCTAACAGTTTTAGTTCTGATTCTACATTTTCAGGTGTTCTGAAATAAATGGGGGGTTTACTTCCTTTACTATCCTTAGACTCTATTTCGCGAGCGAAAGTCAACGAGCTGGGTACGCAATATATACATTGGAAAGGACAGTTTCGGGATGTGACTACCGAAGTATAAGGAGAGCGCTTTAGTTTAGGATTTCTATATGTGACACTTTCGATATGATGTCTTGCAGGAAAAGGTAAGTCATCCAGATTTTTAATTAATGTCTGAGTCTGGTTTTTTTTGATTTCATTATCAATCGATAAGTATGATATACCTTTAACCTCTGATAATGGTGTATTGTCTTCTATTGCTTTTACAACTTGGAGTACACTAAAATCAGGCTCGCCTCTAACAATGATGGTTTGTTTGTCAAAGAGTAATTTGTCAGTAAAATATGTTCCTGCCGGGCCCATAAAAAGAATCCAGGCATTCGGGTGGTATTTTCTTATAACAGAGAATGCTTCAGTATCTGTTTCTATAGATAAGTTAACGCTCCAAAAACAGAAAATATCAGCGCTAAGGGTTTTGATTTTATCTTCAAATTCAGTTGGAGTTGCATTCTTTATTACAAAATCAAAGTAATCAACCTTGTAGTTTTCTTTTTCGAATATTGCTGCAATGGTCAGTTCATAAATATTCGGCATGGGGTAAACCATTCTCGTGCAACCTGCTGAGCGTTCGGCTGGCATGTTGTCATCAAAAGAAGGGGGGACTATAAATGATATTTGCATTGAAATAAACGTCTTTTTAATACTTAATACATAAAACAGATATTAAAGTATTTTATTGTGTAAGATGTTCATTTACCTGCAAAACAAAGCTTGTAAAAATCCGCACAAAGTTTGCCTTTTGGCCTTCTGGTATTGTTTGTGATAGTTGTCCTTTTCTGAACTTGAAGCGTCTTTATTAATCCATTGCCAAATTTCACCCCAGCCCATAAAGCCACCCACATTGCGGTCATCGATAAAAACATCGGCATTTACTTTCCTGCTAATGTTATCACTTGTTTCTTCTTCGGGATGAGTGCGATTAACAGCATAAAATACGATGCCGTTTTTACGACAATACTCAACTGCTTCATCTAATTCTTTTCCTGTTCTAATGGTCCAAAGTATCAGTAGATGTCCTTTGTCCTGAAGCGATTTTAAAGTTTCAAAGGCAAAAGTTTTTTCCTTACCAATTCGGGGATATTTATGGTCAACGATTGTTCCGTCAAAGTCAACTGCTATTATCATTGTTATCGCTTAAAGTTCAGGTTCTGTTATTTCTAATTCATCAAATATGTTACTTTTCCTAGGGTAGTTTAGGGCAAGAACAATATAAACCAAGCCAAATATTAATAATTGATTGATACTGCCAATTATTAAATAACTCAAAAGGCTTAATAGTGAAATCCCCTCAAGTGTAACAATCTTGATGAAGAAACTCATGCGGTATTGAATCAATTTTTGATTGGTAGTCAACTCCTTGTTAATCTGTTTTATTTTTCGTGAATGAAACATATAAGAAGCAGGTATGCCTGTTAATGCTAATATGATAATGAGTGACTTTAGGTTGTTTTCATCTGTTGCTTCCAAAACATAAACAGCGCCATTTAAGGATACGAATGCAAATGAAAGTATGGCGAACACCGCCAAAAGTGATGTTACAACGAAATATATCAGCTTGATTTGTTTGAGTGCCTTTTTTGAGGTCATATTATAAAGTTTTTTCAAATGGTAAGCGGTTAATTAAGGAGCGTCCAAGGGTTACTTCATCTGTGTATTCTAATTCATCACCAATAGAAACTCCTCGGGCTATAGTGGTGGTAGCTACATTGTATTTTTCAAATTTCTTATACAGATAAAAATTAGTTGTATCACCTTCCATAGTGGTGCTAAGTGCGAAAATGACTTCTTTAACATCACCCGATTTTATTTTCTCTAATAAAGGTCCAATGGTTAAATCATCAGGACCAATTCCATCCATTGGTGAAATAACACCGCCAAGTACATGATAAATACCAGTGAATTGCTGTGTGCTTTCAATGGCCATTACGTCACGAATGCTTTCAACAACGCAAATAAGAGTATTATCGCGATTGGCATCAGCACAAATGTGGCAAGTTTCGCTATCAGATATATTGTGGCAGCTTTTACAGTACATAATTTCCTGACGCATATGGTGTATTGTGTCAGCGAACTTAAATGCCATTTCTTTTTCCTGTCTTAATAAATGTAGCACTAGGCGTAGTGCCGTTTTTTTTCCAATGCCTGGTAACTTAGCAAATTCATTAACTGCACTTTCGAGTAATTTAGATGGATATGATGATGTGGTCATTAACGTCTTATTCAGTTTGTGGCTAAAGATAGTAAAGATTGTAAACTACATTGGGTTTATGAGCAGCATTAAATAATACCATTGTCAATCAATAGTATTATGTGTTCTATCATTTGGTCATCACCATCTTTATGGTATTCCGACTTTAAATTAGAACCAAACAAACGGGCAATGCCTTGCCAAAAAAAAGCTGAAACACCTCCTTTATATTGTTTTATTAACTCATATGTAGTGTCACCAGTTTCACGATTTATCAACTTTATCAATAATCGACCTTGCGAAAAAGTGAGCTTGCGCAAAGGTCTTTCGAACTCATTAAAGAGCTCTTCTTCAGCTTCGTTTAGGTAGTCTTTCTTTTCTTTTTCAGAACTAAGCGTTGCTAAATGTGCATTAATATCGTTTATTCTTTCGCCGGCACTTCTTGCAAAAGGTAAAACTTTTTTAATGTTTCGGACTAACTTGCCATAGCGTCGTTTGTGTCGCTTATTTTTGAATTTATATGGTGGAATGATTGGTATTTCTTTAAGATTAACATGTGGAATAGTATCATTTTCAACAATCCGATGCTGCAAAACGAGGTTAATGGAGTCTGCTAACTCTTGCCCTTCTGTCGTCTGTACTTGGAAGGAAATAATTAGCCCAAGACTCATTATTTTTAAAATATGTTTAGTCAATAATTTAACCTTTTGCATATGACAAAAATATAACGGAATGCCCTTGTTGAGCAAATTAATCTTGCGATTGCCAGTATTTATTATTCTAATACGATTGAAATGCTAATCTTTGGCCGAATAATTGATAGTAGGAGAAACTGTAAATTTTAATAAGAAAGTATGAGAGTTGTTGAAAGTCTTGGTGTACTGTTGATTAGCATCGTGTTGTTTTCTGCTTGTGATACAAATTGTGTCAAGGGAATAGGGGATAATATAACAGAAACAATTGTGGTGGATGATTTTAGCAGTATTGTGGCCTATGGTGACATGCAGGTAAATATCCAATATGGAGAAACGCAGAAAGTAATGGTTACGGGACAGGCTAATATTATTGACTTATTACGGACCAAAGTGAAAGATGAGGTTTGGAGTATCGATTTTGAGGCCGATTGTGTCACAAATTTAGCCTTACAGGTTGATATAATAATTCCTGAAATTGAAGGAGCTGTTATGCTTGGTTCAGGTCATGTGAGAATTAATGAATTTGCCAATCAAAATGAAATGAAATTAGAAGTTATTGGTTCGGGTGATATTGCTTTTAATTCATTGCTTGCTAATTCTCTGATTGTTAATTTAGAAGGTAGTGGTAAAATTCAGGCAACCGGCGAAATGTCTGCTGTTGACTTGTATGATGTAACTATAGAAGGCAGTGGGGTTGTTGATACTTATAATGTTATTAGTGAGGTTTGTACATCTTCTGTTGATGGTAGTGGAGAGTTTAATGTAACTGTCAATAAAACACTTGATGCCCATATAATTGGTTCTGGAGAAATAAACTACAAGGGGCAGCCGGAAGTTCAGCAGTCAATTAGTGAAAGTGGTTCGGTAAATAACCGTAATTGTTTATTCAATAATATTAAAATCGGCACTAAGAATGTTTTGGGGTGTGATATTGACACCTAAGAAACGAAGAGCTGAACCAGGTGTACTGTAAATTTGTACTTTTTTATCAAAGAATTCATCATTTTTAATAAGCATTGATAAAGCAGTGGTATTGGGTTTGTTGGAAACAATAGCCCACCTAAATGGCTTTTTCGACATAATAGACTTTAGCTCATTGATGTAGTTCGTAAGTTTATTAAGGCTAACAACTATTTCGGCACTTCTAATGTCAGAATAAGTGCGAATTAAACTGTTAAAATTCTGATTAAGAGCTTGCTGTTGAACTATTCTTTGCAAGTCTTGAAGTGATAATTGGCCATAAAACGCCTCTGCCAATAGCTTATCATCTGGATAGAACTTATACTTTGCCTTCATATATTTGGTTGCTTAGCAAAATCCTAACGAACATGCAGTAGAAAAGTTTCAATTAATATGTTGATATAGAATAAATTAATACTTGTTAAGGTTTAATAACGATAAAGGAGAAACCTTGCTTTTGTCATCAATGGAATTATGATGAACTATACTTTGAAAACAAAACTCCCCATTAGCCACGAGAGCTTACAGGGAGCGTAGAGTAATTAAAAAAAAAGGAGATGCTATTGTTTATGCAGGTTGGGAACATACCAACCAAGTTGTTTAAGTTGCCTTAATATTTCAGCGAGTTCAACTTTAATCTTTCTTATTTGTGTAGGAGCCTCAAAAATAGGACTGGCAATAATTTTCTCAATTCTATTGATCCTAAAGCGATACGACATAAGAATAAAAACCAACTGATCTTCATGATACTTTTTAGTCGAGGGGTGTTTCAGTTTTCTTGTCATCTGTCTTGATTTTTAATGGTTAATCACATTACAAAACTATACGTCTTTGGTATGATGTTTTGCTCCAAAAGGCTCATTGGATATGCCAAAAGGCTCATCAGTATTTAAAGAATTAAAAAAACTTATAATACTTGTTAAGCTAATATTATATGTAGTTCGATTTCAGTAGTCTAACCTATCGTTGCATGTAAAGTAGTGCAATAGACTTTTGTTTCACCACAACGTCTTTGAATTTTAGATAGGTAGCATTGCTTATTATCTCAGTACATGAATTAAAGCCCTTAATAACGGATGAGTACTCGTCTTCTATTAAGTGATATGATTCATTATTTGAGTTGTTAATTATAACCATAAGCACTTCATCATTCATAATGCGTGCATAGGCATACACCTCATTTTGAGGATAAAAGTGAATAAATTCGCCTGATAATAATTCAGAATGGTCTTTTCTCCAGTTTAGTAAAAGCTTAATCAAGCGATGAAATTGTTTCTGACTGTCATTCATACCTCTGCCGGTAAAACCATTTCGCTCATCGTCATGCCATCCGCCGGTAAAGTCCTGAGCCAGGTTACTCAAGCCTTTTCGTTTAATGCCATTCATCTTCAATTCTGTACCGTAATATAGAGAGGGGATGCCGGGCGAAGTAAACAAGTGTGCCATCATCATTTGCAATTGCTTGTTGTCATTATCAGCATTTGTGTAGGCTCGGTTAAGAATATGGTTATCCAGCATGATAATGTTGGAATTCATTTGACTACTAGTCAAATTTAAGTGGTATTGATACAATTTATTTATGCCGCTTCCTTTATCTTCATACGGTGAGAAAGCATCCTGAAGTATGGCCGGATATTGATAATTAACACGTATTGTAGGAATATCTTTATCTAAAGTTTGCTCTCTGCCACTTGAGTTGCTTGCATGATTATCAGCAACAATAGTTAAATCGTTATATTCTTTTGATAATGCCTTGTATAACTCATCAATAAATAGAGGTGTATTATTGTGTGCTTGTTCAATTTTAATATACTGTAATCCGGTTGTTTCTGTCCACCAGATCAAGTGCTGTATCAGTAATTGTCTTACCAATGGATTTTCTTGATTTAGAGTTGGGAAATTACTATGACTCCAATGTTTTCTAATTTGACTCTTAATAGACTCCGGAATGTATGGATCAGCTAATATATTTGGATGAGGTTCAGGGCTGTTGAAGTCATAAATAATACTATTGAAAAACTCGGTGTCAATCATGTTTTGGAAGTAAGGATGCTTATTGCCGAGTTGATGAAGTGTAAAAGTTTGGATGAACTTAAGGTTTAACTCCTGGCAGCTATTTATAAGTGTTTTATAAGTGTTAATTTCGCCAAGACGTTTATCTACCGTATAAAAATTAGTTGGAGCAAGGCGCTTATAGGAATTCATCATTAAATTACTTTCTAATATTGGCATAAGCTCCAGCGTAGTACAGCCAAGTTGTGATATATAATCTAATTGCGAGATAATGCCATCAATATCACCTCCATGGATGCCGGTGGGATTTAAACGATCCTTTTTTTCAAAGTATACCTCTATGTTATCATTTTCGCTGCTTCCATTACAAAAACGATCGGGAATCACTTGATAAATAACATCTCCAGCACTAAGGTTTGTTTTTGAAAAGCGTTCTTTTCGTTCTTCAATTCTGAAGGGTTTCTTAATTGGAGGAAGATGCTCAAACTCGAAGGTGAAATAAACAAGTTGAGGCCTTGCATTTTTTGAAACTTCTGCCTCAATAATATGGAATTGTTTATTAGCGGCTGGGTAATGCTGTATGATATGAAGGCTTGAGTCGTTGACTGATATTTTTTTAAGACCAATGGGCGTATTTTCAACAATAATAACAATGTTATTATTTTCCATGTGAGTCCACCAATTTTCAGGCGTAATTTTTAATTCATTAGCAATGCTAATGACACTTGTAAAAACGAACAGTTTAAGCAATACGATGGTACGACTTTTCATAATCCCGATAATTTGTAAGATAGGTCTAAGTAGCTTATTTACAAAATAAAGAAAGTAAACTACTAATGCAAGTTGGTGATTGGTTATTGCGTTAAACCTAAAGAGGAAGATAAGAAACCTTCAAATTTGTAAAAGCAGAATATGGAGAAAATTGAGGGCTGCTTGCAGATACAAGTTATTCAACATAAAAAAAGGAGCCCTTAAGCTCCTTTCTTCAGTTTATTAAGATGTTGTTTTTATTTCGCATCAATGCTTGTTGATTGACCCGGTGATACTTTAACTTCTTGCTCAAATACATTTAACGTTATATCATTCTGAGCATGAGAGATGATACTTATCTCTTTATTATTGACAACAACCTCCAAATCATTGCCCATAAAAGAAATACGGAACGAATACTCTTGCCATTGTTGTGGAATAATAGGGTTTAGAAAGAGCTGTCCGTCATGAACACGCTTGCCACCAAATCCTTCAACGATTGCCATCCACGTACCGGCCATACTTGTGATGTGCAAACCTTCGTGCGCTTCGTGGTTGTAATCGTCAATGTCAAGGCGCGATGTGCGTAAATACATCTCATAGGCTTTGTCGTAATCGCCTATTTTTGCCGCTAATACAGAGTGTACACAAGGTGATAGCGATGATTCATGAACGGTACGAGGCTCGTAGAATTCGAAGTTTCGCTTGATGGTTTCAAGGTCATATTCCTCTTCAAAAACATAGATGCCCTGTAAAGTATCAGCCTGCTTAATGTAACAGCTGCGTAATATACGATCCCACGACCAGTACTGGTTAATTGGACGTTCGGCAGGGTTTAAGTCTTTAACAAGAATTTGCTCTTTGTCCATAAAGCCATCTTGTTGCATAAATACATTCAGTTTTTCGTTGAACGGGAAATGCATATTGCCAATAATATCTTCCCACCTTGGTATTTCTTCATGGTAGTTGAAAGAAGTTTTGGCTATTATCTCATTATAACGAGTTTCATTCATGGCTTTTACTTTAGCCAATGCTTCAATGGTGTATTTCAAACACCAAACCGCCATTTTATTTGTATACCAGTTATTGTTGATGTTGTTTTCGTATTCGTTTGGTCCGGTAACACCAAGCATCACGTACTTCTGTCGTTCTTCGGAGAAGGTAACGCGCTGACTCCAGAATCGAGAAATGCCCATCAATACCTCCAATCCATATTCAGCCAGGTAAGCCTCGTCGTTGGTATGGCGTATATAATTATGAATAGCGAAAGCAATAGCGCCATTACGGTGAATCTCTTCAAATGTTATTTCCCACTCATTGTGACACTCTTCACCATTCATGGTGACCATAGGGTAAAGAGCAGCACCGTTTTTAAATCCTAGCTTTTCAGCATTTTTAATGGCATTTTCCAAGTGCTTATAGCGATAGACCAGAAGGTTACGTGTTACTTCAGAAGGTGCCGTGGCAATGTAGAAAGGAACGCAATATGCTTCTGTATCCCAATATGTTGAGCCGCCATATTTTTCGCCGGTAAATCCTTTGGGTCCTACATTTAAACGTTCGTCTTCGCCCGTGTAAGTCTGATTGAGGTGGAAGATGTTAAAGCGTATACCTTGTTGTGCTGCAACATCACCTTTAATACGGATGTCGCTTAGTACCCATTTATCGGCCCACATTTTAATGTGTTCAAGCAATAAGGCATCAAACCCTTTATTGAAACCAGCGGCAGTCACTTTCTTAGTCGCCGAAAGTAATTCATCTTTTGAGTAATTATGCGAACTACATACACCGGCAATTTTATCAATTGTGAAGCATTCGCCTTCTTTTACTGTTCTTTCAATGCGATTAGCTACCCAACTTTCCTTTTTTAATACCTCCGGAGAAATATTAAGCTTAGAATCGCCGATACTGGCAGCTATTTTCATTCCAAAGGCGGCCCTAAAACCTAGCTTTTTTGTTTCTGTTACTAAATACGCTTCGCCATTGTGTGCTTCCATCTCAATGATGTTCCAGAACTTCTCGTCATAGTTAGAGTCTTCATTCTCAACATCTCCATCCAGGTAGGCAGTAAAGGCTATCTTGCCATCGAAATTAAGCGGCGTTACCGAATAGCGGATAGCTCCATTTTCGGTGTCGGCCATGCTTACAAAGCGCTTGGCTGAAATTTCCACTTTTTTGCCGTCGTCCATGGTCGCTGTGAACTCACGAAGCAAATACCCTTCTTTCATGTTAAGGGTACGCTTGAAGTTTTCAGTTTTACAGGTGTATAAGTCAAGGTAATGACCATCAACCTGTACGTCAATTCCAATCCAGTTTGGACTGTTTAATACTTTGGCAAAATACTCTGGATAACCATTTTTCCACCAGCCAACACGTGTTTTATCAGGGTAATAGATTCCAGCTACATAGCTGCCTTGTAAAGATGGTCCGGAATAGGTTTCTTCAAAATTGGCTCGTTGTCCCATCTTACCGTTTCCGAGGCTAAAAATACTCTCGGAAGACTGATGGTTATCAGGGTTGAAGCCCTCTTCTATGATGCACCACTCATCGTGTTTTAAATACTCCTTCATTGTAATTGGTTTAAGATTCTCAGTTAATGGCAGAAGCCACTTCTCATCAAAAACGTAAATACTAGTTTAGTTCCATTAATTTCTCAAAGCTCATCTGGTGTAAGCCATCAATAACCATATTTGCTTTGCCAAGTACATCAGGCGATCCAATGCCTATGCACTTCATATTACCTGCCAAGGCAGCTTCAACGCCCGCTTCGGCATCTTCAAATACAACACACTCATCCGGTTTAACATTTAAAGCTTCTGCGCCTTTTAAGAATACCTCAGGATCAGGTTTTGCTTCTGATACTTTAGTGCCATCAATAATGGCTTCGAAAAGATGTGTTAATTGCAAACGATCTAAGATCGTCATGGCATTTTTACTAGCTGAACCCAAAGCAATTCTAATTCCTTTGGCCTTTAACTCTTTTAAGAATGCTTCTGCACCATCCAGTATTTCATCTGGTTGCATTTTCAAAATGAATGTACGATAGTTTTCATTCTTCTTTTCTGCGAGTTTTAGCTTATCTTCATCACTTAATGTCACGCCTCCAATCTCAAGAAGGATGTTTAGTGAAGTCATGCGGCTAACACCTTTCAAACGTTCATTATCTTCTTCGGTAAACTCAAAGCCAAGCTCTGCGGCCAGTTCCCTCCAGGCTATATAATGATACTTGGCAGTATCAACAATAACTCCATCTAAATCAAATAAGCAAGCTTTAATTTGTCCCATAAGTAAAAGTAATTAAGACTGTTCCTGAGTTTTTGTATTAACAAACAATACGGTTATAGAGCCGATAAGCATTAATGAACCAGCCAGTACCATTATGTAAATACCATTGCCGTTGAATACGTTTTTTAATATTGGGCCACCAAATACGCCACTTAATATCTGAGGTATTACAACAGTAAGGTTGAATAGTCCCATGTAAATTCCTATACGCTTTGCTGGAATTGCTCCTGACAAGATCATATAAGGCATGGCCAAAATACCGGCCCAGGCAATTCCGATACCTATCATTGAAACGACAAGCATGTTTTTGTCATCGAATAAATACATGGACAGTAAACCAAGGCCACCAGCTAATAAAGAAAAGGCATAAATGGTTTTTCTATTGGTAAGGCTAATAAGCTTTGGTAGTACGATTGAGAACAAGGCGGCTGTTAAACTATAAATGGCAAAGCACAAGTTAACCCAGTCGCCTGCATTATTAAAAATAGCTCGTTCAGCATCGCTAGCTGTTTCTGCATTAAAATCAACAGCTACACCATAATAATGCTGCGAAATGGCTGTAGTGGCATACACCCACAATAAGAAAAATGGAAACCATGAGAACAACTGAACGACTGCCAATTGTTTCATTGTTTTAGGCATATTCATTAATAAAGTGAAAAAGCCTTCTTTCTTCTCTTTATCTTCTTGTGTAATGTTTTTATAAGCCTCAAATTCTTTAGGTGGGTATTCTTTTGTTTTAATTACAGTGACTAAAACACTAAGCAAAAGTAGTGCGCCGCCAATATAAAACGACCAAATAACCGATGGTGCTACTTGACCTGCTTCCGGGTTGTTTTCGATTCCACCCATTGCCAAAATAAAAGGCAAAGCAGAACCAATAACAGCTCCTGCATTAATTAAGAAGCTTTGAACAGAATAGCCAAGGTTACGCTGTTCTTCGGGTGTCATATCTGCAACCAGTGCCCTAAAAGGCTGGAAGGTGACATTAAAAGAACCATCCATTAGGGCGAGCATAGCCACACCAAAAAACAATACACCAGCACCACCTGCTTTCATTATTAAAGGCGCATTAGGCATAAAAAACATGGCAATCATCGAAACAATAGCTCCTCCTAATATATAAGGAGAACGACGCCCGATGCGTGTCCAGGTTTTATCACTGGCAGCACCAACAACCGGTTGTACAATAAGCCCCATTATTGGAGCAACTAACCAAAAGAATGACAAATTATGCGGGTCAGCTCCCAGGCTTGTTAAAATACGACTGGCATTGGCATTTTGCAATGCAAAGCCAAACTGTACTCCTAAAAAGCCGAAGCTTAAATTCCAAATTTGCCAAAATGATAACTTTGGTAATTGTTTCATAACTACGATGTTTTCTTTGTAAAATACCTAATAAGCGGCAACTATTCAAGAATAGCAGACCGGCTTATGCTGGTAACAAAACTTAATAGTGGTAAATCACACCTATTCTCTTGTAAAGAATCTACAAGCAGTATAAAAGGTATTAACAGGTAAGTCTCTTTTCAATTAAATCCACAACAAACTTAAGGGAAAAATTACAAAACGGCCAGCGAAAGTCGTTGCGGTGATTGGTTGTATCTTGATTGGAATCATTGTATTTACCTATTGCAAACGTTTGCGGAAATACTTTTAATGCACAGAAGAAAAAGTGGAAAATATTGTTGTAATATTTCTGCAAACGTTTGCGGTGCGTTTCAGTTTGAAAGCAGATTGTTGCAATAACACTATTCAAATCAGCCTTAAACTTCCTGAATAGCCTTTAAGCATTAAATAGTATGCTATTCTACTTCATTGAAAAAAATGTGAGGTTCATTAGAGACAGCCAAATAATAGATTGTAACCAGGCTAATACCTTTGTTGGTATAAACACACATTTAATACTTAGTAAGTTAACATTAAAGCTATATTAAATTCGATTCAATTCGAATTTAATATGAGTTTAGTATGACTTAAATATGAGATTACTATGTGTTTAATAACTGCTTGATATCATCATGGTAACTCGCTTAAAGCGATAAGACGTTTTACATTAAAAAGCCATTATCTATTGCGGATAATGGCTTGATATTATGATTTTGATAATTATTGAAATGCGATATATTAGCAGTTAAGGCTTTACGAAGTGTTAGCCGTTATCGTACGTTATGTCCCAATTGCGACGATGTGCGTTCAACCAGTTCAGGAGTAAATATCTTTGTTTCGAATTCTTCATCTTCAACCGTGCCTTCAATATGGCCAATTAATAAGCGCATGGCAGCCTGACCAATATCGTATCCTTTTTGCTCAACCGTAGTAAGTGGTGGATAGGCAATGTTGGCATTTGGCCCATCTCCAAAACCTGCTACTGCGATGTCTTTCGGAATTGAATAACCATTGCGTTGTAGTACCTGCATAGCTGCTATAGCAGTGCTGTCGTTAACCGCAAATATGCCATCTATTTCCGGTGCCAAACGAATAATGTCATCAGCCTTGGCAAACACAGCTTCGCGCGTGTCACATTTAATAATATAGCGATCATCACTTACGAGTTTATGCTCCTTTAAGGCACTGGTAAAGCCTTCTTTGCGGTTTTTTCCTATTAATAAATGTTGCGGGGCTGCCAGGTGCATTATTTTCTTACAACCTTTACCGATTAGGTGCTTTGTGGCAATGCGGGCACCTTCGAAGTCATCTGCAATTACACGATCAGAGCTAATCTGTTCACAAATCCGGTCAAAAAATACCACTGGAACGCCATTCTCACGCAAGTTTTCAAAGTGTGTAAATTCATGGGTGTTTTTGCTCATTGATACTAAAATGCCATCTACTCTGTTGTCAACTAATGCTTGCAGGTCAATGACTTCGCGCTGGTAGTTTTCGTTGGTTTGGCATATGATAGCATTGTAGCCACGGCCGTAAGCGACATCTTCAATACCACTAATTACTGATGAGAAAAAATGGTGTACAATTTCTGGTATGACTATGCCTATCGTATTGGTTTTACTGCTTCGCAAACTTAATGCTAAGGCATTGGGCCTGTAATTAACTTTCTCGGCAAATGTTTGGACTAACTGTTTGGTTTTAGGGCTGATATCAGGGTGATCTTTTAGGGCACGAGAAACAGTTGATGGGGAAATGCCAAGTATTCTGGCTATATCTTTTATTGTGATAGGTTGTGACTTCATACTTCAATTATGGATTCATTCTTTGCTGATAAAAACTAAAGATAATAAAATCACATTAACTGAAGGTGAAAATTAAAAAACAACAAAAAGTGTAAAATTTTAAAACATGTTTTATAACAGGTGTTTTTATTGCAAACGACACCGCAAACGACACCGCAAACGTTTGCGGTAATTTTTCTGCAAAAGAATGTATTTGAGTGTTAATAAATGTTTATACTTCATGATAATTTGCATATGTTTGTAGCATTCTTAGTGGTGAATTAAGCATAGTTTTAAAGGTATTAACAGAGTCACTTCTCAATTAATCCACAATTAAAAAATCCTTTAAAACGGATAACGGATGTTTAATTAATGAAATGCAATTGCAAGTTTTGCTATTTGTAATTTGTTTCAGATGATAAATAAAAATGTTTTATCAACACATGAAAATCTAGTTTTTATGAAAAGACAGTCAAATCTTTTTAAGTTACTGTTTATTATTGTTGCCCTTTTTAGCTTTTCAGCTATTAATGCGCAACAAATAACAGTGTCAGGTACAGTAACTGACTCAGTTGATGGTATGCCATTACCTGGCGTAACAGTTGCAGTAAAAGGTACCACCACAGGTACAATTACTACACCTGACGGAAATTATTCTTTAAATGTAGAAAGTGGGCAAACATTAGTTTTCTCATTTATCGGTTATAAATCACAAGAGATTGTAGCTGCTAATACAACTATTAATATCGCATTGGAAGAAGATGTGATTGGAATGGAAGAAGTTGTGGTTATCGGTTACGGTACAGTTAAAAAAGAAGATGCTACAGGCTCTGTAACTGCAATTTCAACAAAAGACTTCAATAAAGGAGCAATTACATCTCCACAGGAATTACTCGTAGGTCGCACACCTGGTGTTCAAATTACAAGTGCCGGTGGTGAGCCTGGCGCAGGAGCAACAATTCGTATACGAGGTGGATCGTCTCTTTCTGCAAGTAATGATCCTTTAATCGTAATTGATGGAGTCCCTGTTGATAATAGTATTGCAGGTATGAGAAATCCACTGACGACAGTTAATCCAAATGATATTGAAACATTTACAGTTTTAAAGGATGCTTCTGCAACAGCTATTTACGGTTCTCGTGCGTCAAATGGCGTTATCATTATCACTACCAAAACAGGACGTGAAGGTGCTCCATTAAGTATCTCATATGCAGGAAATATGTCTGTTTCTACAAAGGCTAATAGCATTGATGTATACGGAGCAGACCAATATGCAAGTTTAATTCGCTCTTATTATGGAGAGAACAGTGATGCCGCCAATGCTCTTGGATATAATGGAGAAATCTACAATACAGATTGGCAAGATCTTATTTATACGACAGCTGTAAGCCAAGACCACAATGTTGGTTTTACAGGTACTGCCGGAAGCTTCCCTATTAGAGCATCAGTCGGTTTTACAGATCAAAATGGTATTTTAGAAGGCGATAACATGCAACGTTTCACAGGTTCTGTTGGTTTTAACCCTTCATTCTTCAATAAGCATTTAAAAGTAAATTTAAATGCAAAAGGTATGCTTCTTGACAATACGTTTGCTAATAAAGGAGCCATAGGTACAGCTGTCTATTTTGATCCAACAAAACCAGTTCGAGTTGATGAGGCTGCTTATGAGCAGTTTGGTGGTTATTATACCTGGTTAGCAAATGATGGAACTCGTATGACATTGGCTCCGTCAAACCCAATTGGGCAATTAGAACAGCAATCTGATGAGAATACAGTTAATCGTTTTATTGGTAATGCACAATTTGATTATAAATTTCATTTCCTTCCTGAGTTAAGAGCTAATTTGAATGTTGGTATAGACTATGCAGACACTAATGGGGAAGTGAATACTGATAATACTGCAGCATGGACCCAGACTACGTTTAATGATTTACCAGTTAGTGGTTTCTATAGGGATTACAACGAAGAGAAGACGAACAAATTGTTAGATTTTTATTTAGAGTATGCCAGAACAATTGGTGACCATGATATAAAAGCTATGGGAGGATATTCTTGGCAGCATTTTCATACGGAGGGTTATACTCATGAAATGAACTTTTTTGAAGATGGAACTGAGAATATCACAAAAGATAAAACGAAAGATGGACGATATGCATCAGAGTATTATTTAGTGTCACTTTTTGGACGTTTGAATTATACATTCCAAAATAAATATTTATTTACCGCGACTGTGCGTCAGGATGGTTCTTCGCGTTTTCATGAAGATCAACGTTGGGGCTTATTCCCATCTTTGGCTTTTGCATGGAAAATAAAGGAAGAGAGCTTTTTACAAGATGTAAATTCATTAAGCGATTTAAAACTACGTCTTGGATATGGTATAACTGGTCAGCAAGATATTGGTTCGAATTACCCATATATGCCACGTTATACAATTGGAGACGAGCGTTCGCAGTACCTGTTCGGAAACCAATATTATACCACACTACGTCCAGAAGGATATGATGCTGAAATTAAATGGGAAGAGACAACGACTTACAATATTGGTCTTGACTATGGTTACTTAAATGGTCGTATTTATGGTACAATGGATTTTTACCATAGAGAAACAAAAGACTTATTAAACTTTATTCCGGTTCCTGCCGGAACCAACCTTACTAACGGTATTTTTACAAATGTAGGATCTCTAGAAAATACAGGTTTCGAATTTGCAGTTAATGTTAAACCAATTTCAAGGGCAGACTTTATGTGGGATATTGGATTTAACTTGACAACGAACAAAAATGAGATTACCAAGTTAAATAATAATGAAGATCCAAATTACAAAGGCGTTGAAACCGGAGGAATTGCTGGTGGTGTAGGTAATACGATTCAGCGCCATGCTGTTGGTCAACCTGTATCTTCATTCTTTGTTTACGAACAAGTGTATGATGATAATGGAAAGCCAATTGAAGGATTATATGTTGATAGAAATGATGATGGTGTAATTGATATTAATGATCGGTACTATTATAAAGATCCTGCCGCCAAGATGTTTATGGGTATTAATTCTCGTTTAGAGTATAAAGATTGGGATTTTAGCTTCGCAGGTCGTCTTAATTTAGGCAACTATGTATACAATAACGTAAACTCTGAGCGAGCACGCTACAATAACTTATTCGTCAATCCTGGATTTTTGAACAATTCAAATACTGAATTAAGTTTCAGTCAATTTACAGAAGCACAATATTATTCAGATTATCATGTCAAGAATGCATCATTCTTCAGGATGGATAATATTTCATTAGGATATACATTTAAAGGATTGGTTAAAGATAATACGACATTGCGTGTATCGTTTACTGCTCAAAATGTATTTGTGATAACTGACTATGATGGATTAGATCCTGAAGTATCAGGGGGTATTGATAATGATCTTTACCCACGTCCGCGTACGTTTATGATTGGTGCTAATTTCAACTTTTAATAATTGATGGACATGAAAAGATATATCAAATTTAATATACTTGCATTTCTTATTGCAACATTTGGAATGGTGTCTTGTACAGGAGATCTAGATACTCTTCCAATAGACCCGAATGAATCAACACCAGATATTATTTATGCTGATAAAGGTGCTTATAAGCAGGTTTTAGCTAAGTGTTATGCAGGTTTGGCCGTTAGCGGACAGCAAGGACCTGCTGGTAAACCTGATATTTCAGGTATTGATGAAGGTTTCTCAACATATCTGCGTCAATATTTTAAAGCGCAAGAACTTTCTACCGATGAAGCTGAGTGTGCATGGGGTGATGCAGGTTTGAGTGATTACCATGATCAAAACTGGACATCATCAAACCCATTTATAACAGCGATGTACAATCGTATTTTTTATCAGATAACTTTAGTAAATGAATTTTTACGTGAAGCAACTGATGCAAAGCTAGATTCACGTGGACAAAGTGACATTAAAGCTGAAGTAGCTGAATATAGAGCTGAGGCCAGACTCTTAAGGGCATTAAGTTACTTACATGCATTAGATATGTATGGAAATGTCCCTTTTGTAACAGATGAACATGTAGTTGGAGGAACTTTCCCTCAGCAGATTATGCGTGCTGATCTATTTAATTTTGTAGAAACAGAACTTTTAGAATCAGTTAATGATTTAAAAGAACCACAGGCTAATGAATATGGTCGTGTAGATAAAGCTGCTGCATGGATGCTTTTGGCTCGCTTATATCTTAATGCTGAAGTCTATGCAGGAACAGCTCGTTATGCAGATGCTGCCACTTATGCTAAGAGAACAATTGATGAAGGTGGATATAATTTATCACCAGAATATGCACACCTATTCATGGCAGATAATGATGTATCAGGTGCAGCTCAGGAAGTAATTTTTCCAATAACTTTCGATGGACAGAGAACTCAGACCTGGGGAGGAATGACCTATTTAATTGCCGCTGGTATCGGTGGAGATATGCCAAAAGATCAATTTGGGACTAACCAGGGATGGGGTGGTAATAGAACTACATCGGCTTTTGTAGATAAATTTGCGGATATTTCTGGTGACACTGATTCAAGAGCTATGTTCTTTACAACTAATCAGAGCCTTGATATCGTTGATCGTACACGATTCCAGGATGGATATGCCATTTCGAAGTGGAAAAACCTTACGTCTGATGGAATGGCTGGTTCAAATGGAGATTTTATGGATACTGATTTTCCGATGATTCGATTAGCAGAAGCTCATCTTATTTATGCAGAATGTGCTGTAAGAGGTGGTGCTGATCGTGTTATTGCTTTGGGTTATATTAATGACCTTCGATTAAGAGCTTATGGCGATAATTCCGGGGATTTAACTGACGCTGAAATGACAGAAAGCTTTATTTTGGACGAAAGAGCCCGTGAACTATATTGGGAAGGTCACCGAAGAACTGACTTAATTAGATTTGGACAGTTTACCGACGGTACCTATTTATGGCCATGGAAAGGTGGCGTTGCAGATGGTAAAACGACTGAAAGTTTCAGAAACTTATTTCCATTACCTGCAGCAGATGTAGGCGCCAATACGAATTTAAAACAGAATGAGGGTTACAACTAAAACTGAAGTTACAATGAAATATTTAAATATATTCTTAGCATTAATATTAACTGGTGGATTCTTAACATCATGTGAAGATGATATGGATCCTAAAGTTCCGGGAGATGCAGTAAGTCCGGTTCTTGAAGCACCTGCTTCAGGAGAAACCTACGTTCTTCAAAAAATAGATGAAGAAAACCAATTAACATCAATCGTATTTTCAGAAGCTGATTTTAAACTAGATGTAGTGACTGAGTACACAGTTGAGGTTGATGATGCTGATGGTAGTTTTGAATTTAGCAGAGTGGTTGCAACTGGTGTTAATTCCCCAATCGACTTAAAAGTTGGAACTTTCAATAAGTCATTATTAAATCTTGGATATGAGGGTGGTGAAGCTCACAATATTCAATTGCGTGTTGTTGCAGGTAATCACCTTGCATCAGAGCCAATTACAATGAATGTTACGACTTATTTCGATGCTGAACCATGGAGTGTTATTGGTAGTGCTGTTGGTGGTTGGGATACTGCTAACGATCAATATATGTCATATGATAAGGCTAATGATGTGTATCATATTACACTGGATATGGTTCCTGGAGATTTCAAATTTCGTGCACCTAAGAAAGACGATGGTGGTGATCCCTGGAAATATAATTTAGGATTAGAAGGAGGAAGTATAATCATTGATAATGGTGAAAACATTGTTCTTAAGGATGGTGGTGATAATGTTAAATGTTCTGGAGGTAATTATACTATTACTTTGGATGTTACAAACAGTAAATTTACTATTGTACAAAATTCTGCTGGTGAATTTACGAACTGGACTGATGTTGTGCTTGATGCAGTTGGTTCTGGAGTTAGTGGCGACCATCCGGATGCGATTGCAGACCCAAGTGGATGGGGTTGGGGAAATGTACTCCTTCCTGATAACGAAGGTAAACCTTCAGCAGATGGTTCAACTTATACATGGACATGGACTGGTATTATTCTTGAGGCTAATGAAGGCTTTAAGCTTAGAACACAAAATGGAGAAGCCTCTCCGGTGAACGGCATGAGTTTTGATGTTGGATTTGGAGCTGTGGATACAGATAATAGTTCTGATAAAGTTGCTGACAATGGAGGGAATATAACTGTAACAGAAAAAGGAGAATATTTAATTACTCTTGTTATTGATGCAGCAACTGGAGATGCAAAAGCAGTGACTATCAAAGAGTATGTGAAGTTTCCTAATGAATTATATTTTGTAGGGACAAACAACGGTTGGGATAATGCTGCACCGCATTACATTGGAATTAGCAATGCTGATGAAGGGAAGTATCTAGGTTTCCTTACTCTTGCAGATGATTCAGAAGTGAAAATATTAACAAACCCTGGTTCATGGGATGGATATGGAGCTGGCGCTAATGCTGGAGAATTGGCTGCTGGTGGCGGTAATATTGTGATGCTTAATCAACCAGGTTATGATGGTGCAGGCCAATATATCGTTAAATTTGACATCAACTTATTAACAATTGAACTCGTAAAAATAACAAGCGTAGCAATCGTTGGAGATGGTGCAAATCCGGGATGGCCAGATGATGGAGCCGGTACTAACCAGGGAGTTGAATTAACCTATGATGAGACGAATAAGAAGTTTACAGGTACAGTTGGTTTTAATGCTACAGGTGAATGGAAATTCCGATTCAATAATTCATGGGATTACAATCTTGGAAATAATGACAAAGATTTAACTAAATTAACTCCGGGCGGAGGTAATTTTGATACTCCAGGAGCAGGAGATAAAACAGTTAGCTTATTCCTTGAATCTACAGCGCAATATAACGCCACTGTCGAGTAACATAAATTAGTATAGATGATAAAAAAGCCGCCCCTTGTGGCGGCTTTTTTTAAATTAATACCTATGAGCAATAACTACATAAAGTTTTTAAAGAGGATAAGGTGTGTATTGGTCACCTTTTTTGTGTTTGGGGCAGCTAATGCTCAGGTAGTGACCTCCGATCCCGCTATACCTATTGAATCCAATCGTGTGACAATTACCTTTTATGCAGATAAAGGTAATGAGGGCTTGAAGGATTACACCGGGGATGTATATGCTCATACGGGCGTTATTACCGATAAAAGCTCCGGAGGTAGTGATTGGAAATATGCACCAACTTGGGGTGATAATGATGCCAAATACAAGATGACTCGCACGGCTACAAACACATATACTTTAGAAATTACACCCAATATACGTGATTATTATGGTGTAGCTGCGGGTGAAGTAATTGAACAAATGGCCTTCGTTTTTCGAAGTCACGATAATTCTAAAGAAGGAAAGGATACAGGTAATAAAGATATTTTTGTAGATGTATCAGCAGAAGAACTGTCAGTTAGCATTGTAAAACCAATCAACAATAGTATACATGAGAGAGGTTCAACAGTACAGCTGCAGGTTGATGCATTACTGAATGATAAGCTTGAGGTTAAAATTAATGGGGATCCAGTAGTAAATGATGCAATTAGCACTTTTACTTATGATATTACCAATGTGCAGCTCGATGAATATGTCATAGAAGCTATTGCTACTGGTGGTTCAGATGTGGTAAATGTTTTCAGTACTTTTTTTGTAAAAGGAGATGTGGTGACTGAGCCAATGCCCGACGGATTACGCCGAGGTGTGAATGTTATTGACGAATCTACTGCAACCGTAGTTCTTTTTGCGCCAAACAAAGAGTATGTTTATTTAGTTGGTGATTTTAATGATTGGGCACCATCAAATGCTGCCATGATGAAGAAGGATGAAGATTTTTTCTGGTTAAGCATTGATAATCTGGATGCCAATGAAGAATATGCTTACCAGTTTTGGATTGATGGCGATGTTAAAGTCGCTGATCCATATGCTACTAAGGTGCTTGATCCCTGGAACGACAAATACATACCTGAAAGCATATATCCGAATTTAAAAGATTATCCTGACGGGCAAGATGAGATTGTGAGCGTGTTCACAACGGCCGATCAAACCTTTAACTGGGAAGTACCTGGCTTTGTAGCTCCAGAACCAGATAAACTTATTGTTTATGAAGTCCTGATTCGTGATTTTACCGATAATCAGGATATTAAAACCATCACCGATACCTTGTCTTATCTGAAACGACTTGGAGTAAATGCCATTGAACTGATGCCTTTTAATGAGTTTGAAGGTAACGATAGCTGGGGCTATAATCCATCATTTTATTTTGCCACCGATAAGGCTTATGGAACGGTTGAGGATTACAAAATATTTATTGATGAGTGCCACAAGGAAGGTATTGCAGTGATTATGGACATGGTATTGAATCATTCGTATGGGCAATCGCCATTTGCGCGAATGTATCTGGGTGAAGATGGTAAGCCATTAAACAATCCATGGTATAATACAGACCATAATATGGCAGAGCCGGCTGCTCAATGGGGGTACGACTTTAATCATGAAAGTATTCATACACAAGAACTGATTGACAGTATTTGTTCTTATTGGATGAGTGAATATAAAATCGATGGTTTCCGATTCGATTTCACAAAAGGTTTTACCAATACGCCATATCCGGTTGGGGATTGGGCAAGTAAATATGATGCTGACCGTATTGCTATTTTGAAAAGGATGGCCAGTGCAATTTGGTACAGAAAAGATGATGCTTTGGTCATTTTTGAGCATTTATCTGAAAACAGTGAAGAAAAGGAGTTGTCCAATCATGGTAATGGTATTTTATTCTGGGGTAATGCCAATCATGACTATAATGAAGCAACCATGGGATATCCTTCGAATCTTAGGTGGGTATCGTATGAAGAACGTGGTTGGGACGTACCTGGCATCATTAATTATATGGAGAGTCATGATGAGGAGCGCCTGATGTATAAAAACCTTCAGTATGGCAATTCGGAAGGTGACTATTTTGTTCGGGATTTAAAAACGGCATTACGCAGATGTGAAGCAGCAGCAGCATTTTTCATTCCTGTTCCGGGTCCTAAAATGATATGGCAATTTGGTGAGTTAGGCTTTGACTTAAGTATTAATCGTTGCACCGATGGAAGTGTGAGTGATGATTGTCGCTTATCACCAAAACCTGCCAAGTGGGAGTATGTGGATGATGAAGATCGAATGCGTTTATTCTCCGTTTATCAATGGCTAAATGAGTTAAAAACAAATGAACCAGTTTTTGCCACTGATGATTTCACCCTGAATGTTGCTAATGCCACCAAACGTATTGAGTTAAATATGAGTGGCAGTGATGTGCGCATTATAGGTAACTTTGGCGTTGAGGCTGCCTCAATAACACCTAACTTTAGTACTAAAGGTAAGTGGTACAATATTTTCGTTAAAGACAGTCTGCAAGTCAATGATACACAAATGGAGGTTATGTTGCAACCGGGCGAATATGTGATATACAGCCAAAAGAAATTAAGTGGTTTTGATACGCATACTTCTTCAAAGGATGACTTAATTGAAAAGCAACTTGTTGTATCTCCCAATCCATTTAGTTCAGAGGTGTCCATTTCTTTTGACGGACAAGGACACAGATATGAGCTATATAATGTAACAGGAGCAAGAGTGAAAAGCGGACAGCTTAATCAACAACGATTAACTTTTAATTGGAGTGATTTGCCATCGGGGCATTACATCATTCGATTAGAAGTCGATAATGAAGTCTTGATAAAGAAATTACTTAAACGATAACAAACAGGGGCCTTAGGATTTTAAAATCTTAAGGCCTTTTTTTAGGTATGTGGAGCAACTGTTCATTGAATAATTATTGGGTCATGTCGATATGAAATTTAACACCTCTAATCGCTCATCTCTCGTTTGTTTACTTCCCTTCGGCTTTTAATAAGGTTTTTAGGGTGTATAAGAATATCCTGAAATCAAGGCGCAAAGAGTATTTTCGCATGTAAAACAATTCTAGTTTAAGGCGTTGAAGCATCTCTGTTTTATTCTCAGCATAGCCAAACAAGACTTGCCCTAACGAAGAGATGCCAGGTTTTACCTTAAGTAGCTCAATGAATGCCGGCTCTTCCTTAATCAGTTGCTCAATGTAGAACTGTCGCTCAGGGCGTGGCCCAATAACGGCCATTTCACCTTTAATAACGTTTAGAAACTGAGGAAACTCGTCAATACGCCATTTGCGTAAGAAGCGACCAAATGGAGTAACTCTTACATCATCTGATGAGGATAATGCGGGGCCATTCTTCTCAGCATCCACATACATGGTTCTGAATTTTAGAATTTGAAATGGCTTACCATTTATGCCAATGCGCTCTTGCTTATATATAGCAGGGCCATCTGATTCCGTTTTAATTTTCCAATAAATTAGTGGTATTAATGGCGTGATGCACACGATTCCTGTAAGTGATATTAATATGTCACTTGTTCTTTTTATAGCTGATTTTGTTCTGGACCATACGGGCACTGAAATGATATGCGTGCTTTTATGCTCTTTAATAGCGCGCTCTAATTCATGTTCAAAAACGTATGTATAGCCAGGTGCTATTTGCATCAGTGTTTCCCTTTCTTTCAACATTTCCCAAAATACATCTGTACAATCAAAAACGATATTGGTTTTAAATTATTACATGCATCTGAAATATTTTACCTCAGTTAATGTCTAGTTGTTTCATTATTAGGCAGAAAAAATGTAAAAAAATCTTAATAACCCGAGTTCGACGTAAAATTTTGAACTCAGAACGCTTACAAATAGTAAGGTTCAAATGTATATTGGCGAAAGAATAGCGGGCTATTTTGAGACCATTACATGAAGAAGACTGCTGTTTGTAAGTGAAATATGATTGCTTTGAATAAAAAACAGATTTACATCGTCAAATTTCATCGCCATAGTTCACTATGCCTTATGAATTATTCCTTGTAAATCAGCTTTTTATTTCAATCTGAGTTTTAAAATTTAAATCGAACTCGGGTTAATAAGCTCCATGTGAATATGCCGATACATACTTTTACTATGCACTAAAAAATTAGAATAAAACATTATTTTTGCGCCATGCAGCAGATAGATTCATACAGACATAAGGGATTAAGAAGCCGATTGGTGCAGGAATTAGTGCAGAAAAAGATTGTGGACAAATCTGTTCTAACAGCTATTGGTAATGTGCCGCGTCATTTGTTTCTTGAAAGTAGTTTTATAAAATTCGCCTATCAGGACAAAGCTTTTCCAATAGGAGCAGGTCAAACCATTTCGCAACCCTATACAGTGGCATTGCAATCTCAATTACTCGAGGTAAAACCTGGTGAAAAAGTATTAGAAGTCGGCACCGGTTCAGGTTATCAGGCAGCCGTATTAATTGAAATGGGTGTCAAACTTTTTTCCATCGAACGCCAATCTGAACTTTATCAGCGTTCTACTCGTTTGTTGAGAGAACTGGGGTATCAAGGCCGTTTCTTTTTAGGCGACGGCTATGAGGGGCTCCCGGCTCAAGCGCCCTTTGATAAAATAATTATTACGGCCGGAGCTCCTGTCATCCCTCGTGCTCTGTTAACGCAGCTAAAAGTGGGTGGTATCATGATAATACCATTAGGTGATCAGGAACAAGTGCTAATGCGTATCGTTAGAATTAACGAGGATGAGTTTGAGCAGGAAGAAATTGAAGCATGTGCTTTTGTACCAATGCTTAATGGCGTTGTTAATAAATAATATTGAAACAAGCTAATGGCTAATAGCTGATAAAAAATGTTGTATAACGAATAAAGTTTCCCCCATCGCCTTCAAGGTACTTCCCCTAAGGGAAGATTATTAATGCTTATTAAATTCTCCCCTTGGGGAGATACCCAAAGGGAGAGGGGGGATAAATTCATAAATCAAACATTATCATTTTAGATCTTAAACTATATACCCATGAAAATTGACATAATTCCAATAAACCCATGGCAAGAAAATACATACATCTTGTCAGACGAAACGAAAGAATGTGTTATTGTCGATCCGGGCTGCCTATCTCCTGAGGAGCGAGAGTCTGTTGCTCAATTTATAGAAGACAAAGGGTATAAACCAGTGCGTTTATTGCAAACACATATGCACCTCGACCATGTTTTTGGTAGTAAATTTATTGCCGATAAGTATAATCTTAAGCTAGAAGCTCATAAAGATGATGAGTTTTGGGGAGAGCAAACAGTTGAGTATGCAGCTAACTTTGGAATGCAAGTAGATTCGAACCCTCCTGCCATTGGTAATTACCTTAACGAAGGCGATACGATTAGCTTTGGAAGTTCAACTTTAGAAGTCATTCATGTGCCGGGGCACTCACCTGGTGGTGTTGTGTTCTACAGTAAGGAAGATAAAATAGCGATTGTGGGTGATGTATTATTTCGCGAAAGTATTGGTCGAGCCGATTTGCCAGGTGGTGATTTTGATACTTTGGTTTCAAATATTAAAGAAAAACTTTTGGTGCTGGATGATGAGGTAAGCATTTATCCAGGTCATGGTCCTGCATCTACTATTGGTCATGAACGAACAAATAATCCTTTTTTAAGTTAGGTATAAAACTCTTTCACAATGTGAAGGAGTTTTTGTTATTAGAACAATAGAGTCCTAAATGATTTTACTCAATGCTCCGAACTGTTTGTTGAGACCCGGCCTCAGCCAATTAACCAAAAAACAAGTTTGAATTGACGCTTAAAATTGATTTCTGTTTGAGTCTTTTGGAGGTACGTAAAAAGGCGAGTTTAATCAATTTCAGTCAATCAAATGTAGTTTTTTGAGTGAAGAGGGTGTAGCCTTGATCTTTTTTCCTTAGTTTTTGTGTTCAAGAACAAAAAGTAAGTCCGGTTTGGGCGGATAGCTTAAGTGATGAAATTAATTAGGGCAACATTGTTAATTGATAATTATTTTCTAATAACCAAGCAAATATCATTGTCTTTTTAAGATTTTATTTATCAATTTGAAGTCGTAAAGAACACAAAAAATAATCGATAACATAAATTTCATAAGCATATGGGAACCGATAAGTTTGTCTCTCGTCACATTGGTCCAAGGGATCATGAGATTGACACTATGCTAACTAAAATTGGTGCATCAAGCCTTGAAGAGCTGATTGACCAAACTGTACCTTCATCTATTCGCCTCGAAAAGCCTTTAAATATAAGTAAAGGTTTAACTGAGCGTCAATATTTTAGAAAGATACATGACATTGCCCAACAAAATAAGGTTTATAACACCTATATCGGAATGGGCTATTACGATGTGATTACCCCGGCTGTAATTACACGTAATGTGCTTGAAAATCCGGTTTGGTATACCTCTTATACACCTTATCAGGCTGAGATTTCGCAAGGTCGTTTAGAAGCTTTATTAAATTTCCAGACGGTTGTGACAGAAATGACAGGAATGGAATTGGCCAATGCTTCATTATTAGATGAAGCCACTGCAGCAGCCGAAGCCATGATCATGTTGTACAACTCGCGTAGTCGCAAGCAGGCCAAAGCAGGTGTCAATATTCTATTTGCCGATGAAAATATGTGGCCTCAAACCAAGGAGGTACTTATTACACGTGCTAAACCAATGGGCATCGAACTGCAGTTTGGTGATATCCATTCATTCGAATGCAACGAATTGGTATTTGGTGTGATGGTTCAGTATCCAAACTCAAATGGAACAGTTGAGTGTTACAAGGCGCTTACTGAAAAAGTGCATGCCAATGACTGCCGTATTGCAGTGGCTGCAGACTTAATGAGTTTGGCATTATTGACGCCTCCGGGAGAATGGGGAGCCGACATCGTATTTGGTACAACACAGCGCTTTGGTATTCCAATGGGATATGGTGGACCACATGCAGCTTTCTTTGCAACTAAAGAATCATTAAAACGTCAACTTCCTGGTCGTATTATTGGTGTAACGAAAGATGTAAATGGTAAACGTGCTTTACGTATGGCTTTACAGACGCGTGAGCAGCATATTAAGCGTGAACGTGCCACATCAAATATTTGTACTGCCCAGGCCTTATTAGCAACCATGGCTGGTTTCTATGCTGTTTACCATGGCGAAGAAGGTATTAAGCGTATTGCTGAACGTATTCATTCTGTTGCTTATCAGATTACCAGAGAAGTTGAGAACTTAGGATATAAGCAGTTAAATGCAGACTACTTCGATACCATTCGTTTTCAGTTGCCAGAAGGGGTAAAAGTGGAAGATATCGAGAATTTCAGTCTTGATTTGGAAATGAACTTCCGCTATTTCGAAAACGGAGATGTTGGTATCAGTATTGATGAAACAACTAACCTGTTTGACTTAAACTGGATTGTTGAAGTGTTTGCTAAAGCAGCAGGTAAAGAAGTGCCTGTAATTGGCGATTTCAGCGAAGAGTTGGCCGTTAAGCCTGAGTTGGCACGTACGAGTCCATTCTTAACTCAGGATGTATTTGCGAAGTATCGTTCTGAAGCAGAAATGGTACGTTACATTAAGAAACTGGAACGTCGCGATATTTCATTGACACATTCAATGATTTCATTAGGCTCATGTACCATGAAGCTAAATGCTTCTACTGAGATGTTCCCGCTTAGCTGGATTGAGTTTAATGGTTTGCACCCATTTATTCCAACTAATCAGGCATTAGGTTACCATATGATGATGGATGAGTTACGTGGTGACTTATCTGAAATCACAGGTTTTGCCGATGTGAGCTTACAGCCTAACTCAGGTGCGGCAGGTGAATATGCAGGTTTGATGGTGATTCAGGCATATCACGAGAGTCGTGGTGAAGGACATCGTAATATCTCGATTATACCGGCATCGGCTCATGGAACCAACCCGGCATCAGCGGTTATGGCTGGTATGAAAGTGGTGGTTGTTAAATGCGATGATAGTGGTAACATTGATGTGGCCGACTTAAAAGCGAAAGCTGAAGAACATAAAGAAAATCTATCGAACCTGATGGTGACTTACCCATCAACACATGGTGTATTTGAAGAGTCAATCATTGAGGTTTGTCAGATTATTCATGATAATGGTGGTCAGGTTTATATGGATGGTGCAAATATGAATGCACAGGTTGGTTTAACCAGCCCGGGTCATATTGGTGCCGATGTGTGTCACTTGAATCTGCATAAAACATTTGCCATTCCTCACGGAGGCGGTGGTCCAGGAGTTGGTCCTATTGGTGTTGCCAAGCATTTGGTTGAATTCTTACCAGCTCACCCGGTTATTGATAATGGCCGTAAAGGCATTACAGCCGTAGCAGCTGCTCCATGGGGAAGCGCCAGCGTATTGCCTATCACTTATGGTTATATTAAGATGTTGGGTGCTGAAGGATTAACGCAATCGACTAAAATGGCCATATTAAATGCCAATTATATGGCATCTGAGTTAAAAGATGATTATGGTATTCTTTACACCGGTAAAAATGGTCGGGTAGCACATGAGATGATTTTAGAGTGTCGTCACTTTAAAGCAGACTCCGGTATTACAGAAACTGATATTGCTAAGCGATTGATGGATTATGGTTTCCATGCGCCTACTTTATCATTCCCGGTATATGGTACATTAATGGTAGAGCCAACCGAGAGTGAGTCATTACAGGAGTTAGACCGCTTTATCGCCGCCATGAAATCGATTTATGCCGAGATAAAAGAGGTGGAAAGCGGTGCTGCAGATAAAGAGGATAATGTATTGAAAAATGCCCCTCACCCTGCTTATAAAGTAGTTTCTGATGAGTGGACGCATTCATATGGACGTGAAAAAGCAGCGTATCCTTTGTCTTTTATTCGTGAGAATAAATTCTGGATTGATGTAGCACGTGTTGATGATGCCTATGGTGATCGTAACCTGGTTTGTGCCTGCGAACCAATCGAAAGTTACATGGAAGACTAAACTTGGTCGAAATATTTTTTTAAGCCTAACAATTCTTTTGAGTTGTTAGGCTTTTTTAGTTTATAAACAGAAACCTTTCGAACAGGTAAGCGTAATAATACCCGTTATAATCTAAATTAAGGATGATGAGAAAAGTTTTAGTATTACTTCTGATGGTAATTTCTGTTAATCTTCAAGCGCAGGATATGCCTGTTGTTGCAAGTGAAAATAAATCATTTCAGAATGTTAGCAGTATTAAGGTAATTGGCGAATTTTGTAAAGTTGATGTCAATAAAGGCGATGAAATCAATTTAGTAGCAGAGCTAAAAGCTGCTAAGGAATTAGAAGGATACGGTATAGTTTGCACTGAGGAGGCAGGTGTGTTGAAAATTGAAGTGACCAAGCCTGAGTCTGGATGGACATCACATACAGGCTTTGTTAAATTGACTATTCCTGAAGGAATAAAACTAAATATCCAAACGACATCAGGTTATATCACATTAAAAGATATGGTAGCAAACGATGTCTTGGCTCAGTCTAAATCTGGTAAAATTGCTGTATCCAACATAAGGGCGAAGCTTACCATTAAATCGAAATCAGCATCTGTTAAGGCCGAAAGCATTAAAGGTCAATTAAATATGTCAACAAAAGGGGGCTCGCACATCGTTCGTGATGTTGAAGGAGCAGTTTCCCTGTATTCAAGTAGTGGTGCCATGACAGTTGAGAACGTCAAAGGTGCTTTAAAAACAGAGTCGACCGATGGAGCACAAACAATCAAAGAAGTAAATGGCGATATTTACCTGAAAACTAAGTCGGGCGCCATGAAGCTGTCAGATGCCAAAGGTACTGTTGGTTCTTTGTCTGTTTCAGGTACGCTTAACTTATTTAATATTGAAGGCGTACTAAACTTGGTATCAACAAAAGGTTCCATTATTGGTAATCGCATTAACCTGACAGAATCATCTAACCTGCAAACTACGCAAGGTAAAATTAAGCTGAAGTTCCTTAACCCTAAGGAGTCATTTACTTTTGCCTGCCAATCAGAACATGCTTACATTATTGCCTACGGTAAATCTAAAAAGAAGAAGTTAAAAATGGGCGATGGACCTATTGTTATTACGGCAATTAGTACAACCGGTGCCATGAATTTTAATAAATAGCATACAAGCAACATATACATAATAAGCCTCACGTTAGTGGGGCTTTTTTATTGGGTCTGTTTAAGTCACCTCAGTAATATTTGCTGCTGGCATCAGTTTGGTCTTGTTTTGTAGCGACTCGGCTTTGTAATGTTTTGATGATTAAAGTGTATTAAATTCATTGCAGTATGACACAGTTTTTTTAAAGGTACACAAGGCAGCTTCTAAAGCTTTTATGCTTTTGGTGATTTTTTTCTTTGCTTTTTTGGTGAGAACAGTGTGTAAATATCATTCAATTAGAGTGTCAGATTTCTTTTTATCTTTTTTAAACAAGAGAAAGTTACAATAATAAAACTACAACAAAGTATAGGGATGTTATGGGTGCTATTTCACTGACGTTAGTAGGGTATTAGTAGCTTTACTTGTCTTACTTTATGTTGAACTTTGACTAATGTGAATTTATTCCTGATGAATATGAATAATTCTTACTTAAAAGTTTGTTATTGAATGACTAAAGGTGCTTTTTGAGTTTGCAATACTTCTGCAATAGTTATATTTTCAATTCATATTTATGTAAAGAGGCGTTTTAGGTTTGTGCCAAATAATTAGTTACATAGAGGGGAATGTATATTAAACAGAAGTTTTATGGCGGTAGATTGTAGCCTGTATTGTGATAAACAGGAGTGTCCTGTTTCTTCGAAGAAGGAAAAGCATTATCAACACCTTCTAATTTCCTTTCTTCGTTCAAATGCCTTGTTTGGATTAATACCCGAAAACCTTCGCCTTGGTGCATTTTTATACAATACCCATATTGCTAGGATTGTCTATGCCGACGAAAATTTTCTGAATAATAACCAAATCAGTGATAGGAACATAGAGCACCCTGCTATTGGTCGATTTTTATTGTCAAAGATTCACCCGGTTGACGTAAGGCGTATATCGTTGATGAAACGAATCGCCGATAAAAAAGGCCATGCTAACTTTTTAAATGGAATCGTACGTATTAAGTTCAAGGATGGTTATCGTGCGATACATTTTATGATTGTCAAACCAGACGAAAAGTACAGCGATTGTGAACACTTTCGCATTGGCATACAGCTCAAGCCATCATCTTCGCAGACCAATACGCATGATGAAATAGATGAACTGGAGCATTATCAACAATTGATTGACACCTTATCCGAACGTGAACAATCCATATTAAAATGCATTGTGCAAGGGCAAACGGATAAGGAAGTAGGTGAGATCTTGCACATTAGTGCACATACCGCACAGAAGCACCGTAAAAATATTCTTAAAAAGCTGGGTATAAAAAATACCGCTGCCCTTTCGTTTATTGCTGGTAAGTCACAATTGTTTTAGAGAAAATACTTAGAGTGTACTTTCAAATTGGGTGAAAATACCCGTTTTGGGTTATTGAACTTAGTAAAAGCCCTACCTAATTTTACTAATCAAGAATAACCTAAAATATCATACACTATGAGAGTGCAGATTGTATTCCTATGTATAACATTACGTTATGCCCATTCTTTAATGCAGGATTTTACCTTTTATTTGAACAGCTTATCAGATATGAACCGTTCGAGCTTTCATTCATTTTTTTTGATAAAACATAAAACGCGCCTGCAATGCCTCGCTTTATAGCCATTTTGGTTTTGGCATATATTTCAGTATCTGTTTTTTCTCAAGAGAAGCAGGATTCTACAGTGGACAGGCAGAATAAAGTGATTAAAGAGGCCCCTGAAAGTCTTCAGAAACTACTTGAGAATATTAAGGAGTCCGAACTTAATAAAGTAAACAGTACTTCTGATATTGAGATAGACGGGCTGCTATTGGATGAAACGAAAACGAAGAGTGGAAGAGATTTTTACTTTTTCTTCTATCAGAATTGGAATCCTCCGGCTAATGCCAAAAACTATTCAATTTTCATTAAGGAAAAGCCTTATCGACTTACGACCACTTTAATTGAAATAAAAATCAATGAGAGTCTCGTTTTTAAATCTTTCCTGCAGCCACGCAATGAAATGGTAAAAGCATTAGCGCAACAGGCGGTAGAACGAACCTACGCTTATCTGAAAAATTATGAAGAACTGCAAAAGCAATTGATGGGGGAAGATCAATCAGGAACAGGAATATTTTAACCAACTAAATACAACACACAATGATACATTTAAAACACGGCCTTATCATCATAGGTCTTATTCTAACGACAATAGGTAGTGCACAAGATTTTGTTTACACACCTAAAAATCCATCTTTTGGTGGCAATACCTTTAATTATCAATGGATGTTGAGTTCAGCCCAGGCACAAGATACCTACAAAGCACCTTCGGATGGAGACGATACAAGAGGGGGCTATTACAATCAGGATCCTATAAAGAATTTTTCAGAAAGCCTGAACAGGCAATTGTTAAGTCGCTTATCGCGTGAATTAGTAGCCAAGCAGTTTGGAGAAGAGGCCTTGTCAGAAGGAACGTATCTACTAGGAGATTTTCAGATTGAGATAGGAAATGATGATGGAGGCATGAATATCTCCATACTAGATAACACAACCGGTGCCACTACTAACGTGGTTGTGCCACACTTCTAACCCAAGCAACTTAATTTATGTATATAAAGCAATTAATAAAAAGTTGCTGTTTTATACTGCTTCTTGCAGGTTGCAGTCCTTTTTTTTATCAACCCCTCGACTCACAAAAAGCGAGCCTGGGGCCTGAAACTGAAATTAAAAAAGACTTGCTGGATTTACCTAAGCCCAAAAGCCCTATTGTCGCAGCAGTATATAAATTCAGTGACCAAACCGGCCAATACAAGCCAAGTAATACCGGTTCAAGCTGGTCAACAGCAGTAACACAAGGAGCTACCAATATTCTGGTACGCGCACTGGAAGAATCAGGATGGTTTGTTCCTATTGAACGAGAAAGTATTAGCAACCTTTTGACTGAACGTAAGATTATTCGCTCTAGTCGCGAGCAGTATAATGGAGATTCTGGGGCAAAACTACCTCCATTACTGTATGCAGGTATACTGCTCGAAGGTGGAATTGTATCTTATGAAACAAACGTATTTACTGGTGGAGCAGGTGTGCGTTATTTTGGGTCTGATGCATCAGCTCAATACCGGGAAGATCGTATCAGTATCTATTTAAGGGCAGTTTCAACCAGTAATGGTAAAATATTAAAAACCATTTATACTACCAACTCCATTTATTCACAGGAGGTATCATTAGGCGTTTTTCGTTATGTGAAATTTAAGCGACTCCTGGAAGCTGAAACAGGTTATACATACAACGAACCAACAGAGATTGCGATTACAGAAGCCATTGAAAAAGCAGTGCATGCGATGATTGTGGAAGGTATTATTGATGACCTTTGGCAACTCAATAATCCTACAGATATAAAGGCGGATGAAATAGCAAAGTACAAAAAAGAAAAGTCTGACAACTTTAAAGTGGATCATATAGGTGCCAAGTTTGAGCAGAACTACCGCTCAGGCTTTTATAGTTCGGTTTTAGGAAGCACTCAAAGTTATCGCGGCGATTACCTTAATTATGATTTTAATCCAGGTGCTAGTTTCAATGTAGGATTTGGTTTGAGCAAATCCTTCTTTATGGAGGCCAATGTGGGTATGGAGCAAATTAAATTTGATCCATTAATGGACTTGCAACAGTACTTTGGCGACTTAAGCTTTGTGTACCTGGCTAACCGGAAAGGCAAGTTCTCGCCCTACCTGAGTGTAGGAGGAGGTAGCTATTATAACGATATGCACCAATTGGGCTTATCAAATGAAATGTGGCTGCCCTATGTCAATACCACTGCAGGAATCGAATATCTTTTTACGAATAAAATAGCTGTTACTGGAAATAGCTATGTCAACCATTTGTTCACCGATTATTACGATGGAGATAAAGCCGGAGAGTCAAACGACTTTATCTGGGGCTTTCGATTTGGACTTAAATTTTACATTGGCAAATAAACAATCACAACTATGAAAAATATACATTACTTAGTTATCATTTTTATTTTACTAACCGCTTTTACTTGCGAAAAAGAGCATTTGGATTTTGAAAAATATGGTTCGGTCTCGGGTATCATACTCGATGGAGAAACATATACACCTTTAGAAGGGGTGTTGGTTGTGTCTAACCCGGCCAGTACCAGTACTATTACCAATAGTGAAGGTGCATTTGTTATATCCAAGATAACGAATGGGGATATCGCCATTACTGCCCGTAAAAAAGATTTTCTGACCAATAGTGTCAGTGTTGCCGTTTATGAAGATGAAAATACAGCCATTAACTTTTTTATGCTGAAGGATGAGCGAGAAGTGGGCTCAGTCTATATCTACGAGCCTGTGCCTGGTAATGGGGCTGTTGACCAGCGTAGCTCATTTACATTTACTTGGAATGTTGATCAGGAAAATAAAAGCAAAGAATTGGATTATACTGTCTACTTGTTTGAGTCCAATTCAACTGTACAAACCATTGTTGGTGAAAGCTTAATAACTAATGAAGTAACGGTAAGTGATTTGGAAGCCAATACAACTTACTACTGGTATGTGGTTGCTAAGTTTGAAGGTCATAATGTAGCCAATAGTCCGACATGGAGCTTTAAAACAGCTACAGATTTTGAATAATAAATTGATTTATAGTCTAATCTATTCAGTATTGTGATTAACAAAGAAATACTATTAGGAGAGACTAAGTGAACTTGAAAATGATGCGGTATGGAAATAAATCGAAAAAGAATATTATTTATTAGTTCTATTGATAAGCATCAAAAAGAACTGGCTACTATATTGTTTCAATTGGGATTTAATCTTGTTGCAGTAACAGATTTGGAAACGGCTATTCAAAAATCATCTGTTTCGGTACCCGATATTATTCTCTGTGATGGTAAAGTTGATGAATATAGTGCCCTCGAAATATTTAATATTTTAGAAAGGCGTATAGTCCACAAGAGAATACCATTTATTCTTATTTCTACTAATTTTAATTCTGCTGAACTGTTGATGGCTGAAGAATTGGGGATAGATGGCTTTCTTTTTCCGCCATTTGAAGCTGATAATGTGAAGAACATTATTGAACGACAATTTCAAAAGAGAGATTATCATACTTCGGTGGCAGAGAACAAATATAAAACTGTCTGTAAGCTGATACCATATGCTGTGTTTGTAGCAGAGAACAGACGAATTATAGAAGGCAATACAGCTTTTAAAAAGACATTTGGGTATACTGAGTTGAAAACAAAACAACCTTTTTTGAAGGAGTTGTTTAATTTTAGAGTTAATGAAACGGAAGAAATGAAATACATCCGGTTTCAGAATGGATTGTTAAAAGATGTTGTTTTTACGGCAATACCAGCTATTGAACATCCTGAGAAAAAATACAGACTACATCTGATTTACGTGGAGCAATCAAATAATGTCGTTCAAATAATTGGTATGGCTAAACCTGTAAAAAATAGCCAACCCAACTCAAATGAGTTGGTTAATGATTGCTTTTGCACACTACCTGTCCCTTCCTATGCACACCATTCTAAAGAAGAAAACAAAATGGGAGCAGATAGTATCTTAACCAAACGCGAAAAACAAATTCTTCAACTATCAGCCAAGGGCATACCCATTAAGCAAATAGCTGATCAATTGGGTATTTCTGTAAGAACGGTAGAAAAACACCGCTCCAATGTGATTCAGAAAACCAACTCAGGAAATATAATTGGGGCGGTACATATTGCGAAAACAAAATACAGCTTGTAGAATCTGCGATTAAGTTATTACTGCTAGTCTTTTACATATCCCACCCTGCTTGTAGAGCATGGTGGGATACTTGTGTTTACGGCTCTTTGTTAAGGCCGTTCGTATTGAGAACTAAGTGTTTTTACGTAGCTGAAATGCATGTCGTAAAACACTTATTGAAAGTTATTTGGGTGTAGTGTAGCTTTGTTTTGGTTCGAGTGTTTTTAGAATGTTTAAAACGAACTTTCAAATTAAGTTTATAACAGAGTAACCATCTAATTCTAAAATTAAATGTCATGAAAAAGTTAATTTTTATTATTTCAATGTGTATTGCTGTAACAGGGCTTATGGCGCAAAGTAATGCAGAAACGAGTCAAACAGGAGAAAATCAGACTGCGATTACAAATCAAACAGGAACCAATGAGGCTACTGTGACTCAAAGTACAGATGATGATTTTGAACAAACCGCAACTGTAACACAAACGGGCGGTGCAGGGGGTGCCAATATTGCAAATGTAACTCAAACAGAAACAGGTTCAAATGGAGGTGCAAATCAAAATATTCCCAATAATGCAACAGTTAATCAAAATGGATCAAGCAATGATGCAATGATAAGTCAGAGTGAGTCTGGTGGAGGTAACAAAGGTGCATTAAACACAACTATTACGCAAGAAGGAACTGGTAACGTTTCTAGTCAGACTTCTGTTGCGCCAGGCTATAATGGTGGTCATACCTTAGTAGGTATACAAGATGGGACAGGTAATCAATTAACTCAATCAACTGATGGGGGTTATACTATAGATATTAGAGCTGAACAAGATGGTACATCAAACCAAGCAACTCAACGTGGGCATGGAAGTACTCATACTGAATTAAAAGTGTATCAGAATGGTACTGGAAATATTGCGACTCAAGATGCGACAGGTAGCAATAATGGGTATTCATCAGCAGTAATTAAGATTGATCAGGATGGTTTTAATAATGAGGCTGTTCAGAACTATACTGGTGATGGTTGGTCACATAAAAATAATGCTGAAATTGTTCAGAATAACACTTTAAGTACTGATGTTGGAAACTGGGCAAGTCAAATCGGAAATGGTAGAGATTTAAATGCGCAGACATATCAAACTGGTGATAATAACTTTGCAGAAACAGAACAGTGGGGAGAACGAAATTCAGCTGTGGTTACGCAATCAGGGGATGGAAATACAGTAGGTACTAGAAATCAACCTTCATCACTTGGTATTTTACAGGATGGAAACGACAATATTGTTAACATTGATCAAATTGGTAACAATAATACAGTTAGTCAGTTTCGACCAGAAAAGGACGTGTATGCTTCTCATATGCAGTTTGGAGACAGAAATAATATGTCCATTACTCAATTAGGAAATGACCACGTTGTTGGTGAGGGTTCTTTCCCTTACAACGGAATCGATCAGAATGGAAATGATAATCAAGCCATAATTTTACAACATGGTGGTAATGGTAATAAAATTGGGCGATTCAATCAATATGGAGATATGAACTTTGCTGATATTGAACAAACTGGTAGCAACAATATGATCATTGGTGCTAGACAATTAAGATTAGGAGGCGTTGTAACCAATAACTCTCTAATCATTAATCAACTGGGTGATGACAATAGGATTACTAATGCATATGAAGAAGGTCTTAGTATAATTGGTACAATTGATCAGATGGGTAATGGTAACACAGCTTCCTTGGAATTAAGCAGGACCAATGCTTTTGGTGATATTGATCAACTAGGAAATGGTAATGATGCTACAGTGAGTATTTGGAAAAGTGGTGTAGGGGACAATAATAGTGGTACAGTTACTCAAACTGGAGATGGAAATGTGGCATCACAGTATGTAAGGTCACATAGTTCAATATCAAGCGATAATACAATGTTGACGACGCAGTTGGGTAATGAGAACCACGCCTACACATACATTGAAGGCTCAGATAATACCGCAACAACAGATCAGGATGGTATTGGTAATGTCTCAGCAGATATTTTTATTGTTGGATCAAATAATGAGGCAACGATATTGCAAACAGGCAATTTAAATGGGGCTTCCATTACACAGACGGGTGATTCAAACATTGGCTCTATAACCTCTAATGGTAATGGTCATTCAGGTTCAATCACACAAACTGGTGGAATGAATGAAGCTATAATAACTCAGAATTAACTAATTCTAAAATTTAATTATCATGAAAAAAGTAGTTTTTCTTTTAAGTATGTTGGTTTGTGCTGGTCTAGTAATGGCACAGAATTCAGGCAATGAGGCAGATATTGAGCAGTATGGTTCTAATATTGCTGAGATTGAACAAACAGGATCAGATAATGATGCGGATATTATCCAAGGAAGCTTGGCGACGCCTGTAACTAACAATAAGGTTCCAACAAATGCTGGAGATTGGAAAGGAGGAGCATTTATAGAGCAAATTGGGGATGATAATACAGCATCGATTACTATGCAAGGTGGCGGAAATAATGGATCGAGTATTTATCAGGATGGAGATGATAATGAAGGACATCAGGATATTGGTACATCTCAAACAATTGGAACTTCTTGGGATTTAATGGGGCTTGATTTAGATCAGATTGGAAACAATAATATGGCAACCCAAAGAACAGTTAGAAGTTTTGGAAGTGCAGGTGTAAAACGAATGTTTGTTATTCAAGAAGGTGATTATAATGTGGCTACTCAACTAAGTGTGGGAGGTTATAGTAATAATCAAAGCATAACACAAACAGGAAACAACAATAATAATGCAACTGTTAGTGGTAATGTTTTTGATATTAGCGCAACAACGTTAGGCAATCCTTTGGACCTCCCATTTAAGATGAGTAATGGAAGTACAGATGTTTCTGGTGATTATACTCAGTATTCAAATCAAATGTTTGGTAATGCTGTTATTAATGTTACTGGCGATAATAACAACACCTATCAATATCAGGAATATTCAGTGTGGTCGGTTAGTGGAAGAAATGATGCCTGGATTGATATTATTGGGGACAATAATGATGTAGTCCAAGGACAGCTTGGTGAGTATAATGACTCTGATATTGATATTGATGGCAATGGTAATGTCGTTACTACAAGTCAATTTGGTGATTCGAATATAATTGATGTTGATCTTGTAGGAGGTAGTACTAACTGTGTCGTGGGAATTGAACAAACTGGTAATTCTCATTCGGCTACTGTTTATCAGAGTGGAGCTTCAAACTTTGCAAAGATTATTCAGCAATAGTCAGGTAAATATAATCGTAAGCCCTGGTTTGTCAGATAGTGATAAACCAAGGCTTAAAAAATAATTCCATGAAACGATATCTGTTTATATTATTTGTTTTTATTGCTATAATGCCATCGGTAAGTGCTCAGGATATTCAGCCGGATGCATGCAAGTCCATTGAAGCTGAAATAGAACAAGTGGCTGCTACGCAGGTTTTTAATGATTATACATTAATTGAACAGCTTGGAGAAACCAACCATGTGCAAATTATTCAACAGAGTTTAGAGAAAGATTTGAATGTCATTTTAACTGGTCAGGATGGAGCTAATAACAATGGTTACATCCATCAATCCGGTTATAAGCATGCAACAGGTTTGCGGCAAGATGGAACCAATAATGAAGCCAATTTATGGTCAGAAGGACAGTTGACTTTGACTGTGGTTCATCAGGAAGGAGAAGGTAATATTCTCAATAGTTTTATTGATAATCAAGGTTATTTACCTAAAGCAGCTGCTATACAGCAAAAAGGGAATGGTAACTCGATAGAGTTAGCGTTGATAGGCAATGGCTATTTTAATGCATCTTTTCCTAAAGCGGCTGTAATTACACAAGAAGGTGATAATCATGAGTTATCGGCTAAACTGGAATCCTTTGGTTCGCCAATTCTTATAGAGCAACAAGCTGGCTTTGGTGGTGAGGGTATGAAAGTGAATATTTCCAATTCTGATTTTTATTTTCCGACGAAATAAACATACGCATCTTATAAAGTAATTATGACGTGTTGATGTTTTAGGTCAGTCCCGCAATGGCGTGACTTTTTAATTAAGAAATTTTACGGATGACATCTTTACTGGCAGTTTGTTAATAAAGATGTCATCCGTTTCTTATCACTTCTTTTGGGTGCAATCGATTAACCGCTCATGTGATAGCCTCTTCATTGTACATCGGGGAGTCACTTCTCTGTACATGGGGGAGCCTCTTCAGTGCTCACTGAAGCGACACCCACATGCTCGTGTGATAGTCTGTTAAGTATTCGAGTGATAGCTACTTCGCCAGCCTGTCCGGGTTATCAAAAGCACAGACGGATGTCATCTTTATTTGCAGTTGGTTAATAAAGATGACATCCGTTTAATTTCAGGATAATAAGATAGGTGAGCTTTTTTGATTCTGTTACGGGTTATATATCAATTACTAGCATGTCTTTGCCATGTTTTTAGCAATGTTTATCCAAGATTATTTAGGAATACCCATTTGGGGTTATTGAGCTTAGTAGCTTATCTCAATACTTTTACAAAACACACTACAAACTATAAGCCTTAGTCCTTTAGTGTATTCTAATGTGTCTTTGTTAATAAGTTTTGTTTTTGAAATAGCTCTTAGCTGACGGTAATAAGCTAAAGAGAGATAATAGTGTGTTGTAAGTGTAAGGCATTTATTGAGTTGGCTGTTGTAAGAAGTTGAAATTTATATGCTAAATAGTTAATATAGTTATGGAAACTACAGAGTTATATAAGGTTAAGTTACTTGAAGTAAGAGAAGAATCTAAATTATCACATTATCAAGCTGTTTTGGATGATTTTAAAGCAACTAATCCCTTCTTAACTCAAATGGAATTATTCTATCAACCTGGTCTTTTTATCTATAATACGAGTGGGGGTGTTCTCGAATATGCTGATACTGTTTTTTTGACCAGCCACCAGATTTATAATCAGCCATTGAACTACTCACCTATCCGCAGACTGTTGCAAAAGCGTATAAAACAGAGTGAAATTGATAAGCTCACAAAATTGGATGGTGGTATCCAGATAAAGAGTAAAAATAACTTTGTTAGTACTATCGTTAATGTTGATAATGCTGATGGCAGTAAAGACCATTTTTACATTCTTTTAGTCAAATGCAAGGACTTACTGAAAAGCGAAAACCTGCACATTGGAATCTTGTTTAAACTGACTGCAACTGATGAGGAAGATGACCTGCGTTCCAATATGTATGCTGCCTATAAAAAGCGATTGATGGATTTATCCCAGCGAGAGCTAGAAGTATTAAAATCCATAGTAGAAGGCAATACGGATGCTGAAATAGCAGGCAGTTTATGCATCAGTATATTTACGGCTAAAAAACACCGTAAAAACATTCTAAAAAAACTTCAAGTAAAGAACACCGCCTATTTGGCTTATATGGTGGGCAAAGCCAATTTATTTTAAATCGCAGTACACCTTTTCGCAACATTGTTCATTAAATCCTACGGTCGTAAACAATAGGGTTAATGATATTATTGTATAAATACTTGACATTTTAATATAGCCCTTTGGGGTAATTGAATTCGCTAAAAGCTCATCTTAATTTTACACCTCTTAACATTTGGTTACAATATTTTATGGACAACACTTTAGCAAAGTATACCAATTGTTATGAGCACATATATTAATCTTAAAGTAAATGTTATGAGAAAAATTGTATGGTTACTAGCAGCGTTTGCACTAGTAGTAAGTAGTTGTAATGAGAAAGTTGATGGACCAAGAGAACAATCTATTGAAATATCATTTGATGTTAATCAATTAGGTTTTTCCACCCAATTAAAAAGTGGGCAAGAAAATGTGCCAATATGCCAGGATATTGAGATAGAGCGATTAGAGTATGCACAATTTAAGCTTAAGTATAAAGTGATTGATGATAATGGAAGAGAGCAGTTTATTGAATCACCTTATACTTCATTGCTTACCTGGATTAATGGTAAATTGGTTACTCAACCAATTAAGTTAGCTATTCCAGATGGAGATGTTCAAATGTTCTGTATTACAGAGTTTTTTATATTTGAAGATATCAATGATAATGCAATATATGATCCGGACTTTGCTGATAATAATGGAAGAACAGATGTTATTTTAAGAGCGGCACCTAATAAGTATAGTCGTTATTATGATTTGGTAATTGACTCGCATTGTTTGGATTTGTGTTTTGATGTTGAAAGTTTCAAAAAGTTTGAATTTGAAATTGATGTCCTTTGTTTTGAGGATTTAGATTACGACAGTTTTGGATTTGCATGGTTCGATCTAAACCTTATTAAGATCGAAAGAATGTGTTGGTTTGGCGATCTTTGTATTGGCGCTAATTCAGATATTTATGCAAGTCAAAATTCTGGCTATGGTTCTAGTATTCTTTTTGATATGCCAGCAGTTATGAAAGTAGAACTTTTTAAGAAGGTGGGAGATAACTTTCAACCTATCTTAAAAGGAGGATATCCATTGGTGTTTTCAAATAAGGATGGTTATGATCCTGATACAGGTACATGTATGGAAGTCTTTTGGCCAAATGATGAATCTGTAGATGAATGTTTCCGTCTGGAATATTCAGTTTGGAAACTAAAAGAAAGTGGAGATTTTGGATGGGTTTATATGGACGCCATTGAGTATTGTGAAGAAGCTTTTGGAGGTGATGTCTCTGTTGAAACTGCTTTCTGGGAAGGCTATTTAGGCTCTGATGGTGTATTCGATTTTGTAGTAGGTACATGTTTTGAAGATCCAGAAATTACTTCAACAGGCAGTGGCTGTACCCGTACACAAGGTTTCTGGAAAAATCATTTCGATTTATGGTCAGACAAGGCTGATGCTTTAGTATATTTAGGGATTTTAAATGATCCGCCTAAAGGGGATATGGAGAAAATTTTAAAGAAACAATACATTGCAGCTATGTTAAATGTAATGATTAATGGTGTTATACTAAGTGATAGTGAATGTACTGATGTCAAGATTGCCTATGATAAAGCAGTTGCTCATTTTAGTGGCGGTGCGCAAATTCCAGTGGGTGAGTTGGAAGGAGTGAAGGATGTACTTGATGCATTTAATAATGGTGATTATGAATGTTATTCTCATTGTAATTAGGAGAGATCTTCTTACTAGTAAAAGCCGGCATATGCCGGTTTTTTTTTACACTCGTAATTCTGGTTCCAACTAATGAATCACCCGATTAAAACACAATCACTCGTGTAATAGCCTGTTAAGTGTTCGTGTGACAGCTACTTCGTCAGCCTGTTCAGGTTATCAAAAGCACAAACGGATGTCATCTTTATTAGCAGTTGGTTAATAAAGATGACATCCGTATTTATACCTGTAGTTTTAGGTTAACTCTGTGAGAAAAAAAAGGTAATAAATCAATCCCCCTCCCTCCGCGATTGCGGAGTGCTTCCCCTTTAAAAAAGGTGGAGAAGGATTTACAGCTTGCAAAAAATTACCACGCACCTGTCTTCCCTTTGCCCTTAGGCAGGGGAAGTACCACGTCTAAGGCGTGGTGATGGGGGTGTTTTATACATTTTGCCAATAGCGTCCTAAATGATTTTATTCTATGCTCTAAACTTCTTGTTACGAACCGGCCTCAGCCGGTAAACCAAAAAACAAGTTTGATTTGACGGTTAAGAATCGATTTTTGTTTGAGACTTTTTGAGGAATGAGAAAAGTTGAGTTTAATCGATTTTAGTCAATCGAACGTAGCTTTTTTGAGTGAAGCGGGTGTAGCCTTGATGCTTTTTCCTTAGTTTTTGACATCAAGATCAAAAAGTAAGTCGGGTTTGGGCGGATAGCCCAAGCGATGAAATTAATTAGGACAATATTGACATTTTGCTATTAAAGATGTCATCTATTTTATTATAATACCCCTTTATGGTAATTGTTTGAAAAGAGCAAGTCTGCTAACTTTATCGTATTAGTGCCCAAGGAATGCAAGCAGGCATCATTGATAAAATAATAGACTATAGTCATTTTAAATAAAGCGAGTTAATATAGTTTAAAAGATATAATCATCCACATCTTAAAGAGTAACCAGGACGTGATGATTTGTTTTAGGTTAGCCCCGCAAAGGCGGGGCTTTTGCGTATAAGTGTGCTTTACGGATGTCATCTTTATTTACGATATGTCAATAAAGATGACATCCGTTTCCGTTTTTTAACAAATTATCAATGACAGTCTTTGAATAATGCAAAAGTGCCATGAAGTGATAGAATTGCTATTGGTGAAAATTGATTCATCAATAAATGCACGCATTTCACCAAGTAATTGTAGTTGTTAGTGTAAGGATTGTAACAAATACCCATTTTGGGTTATTGAACCTAGGCAATTGTCGTCATAAGTTTGCTAGCGGTTTTTAAGTCTGAGTATTAAAACACCCAAATCCTAAATCTCATACTGAATGAACCACTATTATTAATTTTTAATTTCAAACTTAATTACTATGAAAAAGTTATTTTTTGTAGCTATCGCTATGATGGCATTGATTGCTTGTGACAAAACGGATGATGTTGGAAAAGATTTAAGAGGCGACATTAGATTTAATATCAACACAGGCACAGCTCAAGAGGATTTAAAAGGCGCTGTAGCACCTGGTGTATTACCTGTTTATGTAAACAGTTTAAGTCTTACGGCTACTCCACTTAACGGGAATGTACCTGTGAGTGATGTTTTCAGTGCTGGTACGGTAGCTGACCCAAGCGAAGTTACTTTAGCTAACGTTTGGTATGGTCAGAATACTTTTACGGCTACAACTACGCCTCTATATTTCACTGATTTAGCTGATCCAGACTTTAATAACGTGGTTCGTCCAGCAATTAAAAGTGCGATTGGCCTTAATAATGTTAACGTTAAGATGGTAGACCCCGTTAATGGTATGTTCTGTATCAGGGATTCACACCCTGGTTCTACCTATACCACTACTGAGATGTCTGGCGCACTACGTCAAGTTCCTCCATACGTTGAGTTTACAGGTGAAACAACAGCTGTTATTAACCATGAGTTTGAGCAAAACAATGGTGACATAACAATTGACATGGGGACTGAGAATGGTAGATTGATTACTACATTCGAATTCGAAGACGCTGGTGCTAAGAACTACTATGCAAAATTGTTCTACAATGATGGTAATGTTGAAAAGGATATTAGCGTATATCTACAGTATTTTATTGCAGGTGCCAATAAGTCAGCTCTTTACTGGTCGGGAGTAAATGCGATAGACGGTGCTAAAATGAGTTTAAGATTAGAAATTTATTCATCTGAAGATACTGGTAATGACCCAAGCAATCATGTTAAAGTTAATGAGTTCAATTTAATGGATCCTGCTGTGATTGACCAAGATATCCTAATGGTTGACAAAGGAGTTGACAAGTGGGTTAAAATTGTTGTAAGCGAAGACGCGATAAAGACTGAAAGCCCTCTTAAATCGATGTTTACTTGGGATTGGACTACTGACGATTCAGGTGATGTTGTAATCGGAGCAAATAACTAAAAAAAATCATCAATAAATAAATTTGTCTTAGATTTTTTATCATAGTTAAAGTACAAAGGGGTATTTATAAATGCCCCTTTGCTATTTTATAAAAACAGATACACATCTTTGAAGAGTGACTTATTTGTGATGATGTTTTAGGTAAGCTCCGCTAAACGGGGCTTTTTTGTATAGAAATTAAACGGATGTCATCTATATTGGCAGTTTGTTAATATAGATGACATCCTTTATTTATGCACAAAGCATATATTTCACACCTCCACCTCTTTTATTCTGCGTTCTCTCTTCCCTTTGCACCAAATACTCCTTAACTTGTATTAATCAACCTGTCCTGCTCTATGTATATCAAAATTGTTGATTATGGCTTGGAGGTATTTAAATGTGAGGAGAAGTCACCAGTTGTTGCAGAAGAAAGGCAATTCAATTAAGTCGCCGGCGCGTCGATCTTTCATTCGAACCATTAGTTTGGGGGCTTTGATCTGGAGTCCTTTGATGGAGTCGGTATTTGCACTCAGTAAAAAAACGTTTAAAATCATAAAACGTCAACAGCAGTTGTTTTTCTACCGTCATGGAAAACTCGTATGGGAAATCTCTCATAAGATCTTTAGCGATGATTACCAACTGGCTTATAAGAAGGAGAAAGACCATTATCACATCGAAGCAAAAGGCCTTCGTTATCACTATACCGATTTCAGTTTTAACTTAAAAGCTGATATCTATCTCACAAAAGGCGAATGGTATTGTCGAATACATATACCACAGCTGCATATTCGACAAGAAATGGATTGGATGGCATGGCTCGATCAAAGTTCAGAGTTGAATGGCACAATAACACCAAGGCGATTAATTAGCTCATCATTAATAAAACTAAGTGTTGTAAAATATACGCCGTGTACACTGGATACCAACTGGCGATTGCAAGTTGAATCACCACAAGCTTTAATTATCGAGAATGCTTCAGGGCACTACAGTGCAAGTCGCATTTGTTTGGCAAGCACTATTGATGAGATTGATTTTCTGAAAAACACCAGCAATAGCTCTTATCTGAGTATCGATGATTTTGATGATTGGTATCGCTTTATTCAGTTGCATTTACCCAATCACCCCTTAACAAGAGTAGACGAAGATTTACCAACCTTACATTTTCAATTGTCTGACGACATCTGTTTATGGACCAATGATCAACATGGACGTTTTGGGGTAAAAGGTCTTGAACAAGCACTAGCTACCTCTTTTCTGTTTGCAGAATATACTCAATCACAGACCGCAAAAGTATATCTCTCTGCAAGTGTTGAAGCAGGGTGGATGCCAACGGAACTGGGTTCGTTTATGCTTCGTCCGCAGGAACAGCGACCCGACTATGAATACCAGGGCGATTTGAAAGGCATGGTTAATGAGCACTATCAACCACGCACCAGTGGTTTTAAACCCATTGTAAGTGGTGGAGTGGCTCTGGCTTCGGCCGATGACATGAGCTTATTGACAATTCAGCCTCAGGAGCCGGTTAAAAAGAAGAAATCGACCACCAATGAGTTGGTCATCGCCAAAGATAAGGTCATTTATAAGCCTAAAAAAGCATTGAAATTCAGAGTGCTTCGTCCGGAGGATATGTTAATTCTGGAGTTTGAATTACACAATTTTTCATTGGTACGACAAGGAGCCATTTCTTTTGCTGAGCTAAGTAATGCCAATAAAAAGGGATTAGTTATTATCAATTTCACAACGCAGCACACGCTTGAAGAGGCTTTTTATGAATCCAACAAGATACCTGGTGTTGCGAGCTCTGATACTGTGAATCTTCCGGTCAGGCACTTACGAGCCCGTAAGAGCCGATTAGTGTATGAGTTACCTGCTAAGAGCAAAGGGCTGCCGCTTAGTATTGAGCAATTGTTAAACTGGAGTTCACTCAAGCTGCGCGTTAACCCGCGGGCATGGATTAAGATACCTCAATTTAAATCTAAGAAGAAACGTCAATATGTTCAGGTACATAATTCAACAATACCTAAACGAAAAAAGTACCTCGAACGAGAATCTAAGGATTATGCCATTAAGCTGTATGCTGGTTCGCGTGATAAAACAGCTAAGGCAACACTATACAACGATGGGCAATTAGGTCAGTTGTTGGCAGCCGATAAAGTACAAACCATCAAACCAGGCTTTAGTATTTATGACCTTAAAAATATCAACCTGAAAGTTGAACCCGTGCCCGATACTCATACATCTATTGAGGCACCGGCGTTAATGTATATTTCACCTAATCAGGTGAGTGATTTTGTCCATCAGCAGAAATTACAATTGAGAAATCATCAGGAAGTTAGTAAATCATCCGAAGGAGTAGTCAATAATTTTAATTTGGCTGCTGATAACCTCAGTACTAATAAAGGTGCTATTGCCGAACTGTGGCATACCATTTTAGGAGTAAAGCTAAAAAATGGTAAAACTACGCGTGAATTGTCAGTTTTTAAAACCATCCGTGCGTTATGGGCCGATGAAGCGAGTTCGAACTTCAAGCAATTACCGCCTTTGGGAGGCCCATTTATGGCATCTTTAGATGGGAATGACCGGCATGTATTGGTACATACTACATCAAATTATTCCATACCACAATATTATCCCAAAGCGGTTGAGGTGAAAAATCTGATGCTAACCACCTTGGGTGCTTATCTCGATTGGCATGCCTTTTTTGATGTGCCTTCACCTGCAGATGCTGAGCTAAATATCACTGAGTGGGAGCACCTGGCCACTTTGGGACGTGATCATTATGTCAAGGTGGTTCGTGAAGGGTATTTATTTCCTTTTGGACATCGTGCAGCTCTGGTTAAAGTGACTGAGCGTAAATTTCACCCCGGTACTAAGTCGGCTGTCAACAGGCAACGTATGTACATTGTGGTGTTGGAGAAAGAAGTGCTGTATGCGCGTAACAATCCAAATAATCAGTTTATACCATTTGCTTTTCAGTCGGTGCAGATTAATACCACTCAAACACCTAATATCGATAATCCGCTTGAACAGCCTATTATCAATGTGCCTTCGGGAGGGGGCGAGTTTCAGGTAATGGCGCCTAATAATCAACAGAAGAAATTTGGCGGCAGTGGCAATACTTCATACAACTTTTACATTAATGTGAATAACAAAGGGTTCTTGTTTGATATCGTTTTAGCCGATAAAGAAGGCGTGGAGCATGCCTTGCGAATGCCATTGGCATTTCTGGAGAATAAGGTGGCTCGAAAAAGTAACCTGGTTCAGCAAATTATCGATAAATACAACCCTAATGCCTTGTATAATCGGATGGATTTGAATGAGCAGGATATTGCCTATGCTCCAAGTATGCTGGACGGAGATACTTCTTTTGAAACACAAAGCATTCAGTTTGGCGCCGAAGTATATCCTGCCAATGGCGAGGCGGATATTAAATTTCATCCGGTTATTCAGCAAGCTGAAGTGTTTATTAAACAATTGAATGAGATGACTGGTGTGCGGCAAGCAGCTGCTATCCAATTAGAGGATGATAATAATGCGGGTGATGTGTTTGCCTCCGTGAAAAATGCAGTTGTTGATTTTTCCAATGGTTCAGATAAGGCAGGTGGTTTCTTATCACCCAATATGGGTATATCGGCCCTGAGTAAGTTGCAGGGCCCCGTTGGTGGTGATATTGCAGATAGTAAGGCGCTGGCTTTTAATCCCGACGATTTTTTTAAAGCATTGGATGATTTCCCTGTGGCGAAGATATTTGGTGTTATCAAAATATTTGATTTGCTGCTTGGCGGTATGGACTTGTCGGGTGCCTTCGATGGGATTAAAAATATGTCGAGCCAGGCAAAAGAAGAGATTGATGATATCAAAACGGAGATTCTCTACCTTGAGAATCAGGCCAAAGAGTTGCAGGAGGATTTGAGCGAACAGATCAATACTTTGAAGCAAAGTATTAAAGATAAAACGGATGAGCTCCTGAATATGCTCAATGGCAGTGTGCCAAAGATACCCAACTTCAAGACTTTTGTGACTGCGGAGGCATTCTATGCTGAATACAAGTGGCAGCCTGAATTTAAATCCAACCCTATTAAAGTGATTGAAGACATCCTGCATGTGCGGGTGGATGATCCCAATAAAGCACTAACCATCACTACTGCTCTGGAGAAACCTTTTGATGGTGGTAAAGAAGCTTCATTTACCGGCTCGGCACGTTTTGAGAAGTTTGGCATTGATCTGGTGCCTTTGCTGGCGGTGAATTTTAATTTTATGGAATTTAAATCGGGCAATGCACAAAAAACCAATGTAAAAGTGGATATTGATGCTGAGAATCCCATTCAGTTTAAGGGAGCCTTGAGTTTTGTCAATAATCTGCAAAATATTATTCCAAGTACCGGTTTCTCAGATGATGGCCCATATATTAAGCTGCAGCCTACACAAGTAACAGCCGGTTTTACCATTGGTATTCCTAATGTTGAAGTGGGCATTTGCATGATTAGCAATATAAGTTTGGGTGCGCATGTCACCTTGCCATTTACCGGAGCGCCATTAGAAATGGGATTTAATTTCTGTAAACGCGAGAATCCTTTTATGCTTACTATCTCATGCTTTGGAGGTGGTGGCTATTTCATGCTTATTACCACGCTCAAAGGTCTTAAATCCATCGAAGCAGCTTTTGAATTTGGGGCTGCTATATCATTGAATGTTGGTGTAGCCTCAGGTGGTGTGTCGGTTATGGGTGGTATTTATTACAAGTTTGAACTTATTGAAAAGGTGCTGCCAACGCCCAATGGTGATGTGGTTGAGGAAATTGGTTCATCCACCATTATTGGCTACATACGTATCAATGGTCACCTCTCTATTTTGGGTATTATATCTATCTCTATGGAGTTTTACCTGGCCTTTATTGCTGTTTTCTCCGATGGAAAGGTACAGAAACTGGAAGGAGTGGCAACCGTCAAAGTGAAGGTGGAAGTCTTGTTCTTTAGTAAAACAGTGTCGGTTACTGTACGACGTGAACTAAAGGGTGCCGATGCTGACCCTAAATTTATTGAGATGATTGATGAAGATGACTGGCAGGAGTACTGTATGGCTTTTGCTGGTTAGGGCGAAGGCAGGAAAAAAAGCCCCCATCGCCTAAAGGCACTTCCCCAAGGGGAAGATGGAAAGTATCGTAAGAAAATTCTCCCCAGGGGAGATACCCGGAGGGAGAGGGGGATAAATGAGCAGCAATGCTAAAAAATAATGAGAGAAAAGACAAATTATGGAAATTATACTAACGACATTACCGCATAAACGTGACTTAGATAAGGACTTACTTAATTTGTCAGTCTTTGTCTCTGTAAAGCTAAATACCTCCAGCGATACCACCTTAGAATCTTTTCCTGATATTCTGGAGTGGTCTGAGAAGGTCTTAAATGCAGATTTTTCTTTTCGCCTGGAAGATGGCACCTTAATTGAAGCTCAGCTAAATAAGACTAATATAAATACGGAGTTGTATCAACGGATTTTTCATCCGGATATAAAAGTAGATGATTTTAAGGATGATGAACCTTTGATACAAAAACGGTTCTATTCCTTTCCTGTTAAACATGTGCAGGATTTTATTCTTAAAACCGTTAAGGAGGAAGCGCTTGTGAATCCATCGCGCAAACTAAAACCAGAGCGTTTTGTAGATGATACGCAGATGGGAGCCATTAGTCAATATAAGTTACAGAGTGATGAGGTCAGGCGGGTATCCAGGGGGAGAACACGTCAGTCTATTGTAAAGCCTTTAATGGTTCGTAAGCGTGATGAAGATGACAATATCAGACTGCAGGTGAAAGAGAAGCAGTTTAAGCGCTTTGATAAGCAGATGAATCCCAAGAGTGATTTTGCTGAACTACGCCAGTTTCATAAAGTGGATAAAACGATAAAAACAACACCCAGGCTGCAATTGGAAAAGCCACGTTTTGAGTTTCACGACATCATGGCCAATATTAACAGTTATCCGCAAATTATGCGTATGATGGGTTTTGTACTTGATTTAACAATACCTTTTTCAAAGGATGTACCTAAGAAAGGTACCATTGGTGTGGTGCCTCAAAATTTGAATTTGAGTGATGATTACGATTTGTCGATTCCTGCCACTGCTTATGAGCTGAGCGATGATGGCTTTTTTGCCCGAGATAAGGCAGACTCACTGTTTAAGCATGGCTTTGTAAAAGTGAATACCGGCGAGTTTGATGTGGTGCAAATTGATGCCGATGGTGCGGCGCTGAAGACCAATAATATGGCCGAGAGTAAGGTGCAGGAAATTGCACGTTTTTACGAGGTGAAAAGCGAGATAAGCCGCAGTAAAGTGGTGCGTCAGGAGATTTTGGATGAGGTTGAGCCACCACAGGAAGAAGGATTGCCTTACATGCGCTCAGCAGGTATTGCTATTACCAAAAACGGTATGGCGGAGCATTTATTCAAGCGCATCGAACGTAATGTGCAATTAAAAGATGAGTTTAAAGCGCTGAAGTCAAAGTCTTACGATGTCAAAAGCCGTAAGACAAATAACAAGGACTTGCAACTAAATACCTTTAAAGTAAAGCTGCCATCCAAAGCGCTTTATTCTGATGATATTGTGCAGGGCTATCGAATGGATATTGCCTATGAAGATGAACCGGATAAGTGGTACTCTTTACATTGGCGACAGGATACTTATCAATGGTACGATGAGTCTGATACGGCGCATCCTATTGATAATATTGTGCCTGATGAAGGCTACATACAACTGGGTTTAACAGAGGATCCGGATGAACCGGATGATGTGTTTGTTTCGGAAACCATGGCGCGTTGGGAGGGCTGGAGTTTATCGGTTCGCAAACCTGGTTATGCCATAAACGAGTCAGACGATTATGAGTTGAAAGATGGCGAAACGGAGAAGAAGGATTTTGTCAATACCTCTAAAAGTGTAGAAGCTCAGAAATATGCTTATGATAGTGAGCTTGATTTTCGCATTCATGCCGAGTCGAAGAGTATTGCAGGCACGTTGCCTCGTTTGCGTTTTGGCAATAGCTACCGTTTGCGCATTCGTACAGTAGACCTGGCAGGTAACAGTGTGGCGCATACTGTTGCTACAAGCGATACAACCACTTCGGAGCGTACGCAAATAAAATATCTGCGTTACGAACCACTTGGTAGTCCAATTGTATTGGTGGGTAACCGCCTAAAAGATGGTGAATTTCTTGAGAGCATGGTTATTCGTTCTAATTATGGCCAATCGGCCGAAGAGTATGAAGCTGCTCACACCTTGAATGAAACGCTGGATAAGTTTTCATTACGTTATTTGCTGCCTCCTAAAAATAGTCAGCAGATGGCCGAGTGTCATGGTATGTTTGAAAAGGCCTTTGGTGATGCTCAAAAAGCCAAAGAAATCTACCAGATAATTACTAATCATGAGGGTTTGTATCAGCAAGATGAAAAGAACAAGGAGAAGGTTTATCAGCCATCAGAAGTTGAAATTATCTATTTGCCCGATCCGATGGCAGCAGGGGTTGCTTTATTTTTAACAGAGGACGATGAGCATAGTCATACCCAGGGTTTTGAGCCGCGACTCTTTAGTTTTTTTACGAGTGATGAAATAAAGTCCGATAAAACCGATGCTGTTAATATTCCGGAAGATTGGTATAAATGTGGTTTTATTCGCATAAAACTGGAAGAGGGAGACTATAATTCGGTTTGGAGTAAAAACGATCGTCAGCTTACTTTTTATCTGCCCAAGGGGATTCGCACGCGTATTCGTTTCAGTACCTTCTGGCGCGAGAGTGATTTAAATGAGGTGTCAGCTATTTGGGAAATGATAAAAGGTGAGAGTGGTAGTGAGGAGGCCAAAGAATTGGCTTACTCAGGTCGACACTGGATAGTGAGTCCATCGCGCGAAATGGAATTGGTGCATGCGGTTCAGCAACCGCTTGATGCACCGGCGATAGAAGAATTATTGCCCAATCGTGATTTCAAAACCAACTTTGCTAATATTAATCTTCGTTTTGATATTCATGGTGAGAGTACTGAGAAAGTTGAGTTGCAAGCACGTTGGAAAGAACCATGGGACGATGGACTTTCGGTATCGATTAAAGAAAAGGAGGGAAGCAATAGCATACCAGATATCAACATCAACTACCACGATGATGTGGTAACTCGTGGTACTATCCCTGAACCAGAGAAGCTGCAGAAGGCGCCTGTAAAAAATATTCAGGTTCAACCACTAAAGGCTTTTGCCTTGCGAAGTAAGGCTGAGTTTGAAGCGGAACCACAACCCAAAGCTAAGCGTATTAATCAGGATTACCAGATTCAGAATACAACCTTTCAGAAGTTTCAAGAACTGAAAGTAAAGGCTGCTGATAATCTGGTGAACCGTGTTAAGTTCGATGTGGAGGAATATCAATTTAATTTCTTCAAGCGTATTAACCTGCGCTCATTACCACTTAAGCATCAGTTTGGTGATACCAGGCACCGTTGGATCGATTATCGTCTTTTAGCTGCTTCGCGTTACGATGAGTATTTCGACAAAATACTGGCTGCTAATCCAGAGTTAAAAACTTCGCGACTGAGTGAGTGGAAGGAACGTGTTAATATTCCCAGCTCCGTTCGTCCAAAAGCACCCGAAATTGATTACATCATTCCTACTTTCGAATGGCGGAAGACAGCCAATGAAACAGCTATGCGTCATCAGCGCATGGGCGGTGGTTTGCGCATTTTTATCAAACGGCCTTGGTTCTCTTCTGGTGATGATGAAATGCTGGGAGTTATCTTACCGGAATTGGGCTATAACCCCACGAGCTTTGTTAGTAAATCACCTGGATATAATGCCGATTATACGAATTGGGGTATTGATCCTTTATTGTACTCGGTTCAGCCAAAATCATTTTCTCCCAAGCCTGAGGATTTCTTTATGAACCCGGTTATAGATGATGACGTACAATACCCCGAAAAGAATAAACGTGCTAAAGTGGTGGCTTATCCGGTTCATTTCGATAGTGACCGACAGGTTTGGTTTGCCGATATGCGTATCAACCCCAATGGTATGTATTTCCCATTTGTTAAATTGGTGTTAGCACGATATCAGCCATATTCAGTTCGTAAAGACAAAGAAGATGTTTGTCTGTCGCCTGTGGTAGCGGCCAATTTTAACCAGCTGGTGCCTGAGCGGCAAACTACCGTTCGTTTTGATAAGGCCGATGTAAAACATAAACTTAGCATCACGATTGAAGGAACGATTTACAATGAGAAATATGCCAAGTTTGGCAACTATAATTTCTTGAAAATAAGCTTTCAGGATACGAAATATTCACGCCCGATTTATGGTGCGGTAGATGATGGTCAGGTTGATAAAGGATTGTTAGAAGAGACACTGATTATTCGGATATCATCTAAGTATGTGACGAATAATCGTTACGCCATTTCGAAAGAATTTAAGTTGCCGGGTAAATACAAAAAGGACGCTTATCAGATAATTATTGAAGAGTATGAGCGAGGGCCAAGTAGAATTGCCGGTTTACCACCTGAGTACAAAGGACGGCTAGAGCAATCAGAACAAACTGACCGCTTGATTTATGCCGATGTATTTAATGTGAATAAAACCGAGATGACAATTTCGGGATAGAGAAAGAATGGCACATTAGCTATTAATACGTCAACATAGTCCCGACATTTGGTTCTGTGGAATAGTTATAATTCCATGCTGCCTAATTGTACGGTTATGTCTCCGTGGTCTTCGGCGGTGTTGCTGAAAGAGTATTCCATGCGGAATAGCTCTACGGCTGCAAAGAATTATTATTATTCCCTGTTGCCATAGCATCCGGCTCTACTGCTGAGGGCTTCGGCAGTGATACCGGAATATTATTCCATAAAGAATAGTCCTTTAGCCACACGGAATCATTATCATTCTCTATAGCCGCAATGTTCGGCTCAGTCGCCGAGGGCTTCAGCAGTGTTGCCTGAACAATATTCCATATAGAATAATCTTTTGGCTACATGGAATCATTATTTTGCTCTATGGAATTGTCTTCGGTCTCCTATCCTCCGCCTTCTATTTCCCGTCTTTACGACAGCTCATTCTCGATAATCTCGCTAAATACTTCTTTTATGTCCAAGCCAGCTGCTTCAATCTGTTGTGGGATAAAGCTGGTAACTGTCATGCCTGGAGTAGTATTAACTTCCAGAAGGAATATTTTATTGTCGCTGATGATGTAATCAATACGTACAATGCCTTTACAGCCAAGTATATCATATATAAGCGAAGAGATAGACTGAATGCGGTCACGCACTTTGTCTTCAATGCGGGCAGGTGTAATTTCTTCTACCTTGCTGGCCGTATATTTGGCTTCGAAGTCAAAAAAGTCATTTTTGCTCACTACTTCAGTCACCGGAAAAACTTCTTGTTTTTTGCTGGTTTTGTATAAACCGCAGGTCACTTCTGTGCCGGCTACAAATTGCTCAATAATGACTTCATCGCTTTCGGTAAATGCTTTTTCAATGGCAGGTGTTATCTCTGATGATTCTTTCACTTTGGTGATACCAAAGCTTGAGCCGCCTGCGTTGGGTTTAACAAAACACGGCAAGCCCAATTGTTCAATAATATCATTACCATTAAAACTGTGGCCTTTTCGTACCAGCACCGAATCAGCTACTGCTACCCCAAAACCTTTTAAGTAAGTGTTACAGGTAAACTTGTTAAAACTGATGCTGGCCGCCTGAGTATCACAGGTACTATGTGGGATATTCAGCATCTTAAAATACCCTTGTAACAAGCCATCTTCGCCAGGCGTGCCATGGATGGTGATATATGCAAAGTCGATGGCAATTTTGTTGCCATTAACCATGAATGAAAAATCATTTTTATCAACAGGGTATTCTTCTTCATCAATAATCGCACACCACTTTTCGTTAGTTATTAAAATGGGGTAGCGCTTGTATTTTGTTTCATCAATAAAGGTCATAACACCTTCTTTGCTTTTTTCTGAAACAATTATTTCCGATGAATATCCTCCGTAGATAATAGCAATATTTTTCATTTTTTGGTTAATCAGCTTTTGAGTTATTGATAAAACTAGTCGTTTTCTCGTCCGGCAATATATCCGCGCCACTTTTCAATAGCCTGCATCATGTCGTCCGGAATCTCAGTGTTAAAGGAAATATTTTCTTTAGATGTTGGATGTACAAAGCCTAATGTTTTAGCATGTAAGGCCTGACGTGGCAATATCTTAAAACAGTTTTGTACAAACTGCTTGTATTTTGTGAAAGTAGTGCCTTTTAGAATCTGGTGTCCGCCATACCGTTCATCGTTAAATAGTGGATGGCCAATGTGCTTCATGTGAGCTCTAATCTGGTGTGTACGGCCTGTTTCCAGTTTGCATTCAACCAAAGTGACATACCCCAGACGTTCCAATACTTTATAGTGTGTCACGGCATGCTTACCTCTGTCACCATCCGGAAAAACGGCCATTTGTTTTCGATCTTGAAGGCTGCGTCCTACATTACCAATAATGGTTCCTTCATCTTCTTTTGGTTGTCCCCACACAATCGCTACATAAGTTCGCTGTGATGTTTTCTCGAAAAATTGACGTGCCAAAAAGTTCTTGGCCTGCTCTGTTTTTGCAACAACCAATAAGCCCGATGTGTCTTTGTCAATCCGGTGAACCAGGCCAGGGCGAGGATCTTCCGAATTAAACAAGGGTAAATCTTTTAAATGCCAGGCCAGGGCGTTAACCATGGTACCGGTGTAATTACCATGCCCGGGGTGTACCACCATGCCTGGTTTTTTATTGATGATAATTAGCTCATCATCTTCGTAAGGAATATCCAGTGGAATATCTTGTGCAATAATCTCCAGTTCTCGCTTTGGATACGACATTACGATGGTGATTATTTCACTGGCTTTTATCTTGTAATTAGATTTTACTGGTTTGTCATTAACACGAATGTTACCTGCAGCAGCAGCATCTTGTATTTTATTACGTGAGGCATTTTCAATTCGGTTAACCAGAAACTTATCGATGCGCAAAGGTTTTTGACCTGGATCGGTTTCAAAACGATAATGCTCATACAATTCATTGCTTTCTTCTAATTCTTCAAATTCCTCTTCTTGTATGTGCTCAGACATTTTTATTGATAATTAGTTGATTTAATATATCGTTTATTTGAGGTTGTTCGTTATTGATAGCTGACTTTAGCAGTATCAACACTTAACCAGATGTCGATGGATGATCCCAACGGGATGCGTTCTCCTGTTTCGGCCGATGGTTGCTGTTGCCAGATGGTTGCTGCTGTTGAGTCTTCTGCCGTTTGAACCGACTCATCGTAAATGACCGCGCCTACATTAAGCGAAACAGAAACCGAGTAACTTTGTGCCTCTTCAAGAGTTAAGGCTGTTAAGTCAGGTACATTGGTACGTTCGGTACTCAATCCCTTACCAATGTGCAGGTCAATTACTGAGCCCTTAAGCACAACCGTACCAGGTTCAACAGGTTTACCTTTATATAATTGTTGTAACACCAGGTTGCGATATTCGCTTGGTACATAAATGAGTTCACCGGTAACTAAACCATATGATTCCAGAATCACCTTGGCATTTCGGAGTGAATAATCAATCAAGTTCGGTATTTGAACCCTTTCCGGTGCAATTGCTTTAATTGTAAAGTGTATGTTTCGGTTTTCTTTCACCATGCTCCCCGGAGCAGGTATTTGCTCAATGACAGCTCCTGGTAGAAAACCATCGACATGTGCAGAGTCAATAATATTATATCGAAATCCCTTTTCTTTAATCAGCTCGCTAAACTGCTCTTGAGTTAAACCTCTGAAATCAGGAACCGGGTAATATTCGCCATGGTTTGTGTAAATGTTTAAGCTTACAAAAGTTGCTATTAAAGCGAAGGTAATAACAACAATGGCAATCAGTATATTTTTTACAAACACATTGTTGAAAAGGATTTTAATAAATGACATATGCACTATCGTTTGTTAATAGTCAATAAACCATAATCGACTATTGAGTAAGTACCAGTTTTCTCGGTTGTTCAAAAATAGTAAAACTTCTGCTACTAAACTTATGGGTATAAAAAAAGTAAAGAACCCAAATTGAGGATTCTTTACTTTTTATATTGTGAAAGCTAATAATTAAGCTTTATGTCTTTTTTCGCTAGAAACGCTTAATTTCTTACGTCCTTTAGCTCTTCTTGCAGCAAGTACTTTACGACCGCTTGCACTAGCCATTCTTTCGCGGAAACCATGCTTGTTTCTTCTCTTTCTGTTTGATGGTTGAAATGTCCTTTTCATTTGTATGTAATTTTTTTATTCTTCTTAGATTATTGCTTTCGAAAAGGATTCATTTCGGGATTTCCTCCTTTTAGATGGCAACTCAGCGTTATTCCTTTGACTTTTCGGATTGCAAAAATACATGTTTTTTTTATCTTCCAAAAAAAAATACATGCTTTTTTAAGTTCACTTTTAAAACAATCGTAAAAGCTTGTTACATTGAGAGGTGAATGATCTTTTTTGTTTCAAAAAATTCCTCTTCAAAGTAGTTTGTTAATGGTGTGATAGAAACTCGATTTCTAAAATCAGTCAATTCATCGTCAAAGTCGCCTCCTTTTAGATAAATAATACCATTGGTAACTGCATTTTTATTGCTTGATAAAAACTTGTTCTGACAAAGCTTAACAAAGGCCGGAAATGCAGTTACAGCTCTACTAATGATAAAATCGTATTGATTAGGATGATTTTCTACCCGCACTTGCTCGGCAGTGAGGTTCTGCAAACCTAATGCATCAGCTACGCCTTTAACTACCTTAATCTTTTTGCCTATTGAATCAATCGAATGAAACTGACAGTCGGGAAACATGATTGCTAAGGGAATACTCGGAAAGCCGCCACCACACCCAACATCTAGTATTCGTGTGTCTTTTTCGAATTGTATAAAAGCGGCAATGCTCAAGGAATGCAGCACATGGCGTTCATAAAAATGATCCATGTCCTTTCGGGAGATTACATTGATTTTTGAATTCCAGTCGGCATATAATGTTCCCAACATACCTAACTTTTCCTCTGTTTCAGGATTCAGCTTGGGGAAATACTTTCTAATTAAATCCATTGAATTATAGTAGAACTGTTGTTCTGAAATATTAAGTGAGTATTGAGTGAAATTTCTTTACTCTAATTTAATTTGATATCAGAGTTTTTGAGTGTGTTGAACAGAAGCTCACGGGCTCTAAATAGCTGAGCTTTAACTGTACCTAATGGTAAGTCTAATTCTTCTGCAATTTCTTCGTATGAAAACTCTTTAAAATAGCGTAGTTCAATTAAAATGCGGTAACGTGGTTTTAGCTTTTTCACCACAGTTCGCATCAAAACCTTCTTTTGCTGTTTGATTAAATGCTCTTCCGGATCTGGTGTTTCATCCTTTAAGTGGATAGGCTGGTCGTTTTCTTTATCATCTGAAATACCACCGTCAATAGAAACGATGTTATTGCGTTTTTTTCTAAGAAAATCGATACAGTTATTAGATGCAATTTTGAAAAGCCAGGTACTAAATGCGTAATTAGGAGAATATTGGTGGATGTTTTTAAAGGCCTTGCCAAATGCCTCAATGGTTAAATCTTCAGCATCACTTTTATTATTAACCATCTTCAGTAACATAAAATAGATGGCATCTCTATAACGGCCCATTAATTCAGCAAAAGCTTTTTGATCGCCTTTTACTGCATCGTCCACTAAGTCTAAATCATATTTTGCCTTATCAGATAGATTCGGATTTACTTCCATTTCTTCTTCTTTGCACTTATAATGTTAATTACCCAAACGCTCCCAACTAACAAAGGTGTTATAAAATCAAATAAGATAGTTGACCAGTGCAACTTGTTTTCTCCCATCTTTTTAGCTGCTATTGCAAGTATAATGTACAATGTAGCTAAGCGAATGACAAATAACCCCAATGTTATCGGAACAAAAGTAGGAAAAAAAAGTGAACAAAGTGTTAAGACCCAAAATATTTGACGCGTTAATGCTTCGGTGAATAACCAGCTTTTTATACCAATTTTATATAGAGGAGCTGTGGTTAAATGCCTTGATTTTCGCGTGACCCACTCCTTGTAGTTTTTGGGTGCAAGCGATACGGTCTGACTATCATAAGATGTTTGAATGCTTGTATTGGTTTTATTAGCGCAATGGCGAATAAATAAATCATCATCGCCTGAAGCAATGTTTAAATAAGTTTTAAAAACATTGCTTTGCTCAAATAAACTTTTGGTATATGCCATATTGCGCCCAACTGCCATAAAAGGCTTTTTACGTAGGGCAAATCCCATGTATTGAACCGCATTGAAGAACGTTTCGTATCGTAAGAACAAATTAAATAGCCCCTTCTTTTTTTCATATCGTCCATGGCCAATAATAATCTGCTTTTCTGAGTTAAATTGACTACTTACTTCAGTTAACCAATTATCAGATGTTGGATAACAATCAGCATCGGTGAAAATTAAATGCTCGTTATTCGCTGCTTTAATCCCAAGGGTTAAGGCTAGCTTCTTACCCTGGTAGTGCTGTTTGCTAAGCGGTATGTTAGTGTAATATAAGTTGTTGAATTTTGTTTTTAGCTGAGCCAAAATCATTTCGGTGTCGTCGCTTGAGCCATCATTCACCACAATCACTTCAAAATCAGGATGTGCTTGATTACACACAAGAGGAATGTGTTGCTTTAAATTTTCAGCTTCGTTTTTGGCACATATAATGACTGATATTGCCAAGTTATTATGACTATGAGTTTGTGGTTTAAAACGTGCCGTTTTTAAAAAGAAGAATAAATGATAAAAAACCTGAAATACCCAAGAGAAGAGATAAACCCCACTGATTATATAAAAAGTTGTTTCCTGCACAAGATTGAATTTTAGTCAAAAATGCAACAATTTTAGATGAATTACATGTTATGATGCTGCCGATTTGGTGTGATGACTAAAAAATATTTGACAATGGCTGAATTTCAGATATTATCAAACGGGTGTAATTTTAAATATCTAAAGGGCTGTTGTATATTTGCAGGCTGCATTTTTTTTATGGCAGTGAGATTGTTTAAACTTTATACTAGGGATAATGAAATTTGAGCTTCAGCATACCGATGCTAAAAGTAGTGCAAGAGCAGGAGAGATAACCACGGATCATGGTAAAATAGAAACACCGATTTTTATGCCCGTAGGAACTGTGGGTTCTGTGAAGGGTGTGCATTTTCGTGATTTGGAAGATGATGTTAAGGCTCAGATAATACTTGGGAATACCTATCATTTGTATTTAAGACCTGGCTTGGATGTGTTAAAAGCAGCAGGAGGATTACATAAGTTTAATGGATGGACCAAACCGATGTTGACAGATAGTGGAGGTTATCAGGTTTTTTCCTTAAGCGACAATCGCAAACTTACTGAAGAGGGAGCTATGTTTCGCTCACATCTGGATGGTTCAAAGCATTTATTTACACCTGAAAATGTGGTAGATATTCAACGTGTTATCGGTGCTGATATTATCATGGCCCTGGATGAATGTCCTCCAGGTGATGCAGAATATGAATATGCTAAAAAATCAATGGCTTTAACACATAGGTGGTTAAAACGAGGTGTTGATCACTTCGACAATACTGAGCCACTATACGGTCATTCACAAACATTCTTTCCTATTGTACAAGGGGCCGGATATCGTGATTTACGCACGCAATCGGCCGAATTTATCGCTTCTCAAAATCGGGAAGGGAACGCCATTGGTGGCTTGGCAGTAGGTGAGCCAACAGAGGTGATGTACGAAATGGTTGAATTAGTGAATGGTATTTTACCCAAAGACAAACCGCGTTACCTGATGGGCGTTGGTACGCCAGCCAACTTGCTTGAAAATATAGCACTGGGTGTTGATATGTTCGATTGTGTTATGCCAACACGAAATGGGCGTAATGGAATGTTATTTACTTCAGAAGGCATTTTAAACATGCGTAACGAGAAGTGGAAGAATGACTTTTCGCCGGTTGATCCGAATGGAACTTCGTTTGTCGATCATCATTACACTAAGGCTTACCTGCGACATTTATATGTGTCTAAAGAAATGTTGGCGGCTCAAATAGGAAGTATGCACAATCTTACTTTTTATTTATGGTTGGTGCGCGAAGCCCGAAAGCATATTATTGAAGGTGATTTTGCACAATGGAAAGATGTTATGGTGAAGAAATTAACCACCAGATTATAATCTGTAATGAGTGTGACGAATGCTTTAGTTGTCTATATCAAAGGGAACGATAATAATTATAACTAATTTAGCCTGTAACTATTTTTTCGTTCTTTTGTAAATGACAAAATGTTCATGAATTAAAACAACAGGTTTTGAAAAAACTTGATTTATATATACTTAAGAAGTTTCTGGGTACTTTCTTTTTTGCTATACTATTGATTATTAGTATTTCGGTGGTATTTGATGTGACCGAAAAGATTGATAATTTCTTTGATCACGGAGCGCCTTTAAAAGCCATCGTTTTTGATTATTATAAAAACTTCATTCCTTATTTCGCCAATTTATTTACACCACTGTTTGTATTTATAGCCGTGATCTTTTTTACTTCCAAAATGGCTTATCAAACTGAGATAATTGCCATTTTATCAAGTGGAGTGAGTTTTCAGCGAATGATGTATCCTTATTTCTTGGGAGCAGCGATTATTGGCGTATTTTCATTTTTATTAGGTGGATATGTTATTCCGCCGGCCAATCAAACACGAATTAAGTTTGAGAATGAATTTGTAAAAAATAGGAAGGAAAAAGGCTTGGAGAAAATCCATATGCAAATTGAACCAAGTGTTTTTGTATATATGGACAAATACCGTGCATACAGCGGCAGGGGTGAGCATTTCTCTATGGAGAAATATGATGAAAAGGAATTGATATCAAAGATTTCTGCCCGATATGCCAAATTTGATACTGCATCAGGCAAATGGCAATTAAGTAATTATGTGCTGCGCGAATTTACCAACGGTATTGAACATGAAATTTCAAGCGGATCAAAATTAGATACCCTTATCCCTAATATTTCACCTAAGGACTTTAAAGAAGAGCGTAAGTATTTTGAGATGATGACCAATGCCGAACTGAATAACTACATCGACGAGCAACGAGCGCGAGGTGTTGGAAATCTTGAAGAATTCTTGATCGAGAAATATAAACGGTGGGCATCTCCTTTTAGTGCATTTATATTAACACTTATAGGTGTTTCGTTGGCTTCCAGAAAAGTTCGGGGAGGTATGGGGTTGCACATTGGAGTTGGTATAGCACTTAGTTTTGGCTATATATTGTTTATGACTATTTCAACCACTTTTGCCATAAATGGTAATATGAATCCGATTTTAGCCGTTTGGTTGCCAAACATTGTTTTTACCGGTGTAGGAATATTTTTATATATGAGAGCGCCTAAATAGCTTGACACTTATGTTTTTAAGTGTGATATTGCCTTGATCGTAATAGCACTAACTGACCTTATTCCTTTTGTTAAAAAAAATAAATTAGTAATTATGCACTCTGAAAAATTGTTAATCAGAGTGAATAAATAAGCATTTTGATTAATAGTAGGTTAAATCAAATTTTTGGATTATGTCATTGAAAAAACACATCCTTGACCTTCGGAAAAGAAAGGAACAAGTGCAAAAGGGTGGTGGCGACAGAGCCATTGAAAAGCAAGCAGCCATGGGTAAAATGACGGCTCGCGAACGTATCCTGGCACTCGTTGATAAAGATTCTTTCACCGAGTATGACCTTTTTGTTGAGCACACTGCTCGCGACTTCGGTATGGACAAAAAGCAATTACATGGTGATGGAGTAATTATCGGTACAGGTACCATTTATGGTGCACCAATCTGTATCTTTGCGCAGGATTTTACTGTAGCCGGGGGATCATTAGGACTAATGCATGCCCGTAAAATTACAAAAATCATGGATCACGCTTTGAAAATGCGTGTGCCATTAATCGGTATTAATGATTCTGGTGGTGCTCGTATTCAGGAAGGTGTGAATTCATTAGCCGGATATGGGGAAATCTTCTACCGTAACACATTAGCTTCAGGTGTTATACCGCAGCTATCAGTTATTTTAGGGCCATGTGCCGGAGGTGCAGTTTACTCGCCAGCTTTAACAGATTTTGTTTTTGTAGTTGAGAATATTTCTAAAATGTTTATTACCGGACCAGGAGTGATTGAGTCAGTTCTTGGTGAAAAGATTTCGATGGAAGATCTTGGGGGAGCCCGTGTTCACGCCGAAACAACAGGTAATGCTCATTTCTATGCAGAGAGTGAATCAGACTGTTTTGAACAGATTAAGAAACTGATTACTTTCATTCCATGGAACAACTCTAAAAAAGCAAAAGCTTTCCCTCCAAAGCCGCCTAAGTTTAAAGGAAAGATTGAAGATATTATACCTTCTGATCCTAAAATGCCTTATGATGTACGTGATGTTATCAAAGCAATTGTTGATGATTCTGATTTCTTGGAAATTCAGGAGCTTTGGGCAGCAAACATCGTTATTGGTTTTGGTCGCTTAAATGGAGAAACAGTTGGTTTTGTAGCCAACCAGCCAATGGTATTAGCCGGCGTATTAGATTGTGATAGCTCTGATAAGGCAGCTCGCTTTATCCGTTTCTGTGATGCATTTAATGTACCTGTTATTACCTTGGAAGATATGCCTGGTTACTTACCTGGTGCCGACCAGGAACATGCCGGTGTAATTCGTCATGGTGCTAAAGTACTTTATGCTTATTCAGAGGCTACAGTGCCTAAGGTAACTGTAATCTTGCGTAAGGCATATGGTGGTGGTTACATTGCCATGAACTCACGTCACCTTGGTGCTGACTTTATGTTTGCATGGCCAACAGCTGAAATTGCGGTTATGGGTCCTGAAGGAGCTGCTAACATTATCTTCAAGAAAGAAATTGATGAAGCAGAAGACAAGGATGCTATGCGCGCTCTTAAGGTTGAAGAGTATAAAGAGAAATTTGCGAACCCATATGTAGCTGCTGCTAAAGGGTACATTGATTCGGTTATTGAACCAAATGAAACGCGCTCTTTATTATTGCATGCTATCGAGGTGTCAGCCGGAAAAGATGATCATCGTCCTGCTAAGAAACATGGTATTCCTCCATTTTAATAGTTAGAAGATGAGTACAAAGAAAACAGAAGGATTAGTTGATTTTGCTATACTTAGTATGAAGTATAAGACAAAGTTGACTAAGAAATTCGAAAACCGGGTGAAGTATGAAGACCCAAATCCAAACCATATTATGTCTTATATTCCAGGCACAATATGTGAAGTATTTGTGAAAGAAGGTCAGAAAGTAAAAGAAGGTGAATCACTTTTAATTCTGGAAGCCATGAAAATGCGTAACCAGATAACGATGCCTCATACAGGTAAAATAAAATCAATAAAAGTGACAACTGGAGACAGGATTCCTAAAAACCATTTAATGGTTGTGATAGAATAGAAAAAAAGCTGCCCACGGGCAGCTTTTTTTTATAACTGTTTAATCCATTTAAAATACTCCGGATGGGTTTTAATTTCGGGTGCTTCCTTAAATAGTCCAAATACGCTGGAGCCACTGCCAGACATGGAGGCATATGCAGCACCTGCTTCATATAGTTCCATTTTTATTCTGCCAATTTCTGGATGGTTTTTGAAAACCGACTTCTCAAAATCATTCTTAATATGATGCTTCCATTGTTCTAACGGAAGTTTAATTAAATCGACCAAAGAGTTCTCAGATGATTTAGGGTTTACGCCGCTATATGCTTCTGGAGTTGAAACATGAGTAGGCGGTTTAATTAGTGCAATATGATAACCCGATAAATCTAAATTAACAGGTTGGAGAATGTCTCCTATGCCTGTTGCATAAGCCGGTTTGTTATTGATGAAAAATGCACAATCGGCTCCTAGTTGAGCAGCCATATTATGTAACTCTTCATTCGAAATGCCTAGTTCAAACTCCTTATTGATGAGGTTAAGCATAAATGCACCATCAGCCGAGCCGCCACCCAATCCTGCACCAAAAGGGATGGCTTTATGCAGATGTATTTTTACTGGTGGTACGTCGTAGTTTTTTTTGATTATGTTGAGCGCTTTTATGCAGATGTTATCTTCAGGTAGGGCATCAACCTTAATGCCTGAATTACTAAATGTAAACGATTGCTCATCTTCAATATTAACAACCGTCTCAAGTATTTCTGTCAGTGGAATCGGGTAGAATACAGTTTCCAGATTATGATAGCCATCTGGTCGCTTCTCAACAACATTAAGGCCAATGTTTATTTTTGCATTGGGGTAACAAATCATATACTTTAGAATTTAGTTGCAAAGAAAGTTCTTTTTTATGAGTGTAGAAGTTAAAGCATTTAAATGTTGTGCTAAAAGCTCATGGTATTCATTCGCCATATCAAATTTGATGAAATTTATTCAAATTACTTAAATGTCACGCACACAGCAGTTAGAACCTTGTTCACTCTAATTATATCAAAATCATACCTCTGAATTGCCATCAATTTGTATCTTTGTTGTTCTCAATTTTTCCGAAATAAACATGGCAGATAACAAGTATTCAAACCGCAAAAAGCCTGCTGCGACAGGTTTAGAAATGGGTAAATTACCACCTCAGGTAACCGATCTTGAGGAAGCGGTATTGGGTGCATTGCTTCTAGAAAAAGAGGCATTCTTAAGTGTTTCGGAGCTATTGAAGCCTGAGCATTTCTATAAAGAGGCCAACCAGCATATTTATAAAGCCATCTTGGATTTGGAGGCGCATGAGCAACCGGTAGATATGCTAACAGTAACCCAGCAGCTTAAGAAAATGACAAAGCTGGAGGAATGTGGCGGTGCTTTTTACATCACACAGCTGACTAGTAAAGTGGCTTCGGCAGCGCATATCGAATACCATGCGCGAATTATCTGGCAAAAGTATCTGCAACGTCAGATGATTCAAATTTCAAGTGAACTGCAAGGGAAGGCCTACGATGACTCGATTGATGTCAATGATTTGCTGGAGGAGGCAGAGAGCACATTCTTTATGCTATCACAAGGAAGTATGAAGCGTGATGCTACGCAGATTAATCCGGTTATTCAAGATGCTATTGACCGTATCAAAGAAGCATCGGAGCGCGACGATGGTATGAGTGGGGTAGCTTCTGGATTTGCAGCTCTGGATAAGATCACATCGGGTTGGCAAGGATCGGCACTCATTATTTTGGCAGCGCGTCCGGCCATGGGTAAAACGGCCTTTGTATTATCAATGGCTCGTCAAATGGCACTAGTGCATAAAACACCAGTAGCTATTTTCTCTTTGGAGATGTCAAATCTCGAATTGGTTAACCGTTTAATTGTGACTGAAACGGAATTATCAGCCGATAAAATTAAAAAAGGAAATCTTGCTCCATATGAATGGGAGCAATTAGATCATAAAATACAAAACCTGATTGATGCACCAATCTTTGTCGATGACACTGCTGGTTTATCAGTTTTTGAATTAAGGGCCAAGTGTCGCCGATTGAAAAAGCAGCACGATATTCAGTGTGTGATTATTGACTACCTTCAGCTGATGAATGCCAGCGGTATGAACCCCGGTTCTCGTCAGGAAGAGGTGAGTTTGATATCGCGTAACCTGAAAGGATTGGCTAAAGAACTGGATGTGCCAATTATCGCCCTGTCGCAGCTGAATCGTGGAGTTGAAGGTCGTGCCGGAGCTGAAGGAAAACGACCGCAGTTATCTGACCTTCGTGAATCGGGTGCGATTGAGCAGGATGCCGATATGGTATGTTTTATTCATCGCCCGGAGTATTATCGTATTACCGAAGATGAGGAAGGAAACTCCCTGATTGGTATGGCCGAATTGATTATTGCCAAGCACCGTGCCGGACCAACAGCCGATGTGCGACTTCGTTTCCGTGCTGAGTTAGCTCGCTTCCAGGATGTGGAAGATGCAGAATACGAAGATAATGCCTTTAGCCAATCGAATTCACCAACACAGGTATTGGGCTCTAAAATGAATGAGAACGAAGGAGCAGATGGTTCTGTACCTGCAGGAGGCCAGCAATTGCCTGAATTCCCTGAAGGGCCAGGTTTTAATAGTGATGTGCCTTTTTAATACAAGTCTTCCCTAATTATTTGGTTATCTCTTTGTTGACGAAGGTGTGCTTTAGCTTGTTGCTCACTCATGCCTTTTTCGCTCATATAGATGTTTACAAGCGTCTCTTTTACCTGATCGCCCATCTTATTATGTCCGCAAAGGTAAATGACGGCTCCATTATCAAGCCATTCCAAAAGTCGGTCTTTGTAATCACTTAGGCGATGTTGAACGTATTCTTTGGTTTCCTGATCGCGCGAAAAAGCAGTATTTATAAAAGCCAGCGTTTCATTTTTATAGAAATCAATTAATTCATCTTCGTATAAAAAGTCGCTTGCCTGATGCTTATCGCCCCAAATGAGCCAGGCCTTATTTTTTATTTCCTGTGCTTCCAAATCTTGCAGAAATGCTCGGTATGGTGCAATGCCTGTGCCTACTCCAATGAAAATAACTGGCGTTGAAGTATCCTCTGGCAAATGAAAGGACGGGTTGCTTACCAGTCGGTAGTTAATTTTTGCATCTTGCTCCAATCCTTCGTTCACATAAGTCGAACCTGCGCCTTCATATTCGCGCTCTTTCTGTTGAAAACGAATGGTTTTAACGGTCAGGTCAATTTGCTTGGGTTTTGACTTATAACCCGAAGCTATGGAATAATAACGCGAGTGGATGGGTTGTAAAATGCTAACAAACTCATCAGCATCCATTTTACACGGATAATCAATAATTAAATCTAAGACATCGGCATTGTTGATGTAGTTTCTTAACTGCTCTTTGTTGTTATGTAGCGCTGTTAACTCAGATGAGGTATTAATTTTTATGTATCGCCTGATAACAGGACGCGTTAATTTTGTAATTTCAAATTGATGCAGCAATGAATATTCCAGGCTGTGCTTATTTGAAACTAACTCTTGTGATTTATCAAGATTGAGCGTTTCAATAATTTGATTAACTAGTTTCTGTGGGTTTGAAGGAATAATTTCAATGCAATCACCAGCTGCATAATCAACATGATTATTGGTGTTATCTAATTCCAGATGAAAAACACCTTGCTCAAGCTTTGCCTTGCTTAGTTGCTTTCGTTTTTTTAGGGTTGTCGTGATAAAATCTGGAAGTTCAATTTGTGCATCATTTACCTTTTTACTTTCTTTTTTAATGCCAACAATAGTGTCATATGAATTCTGTATCCATTGAAGAGCCGATTTTTTAAAATCTAAATCGCAATCGACCCTGTTGATGATGGCTTGTGCGTTTAATTTCTGAAGTTGTGCGTCAATCATTTTACCAGCGCCACAAAAGTTATCGTAGCTGGAATCTCCTAGAGCACATATGGCATATTCCAGATTGGCTAGGAGCGGCATTTCATCGTGCTGCAATAAGTTGTAGAACTTTCGTGCATTGGGTGGTAACTCGCCTTCGCCATCGGTGCTAATAACAATTAGCACTTTGTGCTCCGAAGGTAATCGCCCCACATCGTACTTGTCCATGTTGTAGCATTCGCTTTCGATACCACACTGGTGATAGTACTTATGGGTTTGTTGAGCAATGAGTTGTGCGTTGCCGGTTTTTGTTCCATATAAAATGGTTACTGGCGGGCAAGTGCAGTTTTTTTGTATGCTTAGTTTGAGTGGTTTTTCCTTTTTGCTTAGTAGTGTACTGAAAAATCCCATATATGATGCATGTTTGTCGTTCGTAAATGAAGGCAAGCTGTGTTGGCCTTGGTTTATCTAACAAGTGTTGCATCAAAATGTTTGCCTATTTTGCCAGCCATTTCTTAAATTTTGAAGCCTTCTCACTTGATATTATGACTTCACTATTTGTGGGGGGATTTAGCTCTAGCTTTAGTTTGCTTTTTGAATATAAATGGGCCTCATTTATTGAGCTGATACTGATGATGAACTTACGATTGGCTCTGAAGAAGTTACGCGGATTTAGTTCATCGCTTAACTGCTCAAGTGTTTGGTTGATATCATAAATACGCCCTTCAAAAGTACACAGGAATACGCCTCTGTTTTCAGCATAGATATAGGCCACATGATTAATCGAAACGGTTTTAATCTTACCGCGGTAGTGAATCATAAATCGCTCACGATATTCCGGTTGTTTTTGCTGTTTCGCTATCATTTGCCCCAGCAGGTTGTAATCTATATTGCCGTTGTTTTTATCATCCAATGTGGCTCGAAATTTATCAATGGCCATTATGAGTTTTTCGTGATTGATGGGTTTTAAAAGATAGCCAATACTGTTTTGCTCGAAGGCCTGGATGGCATATTGGTCAAAAGCAGTGGTGAAAATAATAGGCGTGTTAATGTTTTGTTGTTCAAAGATTTGGAAGCTGTTTCCATCGGCAAGGTGAATATCAAGAAAGATGAGTTCAACAGTGTTCTGGCTCAGAAAATCACAGGTGTCATTTACCGAATCAAGAATCGTTACGATATTAAAATCAGGTGCCACTTTTTCAAGCATCGCTTTTAGCTTACGTGCCGAGGGCATTTCATCTTCAACAATTAAAACATCAATCATCGCTGGGTTTTATTAAAGGGATTTGGACAATGTAATTTCCACCTCTTTCTTCAAAAGTTGGCGAATCACAATTTAGCAATTTAAACTTTTCAATGAGGTTTTGTTGACCTGTTTGTGTTGAATCTTCGGTACTGTTTTTTGCTTGTAAGGTATTGCTAATGAGCAGTGTTTGATTGCTGTAGATGATTTCGAGTGTTAAAGGATGCTTCTTTGATACCACATTGTGTTTAAATACATTCTCTACAATTACCTGAAGAGTTAGGGGGGGGATCAAATAGTAGTAACAATTCTCACAGATATTAACCTTAAAACTAAAACCATCTTCAAACCTGAATTTATATAGGTTAAGGTAGGTTTCAATAAATTCTAACTCTTCATTGACTGATACTAAGTCCTGCTTGTTTATTGACAATACGTAACGATAAATACTTGCGAAATCCTGAATGAAACGGTCAGCCTTCTCAGTACTTTCATAAATCAAGGAGGAAAGGACACTCAGGTTGTTAAATAAGAAATGGTGATCCAATTGCTCCTTTAAAGCCGCGTATTTTGATTTTATTTGCTCTTTCTCAAGGTTAGCAAGCTTAATTTCAAGTTTGTTTCGTTCTTCTGTAGCAACAATCATTTCAACCACTACCATCAATAAGGCGCTGATCATTAATGGCATAATGTACATCATGATTTTGTACTTATCATCAGGACCATGATTTTGTAACCAACCAAAATTAAAGGCCAGATTAAAAGCGGTAATCATCAGAACGGGAAAAAACAATGCAACAATAAAATCAATTAGTGAGCGAATTAACCAGTTTTGAGCCCAGGGGTATTTCACATTTAGCTTACGAATGACATAATTATAGAAAAAGACCAATATCAGCGTTTCACCAATGCCAAAGAATACACGTTCAAAAGGCATCTGACTGATTTCCTCAATCGTCCGGTATTTAAAAATGACGGACAAAACCATGGCTATGGCAATAATGCCAAATAAGATCAATGGCGTTAAGAGTAACTTCAGGCGTTTGTTTCGAGCTAAAATATTCTGCATAAAGTTCTATTGAATCAGTTGTCCACTCAGTTGTAGTAAATAGAATTCAGCCACTTTGGCTTTGTATTGAGCATCATTAAACTGTGCCGCTACATTCAGAAGGTTTTGTTGGGCTGCTCTGAATTCGATGGAAGTAACACGACCAATCTGAAACATTTCCTGCGTTTGCTCAAAGTTTAAGCGGGCTTGCGCCATACTGCTCTCTTGCAGTTCCACAATCTTTCGTTTGTAGATGTAATCGGTGTAAGCATTGGAGGCGTCACGCTCAATCTCAGATTTAACCTGATAGGTACGCTCTTGCTGACCTATGTAATCCAGTTTTGCATTCTTCTCGCGCGTGCTTTGTTGCCTTCCGTTAAACACATTAAACTTAAGTGAAACACCTGCAGATGTGCCAATGTTTTCATTGTAAAGTAATTGCCCGGCATCATTATCCTGGCGGTTATAACCATATTGTCCGTAAGCCGAAAGGGTAGGATACTTAGCCGCATTGGTGATTTTTACATCCAGGTTACTTATTTTCTCTTGTTGCTGTTGCACCACAAGACGCGAGTTATTCAATAGCGCAGCAGTAATAATTTCATCAGCTTTTAAATCATCGCGGTAGTTAATGGTTTTATCTACTTCATATAAGTTTTGAATTGGGACACCCAGTACTAAGTTGAGATCCTTAATGCTTTGAATAAAAGCCTGCTCTGTTTCGAGTATGGTGGTGCTGTCGTTGTTCATGTCTACTTCAGCATTGAGCACGTCTAACTGGTTGGCTTGCCCATATGATTTTTGGTCGATGGCTTTTTGCAGGCGCTCCTTGCTTATGCGCATTGATTCTTTAGCCAGGTGCAGGTTTTGCTGAGTTCGGCATACCTGGTAATAGCGTTCGGCTACTTGTACGATTGTTGTCTCCGTTTGCTGGCGTAAAACTGTTTCCTGCAGGTTGTCGCTACTCTTAAGTTTTTTGTAAGTGTAAATGTTACCAAATCCATCGAAGAAAGTATAATCAATTCGAGCATTGGCATTGTAGCTCATTGATTTGGCGTCATCCACTTCAATGGGTTCATCTTGCCCAATGATTTCGATTTTAGTATCATTCTTTGAATAATCGGTGCCGCCACTCACGCTTAACGATGGTAACAGGCCGGCGTTACCAATGGAATTATTGTTTTTGGCTTTTTCGCGCTCTGCCGTAGCAATTTTAATATCGTAATTATTTACCAGAGCTATTTCAACAGCTTTTGATAAGCTTAATTGCACGGTAGAATCGGGTGTAACTTGCGCAAAAGAAGCTATGTACATGCACGAAAATAGAGCTAGTACTATATGTTTAGTTTTCATATTCCTCAATGTATTTTATTTCTTTAATAGCTGGTTCAATCTCTTCACGAGTCACATCTTTACCCAATATGACTTGTTTCCACTTTAAGCGTGTGCCATTGGCAATTAACAGCATGACTGGTAAAAGTATCAGCGTTGTAGTGGTAGCCATAGCCATACCGTAACTCACAGAAATAGCCATTGGAATTAAAAAACGCGCCTGCATACTGGTTTCCAGTAACATTGGAGCCATTCCTGCGATGGTTGTTAAGGTGGTGAGTACAATTGGTCTGAAACGCGATAGAGCTGCTTCTAATAGAGCTTTCTCGTAGGTCATGCCTTCTTTAAGGTTTATATTGAGCGCATTGATAAGTACAAGCGAGTCGTTAATCATTACACCAATGAGTGCAATAACCCCCATGCCCGACATTAGACTTAAAGACATCCCATGTATCCAGTGTCCTACGATAACTCCCACAAGACTTAAAGGAATCATCATGTACACCAGGATGGATTGTGTGACCGAACGAAGTGTTAAGATGACAACACAAAACATCAGTAAGAGAATAATTGGCATTACTTTGGCCATTGAATCACCTACTTTTTTACTTTCTCGTTTTTGACCATCGTAATTGGCTTTTACACCCGGATATTTGGCATAGATAGGTGCCAACACATCGCTTTCAATTTTTTTAATTAAATCGGGTAGCGAAGCCGTTGGGTCACTTTGATTGGCTTCTATTTGAACTTCACGGTCGAAATCGAGGTGCTGGATGCTTGAATAGCCGTTAACAGTTTTCATGGTCACCAGTTCAGATAGAGGATAAGCCATGCCATTTCCCATTCGAATTTTCATGTCTTCGAGCTGGCCGATAGACTTTCGGTTGTCTTCGCTGTATTTTACCCATACTTTTACTTCATCCTGACCGCGCTGTAGACGTTGCGCTTCGTTACCCCAGAATGCTTCACGTACTTGACCAATAACATCCTGTAGAGTGATGCCCAGATGGTGTGCTTTTTCTTTTAGTGTTAACTCAATCTCACGATTACCAATCGGTGTATTGTCTGATACATCGGTGACTTCGGGCATATCATTTAAGCCGCGTTTTAGTTCTTCCTTTGCCTTACGTAATGTTTCATTATCATCACCCACCAAAGAAATGACCAGGGCTTTGCCAAAGGGGTTGAATCCTTCGAAAAGCAGTGCTTCGGCACCAGGGATATCACCAACTTTTTCTCTTAGTCGAATGGTCACATCATCGGTTGTTGAAGCTCGTGATTCACCATCGAGAAGTGTGATTTGAATAGATGCTTTACTGCCGCTGCCCTGAAACTGCTGGAACGTTTGTTTAATAATACTGGCATTATTTGGTTGCAATGACTTCATGTCTTCATTGACTTCCCAAATGGCAGAGGTTATTTTATCCACTTCCTTTTGAGTGACTGACTCATCGGTACCCGATGGCATGGATAAACTGATATTGATATTATCACCATCAACCTGAGGGAAGAAAGTAACGTTAACCCAACGAGCCTGCACCATGCCTATTGATATAATAAACATGGCCACAAATGCTGCCAGCGTAATGGTTTTGTATTTGATTGCCAGCCTCACCAGTGGCATAAAAGTGATGTCGCGGAGCTTAAGTAAACCTCTTTCGGCCCAGCCCATGTATTGCACCCACTTACTTTTGTAGTCAGGTTTTAAGGCTTTTGAGTGAGCTACATGAGCTGGCAAAAGTATAAGGCCTTCGATGAGTGAAACAAATAAAATGGTTATCACCACAATGGATATTTCCTTAAACATATCGCCCATGCGCCCATCAAGGAAGATAAAGGCTGAGAAGGCCATCATGGTTGTTAAGATACCAGATAAAACAGCCGGTGTTACTTCGAGTGTGCCATCAACGGCCGCTTTAATTGGTTTCTTGCCTTTTTGCCAATGGCGGTATATGTTTTCAGCAACAATAATTGCGTCATCCACCAGAATACCCAGCACGAGAATAAGTCCAAATAAGGATAACATATTTATGGTAACTGGAGTGCCCGGTATGATGATGAACATACCCAGCATAGAGAATGGGATACCCAAGGCCACCCAAAAGGCAATACGGGGGTTAAGGAATAGCGACAGGAACAAAAGAACAAGCACAATACCAATAATTCCATTTTTCCCCAGTAGTTCGATACGTTGATTCAAAAGGTCGCTTTGATCGCGAATGACAGTGGCGGTCAGTTGCTCCTGACTTTCGTTAAACTCAGCAATGTATTCTTTAACGGCATCGGTGGCAGTCATGATATCTTCCGAGAAGGTATTCTGAATGGTTACCACAACACCTTGCTTGTTGTTGAACAATACCTCCGAGGGTGAATCGGCCCATTGGTCTTGTATGGTAGCCACATCTTTTAATCGGATAATGCCACCATTGGGTGTGTTACGAATAACGATATCTTCGATGCCTTCACTTTGGTACTCGCGGTTACGTACACGAATAAATAACTCTTCTTCACCATCTTTAATGCTACCACCTGTCATAATGAGGTTGGTAGATGCTACAGCTCGTGCCACTTCGGAGAAGGTGATGCTGTATGACTCAAGTGCATCTTCTTTTAGCAGAATAGCAATTTCTTCATCAGGATAACCACCTATACTTACCTTTGAAATGCCTTCCATGCGCAACAAGTCGTGCTCCATCTTCCGAGCAGTTTCTTTTAGCGATTTTAGCGATATTTCGGTTTCTTCATTCGGTGTTACCACATAGTTAATCGAGAAGTTAACGTCATCGTGCTTGTAGGTAACCACTGATTCTATAGCCACCGGAAAGGAGGCGATGCGTTCAACCTCATTCTTAACTTTAATAAGTGCTTCATCCATGTCAGTGCCTTTCAGCATTTCAATGGTTACAGTTCCTGAGTTTTCGCGCGAAACAGAAGTAATACGATCCATGCCCTCAAGGCCTTTTACGTTTTCTTCTATTTTAAGTATAGCGCCTTCTTCTACTTCCTCGGGCGAAGCTCCCGGATAAACAATATCAACATAAATGAAGCGCTGAGGAACGTTGGGGAAGAAGTTTTTTTGAATGCCTGTTAATGAAATAGCACCAAATAGCAGCGTCATTATTAAAATGAGGTTGACCGCTACCGGAAATTTCATAAAGTAGGCTATGAAGTTTTTCATCTTTTTTTTATTTGTTAGTCATTAGACAGCAGTTAGTAGTGGAAAAGAAGCGGGTAGAAATGATATCCTGGAACTCATCACTCTTCACTCATTACTTTGCTTATTCATTCACACGCACTGTCATGCCGTTATAGGCACTTTTGACCACTGTTGATAGCACGGCAGTGCCTGCATCTAGTCCTTTGATAATGGCATAATCACCTTGGCGTGTAATCACCTGCACTTGCTGAAGTTTTAGTGCGTTATTATCAACGATGTACAATTGGTTGTTATTGTTTACCATTTTTCGAGGGATGCGCATGGCATTTTGAAGTGCTTGTTGTTCAATCTCGGCATTGAGGTACATCCCTTCTTTTAATGCCCCTCCTTTGGTGCGGATAAATACTTTAACACTTTGCGACTGCTCATCAATATCACCACTGATACGCACGACCTTACCAGTCCATTGTCCGCTAATTTCAGAAGATGTCAGGCGTGTTTCAGTACCTACTTTAATTTGCTCCATATTGGCAAGCGGTATGGTAATTTCCAGGTCGTATTGTGAGGTGCTAATCATGGTACCTAAGGCTGTTCCAGATCGGACGGCTGTTCCGGCTTCAGCACTTACTGCAGTTACCACACCTGTAAATGGGGCACGTATGGTGTATTTGATAATTTTTTCTTCGCCTGACTTTACCGAATAGTATTTACTCAAGATGCCTTTCCCGGATAAATAAAAGCGTTCCTGGTCACTCTTGGCCTCAGGTATGATGGGTAATTTCTTATCCATTTCGATGGATGAAACATAGTTTCGCCAAACAGGATATGAATCGGGATAATCTGATTTTAAATCGGGCAGGATAGAGGTTGCTAAAGTAATAAAATCGCTTTTTTGCGAAAGTAGATTCATGTAATACTCCTGCTTATCAATTTCAAGCATTACATCTCCTTTTTTGTAGCTTTTGCCTTCTTTAAATTTTCGAGCCGACGGTAGTAACTGACCTTCTACCTGTGCTACAACTTCAAAACGGTCAACAGCACGAAGTTTGCCGGTACCACTGTAATGATGTTCAATGGTTTCGGATTCCGGGTAAATAACATTCACCAAGACTCCTTTTTTAGGAGGCAGTTCCTTGGCTCCTTTTTCGTCTGAGCCTTTAATGATTTTGGTAAATGCAACGGCAATAATCACTATAACAAGGGCAATGGCCAGTGATACTCCTTTTTTATTCATAACAGTGGGTATAATATTGTTGATATAAACTAAATTGAAACTAAGTGCAAAAGTGTCCTTTTTCTTTCTTTTAATATAGAAAGAACGAATGAAGTTAGAAAAAAGATGAATGAATTGGTATTGCCATGATATTGATTTGTGGAATTGGTGCTGAGTTGAATGCTTGGTCGATTTTATGTGGTTTTTACTTCAGTCTCTGGACTCCCGGTCTCCGGACTTATTTATGCTAATTTCTTGGAACAATATTTGTTTCGCGTACCTTTGTGTTGCTCTTCTTTGGGCAACAGCTAACCTAAAAAGCAAAAATATGAAGCAGCTATTATTGTTGTCACTTGTGTTGTTTGGAACACTTAACGTGGCCTTTGGGCAAATCGATCAGGATGATCCGTTTAAAAAGATGGATGAAAAGTACAATGCCCGCATGCAAAAGATGAATCAGGATTATGAAGCTAACCTGAAACGCATGCAAGCTGAGTACGATGAACGCTTAAAAAAGATGAATCAAGCCTTTAAGAAATACCTGAAAAAGGGCTTCTCAGAAGTGGAGCAAACCGAAGAAAAAGTAAAACCAGTTGAGGTGCCAAAACCCATTAAACAGCCAACTTTCAAACCAGATAAAGATATAAAAGTAAAGCCTGTTGATAAGCTGGACCCTGTTGAAGTGCCTGATCGGGTTGATATTCCTGAAAAACGCGATGTGCCTGAAGAACTCATCTTGCCTGAGCCTGTTAAGCCTGATGTGGTTGTTGCAGAGGCAGCCGCTTTTTCGATAGCGCCCATTTTTAAAGTACCTGATGGAGCCGAAGCTTATGCAAAGGATTTAACGATTGACTTTTTTGGTAGTCCGGCTACTTTAGTGGCAGATAAAAGAATGAGTGCCTTGACAATAAAAAGCGTTAAGCCTGCCTCATTTGCCAGTTACTGGGATGACTTTACAGAGACTTATTATCAGCTATATATCGAATCTTTGCTTGAGTACGCTGAAGAAAAGAATTTGAACGACTGGGGTATTTATCAGCTGATAGATTTGAGTTCAAAGAAGTTACATACAACGGCCAATGGGCGAGCTATGTGGACATGGGCTATGCTCAATCAGGCTGGTTATCAGGCTAAGATAGGTTATTCGGGTAGTTCGGTGTATTTGCTGTTGCCCTTTATGCAAGAGGTGTACGAGAAGCCGTTCTATAAAATTGATGGTGCTAACTACTATTTGATGAGTGGAAAAAAAGGCATCAAAAACATGATGACTTATACCAAAAGCTTTGGAGGCGCCACTAAAAAAGTAGATTTGCATTTGCCATTTGCACTCAACTACACTGATACTGATAATACTGTTGTTCGCAAAACAACGTTGCCAAACGAAACACAGGCGCTGCAGTTGAAGATGGATAAAACCATCATGGCCTTTTTAGCCAGTTATCCGCAAACGGTGAGTACGGTTTATTTAAATGCAGCGATGTCGGCTAATGTAAAAGAAGCGTTATATGAGCATATTCAGCCTCGTATTGAAGGCAAGAGCGAAACGCAGGCGGTTACTTATCTGCTGGATTATCTGCATAACTCATTTGAATACAAAACCGACCGCGACCAGTTTAACCGCGAAAAAATGTTTTTCCCTGATGAGATTTTCTATTATCCGTATTCCGACTGCGAGGATCGCACAGTCTTATTTACACGATTGGTGAATGAGCTATTAGGGCTGGATGCCATTGCGATTACTTATTTTAGTCACATGGCAGCGGCCGTCTCATTCTCCGGGCCGGTTGAAGGCTATTCGTTTTTGGTAGATGGACGTCGTTATACGATTACTGACCCCACCTACATCAATGCACCCATTGGTTCGGTGATGCCCGATTACGAAGGATACACGCCAATGGCTATTAAGATAAATAACGATAGCCGATTGAATAATATCTGGCAGACGATTGCCCGATCGCTGGAGAAGGGTAACGAAGGTCATATCGTTATTTCAGACCGCACAGTTGCTGAAAATGGTAAAATGATGGTGACCGGTTGGTTTACCAATGATATTAGCATTGGAGGAAACCAATATTCGGCCTATGGTGGTACACGTGATTTGTGGTTTGCCACCTTTAGCCAGGGAGGAGCACTCGAGTGGTTTACGCCGGTTAATTGTAGCGATAATGGTTTTACACAGGCCTTTAATGCCGGCAAAGAGGGCAATGTATATGCTTTAATTAATTACACCGGAGCAGTGAGTGTCAATCGTCGTAAGTTGGCTAAAAGCCAGCAGGCGGCTCACCTTGTATTGGGATTATCCAACAGAGCTCAACCGTTTCTAAACGAGAACATTGATTTTGAAGCGCCGGAGGGTAAAAAGTTGGCTTTCTATGGTAAGTACAAAGCTGATGGAACAAAAATTGATTTACTATCATTTCCGACTGATAAGGTGAAGTTTGACCCTAAAATTACCATCGACTCAAAAAATGAAGTGGTGGTACGTGGTGTTGTTGGCGAAATTGAAGGGTTAACCAAAGATGTACCAATCCTGTTGTCAAGTGCAAGCTTTAGTGCCGAAGACCAGATTGAATCATACATGAAGGTATATGAACAGCAGCATGTGAATCGTCATATGGTGGCCTTGTTTTCAACCTTGAAGTTGTTGTCTCAAAATGGTGGACGCATCTCAGGGATTACCGTACGCAACCTGATGAATAAGAATAATCCGGATTTTTACAAAGAGAATCCCGATGTCTACAAAAGCCTGCTGAGCATGCAATTTGTGATTAACGATGGAGGTGTTGTAAAGGTGGAAACCTACAAAGGGCGTCATGTTTCACTGTTCTCCATGAAAATTAAAAACAACAGTAATCTGCAGATTGTGAAACCTGATGAGGAGACTTACCTGATTAAGTTTCTGAATGGAGTACAGGTGGGTAAAGCCATTGTATGGTACGACCTAAATGCCATCACTTTTGAACCCAATGGCGATATGGAATTTGATTATGATACCGACCATACAAAGCGCATTGTGAGTATTGATGAGGTGATAGAGTAGATATAAGACTCAAGATTCAAGACTTAAGATAAAAGACTCGAGACACAAGATGTAATCAGAGAAATTGCTTTAAAACTAATTATACCACCCCGCCTGTCGGCACCCCTCCTAAAATTCAGAGCCTGTCCCGACATTGTCGGGAAGGGGACGGTTTTTCCTCCCTCTCCTCTTTGCCAAGGAGGAGTACCACGAAGTGGGGAGGTGGTTAAAATGTTTAAAGGCGAATTACCTGAAGATGTAATAAGCAATATATTGCCAATCAGACAGTTATGCATTTGCTATAAGACTCAAGACTTAAGATTGAAGAGCAACTTACCATATGAAAACGCTAGGGTCGCAAAGTAGAGAAGTATTATTTTCACTTTGCGAGCTTAGCGTTTTTCTTTTTTTTTGCTTTGCGAGATACTGTAAACATGTTTTTCTTACTTTCTCTCGCAAATCCAAATATTCCTCGAGAATAACTTTCCCTTCTTCTCAACATTGCAATAATCAATCAACCTAAGTTCAGCCTGGCTTATGAGCTCTTTAATGTCCGATGTAGATACAATGACCAGGCGATTGGCCAACTGAGCAGCCGAATGTATGATGTACAACGCATTATCGTCGTCTGAATGGCTGAACAGGTTATAAGGCAGGTCAATAATAGCAGCATCGTAAGTGGTGGTATGATCTTTTAAATCGGTGCGGTATACATTGGCTGTATAGTTGTAATGTGCCAGGTTTTTGCGTGTCGACTGGCAGGCTTTCCAGTGAATGTCGCAACCTTCAATGTTGAACCCTCCAATGCAGGCCTCCAGCATTACTGTGCCAACACCACAACCTGCATCTAACAAACGCATGTCTTTGTTGCCTTTTGATGCCATGCTCACAAGCGCTTTGGCAATGTCCATATTAATGGCGCTACTAAACGAATAGGGCTTGTTTTTGTGCTGAAACCAATCGGAATTGTGCTTAATAAGGACCCCAAAATACCAGGTGTTCTCATAGTGGCATATCGAGTAGGTCATTACGGGAGTGACATAATCAGGATCGCCCTCGATGCACCAGCCAATGTCTTTAAGTTTATTGAGCCGCTCATTATACTTGGTAGTATCACCATGTAATACCAAATACTCCGCCTTAAAGCCATGCATGTGAATGTTTTGAAGCTTGACTTTCTCCAACAACTCAGAATAATCGTTGGACGATGTCATAATTTCAAAGCGGTTTTTTATAAACGGACTGATAGATGGATTAATCTTGATATTTGAAAACAACAGTTTGTTCTGTTCTTCTTCATCAAACAATTGCCTCGATTCTAATTTGCACATGGAGACATTGTGCGTATCGTATTTAAAAGTATAAATGTAGTTGTGTTGAGGCATGTTCGATGTTTAGTACAAATTATCAGCGTGCAAATATCAACAAAGCACGCGACATGGCTTTATATTTCTGAGATTAATTCTAGCATCTTCTAATTATAGATAACAATCTTGTTTTTGTCTTACCAGCCATTGGGATCGGTATCGTAGTGACATTTAATTTGGTTTTATCTGGGATTTGAGAGACTCTTTTCGATTTAGAACTAAAGGTTTGGTAAGACTATTATCTCCCGAAAAGGCATTTTATTACCCATAATTACTAATGTTACGCAATTTATATGACGATACTATTTAAGTATATACTTCGCTTAGTAGTTAAATAATTGTAACTACTCACGTACTATTGTATTCTTCTAGATTAAGCAAACAGCTTCATTATTATTAGCTGCATTAAGGTGTAG
>NZ_JAENRR010000110.1 GCF_016612505.1 Carboxylicivirga marina
TATTAATGAATTAACAAAGCGAATCATGCTTCTTTTTGCTTGACATTCAGCGTTTTAACTTACGTGGGAAACATCAGAATATAACTATAGCGTGTTAAAAGCTGTGCTACATGTATTAATTAAATGAGTCTAAGCTTATTTGCTAATTATGCCGATTTAACAAGACAAATGGATCATCATTGAACCTTGAAAAATGTAACTCAAGAAAGGTGTACTGGTTTGTCAATGCTATAAACAGTTGCTTCTACTGTCATCAATCAGAGCAATTAATCATCCCAGCGGGATGAAATATCTATAGCGCATTAAAAATTATCTCCCATTTCAACTCCAGAGGAGTTGTATGATTCTAAAAAAAAAAGGCTCTACGCAATACCTACGATGAATTGTAGGTCAGAGAACCCTGATTATGCGGCAATAGTTGCGATGAATACATATGACGACAGCGTTAACCCTACATTTTTTTTCAAAAAAGAATGTAGCTGATTCGTGCTTAACCTGCTGTAAATATTGATTAGTTTTTCCTAATTATTCCCGATTCAACGCAATCAACACATCATCCGCATATTTTTAAAATTGAAACGCAAGAAGGGCACATTTTGAATTGTAAAGGGTTTTAATCATCATCCCAGCGGGATGAAATATCTATAGCGCATTAAAAATTATCCCCCATATCAACTCCAGAGGAGTTGAATCAATTAAACAATGCATTACAATTAAAACCAAAACAACATACCTCACACCAAACATTTAAACAAACCCTAATTTATTTCTCTAAAGTGAATAGAGGCTATTCACAATCAGCTATATATTACCATCGATGTTTATATACTCCTTTCATCTTTTCAGATAGCTAATTCCAACTCGCATAAAAAGAAGAGCTTATTCAAATATTGACTTCAAACGGCTATTGACTTATATTTTCTAAAAATAAAAACTAAAAAAACACAAATCCCATGTACCCCTTAAAACAGTTAAAGCTGTTTGACTATATAGAAGAATACTAAAAACACAAAAAATAAAATAATAAGCAGATGGCGAGTAAGATTTTAATAATGCTATTTCTTTCAGTTGGCTTGTTAGCAGCAAATGCTAATAACGATCTTGACAAAAAAGATAAAAAGTCGAAAGACGAAAAAGTTAGCTCATATGAAAAAACCTTAAAAGATGCCGTAAGTTCAGCAGAAGGGCTGATTCAAATGCATAAAGTAGACAAGAAATTTTACTTTGAAATTACGGAAGATATCCTTGGTAAGGATTTGTTATTCACATCACACATTAATAAAGTCAGTAACGATAAGGTGGCTAGAATAGGTCAGATGACCTTACTGCGTCGCGTGCGTTTGGTGAAGGAAGACGATAATATTTTCATGAATGAGATGCAGGTGGATTTCACCACCGACGAATCAAATGCCATAGCAAAAGGCTTTAATAACAACTTCTCTGATGCAACACTGGAGGTATTTCCAATTGTAGCGACAAATGAGAAGGAAAAAACATACCTGATAGACGTATCTAAATTTATGCTGAACACAGCGGCTCCAATGGGCATGCCTAAAAAAGCCTTGTGGAATCAAAAACCAAGTGGTGCGCTGTCGCCAAATGCCAAACTGTCAAAGATTATCGATTACAAATCCTTTGATACCAATATCGCCGTCCAGTGTCGTTTTGGATTTACGGATGCACAGAAGGCACCTGTTGCAGTTATTATGCAGCGTAATATCACCTTATTGCCTGAGGAGCCAATGGAACGTCGTATCTACGACCGACGAATGAACTACTTTTATTCAAGCCAGGGTTTATACAGCGATACGGATCAGGAAGGACCATTGAAATACGCCTATGTGAATAAATGGCGCTTAACAGTTAGTGAAAAGGACCAGGCGAAATTTGAAAAAGGTGAGTTGGTAAGGCCTGAGCAACAGATTGTTTGGTATGTTGATAATGCCTTTCCTGAAAGCTGGAAGAAATACATCAAACAAGGGATTCTGGATTGGAACATTGCCTTTGAAGCCATGGGTTTTAAAGATGTAATGGTGGTCAAAGACTATCCAAAGAATGATCCTGATTTTAGTCCTTCAGATGTGAACACCAACTGCTTTAGCTATATTCCTTCTATAGTAGGGAATGCCATGGGCTCGAGCTGGGCCGACCCACGCACAGGTGAAATGCTGGGTGCTCAGGTTTATTTTAGCCATAGCATCTTAAAACTCGCTAAAGAGATGCGTTTTTCAATGACAGCAGCTGTTGACCCTGAAGCACGTAAAAAAGAATACAGCGAGGAAGTGATGGGCGAATTGATTCGTAATATTTCAGCACACGAAATTGGTCACACATTGGGTTTGATGCACAACTTCCGTGGTTCGTACGCTATCCCTACTGATTCATTACGTTCAGCATCCTATACAGCTGAAAATGGCATTGGAGCCTCTATAATGGACTATGTGCGTTATAACTATGTGGCGCAGCCGGGCGACAAAGACGTAGCCATGGTGCCACCGGTAATGGGTAAATACGACATTGAGTCCATCAAATGGGCCTACAAGCCAATATTTGAAGATATCACCTGGAATGAGCAGTACCAGATCATCAATAAGTGGATTACCGATAAGAATGATGACCCATTTTATATTCACGGCCCACAGGAGATGAAACAAGTTGGCCTGATAACCGATCCGGCTTCGCAGGATGGCGACCTTGGTAATGATATAGTAAAATCATCGGCCTATGGTGTGGAGAACCTGAAAGTGATCATGGAGAACCTGATTGAGTGGACAGCTGTTGAAAATGAAAACTACCGACCTGTTCATGGTCGTTACCGTTTTCTTTGCGCGCAGTATAACACATACATCACGCATGTTTTTCCAATGATTGGTGGTTTAAATTTATACGACCCGGTTTATGGTGATAATAAAACAGAGACCATAACGGTAAGCAAAGAAAAGCAAAAAGAGGCTTTAGCCTTTTTGTACAAGCAGGTGCGCGAGATGGAAACATGGCTAATGCCAGCAGAAATAATGAAGCTCAAAAAGCCAGGAAAGGAAGATCCGGTTCAATGGCAGCAGCGTGCCATTATCGATAAAACCATCTACATGAGCCAGCGTGTATGGGCAGCCAACCGCTACAATAAAGATGGTTACACCATGGAAGAATACATGGATGATATCTATGGCTATGTGTGGGAGTCAACATTAAAGAATAACAAGACTTTAACACAAACAGACAGAACTTTACAAAACTTCTACCTGCGTAGCATCTTATCGTATGGTAATTTTCAGAATAATGGAAGAAAAGAATCGTCAAAAGCATTTGCAATTACTGATACAGAGACTGCCTGGTTTGGCGATGTTAAAACTTCAACCTGTTCATGCGGCTCATGTTCTTCAAACAACTTTAAGGACGAAGAGCGTTATGCAGCCATGCCACTGGGTACTGTAGGCGATACTTTTGATAAGATTGAAATGCGTGTGGTGTTTATGACCCAACTAAACAAAGCTTACAAATTATTAAGCAAGGCGGTTAAAACACCTGGTATCGATGCTAAAACCAAAGAGCACTATACCTACCTAATCTCTTCGATTGAAGCGTATGTAAACTAAATAAACAAGCCCGGCTGGTAAGTTGCCGGCCGGCTTAGTATTAATACTTAAATATTTTAATATGAAAAAGAATCTACTAGTTTTATTAATGGCACTGGTAACTTTTGCCGGTGTAAATGCCCAGGGATGGGTTGAAAATGGAAACTCAGTACCAGATGTTTGGCAAACACCTGCACCTGTTCCGAATACTCAATTTGGTAAAGTAGTGGCTGTTGATGGAGAGTATGCTGTATTGGTTACAGCTTTCAAAGAAGTTTATGTGCAAAAGTACGAATCTGCTACAGATGCATGGTCAACCATTGCACAGTTATCGACTTCTGAAACACTAAGCGGCTCTTTTGCAAATGCTGTGGCCATTAATGGTGGTGTTATTGCTATCTCTGATACTGGTATGACCAATGACGAAGGAAATACTACCGCAGGTGCTGTTTTTATATACGAAATGCAAGGCGAAGAATGGTCAGATATGGCGGAAGCAACAGTTGTATATAAAGGTGCTAAGACATATGCCAATTTTGGGTTTTCAATTGCATTAACAGATGAAGTTCTTGTTGTAGGAGCACAAGGATATTGGCACACGTTTTATAATGCGGATGGAGCAGTTTACGTCTATCAAAAGGGTATATCCGATTCATGGGCGTCTGAGTCTATTGTACCTGTTACTTTGAAAGATCCGAGTTCAGTTTTAAAACATTTTGGTTCAGCGGTAGCTATCGAAGACGATGTAATTGTTGTAGGTTCTCCAAGGTCTGATGTAACTGTTGGTGAAACAACTACAGCAAGAGCTGGAGAAGCTTTTGTGTATAAACGTGATGGAGCTTTGTGGACTGATATGACAGATGCCAACCACATATTAAGAAATACGACTATTGACGGGTATAATGAACTTGGTTCGTATGTTGCTATTTCCAATGGTGTTATCTATGTTGGTTCTATGAATTATAAAATTACTGAAGGCTTGGATGTGTATGATAATGCAGGAGCTATTTTAGTCTATGGTACCGACGCTGTTTTTAATGATCCAACAAGTGAAACGGATAAATATACCTACGAAACAGCCATTCTAACAGCTCCAATACCGGTTTCGGGACAAAAATTTGGGACAAAATTCAATGTTAAAGGAGATGTTGTTGTTGTAGGTGTTCCTACTTTAAATGAGGTTTATATTTTTGAAGGACCAGTTGATGGTGCCTGGACAACTTCACATGAAACTGTTAGTGCTACATTATCGGTTGATGGATTAGACGCTACAGCTAAATTTGGTACTTCAACAGGCTTCGATGGTAATACTATTGTGGTTGGTGCTCCTGAATTTAGTACCCTGAATGAATCAAAAATTGGAAAAACATATTTATTTGCTAAACCAGGAACCGGAACTTGGGTTGATAACAGCACACCTGATGCTGATGCCATATCGGAGGTTACAATTACAAACCTCAATGAAAATTTTGGTTATGCAATGGATATCGACGGATCATTTGCGGTTGTAGGTGCACCAGGACACCCTGAAACCGTATACGTACTAGAACGAACTGGTGATGACTGGGCAAAGATTGCAACGCTTACACCAAGTGTAGCTGCTGCAGGTAATTATGGTTTTGGTAATACTGTTGCTATTAAAGGTAGTATTATTGTGATTGGTGCCTTAGATTATAAAAACGCCTCCGAAGATGCCGTGGGTGCCGCCTTTGTTTACGAAAAAAATGGAACCTGGGCAGATGCTACTGAAACTGCTATTTTGACTGCAGATAATGGAGTTGCCGGTGATAAATTTGGAGTTCAAGTCGCTACAGATGGAACAGCAGTAGCCGTTGTGGCATCTAATAAGCATATAACACTTGATACAGATGATCCCGCAACACCTGATGTTGTTGAAACAACTGAATATACTGATAATGGTTCTATATATGTATATGAAAAGCAAATTGATACCTGGACGCAGGTAAAGGAAGTATATCATACGCCTGTGAGCGTAGGAGATCAATTAGGTTATTATGGTGTTGAAATAGAAGGTGACGTAATTGTTGCAGGTGCTCATAACCACGATTATACTGATATATACCAGTCAGGAGCCGGCTTTGTGTTTACAAAAACTTCTAGTTCTTCATGGTCAACAGCTAACACTAATGAATCAGCCGTATTAAAGAGGCCAACCTCTGCGTCTTATGATTACTTAGGTCAGGGTGTTGATTTGAGTGGAGAACAAATACTCATGAGTACTAATATACAGGAAGTTAATTTATTCGAAATGCCTGAAGGCGGATGGACCGGTGAAGTCGTTAGCAATGTTGTTTTTAAGCCGTCTGCATCAAATTCGCCATTTGCATTTGGTGATTATGCTATTGATGCTTCATCAGGTAGAATCGTTGTCGGAGATTACTTTTGTACCGAAAATGGACAAGCACAAGCAGGAGCTGTTTATATTTTTGAAGAGCCTGTTGATGGTTGGTTAGCTACCAATACTGAAACTTGGAAATTAGTTTCTTCAACTATAGCAGCATCTAACCATTTTGGGTATAGTGTTGCTTTAGATGGTGACTATTTATTAGTAGGAGAAAAGGCAGATGATGCGATTTACACAGGCGTAGGAACTGCATGGTCGTATTATTATGATGAAACTTATACTGATATTGAAGATGAGTTAGAAGAAGCATCTGTTAATACTGTTACTCTTTCACCAAACCCATTCACATCTACTTTAACATTCCGCAATACACAGGATATTGACCGTGCTGTTATTTATAACATTGCCGGTGCTGTGGTTCGTTCAGTTGAAATCAGAGGTACAGAAGCTTCTGTTTCAACAGCCGACTTACCAGCCGGTATGTATGTTGTTCAGTTCTTAAGTGGTGCTGAAAGAGTACAGGTTAGTAAAGTAATTAAAAGATAAGTTTTGGTTTGAGTTAGTGCTTTAGTTTGTTGCCGGAAACGCAAATAGTAGGTGATTCAAACTAAAGTTTGGTTAGGTTGTGAATAAGCGGTACTTCAATGGAAGTACCGCTTTTCATTTAAGTATGCCTATCCAAACAGTATGGGTAGTGTTGCCCAAGCAATAGGCGTAGTAGCCCGCAAAAAGCTTGCGTGGTATAGGACAAATAGTATGCGTGCATAAGCGCAAATAGTATGCGTGGTATAGCGCAAGATGCTTGAGTGAAGTTTTTCTCAGAGTTAATAATTAATTACCTCTGTGTTCTCTGTGAGCTCAGTGGTAAAATATTACCTGAAAGGGCTTGCACGTATTGCCTGAAAGGCATTAAGGTAGTAGCACAGGCCACTTGAACGCAGTGAAATACGGCCTGTTAAATTTAATAACACGCAAGCATTAGGGCTGTAGGCCCGACACATAAATTATAGCGATACCGAAGTTAAACCAAAAATAGGCGTAGCAGCATGCAGTA
>NZ_JAENRR010000111.1 GCF_016612505.1 Carboxylicivirga marina
TGAAAATTTCGTTAAAGGGTTCTGCGATTTTATCAAGTCAAAAATTGAAAAAACTAATTTTTAGAACCCACCTTAAGGTTGGTTTAGATGGGAGAAACGCATACAATATTCTGATAAACGACACTTTGGCTATGGATGAAAGCTTAATTGATAAGATTTCAGAATGGTATTGCAATAATTTTGATGGATGGGGTCTAAGAATAAATGAAGATAAGGATCCATATTTAGAAATCGAGTTAACTAGGGATGATAAACTTGCAGTAAATTTGAGAGATGTAGGTGAAGGTATGGGGCAGACTCTCCCACTTGTCACAAGAGCTCTAATGCCTATAGAAGATGAAATCTTAATTGCGATGGAACAACCTGAACTACATCTGCATCCTGGAGCTCATGGTAACCTTGCTCAATTATTTGCAGAAAATTTCATACAAAATAAAAAACACTTTTTAATAGAAACTCATTCTCAAAATTTCATTTTAAGAATGAGACGCTTAGTTGCACAAAAGAAGCTAAACCCAGATGACATCTTAATTTATTATGTAGATTTTGATGAAGATCTTGGGGAAAGCAATCTTGTGCCTATAGAAATCAAAAGTAATGGAGATGTCACCAATTGGCCTGAAGATATTTTCAATGAGGCTCTTGAGGAAACCATTGAAATTCTAAATGCAAAAAAGGTTTAATTGGTATGACAATAAAGTTCTTAAAAGATGTTTTTGAAGATGCTCACTTGCATGATGAGTTAGATTACTTATGGAAAGTAATTATTAGTAAAAACCATTCATTAGTTCAAATCGATTCATTAACGAAAGATGCTATTCTAGAATCTACATGGTACAGAGGCGCAAGAAAATCCCTTCAGGAATTAATTAATCATACTATTACAAGATCGATTCAGTCCTCAACTACAATTCCTAAGATTCATATTTCGAATACTTCTGATGATCATCACTATTCAATTTCTGAAGCAATTGGCATGTTGGAAAAGGATTTTGAAATTATATTTGAACATAGTGAAAATGATGCTCACCTTTTCAACGCTCTATTAAGAAATTTCAAGAAAAAGAGTAAAAAAATAAGGAAACTAAAGGATAACGGCATACTTGAGTATGGCATGGGTGGTGGTTCAACTATTGAAAGTATGATTACCTCAAAATTAGACAAATTTAATGGACAAAATTACCCTAAACCTTCTCATAAATACATACATTGCTTTGTAATATTTGATAGTGACTGTACTTATCCTAACCAAGGTCTTAAAACTGACAAAGACAATCTAATTAAATTCCTAGAATCCAAAGAAATACCATATCACGTTCTTGAAAAACGAGAAATGGAAAATTATATTCCAGACGAAGTATTTGACGAGGTAAATTATCTGAAGGATTATTTCAATGCGTATTTACAATTATCACCTGTTCAAAAGGATTATTTTGATATTGAAAATGGATTCCCATCAGATAAAAATTTCAGTTCAATAAAACCACCTGAAATTCAAAAATTATACGGTGATCTTACAGATGAAGTTAAGAAGGTATTCCGAGATAATAATGCTAAAAAAATAAATGGCTCTTCAAGACAAAATTTTAAGACTGAGTTTCCGAAACTTTTTTCTTCACAAAAAGTTACAAGAGAATCATTACTGAAAAGATGTTCACATCATGATCCTAAGAATATAAATAATCCATGCAATCCCAATGAACTGCCTGATTTACTAAGTGACATTGAGAAATATTTATAACAATGAATCTACAGATACATACAAGAGTAAGACGTTTAATTCACTATATCGAAGACATCCAAAGGGGTCTAATGCAGGTTCCTGCATTTCAAAGAGATTATATATGGAAGCTCAATGATAAACTAGAACTATTCGATAGTATCAAAAGAGGTTACCCAATTGGATCAATATTGTTTTGGAAGCCTGATCACGAAAGGTTTGGTAGGACAAAATCCATTGGCCCATATGACATACCTGATAGCGATGGTGATTACTTTTACGTGTTAGATGGCTTTCAGAGACTCACAACCCTTTTCGGTTGTCTATTAAATCCTGAAAAAACAAACCTTAATGTCAATCTCAATATCTGGAGAAGGGAATTTAATATCTGCTATGACCTCAAGGAAGAGGAATTTTTCATTCCTCGTAGTATATCACTGCAAGCCTTTCAAGTTAATATTTACAATCTAATTGATACAAGATATGCCTTTCAATTCCAACGTAATCTTATTGAAGAAGATTTCCTTGATTCTGAAGTCAATATATGGATGGAAAGATACGAAAAGTTAGGGACGCAACTAATTGACTTCCAACTTCCTTCAATTGATATTTTGGGAGGGGATATTGAAGAAGCTGTTGAGATATTTTCACGTGTAAATTCAAAAGGTGCAAAAATATCTGCAGATTGGATGATATCTGCTTTGTCATACAATAAAGAGAAAGGATTTCGTTTAGGCACTGAAATCGATGCACTTTTAGATGAATTGAGTTTTTACAACTTTCAGAACATAAAGCGAGACTTAATCTTAAACTGCATAACCAACTCGTTTGGTAAGTACTATATTGACCAATCAAAACTAGAAAATCTTGTCAGATTAGATAATTTTATTTCAACGTCTCAAAATACACTGACTAGTATTAAAAAAGCGGTTAAATTCTTATTTGAAGAATTATTGGTTGTTGATAGCAAGTTATTACCATACAGTGCACAGCTCATTTTTATTACGGATTTTTTCAATCAAATCTCTGAACCTTCAGATTGGCAATTAAATAAACTTAAAGAATGGTTTTGGATTACCACATACTCTGGATACTTTACAATTTACTCTTTAAGCAAACAACGCAAAGCATATCAAACATTTCAGAAGTTTTTAAAAGGAGACCTAGATGATCCAGTTTTCAATGACACTCCCGAAATTCCATTTGATATTAGTGATTTTCCAAACAAGATATATATGGGTAGTGTAAGAGCGAAGTCATTAATTTTATTCTTACTTAATTATTCTAATAAATTCAAACCAATCGACTCAAGCAATATTGAGGGGTATAAATTACTTTACATCTGTAAAGACAGAAATGGAATCTCCCCTCCTTCTTGTGTAATTCCATTTCTAATTGACTCATCTAATAAAATACCTAAAAGAAGAGATGTGTCTTATTTAATCAATAGTAATGATGATGAAATACTTCAGAAGTATGCAATCACAGATATAATGAGAGAACAATACCTTAACCAGGATTTTGACGCACTTATAAATACACGAGAACAATATATTCTTAAAATTGAAGGTGAATTCACTGAACAACTAGGATTGAGTTATCAGTACTTATTTTTTTGACACAAAACCTCTAAAAATGCAGTAAGCAGGACTTATAGATATAAACTTGTGTCTTACTTTGAAATATAATATATTGATATTCGATAACCCTAGTTTCACAAAACCTGGGTTTTGTGAGACTATTTTCGATTTATATCTAAAGGTTTGGTAAGACTATTATCTCCCTAACACTTATACCTTCAAATTATAGTCGTAATTATACAAATCCTTTCTTCTCCAATTAACTAAATACCCTAAAAACTTGTGGTCAAGGAAGATCTAAAAACTAAAGAATCATACATTATCAACAAATGTTTATATCCTAAGTAATACTTAGCCATGCCAAAAATAAATAGCATTTAAGGCATTTTATTACCCATAATTACTAATGTTACGCAATTTATCTGACGATACTATTTCAATATGATTACCATTGATTTTAATGATACCATCTTGTTTAAAATCCTTTAAAATACGAAGTAAACTCTCCTTTGAAACACTTGATAAATCGGCAAGTTCTTGCCTGCTTAAATGAATTTTGAAAAAATGAGATTCATATATTGAATTGGAAAGATACAGTAATGCATTAGCAACTCGCCCGCTCATTTTTTTATGAGACAAGTCTATCACCTGGTTGAATAAATTTGTAATTAAATTATTATTCAGATTTAAGACGTAAGTTGCAAATGCTTTGTTGTTATAAAATACCTCGTGAAAGGCATCTAAATCCATTAAGCAAGCACTAATGTTGCTTAGAGCGCTAACAGTAAACTGAGAAATATTATTGGTGCTGGTAAAAACTCCTGGATTGATGATAAAATCCCCTTTCTTAAGGATTTTTATTATTATATTTTTATTGTCAAGTCCTTGTATATGCAACTTAGCATAGCCTTCTTTAATGCAAATAACATTATTACATTGTGTACCTTCTTTAACAATTGTTTCTCCATTCGTATAATTTACCTGACAATGTCCTTCTTTAAATATCTGAATTTCTGATTTATTTAACGACTCAAAACCGGTAATATCCACATAACAGTCATTACAAGTATTTGGGGGAGTAAGAATATAAGACATATAGGTAACTTAAATTGATGTGTTAAGATAGAATAATCCGTCATTTTAAGAAAACCCTCAATTGTTTTTAACAACAACATAACGAGTCTTTGGTAATTTTTAATTATGTAAGAAGTTGGGCTGTAGTTCTTTTACTATTAAAAGAAAGATAGGATTAAGTAAATACTTCGCTTAATAGTTAAACAATTTACTTTTCTTCCATGATTTTAATTTAAAATTGCTTATTGACAAAAGTTTGATACTTAAAGATATTTGCATCTCATATTGTTAAAAAATAAAACAATGTATACACTTTCTAAAATTTGGTCGTCTGCAATTATCACAGTGTTATTCCTTGTAAATGCTAATTCTCAAACAAATTGGAATGTCACAGTTAGTAATTTCTCATTTACCCCTGCAAGTCTTACAATTAACCAGGGCGATGTAGTTATTTGGAATAATACGCTCGGAACCCACAATGTTAACGGAACGACGACTACTTTTCCTAATAATCCTGTCTCGTTTGGAAATGCTGTGCAGAGTGCTCCCTGGCAATACAGTTTTACTTTTGATATTGCTGGTGAATATAGTTATCAATGTAATCCTCACTCAGGAAGTATGCAGGGCACCATTACAGTTAATACCGTCACTTCAATTACCGATAATGACAATAATGATGCTATTAAATTATACCCAATGCCGGCTAGCGATTATCTGTTTATTGAATTTAGTGACAAAAAGGCTAAAACCTACTCAGGCATCCAGTTATTTAATATGAACGGGCAGATCGTCTTTTCAAAAGCAATTGAGAGTAATGATAATTTAAGAATAAACATTGGGCACCTGGAACCTTCGGTATACTTTTATCGATTGCAGAATACTAACGGATACATAGATACTGGTAAGATTTTAAAAAAGTGATGAGTTGGGCTATTTTAAAAGTTCATAATTAAGCTGTAAAGTAACCTTTACTTCTTCTGCAATATTCTTAACCAATAATTTTGGAATTTTTATGTCATAATCGTCCACCTTGATAATAAATTCTGAATTTGCCGAAATAGATGTACCATTATTAATGAGTACTCCAACAACTTCAATTGTTTTCTTAACACCATGAATCAGCATTTCTCCCTTAACCGTAACCGAGTGTCGTCCTGTTATTGTAATGTTTGACGAAGACTTTACAAAACCTGAAAATGTTGCATGCGGATACTTGTGTGACTCCATGTACTTTTCGTTAAAATGCTTCTGCATCAATGATTTCTTGAACTTGAAATTCTGAACTTGTACAATAAACGCAATTTCATTCGTTGATAAATCAATGAGGCTTTTAACAGTTTTATTCTCGGCATAAATATCTTCTAAGGGAGCAGATGAAAAGAATGAAACAAATCCATCATCGGCTTTATACTTACTCTGTGCTATACATAGGCTCTGTATAAAAGGAAAGCAGAGTACAAAATAAAGAATTAAGAGTCGTTTCATAAGCAATGTTTTTAAAAACACATTTTCAATTGTAATGACTTACCTTGTCATAAGCAAGCATATTTATTTCCATCAGTTTACAGATTGAAAGAACGCATAATGCTAAATCCAATATGTATATCTCCATCAAAGAAGTTATCATTATTCCATTGAGCTATATAACCAGACGGTTGCAATCTGGTAGCATTGGATAAAAATAACTGAAAGACATGTCCCCCTGTATCAATATCAACACCCAATGAAAGTGCATTTTTTTCCACTTCGTAGATGTCTTTATCAAATGTAGGGTAGACATAGTTATATTCAACATTTAATGTGGTAGAGGGCGATATCATATAACTTACACCAATGCCTGTAAATAGTAACGAATTAGGGTGGTCCCCTGTAGGTACTCTGTTCAAATGAACCCATCCAGGAGTAAGCTGAGCGACAAAACTACTATTAAACCTGTACGACATTAACAGTTGATGTATGTATTCTAAACGATCAACAAACTCTATGTCATAGGTATATTGACGTGTTCTCACATTAATACCTCCCAGATAGGATAAAGAGAAGAAAGGTTTTGCTTCTGATTGTTGTAGAAGTTTTAATTTGACATTAGTCTGGACGGTTTTATCATAGTCACTGGATCTGGCTAATCCGGCAGATAACCAATCCATAATTCCATAATCAAGAGCAATATCCACATTGTATATTTGATCTAAGCCATACAGTTCCTCAATACCATCTGTTACAGGGCCAAATAAATGTGAGATTCTGACCTGAAGCTCCTTGTCAGAAATTTGTGTTGTTGAAGGCCCAAGAATGATACGTGTACTTTTAAAATGAGATAAATTTTGTGGAATGGATTTACTATTATCCTGCAGTTCATCTAAAAGGTTTCCGTTCTGACTATGGATAGTGCTTATGGTGAATAGTAAAACACAACATGAAACTAGGTATCTCTTAAATGGCATACTACTCAATTTTAATTGAAATGGGTGCAGATCTTTCATTACGCGAATTTGATCAAAAATTGCTCCCGCCTGTTAGTATGTAAACAACTAAATATTAAC
>NZ_JAENRR010000112.1 GCF_016612505.1 Carboxylicivirga marina
GCCCGAAGACAACAAAATCTTCAGGCTAATAGAAATGCAGCTTTCAAGTGCTGCCTAATAGACATGGGAAATGTCAGACCTTTAAGAATTACACTGAAGCAAAAGAAGCTGCAGCCGGTGTTATTCCTATTTATAATGAAAAACGACCACATTCTTCTTGTGACTATCTAACGCCAGAACAAGCCCATGGGGAGTTTGGTGAACTTAAGAAACGATGGAAACCGATAACAACATAAAATGAATAAGATGAAAGAAAGATCCTTTATAAGGGCATTTCCCATTGATTTAAGCATCGGATACGAAAGTATAACAGCTCACAGAACCCGTCAAGGGTATATAAACGGCTTCGTGCCTCCGCCGCCCTTGACAGAACCTGCTCCCTGATTATGAAAGGAGTATACGATGTTAAATCAAAAAAAGAATAAGAAGAGATAAATATAATCCCACCATTGAGGTTGAATTTTAAAGCAAATAAAAAGTGCAAAAAAAATTAAATACAGTAAGCTTATTGTTAAGCATTGATAAAGAGTGTGTTTGTAGCTTTGCAAAGCTATTTCAGTACAATATTAAATATTTGTATAGCTATTTCAGTATTGTATATCAAAACTGTATAGTTAATTTAGGACGACCTTCAAATGGTGTAAAGTTGTTTCAGTACACTATTAATAATCTGTATAGTAATTCTAGGATTGGACACGAAATGGGCAAAGCGCTCAAAAGCATGTGAAATATACTCTGAATATGGTCTGCATATGCTCTGAAAGTACCCTCAAGCATGAAAAAGCACTCAAAAGCAATCTGTTTATTGGTACAGATAGTGCTTTTGAGCTTGTTTTTGCATGGTTTTTAGTGCGTTTTGCCATGATTTCCTCCAAGAAGCCCCTACAATAGCTTAAATTCTTCCTGGCTAATGCAATAATGCTCCAGAATTGCTTCCAATTCTTTATGAGTATAATAATGCGCTCGTTTATTTCTTGTCAATAAATCGAGTTTGTTATTCAATTCAGGTGATAGTTTTATTTCTTTCCGGAGCAACTGCATCGCTGCATTTATATTTGAGCTTTGTGGATATAATTTAATGGCCAAATCTTGTTTCAAAATCGTTCTTCTAAATATCATTTTTGTGAGTCCTTTTTGCGTTTTTCTGATTCAATTATAGAGAAATAGAATGCAATTACAAAAGAAATGAAGAACATGGTAATAAATAGTAATAAAAGTAAAAGCGTTTGATTTTTAGATAGTAACAAATAGCATTAAATAGAAAAATGTCAAGGATTAGAAGTATGAAGTAATTTAGTCTGTACTCAGTAATATTTACTTGCGCTCAATTAAGAACCGCTAAAACGATAAAATACGATACAAAACAATTTTTTACTTGCTTTTACTCTCCTTTACTTTCCGTTACTATCTTTTACGAGAAAGTCAGTGTACTGTATTGCTTAGGTTTGACTCGTGAAATTAATAATGTATTAAAAATCGAATAAAAATGAGCAAGACAGTTGTAATCGTAGATGAACACCTCTTCAATAAGTTAATGGGCAAGATTGACCATATAAACGATAAGATTGACAGTATCAATGTGGCCAAAAATGATGGTTTTAAGGATCGTTGGTATGTTACCGAAGAAGTATGCAAACTATTAAATGTCAGTAGACGGACTTTGCAAACCATGCGTGATAATAAAGTGATTGCCTACAAAAAGACTGGTCGTAAAATCTATTACAAAGCTTCGGAGATTGAAGCATACCTGGAAAGTATTAATGGGTAATTCTTTGTAAGCGTATGAAGTCAATTGAAAACGATAAAACAGAATTGGGAAAGGCACACCTTACTTCTGGAAAACTATCCTTAGAAGAAGCCAATGTCAGGCTAAAGCAGGCAGGTGAATCTGAATTTCCTTTATGTATATTTCCAAGGTTTATTCAGGATACCATTCTTGAACTGTATGAAAATGGGAATTATAATATTGATTATACTTCTGTTAGCATATTGACAGCCTTGGCAGGAATTATAGGAAACTCATATCATCTGCGTAAACACATTGAGTGGGTAGAAAATCCATCCATGTGGGTGGTGTTGGTTGGCAAGTCAGGTCAAAATAAAAGTGCGCCATTAAAAACGGCATTTAAAGCGGTTAAAAATTTACAGAAGCAATATGACCAGGAATATGAATCAGTTATAGCCAACTATAATCCTGATAGTGGTGAGAAGAAACCAAGCAAGAAGAAGCTGTATTCCACCGACCCTACCTTTGAGGCCCTGATTAATATTCATAAGCAAAATCCGAATGGTATGATATTAATGCCTGATGAATTCAAAAGTTTCATTTTGAATCTAATTGGATATAGTGGAACATCAAAGCAAAGTCAGTTCTTATCCATTTGGGATGGAGCGCCTATTTCGTTGGATAGAAAAGAGGCCGAAAGTTCATCATTAAGTATGCCCTGTGTTTCCATCGTTGGTAGCATACAGGATGACGTGATTGCCTCCTTTAAAGCCAAAGATATAAAGGATGGATTTTTTGAACGTATCTTATTTGCGATCCCATTGAAGATGGAGAAGAAATATGTGAAGCGGACAAATCCCAATGATTATACGGTAGAACAGTTTCATTCAAAAATGAAAGATCTTCTTGATGCCGTTACTCAGAAGAATAATACTGAAGAGTTAGTATTATCTGATATGGCTGACGAATTATTCATTAATGAAGTGAATAAGCATGTAACACCATCCAATAAGGACTCAATGATTTCCGGAATACTGTCAAAGCTGGATAGGTACATTTTAAGGTTTGCACTTGTACTGGAGGTTTCGAATAGCTTTTTCGATAATCTACCTATCGAGCGTGTAGGTGAAAGTGCTATGAAGAAAGCCATTATGCTAAAGGATTACTTCTATGTCAATGCTTTAAAACTCAATAACATGGTTTTGAATGTGTATGAGGACAACTCCAAGGAGGGCAAAGTATTACAAGTCATAAAAAAGATTGGGAAAAAGGAATTTACCAACAAAGAGTTTATTCAAATGGCAGGCCATATGGGTATTGCTAAAGAGTCATATGCCTACCAATTACTCAGCAATACAAAGCTAGCTTATAAGGTGCAAAAGGGAGTGTATGAAACAGAGGTTTTAAACTAGAATACTGTGGAGTTTGTGGAGTTGTGGAGTTTACTTGATTCACAGTGCTTTATGTGTGGAGTTTGAGTGTAGTATGTGTGGAGTGGCAAAGTATCATTTACCAAGCAAAATAATCACATTTTTCATGAAGCTGTGGAGTGAGTGGAGTGGTGTGGAGTACTAAGTGTCTGAAAGACAACAATCCTCCACTACTCCACAAACTCCACTAAAACAAAAAAAATTCCCTAATGTCAGATATTCGTTATTCATTGGAAAAATACAAAGGACGGTCAACCAGGTATCATTGTCCGCAATGCCACCAGCGTACTTTTACCAGGTATGTAGATAATCATACCAACAAACATCTGTCTGATTATACGGGTAGGTGTAATCGTGTGGAGAAATGTGGTTACCATTTCACACCTAAAATGTACTTTGTGAAAAATGGATACAAACTAGATGATTTTCCTATATCAACACCTAAGTCAAAACTAATCATCCAACCTCCTTCCTGCATTGACAAAAAAATAATGCAAGCTTCTCTTAACAATTATCATCAAAACAACTTTGCTATTGGCCTGAGTAAATATTTCTCACAACTACTGATTGCTGAGGTATTACAAAAGTATCATGTAGGTACTGCCAAAGGGAACAAAACTATATTTTGGCAGATTAATCGATTAGGACAAGTTAGGACAGGTAAGGTGATGCAATACGATTCAGTTACATTAAAACGTGTTGGTTATATTAATTGGGTTCATCATATAATAAAGCAAAAGGACTTCAATCTAAAACAAGTGTTCTTTGGTTCCCATTTACTTATCGATAGGACTATCCCCGTTGCCATTGCCGAAGGAGAAAAGAATGCCGTTTTCGGAGCATTGTATTATCCGCAATATAACTGGATAGCTGTTGGCTCTATTGAAATGCTGAATGTGCAAAAGCTAAATACGCTCAAAGGTTACCAGTTCACTTTATTTCCGGATAAAGGAAAAGCTTTTATGAAATGGATCAAGATAGCAGAAAGTGCTTGCTTTCATGTTCAAGTAAATACCGTTCTGGAGAATACTGATTTAAATGAAGGTGATGATATTGCTGATTTGATAATAACTATCAAAAAGGAAAGATATCAAGATAGTCCTTTGGCTATAATTGATATGTTAAGAAACAAGAATAAATATCTTAGCATGTTTATTGACAAGTTTGAATTGCAAGAGTTAATTCCTTCAAAACTGACTTAAATTATAAGATTAGTTTGTTCTACGAAATGGAAGTTTAAAATATTTATACAATGCCCTGCTAAAGAATTTTTAGTGTGCTGGTTGTAATAGTATGAGGCAGTAACCTTGATAACCATGGTCTAATAAAGGAATAAATTCCTTTTTTTACAAAAAAGAGTTGCTCAAGTATTCCTATCTTTACTCATTCATTTGAACCAGTAAGTAATGGATTGTCTAAACTTTATTCGCATTTATATAGTAGCTGTTTGTTTCGCACTTATGGCGAACACGTCTTTTGCACACGACTATCAGTTATCCTATTATTCTATTGAAGACGGTTTATCGCATAATGAAGTGACCTCAATTGTTCAGGATGATTATGGTTTTATGTGGTTTGGTACCAGAGCCGGACTCCTCCAAAACTCTGTAATGCGCTCTATTTGTAATGTTTACAATTTCACTTTCTTCTTGTTCTCGATTTGTTCTCGGTGAAATTTAGTATCTATTGTTTTGACTATTTGCAAGTTAATAATTTAATAGCACCATTCAAATACTGAATTGTTTATTTAGATCAATTACGTATTTTGGAAGCAGCAAATTGGGTATTTCCTACAAATGTAGGACCCAAATTAGAATTATTCTTTGGAAGATAATTTCTTCAATTGGGATGTTTATTTAAAACCAGTGTGTAATTCAATATTAGACTGCTTATTTTTATGGTTAACTAATTTATGAAACTATCCGCATGGAAGTAATAAATATTATGGTATAGGTAACCCTAAATTCGTCGGCAGATTTGGCAGTTATTTATGAACTGCTCAATAAAGTAGGACAGATCGTTAACCTTTTTAAAGGCAAGGTTGTTAGAATGCAGTACCTTTTGATGCACACTAAAGAGAACAACAGGATATACCACAAACTAGTATATTGCTTAATTTAGTTATGCGTAATATAGCCAATAATGAAATTGAATTGAATGTAGGGACTAAATTGTTAGTGTAAATCAGATAGTAAAATGTGTTGTAGCTAGGTCGAAGTAGCCTTATAAATACATTTGAGATTTTTCAAAACCACTTTCTGCCGTTAAAGTCAAATAACAAATGGCGCTGCGGATTTTATGGACAACGTAGGATTGAATCCCAACATCATAAAAAAATGACACAATACTTCACGAAAACGCTTCTTTAAGCTCGTTTTTTCTTTTGCTTTATAAATCTCTAACGCACTTTTAAAAATTCTGTTAACTGAACTAATACAGACGGAACATCAATCTGCAATTATCCCCTTAAACAGACAAATAAACCAAAAGCTACTCATAGACTTTAATTTGGATAAGTAGTCCTTTTTCGGTTCTTTTCTTAATTTTACGCCAAATATGCATTTCATCATCATATACCCTAAGAAATATTGCTCACATGGATAGAGGAGATAACTTCCTGATAAAGGAGTTAAAAAAAGGAAATAAAGACGCTTTCGAATTTGTATTCAAACAATACTATTCGTCGTTATGCTTGTATGCGGCAAAATACACTTCAGACGATTCAGGCGCCGAAGATATTGTTTCTAGTTTCTTTCTCAATTTCTATAAAAAGCGGCAAATACTACAAATAAACACTTCATTAAGAGCCTACCTTTATCAATCAATCAGAAATCTCTGTCTTAACCACTTGCGAGATATCAAAAAGCAAGCAACTCTAATTAATCAGGAAGACCGAGCTCACCTACATGCCTTTGAATGTAATGAAACAGTATACGAAACGCTTATTGGAAAAGAAGTAGAACAGAAGATTACAGAAGCTCTGGAGCAGCTACCTGAACAATGCCGCATTATATTTGAGATGAGTCGTTTCAAAGGAATGAAATACAAGGAGATTGCCGAAGTGCTAGACCTTTCTGTCAATACCATTGAAACTCAAATGTCGCGTGCCCTGAAGAAATTAAGAGAAGACCTAAAAGAATACCTGCACCTAGTCGTTGGATTCTTATAAAGCTTCAATACATAACGGATAGTTACTAGCAAAATTATCTCTAACAAACTTACATCTAATCTCATAACTAGTAAATTCCCTGTTTAAAACACTTTACATCTAATCCCTCCACTCCTATCAAAATCTCTTCGGATATTGGATATTATCACAACCATTTACACACTTCAATAACAAATACAAAACGAAACCTTTGCAAGGTAAGAACATCATTAAGTCTCAGATTAATAGTTATTTAAGTTGGTTTTTCTTTAGAGTTTTAT
>NZ_JAENRR010000113.1 GCF_016612505.1 Carboxylicivirga marina
AAGACAACAAAATCTTCAGGCTAATAGAAATGCAGCTTTCAAGTGCTGCCTAATAGACATGGGAAATGTCAGTTACTTATTGACAAAAGTTTGATACTTAAAGATATTTGCCTTTCATATTATTAAAAAACAAAACAATGTATACTCTTATAAATAAAATTTGGTCGGCTACAATTATCACAGTGTTATTCCTTGTAAATGCTAATTCTCAAACAAATTGGAATGTTACAGTTAGTAATTTCTCATTTACCCCATCAAGTCTTACAATTAACCAGGGCGATGTAGTTACTTGGAATAATACGCTCGGAACCCACAACGTTAATGGAATGACAGCTACATTTCCTAATAACCCCGCCTCATTTGGAAATACTGTGCAGAGCTCACCTTGGGAATACAGTTTTACTTTTGATATTGCTGGTGAATACAGTTATCAATGTAATCCTCACTCGGGAAGTATGCAGGGGACCATTACGGTTAATACCGTTACTTCAATTACCGATAATGCCAATAATGATGATATTAGAATATACCCAATGCCGGTTAGGAATTATCTGTTTATAGAATTTAGTGACAAAAAGGCTAAAACCTACTCAGGTATCCAGCTATTTAATATGAACGGGCAGATCGTTTTTTCACAAGCAATTGAGAGTAATGATAATTTGAGAATAAACATAGGGCACCTGGAACCTTCGGTATACTTTTATCGATTGCAGAATACTAACGGATATATTGATACTGGGAAGATTTTAAAAAAGTGATGAGTTGGGCTATTTTAAAAGTTCATAATTGAGCTGTATCGTAACCTTTAATTCTTCTGCAATAATCTTAACCAATAATTTTGGAATTTTTATGTCATAATCGTCCACCTTGATAATAAATTCTGAATTGGCCGAAATAGATGTGCCATTATTAATGAGTCCTCCAACAACTTCAATTGTTTTCTTAACGCTATGAATGAGCATTTCTTCCTTTACCGTAACAGAGTGTTGTTTGATTTCACTTCCTCCATTATGTAGGTTTTATGTACTTAGGTTAAATTCAATTATTTGCTAATGAATTGTAAATTAAAGAATATAATTATGCTTACAATATCTACTTACTATTCGCTACCGAACGTATTTTTTTGTGTAGGATATTGTTATTGTTTTTGATTTGAATTAACGACTAGAGTCAAACTTTATCAAGTTTTCATTGCAATCAAATATCGCCTTAAAACACGCTGTCAATTGTGTGAAGTATTTGCATAACATTCTTTTAGTGCAGTGTGGTTTTGGAGTGGTATTTATGTTCATGGCTGTAAATGAACTAAAAAAATAGGTGCAGTTAAATGTTCTTTTTGTTTTGTTATCTAATCACCTGAGAACCGAATTTTTATCCCAATATTAAACATGAGAAATTCATCTTCTTTAAAATAGTTTTGATATGTAATCCCAATCATAGGTGAAAGTTTTATATTCTTATTATTGAGCAACTGAAAATCTGCCGTCATTTTAAATTCTTGACGAAAGCGCTCTTCTGTCTTTTTTTGCGTCCAACGATAACAGGATATTAAATTAAGTTTATTATTGTAAAGGTGAGCATCAACACCAATAGAACTTTCAAAATATGTAGCAGGGGGATCTGAAAGTGAGGTAAATCCTATTCCATAATTTAGTTTTATTTTATCAATTGGTATCCTTAATACCGCCATTTGCCAGTCAAAAGTACAAAGTGAGCCAGAGTAATCATGAATCAGGGAATAACGCATGTCTGAAGCAAATATTCCCCAGTTAACTCTTAGGGATGGGTTAAATATCAACGTATTAAAGTCGGTTCCATAATCGATGCCTGTTTCGACTGAAATGAGGTTAGGATGTTTGTCCAAATCGGACAATACTTGTTTTTGTGCCTCTACAGTAATAATGCTTATACCTTTTATTATGCCAAAGAAGATTTCAGCTAATATACTCTCACCAAAACTCATGTCCTCTGAGTCTGATATTGATGTAGAACTTTCAGTCTTCGAACTACTGTTTTTGTCGTCATTCTCTACATTTTCTTTAATTTTTGACACCTGAGAAAGAGAGGTGTGATTGATTAAACAAAATGCCATAATCAGTATTGAAAATCGTAATAAATATTTCATTGCATTGTTGTTAGGGGGTCACTTATAAGACAATCTAGAGTGCACAAACACTAATTGTTAATGTCGTTTTATGGTAACTTTTTGATGAAAGAATGTCTTTCATAAATGATTTAAAAAATGGGATTGGGTGGTGACAGAAATTCAATGCTTCTGTTAATTCATTTAATTTAACAAAGGTTTAATTCATCGTGACTTGCCCCGAGTTAGTCCAACCTTTAGGTGTGGGAGACTAAAAAGTCATCGGCTTTTCTCTATAAACTAATGAAATAGCTATATTTGGTGCGCAAAAATTATTTAATTAACAAAACATCCTATAATAACTTTACTTCAGTGAAGAATTGTTATGTGTGGAAAAATCATTTGATAACTGTTGAACAATACTGATAAAAAAGTACGTTACGCTCAGATTCAACTGCTTCATAAGCAAACCAAAGTAGGTCTGGTTGGTGTTATGGTTGTTTCCCTTGGTGCTTGTTTCATTTTCTGGAATGTGGTTGCTCAATGGAGGTTGCTTTTGTGGGTAGGCGTAATTTTTGTTCTGAGTTTAATTAGAGGTGGTATTGTGTTTACGTTTCAGAAGCGAGTGCAACTAACATCTGATATTGACCGATGGGCAAGATTACATGAAATAGGTATTTTGGCATCCAGCTTAACGTGGATGGTGCCTTTTGTGTTTTTATGGCCTGGCGAAAATATTATTTATCAGTTTGTGTGGCCAATACTGGTTTTGCCTCTTAGTGCAGCTGGTGTAGCAGGATACTACACCTGGCCAAAGTCCTATATTCCTTTTCTACTTCTAACGACATTACCCGTATCAACTCGCTTTTTTTACGAAGGAGGTTTATTGTTAAATATGATAGGTTTCCTTTCCTTATTCTTTATTGGTGTTATGATGAGTGCTGGTAGAGTAATGCATGCCGCTAGTTTGCGTGCTTTTAAATTGAATATACATAACCAAGAACTGAATGAAGTGTTGAAGAACGAAATCTCAACAAGTGAGCACCTAAATGTTAAATTACAGCAGGAAGTTCTTGAACGAAAAATGGCAGAAAAACAGATAAGAGATAAGAATACTGAATTGCATAAAATCAATACTTCTAAAGACCTGCTATTTAGTATTATTGCGCATGACCTTAGGGGGCCTTTTTCTAATATACTAGGCTTAACGGATATTATGCGTGATAAAGAAAGCGAACTTTCCAATGACGAATTAAGAGAGCTGGCTGATGCTACCAATCGATCGTCAACTAAAGCTTTTGATCTGCTGGATACACTGCTTGAATGGGGGAGGATTCAACAAGGAAAAGTAAGTTTCAATCCACAAATGACTTGCCTGAAAGAATTAACTACAAACATCACAGATGCGCTTAAAGATACCTATACACAAAAGAACATAAGACTAGTTAACTTGATACCCAATAGTACTAACGTATATATTGACAACCATTTAGTGCAAACCATACTTAGGAACTTGATACACAATGCTATTAAATTTACACCCTCTGGCGGAAACATAACATTGTCTACGAAGGGTAATGACATGGGACAAATAAACGTTTGTATTGAAGACTCGGGCATTGGGATGAGTCAGGAATTGATAGAAGATTTGTTTAATTTAGACTTTAACACTAATCGAGCAGGTACCAATGGGGAGCCAAGTATTGGTTTGGGCCTAATTATTTGCAAAGAACTAATAGAGAAACAGGGTGGTCAACTGAACATTGAAAGCATTCCAAACAAAGGAAGCCTATTTAGTTTTAGCGTACCCATCAGTAATAGTTAATTATTATCATGCACATGTGGGGTGTTTGGTATTTTAATATTCATGTATTTCATTACTCTATTAACCGACAATAAGTATGATTAACAAAAGAGTAATGAAAGATCTTTATAGGAATTTGTAATTCAAATCTTATAGATTCATTATATGCTCCAGCAATTATTGTTGGTTCGTTCGAATGAATCTTTTTAAACTTTCCGCCATATTCAGTTGTAAGATTTTTCCAGCTAACTGGAATTTGTAAATGTTTTGCGTGTTTAAGACTATATGGTGTATTGTTTTTTTATGGTTGCTCACGGCCTGCCGTATAAAGCGTAAAGGAATTTAACCTTGGTTACTTTCTATTTTGAGCAGAGCCAAAGCATTGTATTTTGTTTTAAGTTTTCAAAAGCCAAATCAGTGATTTGGCGGTGGTTGCCAAAGCTCCAAACCAACACAATTGCACTATGCCCTTTATGCTTTATAACGGTTATTAGCTGCTTGGTTTTTTATAATATTCTGAAACCACATAATATTCATGACCTTTCTGTTTGCAAATCAGCTCTATATTCATGACGTTCAAAGAGAAGGTGTTATTTTCTACTATTTCAACCTCACGGACTGTTATGTTATTCTCAATAATGTAATTAATAATCTCAATTTTTAGTTTGTCCATTTCATTTGAAACAGGATTAAACTGGTACAACCTTTTGCCTTTACCGAAATATGTCTTCGTCATATTTTCAGCAAAGAATTTATATCCGAGTATTATTGATTTTACCTTATCCTTCTTATAACTAACTTTTCTCTTATCTAGTTCTAGTGTCGGGTCATTGTAATTAGGTATTGACATATTTTCTCGATTAACTAGAAATCGCCATTCTTTTTCATGACTCCATTGTGAATATTTGACATTAGTAACATAAAGAAGTTGTTCTGTTTCTAATCTAATACTTCGTGGAGATATAGTTTCATAATGGTCTGCATAATTAATTGGAAACGGGCCGATAATCCCATTGTCTTCAAATAACTGATTTTCGAATTCAAGCGCGAATCCTTGATGATTATTGTAGTAAGACCACATCAACATGTCATTATCAACACCTGCCAATGATAAGATTCCCCAGTCCTTAAATATAAGATTCCAAAAGAAGGTTAAATAGGAATCCTCTAAATCACTTTTATCTTCACGAAACAACCTTGATGTCCTGGATTGAATATGTTCATGTGAATACCTCATGTCAGGAGTTATAAGTCTTTGATTACGTTCATGAAGTTTGACAAATTGTCTTTCTGAAAACTTATCTAAGCACACCATTTGTCTACATGAATCAAAAGGGTCATTCAGAATTGATGGATGTGAGAAAAATAAATATCTGTTAGTAAAGGCATTTACACTATTATTACTAAGCGAATAATATTTAATGAATGAATTAGGAAGTGGCTTATCTGAATCTGGAACAATTCTTGGCCCTTGTTTATCTCTTAAATATTTCCAATTATTAAAAATCATTGCGGTCTGTAAATTTACCTTGCAGCTAACTACTCATTATAAAGCATGCTTTATCTATGTCACCTCTAAATTACCAAAAATCAGTGCTTTCCAATTATCAATTGGCAGTAAGTTATCAACAAGCTCCCCTTTCCACACCCAAAGGGGGGCTTTGATATTATGCTTCCATCGTTTCTTCTTCCTGCTTAGCCTTGCTTGCTTTCAAGTCAATGATTATGCGCGCTGCCATGTAGGTTTTATAAACCTGCGGATGCGACATCTCGAGCATTAACATCAGTTTGTCAAGCTGATTTTTCAACAATTCATCGGCCTGGGCAAACAAGACTCTTAACTCAGCTGTCGCTTGCGAGCGTGTTACAATTTCACCACGTGGAGCAGCTATTAAGGCAGAAAATTCATCAATCTCACTTTTGGCATTCGCAAGCGTTTCGTTTGTTATACCATAATCTGTCAGCTCTTCAACCAGGGTAAGCGCCAGTTCGTAAATATTCATACAGGCAGTTTTTAGCTCCTTATCCGTCAGTGTTCTTAAATAGGACGGGGTGATGCTCACCTTCGAAACCAGGTCGGGCATGTTATTGCTGTGAGCATAAGCGTAAATGGCAGCAGCCACTTGTATTATTGCCTGTATCATTTCGGCTTCTTCCTTCACCTTTAGTTTACTATTGGCCGAGGAGTAAGCCATTTGTACCTGGTGCATCTTATCTATCTGATGTTTCCCACGTAAGTTAAAACGCTGAATGTCAAGCAAAAAGAATCATGCTTCAGAATAAAAGTACAAAAGTTTTCTCGGAGACAAACAGCTTTTTTACTTCAAGTGAAAAAGG
>NZ_JAENRR010000114.1 GCF_016612505.1 Carboxylicivirga marina
AAAAAATCCGATACTCATAATGAATATCGGATTTCTCTAAAAAAAGGCGGCGACCTACTCTCCCACTTCTACGCAGTACCATCGGCGCTATCAGGCTTAACTTCTCTGTTCGGAATGGGAAGAGGTGGAACCCTGATGCAATAACCACCTGAATATTTTATAGTTAATGATTAATTGTTAATATCTAATTATTAATGGATTTCATTAACCTCTAATAATTGATAATTAATCATTAAAATAACATATCAGCGCAAACCAAAATCATAACCACCTAACTAAAATGGTGTCAAATATATCTCCTAAGAGAATACTCTCTTGAAAGCTTCGGGTAATTAGTACTGCTCGGCTACGTATGTCACCACACTTACACCTACAGCCTATCAACGTCATCGTCTCTAACGTCCCTTAATGGAAATCTCATCTTGAAGCAGGCTTCGTGCTTAGATGCTTTCAGCACTTATCCCTTCCATACTTAGCTACCCAGCAATGCTCCTGGCGGAACAACTGGTGCACCAGAGGTATGTCCAACGCGGTCCTCTCGTACTAACGTCAGGCCTTCTCAAATTTCCTACGCCCACAACAGATAGGGACCGAACTGTCTCACGACGTTCTGAACCCAGCTCGCGTGCCACTTTAATGGGCGAACAGCCCAACCCTTGGGACCTTCTCCAGCCCCAGGATGTGACGAGCCGACATCGAGGTGCCAAACCGCTCCGTCGATATGAGCTCTTGGGAGCGATCAGCCTGTTATCCCCGGAGTACCTTTTATCCTTTGAGCGATGGCCCTTCCATGCGGAACCACCGGATCACTATGCTCTACTTTCGTACCTGCTCGGCTTGTAGGCCTCACAGTCAAGCGCGCTTATACCATTATACTCTACAGACGGTTACCAATCGTCTTGAGCGCACCTTTAGAAGCCTCCGTTACTCTTTTGGAGGCGACCACCCCAGTCAAACTACCCACCAAACGGTGTCCCCATAAATGGGTTAGGCTCCAGATAAGCAAAGGGACGTATTTCAAGGATGACTCCACAACGCCTGGCGACGCCACTTCATTGTCTCCGTCCTATCCTACACATTACTTACCCAAAACCAACGTTAAGCTGCAGTAAAGGTTCACGGGGTCTTTCCGTCCCGTTGCGGGTATCCGGCATCTTCACCGGAACTACAATTTCACCGAGCTCATGGCTGAGACAGTGCCCAGATCGTTGCACCATTCGTGCAGGTCGGAACTTACCCGACAAGGAATTTCGCTACCTTAGGACCGTTATAGTTACGGCCGCCGTTTACCGGGGCTTCATTTCAATGCTTCACCGAAGTTAACATCTCCACTTAACCTTCCGGCACCGGGCAGGTGTCAGGCCTTATACATCATCTTTCGATTTAGCAAAGCCATGTGTTTTTGATAAACAGTCGCCTGGGCCATTTCTCTGCGGCTCACATCACTGTGAGCACTCCTTCTCCCGAAGTTACGGAGTTAATTTGCCTAGTTCCTTAGCCATGAATCACTCGAGCGCCTTAGTATACTCAACCCAACTACGTGTGTCCGTTTACGGTACGAGCCGTCTTACTCGCTTTTCTTGGAACCGATTACTTACTTTCGCTTCGTCCGTAGACTAGGCTCAACGTACTATTCCGTCAGTACGTAAGCATCTGGTCGATCCGTCACTTTTATTGTAAGACAGGTGCAGGAATATTAACCTGCTTGCCATCCACTACCCCTTTCGGGTTCGCGTTAGGTCCCGACTAACCCTGATCCGATTAGCGTTGATCAGGAAACCTTGGTCTTTCGGCGTGGAGGTTTCTCACCCCCATTATCGTTACTTATGCCTACATTTGCTTTTCCAAACAGTCCACTGTGACTCACATCTTCAGCTTCAACCCAGTTTGGAATGCTCCCCTACCACTGAACTTAAAGTTCAATCCATAGCTTCGGTAGTATGTTTATGCCCGATTATTATCCATGCATCGTCGCTCGACTAGTGAGCTGTTACGCACTCTTTAAATGAATGGCTGCTTCCAAGCCAACATCCTAGCTGTCTAAGCAACAACACCGCGTTTGGTCAACTTAACATACATTTGGGGACCTTAGCTGATGGTCCGGGTTCTTTCCCTTTCGGACATGGACCTTAGCACCCATGCCCTCACTCCATGACATCATCTTACAGCATTCGGAGTTTATCAGGAGTTGATAGGCGATGAAACCCTCGCGTCCTATCAGTAGCTCTACCTCTGTAAGATTAATCATAGGCTGCACCTAAATGCATTTCGGGGAGTACGAGCTATTTCCGAGTTTGATTGGCCTTTCACCCCTACCCACAATTCATCCAAAGACTTTTCAACGTCAACTGGTTCGGTCCTCCACTGTGTGTTACCACAGCTTCAACCTGATCATGGGTAGATCACACGGTTTCGCGTCTAGCGCAGCTAACTATATCGCCCTATTCAGACTCGCTTTCGCTTCGGCTCCGACCCTTAAAGTCTTAACCTGGCTAGCTACGACTAACTCGTAGGCTCATTATGCAAAAGGCACGCTGTCACGGATTAAATCCGCTCCAACCGCTTGTAGGCGCACGGTTTCAGGTACTTTTTCACTCTTCTGTTCGAAGTGCTTTTCACCTTTCCCTCACGGTACTGGTTCTCTATCGGTCTCTCAGGAGTATTTAGCCTTAGCGGATGGTCCCGCCAGATTCACACAGGATTTCTCGTGTCCCGCGCTACTCAGGATACTCGCCTCGCTTGTCTTATTACGTGTACCGGACTATCACCGTCTCTGGTTGCTCTTTCCAAAGCATTCCACTTCTAATACATTTGATTATGCAAGTCCTACAACCCCATTAATGCCTAAACATTAATGGTTTGGGCTAATTCCCGTTCGCTCGCCGCTACTTAGGAAATCACTTTTGTTTTCTCTTCCTCCGGGTACTTAGATGTTTCAGTTCCCCGGGTTTGCCTCCATTGCTGGATACTATGTCTTCAACATAGTGGGTTGTCCCATTCAGAAATCTACGGATTAACAGTTATTTGCACTTCCCCGTAGCTTATCGCAGCTTATCACGTCTTTCATCGCCTCTGAGAGCCTAGGCATCCCCCGTACGCCCTTATCTACTTTCTTTTACACACACCTAGTTGGTGTCTATGATTTTGATTTGTTTTGCCAATATGTCAAAGAACGTTTAAGCTCGAATCAATCGGATAGTAATCCAGTCAATTCTCTTATGCTTTTGTGATATCGTTGGAATCGAACCAACCTTTGATAACCATTATATCTTTCATTAAGATGTTTAGACTTATAGACAATAGATTTATAGACTTTTCTATACTTATTATCTTGTCTTTTTTTGTAGTCTAACAGTCTATCTTCTAATAGTCTGTTATTCTACTTTGGTGGAGAATATCGGAGTCGAACCGATGACCTCCTGCGTGCAAGGCAGGCGCTCTAGCCAGCTGAGCTAATCCCCCATTTATCTAGCTTCTAGCCTCTAGTTGCTAGCTTCTAGCTTTGGTAGTCCCGGGCAGACTTGAACTGCCGACCCCTACATTATCAGTGTAGTGCTCTAACCAACTGAGCTACGGGACTGTTGCAGTGTCTCCCCGTTAGATTATTAGACTTTTAGAGTCCTAGACTTTTAGATTATTTTCTAATGGTCTATTATCTATTTGTCTAGTCATCTATTACGGATTGCTTGACGCTGTAATTATGAATAGTACATTGGTAAAAATGAAAGCCTAAAACCGGCTATCAAAATATTCTCCAGAAAGGAGGTGTTCCAGCCACACCTTCCGGTACGGCTACCTTGTTACGACTTAACCCTAGTTACCAGATTTACCCTAGGCCGCTCCTTACGGTAACAGACTTCAGGTACCCCCGGCTTCCATGGTTTGACGGGCGGTGTGTACAAGGCCCGGGAACGTATTCACCGCGCCATGGCTGATGCGCGATTACTAGCGAATCCAGCTTCACGAAGTCGGGTTGCAGACTTCGATCCGAACTGAGACCGGTTTTGGAGATTCGCATCCTGTCACCAGGTAGCTGCCCTCTGTACCGACCATTGTAACACGTGTGTAGCCCTGGACGTAAGGGCCGTGCTGATTTGACGTCATCCACACCTTCCTCGCGGTTTACACCGGCAGTCTTGTTAGAGTGCCCACCATTATGTGCTGGTAACTAACAACGTGGGTTGCGCTCGTTATGGGACTTAACCCGACACCTCACGGCACGAGCTGACGACAACCATGCAGCACCTTGTAAATTGTCCGAAGAAAACTCTATCTCTAAAGCTGTCAACCTACATTTAAGTCCAGGTAAGGTTCCTCGCGTATCATCGAATTAAACCACATGTTCCTCCGCTTGTGCGGGCCCCCGTCAATTCCTTTGAGTTTCATTGTTGCCAACGTACTCCCCAGGTGGATAACTTAATGCTTTCGCTTTGTCGCTTACGGTCTATTGCAAACAACTAGTTATCATCGTTTACGGCGTGGACTACCAGGGTATCTAATCCTGTTCGATCCCCACGCTTTCGTGCATCAGCGTCAGTTACAGTTTAGTAAGCTGCCTTCGCAATCGGTGTTCTGTGTTATATCTAAGCATTTCACCGCTACACAACACATTCCGCCTACCTCAAATGTACTCAAGAATAACAGTATCAAAGGCAATTTTACGGTTGAGCCGCAAACTTTCACCCCTGACTTACTATTCCGCCTACGCACCCTTTAAACCCAATGAATCCGGATAACGCTCGCATCCTCCGTATTACCGCGGCTGCTGGCACGGAGTTAGCCGATGCTTATTCATACGGTACCGGCAAATACCTACACGTAGATATATTTCTTCCCGTATAAAAGCAGTTTACAACCCATAGGGCAGTCTTCCTGCACGCGACATGGCTGGTTCAGACTTGCGTCCATTGACCAATATTCCTCACTGCTGCCTCCCGTAGGAGTCTGGTCCGTGTCTCAGTACCAGTGTGGGGGACCTTCCTCTCAGAACCCCTAGACATCGTCGCCTTGGTGAGCCCTTACCTCACCAACTAGCTAATGTCACGCATGACCATCTTATACCACCGGAGTTTTAATTATTAATTGATGCCAATCAATAACATTATGGGGTATTAATCCGAATTTCTTCGGGCTATCCCCCAGTATAAGGTAGGTTTCATACGCGTTACGCACCCGTGCGCCGGTCGTCATCTGGTGCAAGCACCAATGTTACCCCTCGACTTGCATGTGTTAGGCCTGTCGCTAGCGTTCATCCTGAGCCAGGATCAAACTCTTCGTTGTATAAAATTTTTAAATGTCTCTAGAAATTTTAATAACTGTTTAAACTCCTATATTATATATAGGCGATTGACTTCAGGTTTCACTTTTACCTTTTCTAATTTAATCGTTTAAATTAGGTACTATCCAATATTTTCAAAGAACTTTCTGAGCCTTTTGCTCAATGTAAAATCAAGTGTCTCAACACTCTTCTTTCAGTAATTTTTAGCATCTCTCGTTTGAGAAGCGGCTGCAAAGGTAACAACTTTATTAGTTACAAACCAAATGTTTTTTTGAGTTTTTTTT
>NZ_JAENRR010000115.1 GCF_016612505.1 Carboxylicivirga marina
TTCTCCTTTTAATTTTCTTTCAGTTGGTTTTAGCTCCTGGAGTGAAGTTTTAATAAAAACTGCAGGCAACAATGGCTTATAAAGCATGGGCTTGCCGCAGGCGCAACACAAGCCAACGCTTCATAGCCTAGCCGTTGTGTGGCATTATGACAATCGTATTAAACTAGATAGCACCATAATATTGATAAAATGAAAAACATCTTTATAGCAGTAATACTAATTACACTTTATGGTTGTAATTCAAAAACGAAAAATTCGGATTCGACAAAGACATTAGGTCAAGAATTAACTGAAAAAAATATAGCTTCAGAGAACAATAACCTTGAAGACAAGAAACAAAAACTCAATGTGAGTAACAGTATTATAAATCCAGACACTTCTTCTAATTTCAGATACAACCACTTAACTACATTTGAATTCGGATATCACAAGTCCATGCATTTAAAGAAAATAGATGAAGTATACTTCAATAATATTTTGAAACAAATAGATGGTTTCAGCTACAATTATGAATCCACGCTACCAAACTATTATATTTCTCAGCAAAACTCGATTCATGGTTTAAGGATGGAAACAATTGCCTTGTTTTGGGACCTTTGTTATGAAGGTATAGAACTACTTATAATAGATAAGAATGGAAAATTACTTAACACTATTTCTTTAACAGAATGGAAAAGCACTTGTGAGTCTTCAAGCAATACGACCACTGAATTTGTCAATGACAGCACATTTATTCAACATATTGAAATAATGGAGCCTGGAGGTGAATCAAACTTCTTTACAGAACTAAAATATAAAGGTTTAATAAACCATAAAGGACAACTTGACACGTTGGAGATATTGATTAATAAGGAATATGAAAAAGAAATAACGCCACACAACAAACCGCTATAGAGCATAAAGGAGTCAGAGTAATTTGGTCGGTTTGTACCTTCGGCGAACAACGCCAAATCGTTGATTTGACTTTAAAACAAATGAAAAAATAAAACCCAACCCAACGCTTTGGCTCCGTTCAATTTGGAAATAATGTAAGGTTAAATTCCTTTACGCTCCATGCGGCAGGCCGTTGGGCGTAACTCCCCCTATAAACCTATGGAATTGATTTTAAGATAAGTTAATCAATACCTTTTAGGTTTATTGATTTCTTAAGCTAACGTAGCAGAATTCTCACAACTACCTTGTGTAATAGTAGTATTTTGTAAGTTACTGAAATATAGAGCTTAATTTTTACGTTAGTCAGAATTCAGAATAGACGACCATAAATATTTAATAATAATTCGAATCAAAATATTTTATGACAGGAAAAAAGTTAAATGAGAATTTAGATACCTTTTTAAGGCATATTGAATCTATAAAAGATACGTTACCAATGACTCTGTTGCTTTTAGGACCTCACCAACAAAAAGCACAAGATAAGCTTGTTCAATTTATGAATGAGAATGTAGAGGAAATTGAGAAGGAAGATGGGGAAAAAGCTATCGCGGTAAAGTATGAAGAAGCGAAAATTTTTGAGCAGCTCAGTAAAAATTCTGAAATATCAATTCTTGCATCGAAAATAATCCCAGAAAGTCTATTTGTTTCGCTAATCTCTCAGTTTGATGCATATCTAAACAGGCTTTTAAGAATATTATTTGAAATTCGACCAGAGTTCATTAATCAATCAGACCGAAATTTAGCATTCAGCGACTTAATCGGATTTGATTCAATTGAGCAAGCAAGAGAACATATAATTGAAAAGGAAGTAGAATGCGTTCTCAGAAAAAGTCATTCAGAACATTTTGATTATTTGGAGACAAAGCTAAACATGCCATTAAGAAAAAAATTGCCTGTATGGTCTAAATATATCGAAATAACAGAGCGAAGAAATCTATTTGTGCATTGTGATGGAATTGTTTCAAGTCAATATCTAAAAGTTTGTCAACAACATAAATCTGACGTTCATGATATTCAACTAAATCAACGTTTGGATGTATCTCTTGAATATTTTGACAAAGCATATAAAAGTTTATTCGAACTAGCGGTAAAACTTACTCATACGATTTGGAGAAAGTTATTGAAAAATGATTTTAAAGGGGCTGATAGGCATTTAAATGACATTTGTTATGATTTAATGAGTTCAGGACAATTTTATTTAGCGGATATAATGCTCGAATTTGCATGTGAACAAAACAAGTTCTATAATGATGCCTATAAGAATGTATTTATAGTAAATAGGGCACTATCAAAATACCTTCAAGACAAAAAAGATGATGCACAAAATATTATTAATCAAAAAGATTGGAGTGCATCAAGTGACGACTTTAAACTTTCAAAATTTGTACTTAATGAGGAGTTTGAAGACTGTTATGCTTTAATGAAGAAAATAGGTAAAGATGGTGAAGTGGATAAAGAAAACTACAGAACTTGGCCACTTTTTTACAAATTAAGAAAAGAGGAAGGATTTAAAGTCACCTTCAAAGAAATATTCAATGAAGAATACAAAGTTGTAGAAATTCCTAAAAGACCAGTTCAAGAAATTATTGAAAAGGAAATTGAAAATAATCCTGAGTTACAAGACAAGGTGAAAAATAAAGAAATGTCCAAAAAACAACTTAAGGAGAAAGAAGAACTAGGTAAAGAAGAAGAACTACGCCCAACAATGGCTCATAAAGCATAGCTTGCCGCAGGCGCAACACAAGCTACGCTTCATAGCCGCGTCCGTTGTACACCATTTGAGGAATGACACAGAAGGAATTTAAAAGACACATAGAAAAGACTCTCTCGGAATTGAAACTTTATGCGGAATTACATTCTGGAAGAGAGCTACCCGATGATTTTGAATTTGAGTGGAATTCTGATGATAAACATAGTGCAGTTGGAATAAATGACGTGATTGACTTGATATCAGAGAAAGTCTATTTGAGTGAAAACAAAATATATCCTTGTGTGGATTTGATTGTAGAGAAAGTAACTGAAAACAATCGGATTTTGATAAGAGGACGAATAGCTGGATATGAACCCAGAAAGTTTGGAATAGGTTGGAGCAATCGACCTGGACCTTTTATTTATGGAATTGAAAATAAATTGATAAATAAGAAAGTAAAGCACACGTCCAAAGAATTTAAAGATATGCTCTTTGAAAAGGGTTTACTCCATTATAAAGCAAAATAAAATGAGTTGGGATATTGTACTTTTTAATTCTACACAGAAAATAAAATCAGTTGCAGACTTGGACGAAAGCCAATTGGGACTAACTAATTTCAGTGAAATTTTGGAAAACTCATTTGAACAAATAAGTAAGGCCGAAAATCACAGAGAAATAATTGGGAATGACTTTACCATTGACTTTTATACTGACAGTGAGGATTCAAGTAACTTGATGTTATCCCTGTATGGAGAAAATGGACTTTATGAATTAATTGAACTGGCTAAAAAGCACAATTGGCAAATTTATGACTCCGGAATTGACGGAATGATTGATTTAGAAAACCCAGAAAAGAACGGATTTAAAAATCATGGAAAATATGTTGAGCAAATACTAAAAAGAAGATAAAAACGGTGTACAACACGCTAGTATAAAGCAATTGGCGTTCGTGAACACTTGGAAGTTAGTTAGGTAATCGAAAACCGCCAAATCTTTGATTTGGCTTTAGAAACAAAAAGGTAAAAACAAATAAAAGATTTGGCTCCGAGGCATTTTGAAGAGGTTGCTCGTTAAATTGCCAAACGCTTCATCTAGCCCACCGTTGGCAATAATACAAATCGCACATAATGACAAACAAGCATATATTTCTTCCTTTATACATTAAGCTTTTGATTGTAATAAGTGATTGGTTCTTTCTTTTTGGACTCCTTATTTCATTCCCTGTTATGATGTTTATTCAGTTAGGATTTGAAATTGGTAGAAATTCAGAGGAAACAATAATATGGACATTGTCTCAGGCTTCAATTTTATTTTTAATCGGACTAATTAGGGCTCTAAGACGAATAATAATAATTGAATCAGCGACGACATTTACAAGTGGTATTGCCGTAGGTGAAATAATATTACTGGATTCAAGTAAAAAAAAATATCACAAAACTCTTTTTAGACTTAGTGTTGAATTTAAAAATGAAAACAATAATTCAAGTATTGTCAAGAATTATTATCTCGTAAATAGCAAAATTGCAAGGAATAAGTATGACTACACTTTTGTTTATAATATAAACACCCCAGAAAAGGTTGTCCTTATTAATTTGCTCCCAAAGTTAGTTAAGAATTATTTGAAAAAGATAGAAAGTACTATTGCCAACAAACCGCAATAGAGCATAAAGGGTGCAGTGCGTTTTGGTTGGTTCGTAGCTTCGGCAAACAACGCCAAATCGCTGATTTGGCTTTAGAAATGAAAAGTTGAAAACAAATACAACGCTTTGGCTCCGCTCATTTTGGAAAGTTACTAAGGTTAAATCCCTTTACGCTCCATGCGGCAGGCCGTTGTAGCGCATTCTGACCCGTGCTAAAAAAGTAACATTAACCATTTGAGCCACCGATTGGATATAGATATGACTATAGGATTTGTTAATAATCAGAATTAGAGCTTAATGTAGAATATTGCATGATTGACAAAATATTAAATTATCAAAGAGTTGAGTATTATTGTAAATTATCAGCTCAAGACTTTAAGACTAGACTTAGTAGGGTTCTCAATCTGAAAGGCTATAATTTATCTGGGAAATTTACCTCGGATCGAGATTTTAAATTGTCAGACGCATGGACAATTGGCATTTTCATTCAAAGTTTTGAAAATGATCCTGCATACTTGAAAGGTAGAATTAAGGATTCAAAAGAAGGTATAATCGTAGACGTATTGGTTAGGCCAAATTCTATTTTTTCGATTTTCGGGCTGTTGTTTCCACTAATAGGGATATACACATTAATCTCATCTGATTTCGGAAAGGCAGCTGAAGGTGCGATATTTTTTATCATTTTTGGTTTAATCTGGTACCTAATTGGAATCTATCTAAAAGTTAGAATAAGAAATAAATTCGAGGATTATCTTGGACTCGAAAGGCCAAATAGAAAACAACGCGCTACAACACGCTAGTATAAAGCAACTGGCGTTTGTGAGCACTTGGAAGTTAGGTTGGGTAATCGAACACCGCCAAATCTTTGATTTGGCTTTAGAAATCGTTAGTTTGTAGTTTACCAATACCAGTAGATTATAATAGAGTCA
>NZ_JAENRR010000116.1 GCF_016612505.1 Carboxylicivirga marina
ATGATTTCTTCTACCATTTTGTTTCACTTTTCATGTGCTACAAAGTGGTCCAGTTTTTAAAGCGGTTAAAAACAAAAACGTATCCGTAGCCGATTAAGAGAAATGATGAATGTGATTATTTTTCCTGAACAGAGTCCGGATAAAAGGCGATAAAATATTACATCTTAATATGTTGAAAACCTCTTGCACCTTTATGAGAAAATACAGATCCTACCATACATCTTTAAAACTGTTAGCTAAAGCAGATAAATTGCCAATGCATTACAATTCATTAATTGATCGCTCAACCATCTGGCGATGGAAGCAAGAGCCAGATAGAAAATACACCAGCATTGAGCTTTCTGAAATTGAAACTTTAAACAAATTCTTATCCCGCCAAGAAGCCCATCAGATAATGAGTTCTTACCTCAGGCTGGCCTTGGCATTAAGCCTCATTTTATCCACATCAAAAGCAGCGGGTTTGACCCTTAAAGATAAAAAGGAAGAATTTGTTCACACATTATTGAGATACAAACATTTGGTTGACTACAATTTAGTGCTTAGGATTTTTAGAATTCCTACTTCTGTCTTTTACTATTGGAAAACTAAGGTGCTTCATAAATGCAATCAGTCAGCATTTAGTTTGTGCCAAAAGAGGTTTCCTCAGCAACTGACTATAGATGAAGTGAGCACCATGAAGAATTTGGCACTTAATCCGCAGTTTCGTTTTTGGCCAGTATGTTCTTTGGCCTGGTATGCGATGCGTGAAAATGAGTTGTTTGTTTCGTTATCAACCTGGTATAAGTACCTCCGTAAACTCGGTATTAACCGCCCTCGGCCACCAAAGAAAAAGAGATATCCAAGAGGTATTACTGCAACTAAACCCAATCAATTTTGGCATGCAGACATTACTGTGGTCAAAAGTCTGGATGGGTTAAAAAATTACGTTTACCTGTTAATGGATAATTATTCGAAGTACATCATTAACTGGAGGGTGGAATCTGCAGTGTCCGGTAAGATACGTGTAGAAACCATTAAAGAAGCCTACAAAATAGTAACATCAAAACAAATGAAGATTCAGTTAATTCTTGATGGTGGCCCTGAAAATAATAATAAAGAAGTAAATGATTTTGTGTTGTGTGAAGAGGTTAATATCTCTAAATTGATAGCTTTGAAAGACATACCCTTTTCAAATTCATTAATAGAAGCACAGAACAAGCTCCTTAAGTACCAATACTTGTTTAAGCATCAATATAGCGATATTAATCAGCTACGTAAGTTACTGCAGGTCGTAATCACCGATTATAACTTTCAACGTCCTCACAATGTACTGAAAGGCTTAACGCCTTATGAAGCATACATCGGTAGAAAACCAGCACCTAACGAATGGAAAATCAAAATAAAACAAGCTCAACAAAAAAGAATCATTAACAGTCAAACAGTTTGTACTAGCTGTTAAAATACCATTATTGTTGCACCAGATGGAAATTTAATTCAGGAGTTCATTGGTTTGGAATTAAAGGCGTTTAACAGCTTGGTGGAAAATGCATGCTGCTTGAATAATCATTTTTACTGCACTTAAGTCTGGTGAAAATCACAACCAAATGGCTACCAGGGGAGTGTGTGTATTTGTTGCAATATTGCAACGAAATTTTCCAAGTTTACTGTACGATTTGCTGTGGAGAACCTTTTAAATCAATTTTATCTGAAAACATATACTCTTGACTAATCGCATAACTAGCAATTAGTAATAGAAAAGAACAAACAATTATAGATTTCATTTTTTGTAGGTTTTGTTTTTAATGGTATGCAACGGTTGGCCGCATGGCGCTGTAGCAGATTTGCGTTGAGATTGTCCGTCCGAGAGGACGAGACTATCGAGGCGGGAATCTGCACGACCAAAACCCCACCAGCCCTGCTATGCGCTATTTGCGGCGTGTTGTACCTCGTTTTTATCTTTTTTAGAGTATTTATTTAATGCCTCATGCAATTCCGCAAAACTAATATCTAGTCCTGCTGCTGATATATTGAATGGTGAATCATAATTACTTAGATTAAAATTCATTAATTTTTTCCGAAATGTATTTGTTTCTTTTTCTATCCATTTCTCTGGATTTTTCACAACAATTATCAGTATTCTTTGACTATGAATCTTTAATTCTTTAAATCCTAGTATATCTTTCCAGTCTATAAATTCGTTTAGCGATTTTTTAGGATTTACATTTAGTCCATTGCTGTCAATTATTAGTGCAATTTCAGATTTTATCGTCCTCTTAATTCCTACATATATTCCAAGTCCAAAAAATAGAACGGAAGTAACTCCAATAATTCTAATAATATCAGGACTCTGCATTCTTATTGTTAAAAAACTTTCAGGATTAGCGACAAATAAAATACCTCCAACAACAAAAATTATTGAGCCAATCAAAATCAAAATTGACTTTTTCTTACTAGTATAAATTTCTATTCTATCCATACTTTCTAAATGAGGTACAACGGACGCGGCTATGAAGCGAAAGTGAAATGATACCAAATTAACCTATCAAAATGCGAAGTAGCCAAAGCGTTGATTTTGTTTTTATCTTATACTCTCAAAAGCCAAATCAGCGATTTGGCGGAGGTTGCCGAAGCTAGGAGCCAACCTAAGTTAGTTGGCTCACTTTTGCTTTATAAGCTATTGTTAGCCCCTGTACTTGAACTCTTAGAGCTCAATTTGAATCTTAACTTTCCCACCTAATCCTTTTTCGACAATGTCATAAAGGGTCTTTAAAGTCAGGTTGCTACTATTATTTTCTACTCGTGATATATATGTGCGTTTTTTATCTACTCGGTCTGCAAGTTCTGATTGTGTTAAATGCTTTTCCTCTCTTGCTTGACGTAATAAAAGTCCAATTTTAAAGGATTCAAAATCACGTTCCAGTTCGTCACGTCTTTCTGTCCCTTTTTCTCCGTACACATTATTCTTTATTTCTGACCAACTTTTCGTTTTCATATTATTCACCCTTTCTTTTTTCGTCAAAATACTCGTTCATTAACCTTTTTGCCTTTTCAATTTCTTTCCTAGGTGTCTTCTGTGTTTTCTTCTGAAATCCATTAAGCAGAATCACCAATTTTCCTTTGTCAAAAAAGCAAAAGACTCTCCAAATATCTGAAGCTAATTTTACTCGTGCTTCATAAAGTCCATCTGTTCCTGTAATTGCTTTAAGATACTGAGACGGTATTCTTTCATAAGTCTCAATTATTTCAATGACTTTGAATATTTTATCCTGAACTTTAACCGTTTGGCTTTTCAAAAAGTCCTCAAAATAATCCCTATATGCAATTACTTCTCTTACTCTATTCATACTGCAAAGGTAACTTTAAAGTTACACATATACAAAATATAGCCTAAACCAAAATGCATAAGTCGTTGCTGACTATATTTTTCTGTGCGCTATGGGAGTATAGGGGCTAACGGTCAGGCTATGAAGCGTAAGTGAATATTAACCGTACTCACTTCCAAATTCCACGAAGCCAAAACGTTGTATTTGTTTTTATCTTTTCATTTCAAAAGCCAAATCAACGATTTGGCGCTGGTTGCCGAAGCTACGAACCAACCAAAATGAGTCGGCTCACTTATGCTTTATTAGCCATTGTTGGTGGCTGGCTTTTATTTTTTTCGCACAAGGTTTTCAATAATCTTAAAAGCAAGTATTGAGAAAAAGATTCCCTCAAACACATGTATAACTCCCTTAGGAACGGATATAGAAAAGTATATTGGCATTATAATAGCTAATAGTGCCAATCCTATACTTCCAAACATGAGATAATTAAGTAAAATATGTAGAATATTTCTCTTCGTTTCAATATACCAATCTTTATAGTCTTCATTCTGTGGGTCAATTAGAATTAACTGCTTGAACCCTTTCAAAGCTTCTTTATAGCGTTTTCTTCTGCTAAGAGATGCTGATTTATAGAAAACAAAGTCCATATTAAAGTCTTTGTCATTTTCTAATTGATGTTTAATGTAATCACGTTTCTCCATTTCTTCTGTTACAGCAATCACTTTTGAATACCTTGATTTAATGCCTAAAAAATAGAGATAATCCGTGTAAATATGCAGAACATCAGAAACATCCATGTTTTCATTGGACAAAAATACATCTGAATTATCTTCAAAGAATTTAATAATTGTTTCTGGTTCTGATTCCTCTGGAAGCTCGTCGTAGCTTTTTTCTAATTCTAGTAATTCTTTCATTTATTTTATTAGGATTATAAACATCTTGTAATTTGCTTGCCACCAACGGTCTCGCTGCATGGCGTCGTGAGGGGTTTTATCCTTACAAACTTTCCAAATTGAGCTGAGCCAAAGCGTTGTATTTGTTTTAACTTTTCATTTATAAGCCAAATCAACGATTTGGCGATGGTTGCCGAAGCTACGGACTTTTCAAAATGCTCGAATCCCGAAATGCGCTATGTGCAGCGTGTTGGGTAGCGTTTTTTGTTTTTATTTATTTCTCAATGATTCAATGAATGCATAATCAATAACCGATGAAAGCAACCACACTACTCCAAATAAAATAATACCAATCAGGATATTGCGTTTTGTTTGTCTCTTTACAATGCTATTGAACTCTACGCTGTCTTTAATCTGTGTGCTATATTTAAATGATATAAGTAATAGAATCACGATAATCAAACTAGATAAAGAATATTGCACTAAATGAGTGCTTTGCCATTTTATCAATTCAAAAAGTAGAATTCCTATTTCTAAGATTAATAACCACGTACTTAAAGAAATCAGGTCTTTTATGATGTTTTTGTTTTTTACCAAACGAATCCCAATTAACAATGAAATCAATCCTAATGCAATCCTTTTAACTTGAATAATTTCTAGGATAACAATTAACCACATTATTCCTGAGGTGGAATATTGCCAATAAGCAGATAGTCCTGAAACGATAAATGCGATTCCTGTTACAATCCAAACTGTTCCTATGATTAGATTTTTCATTTATTTTTTTGCGTCTCGAATTAAATGCTACCCAACGTTTGGCTAGTCGAGTAGGCAAAGGGAATTTCACCCTAAGCCTCTCACAGAACCGTGCTTGATAGTCTCCCATCACACG
>NZ_JAENRR010000117.1 GCF_016612505.1 Carboxylicivirga marina
TTCAGGGCGATTAGCTCAGTTGGTTTAGAGCACTTGGTTTACACCCAAGGGGTCGGGGGTTCGACTCCCTCATCGCCCACTCAAAAGGAGAAGCATTTATTTGTTTCTCCTTTTTTTGTATTAAAAATACTTCTGTTTTACATGTGCTTCTTTTACATCTTACATTCCCCCTCGAAAGACAAGTACTACATTGGTGCTACTTGCGATTCAATTGAATCAAGACTTGCTAAACACAACATGAAACACATTGGCTATACAGGTCAAACAAATGACTGGACGGTGGCCTACTTTGAGAAATTCGAGACTAAAAAAGAAGCTTTTGATAGAGAAAAGCAAGTTAAAGGCTGGAAGAGCAAACAAAGAACTCTCAAACTCATTAATGGCGATTAACTCTGTTGACCTAGAGCATCCCGTTGCAATCCACGGGAGGGTCGGGGATTCGACTCCCTCATCGCCCACTCAAAAGGAGAAGCATTAATTTGTTTCTCCTTTTTTTGTATTAAAAATACTTCTTTTTTATATGTGCTTCATTTACATCTTACATTCCCACTCGAAAAACAAGTACTACATTGGTGCTACTTGCGATTCGATTGAATCAAGACTTGCTAAACACAACATGAAACACAGTGGCTATACAGGTCAAACAAATGACTGGACAGTGGCCTACTTTGAGAAATTCGAGACTAAAAAAGAAGCTTTTGATAGAGAAAAGCAAGTTAAAGGCTGGAAGAGCAAACAAAGAACTCTCAAACTCATTAATGGCGATTAACTCTGTTGACCTAGAGCATCCCGTTGCAATCCACGGGAGGGTCGGGGGTTCGACTCCCTCATCGCCCACTCAAAAGGAGAAGCATTTATTTGTTTCTCCTTTTTTTGTATTAAAAATACTTCTGTTTTACATGTGCTGGACCAGAACCAAAATTCTGGGTCTAAGCATAGATTTCACATCAGTTACGCCCCTAAACTGTCGTCTGAATCCTTTGATTTTAGCATTGAAGATTCTGCAGCGGCAATGTTGCTTCTGGCATTGATGGAGTTATGTAATATTGTCGTGATGTATTTCAAAAGCACCATTCATTCTACTCAAATGGATTTTCGTCAAAGGCATTCTGACTAAAAGGCTCTTGTTTTGGCGCAGCACTCATACCGGGAGGTCCAATAGGATCCCAAGGATCAGATGAAAGAAGCAAACAAACTTCTTTATCCAAATCAAATACCTCAATATCTGGTTTAGTATACTTTTTCCTTATCACCCCGATTAGCTACTCTCCTGATTAAACTCTAACCACTGTGTATAATCAGACATTGGCAGACATCAATCGTTTCTGCAATAATTATCCCTTAGGCCTTATTACTTTCTTTTGTCGATATTGTTACAGTAAATCATTACTTTAATTCCTTACATATCTATTCTCCTGAAACATTATTACGCAATTCACCTCACTTAATCTTCTTCTTTCACTATTTTTGCAAAAAAACGAAATCATGTCAGACGATAAGAAAATCATATTTAGCATGGTTGGGGTTAGTAAAACCTTTCCCCCACAAAAAAAAGTACTAAACAACATCTACCTATCATTTTTCTATGGTGCCAAAATTGGTATCATCGGTCTCAATGGCTCAGGTAAATCGACTCTTTTAAAAATCATTGCCGGCGTAGAAAAAAACTACCAGGGTGATGTTGTATTCTCTCCAGGTTATTCGGTTGGCTACCTCGAACAGGAACCAAAACTTGACGAATCAAAAACCGTACGTGAAGTTGTTGAAGAGGGTGTACAAGAGGTTGTAGATACCTTAAAAGCCTACGAGGCTTGCAATGAAAAATTTGCCGATCCTGAGGTATTGGAAGACCCGGATAAAATGCAGGCCGTAATGGATGAGCAAGCCAAACTACAGGAACTCATCGACCAACACGATGCATGGAACCTTGACACCAAGCTTAATCGTGCCATGGATGCCTTACGTTGTCCACCGGAAGATCAGCAGGTAAGTGTATTGTCGGGTGGTGAAAAGCGCCGTGTGGCCCTTTGTCGATTATTGCTTCAAGAGCCCGATATCTTATTGTTAGATGAGCCTACTAACCACTTGGATGCCGAATCAGTACAATGGCTTGAACAGCACCTGCAGCAATACAAAGGAACGGTAATTGGCATCACGCACGATCGTTACTTCCTTGATAATGTTGCCGGATGGATTCTTGAGCTGGATCGTGGTGAAGGTATTCCATGGGAGGGTAACTACTCATCGTGGTTAGACCAGAAGACGAAACGTATGGCTAACGAGGAGAAGCAAGCGTCGAAACGTCGTAAAACACTTGAACGAGAACTGGAATGGGTTCGAATGGCTCCAAAGGCACGACATGCAAAAAATAAAGCTCGACTGAATGCCTACGATAACCTGATGAAGGAGGGCGTTAAAGAAAAAGAAGAGAAGCTGGAAATATTCATTCCGAATGGCCCTCGATTGGGAGATAAGGTGATTGAAGCTCATGACGTGGCAAAGGGATATGACGAAAAACTACTCTTCGAAAACTTGGAATTCATGCTACCCAAAAACGGTATTGTTGGTGTTATTGGACCTAACGGTGCTGGTAAAACAACCTTATTCCGTTTAATAATGGGACTTGAAAAGGCTGACTCCGGAACATTTGAAGTAGGTGAGACGGTTAAAGTTTCCTATGTTGATCAATCGCACGATGACATCATCCCGGGTAAAACAGTTTATGAAGTCATCTCGCAGGGCGATGAGTTATTACGCATGGGCAACAAAGAAATTAACGCACGTGCTTACTTATCGCGTTTTAACTTTGCCGGAAACGATCAGCAGAAGAAGTGTGAAATACTGTCGGGTGGTGAACGCAACAGATTACACCTCGCCATGGCTTTAAAAGAAGAAGGTAATGTATTATTACTGGATGAGCCAACCAATGATATTGATGTTAATACACTTCGGGCATTAGAAGAAGGACTTGAGGATTTTGCCGGATGTGCCGTTGTTATTTCTCACGACCGCTGGTTTTTGGATCGTGTTGCAACTCACATATTGGCTTTTGAAGGCGAATCAAAAATCTATTTCTTTGAAGGATCGTATTCAGAATACGAAGAAAACAAGAAACGACGCCTAGGTGATACCACACCACAGCGCATACGCTACAAGAAACTAATTAAGTAAAGATGAAGTATCTAGAATCATCCTGATTCTAGTATCATAAATCATAACTATTGCATTGAGGGAGCTGGCATAAAGTGAGCTTCCTCTTTTTTTATAGGTTTCAATGGCTTGTGAATGTAATACATGGGCATTACTCCTTTACCTTTTACTTTTTTAGGGACGCGTGTTACAAGCTTATAGGCTTCCGACAGTGGCTTACTCAAGCTCTCCGACACGTTTATCTGCATGGGTTCACACATGGTTTGAAAACGAGACGCCATATTCACCGTTTCTCCAAAAATATCAAAATTCAGATTACTCGGACTCACTGAACTACCAATAATATCACCATTATAAAGCCCTATTTTCACCTCCCACTTAATCTCATTATTTAGATTACGCTCAATAATATACTCCCGTATTTTAACAGCTGCCGATGCCGCTTCTATTTCAATTTGGTCAGGCGTATAAAACATGCCACAAACAGCAATATAGGCATCACCCACAGTTTTTATACGAGTACAGAAATGCTCATCAATAACAGCATCAAAACCATTGAAGAGCTCGTGTAACTCCCTTAAAAGGACGCCTGGTGACATTTTGCCTGTTTTGGTCGTAAAATCAACCATGTCGACAAAAATGGCAACACAATCCTTATAGCGCTTGGGAGGTATTGAACCATACTCCTTTATTTGCATTAAGATTGGCAAAGGCAATATAGATTTAAGTATACGTTCGTTTTTATGATTGGCTAAGGTAAGTTGGTTCGTTTGATCTTTAAGTGATTTGAAAGTGGCGTAATTCTGAAGAACTGATTTCGTGCGTGCCTTTAGTTCCTCCTTGTTAACAGGTTTTTGAATAAAATCGGCTGCCCCTTCACCAAAGGCCAATTCAATTTTATCATTATAATCGTTGCCCGAAATTAATATAACTGGCAAGTCAGCTGTAAGCTCATTCTTCTTCAACACTTTTAGCGTATCAAGCCCACACATACCTGGCATCTCCCAATCCATAATTATTAAGTCAGGCTGGTGGCGTACAGCTTGCATTAAGGCATCCTCACCATCATTAGCGATAATTATAGTGCGGAACGGCTCATCTTTAGTGATGATAGCAGCTATCATTTCTACATCTAAGTGCGAATCATCAACAATTAATATCGTATTACCCATTTATTTTCAACTAAAAGTCCTCGATGTTTTGTACGTCAATTGTTACACAATGTTAATGGCGCAATGACTAACGATGTAATTTAGTTGATAAACTGTTGTATTTTTATAACCAACGATAATTCAATTTTACATACCATGATTATTGATAATACCCTTCTAGAACACTTATCGGCCAAAGCAGTAAAAACCGTACGCAAAAGGACAAATTACAATTTCCATCAAACTGATGATGACTTGCTACAACGCATGCTTAATGTCATTCAACCCAAAAGTTATGTTCAGCCACACAAACATCAAGCCCCTGATAAGCGTGAAGTGTTTATCATCTTACAAGGACAGTTGCTGGTTATCTTATTTAATGATGATGGCTCTCTCAAACAAACAACAATTCTTGACCGGAACAAAGGTGTATATGGCATAGAAATAGCACCTGAGTGCTATCATACAATTATAGCCTTAAAAGCTAATACCTGCGTTTACGAAGTAAAAGACGGACCATACAATCCTGATGACGATAAGACTTTTGCGGCATGGGCTCCTAACGAAGAAGACAGAACAGCTGCCAAAGCTTATTTAAGGTGGGTTCTAAAAATTAGTTTTTTCAATTTTTGACTTGATAAAATCGCAGAACCCTTTAACGAAATTT
>NZ_JAENRR010000118.1 GCF_016612505.1 Carboxylicivirga marina
ATCTTTTCGGCTGATTTTATCGCCTGAAAATACTAATACACATCTGTATGTCAAAGTTTTAATTTATAGAAGTCCCCCTAAATTATTATCTTTAAGTCATGGCAAAATTTATATGTGCAGACCGCAACCAGCAAACACTGATGCCCTACAATATTGAAGATTGGTTGCCTCAAAATCATTTAGCTCGTTTTATAGTTGAGATTGTGTCAATGCTTGATTTCAAGCATATTTACTCACAGTATAAAGGTTCTGGTTCAACAGCATATGATCCCAGGATGCTCTTATCCTTACTATTCTACGGCTACTCTACTGGCATATTCAGCTCACGTAAGATAGAACAATCGACTTACGACTCCGTAGCATTTCGTTTTATTGCCGGCAACCACCATCCTGATCACGATACAATCTCCAGTTTTCGCAAACGTTTCTTACCAGAAATAAAAGGGTGGTTTAAAGAGATACTGCTTATAGGTAAAGAAATAAAGTTAGTGCGCATGGGTAATATCTATATTGATGGCACCAAAGTACAGGCTAATGCATCCAAACATAAAGCCATGAGCTACGATTATATGAAGCGATTGGAAAAGCAACTTGAAACAGAGATTGAGCAGTTATTAAACCTTGCTGCCGCTAAAGATGAGCAAGAGAGGGAATTAGACCTTGACATCCCGAAAGAAATTGAACGCAGAAAGGATCGATTAAATAAAATACAGAAAGCAAAAGAAATTGTTGAAGCCAGAGCTCAGCAGCGTTATGAAAAGGAAAAGAAGGAGTATGACTCCAAAGTAGAAAAACGAAAACAACAGGAAGAAACAACGGGGAAGAAAGCTAAAGGCAGAAAACCCAAAGCTCCTGATTCATCGCCGGAAGCTTCAGACCAATATAATTTCACAGACCCGGAATCAAGGATAATGAAAACTTCCAGCGGTTTTAATCAATGTTATAATGGACAGGGTGTTGTTAATGATGATATGGTTATTGTTGGCGCATACTGCAATGCCCATGTTAATGACAAACAAGAATTTATCCCTGCTATCAACTCAGTATCTGGAGAACTTGGTGAAATATCTTCTGCCGTTGCTGATACCGGATACTTTAGTGAAAAGAACATTGACGATTGTAAAAACAAAGGAATAAAGCCCATAATCTCTACAGCAAGGGAGAAACACAATACCTATTTGGAAAACAAATTAAATAGCGACGATGACATTAACTACGGAGATACCCCTGTTGATAAAATGAACCAAACCTTAAAAAGCAAGGAAGGAAAAGATATATACAAAAAACGGAAACAAACAGTCGAACCTGTTTTTGGGATTATCAAAGAAGTACTTGGATTCAGGCGTTTTTCCTTGCGCGGCGAGTTTGAAACTGATTGAGAATGGGCATTAGTATGCCTTGGCTATAACTTAAAGCGATTTTTCAAGCTATCAATGGCGTAATCAAAAAAAATGCAGCTTATTGTTTTCAATTTTCACAACAAAAGGGAGATAAAATAATAAATTCGATCATTTTTGAGCATTTTTTGACAAAAACAATAATAATGAAAAACAGGCTAAACCTTTAGACCGCACGCTCTAGTATTTAAAAAATGCAAGTCCGACAGGCTGCTAGACAATCATCATCAGGTCTGAAGTGATCAGCAAACTCTATCGCATTTTGACCCTTAAAAAATTCCATATAACACCTATTTTACTAGATCCAAATATAGGTATTTATCTATCGACCTCTAATCATTTTTTGTGTCAAAAAAAAACGCACAAGTCAGCCTACTTAGTACGAAATATTAACCTCCCCTATCATCAAAAAAATCATATTTAGTATTAAAAAAGCAGGATAATTGCGCAGAAATCACTTTTTAAGGACATTTACGTAAAAAGGTTCAACTAACCATTATCGGCTCTTTTATTTCTAACTTCACAGATAAACGGTTAACTAAAGTCACCGTTTGCCGAGACATTTTTCACTCTACAAACCTCACTGGTATTAGTAGTCTAAAAAACTGTTTTTATTAATGGGTTTAACGTTTTGGCATTTTACGAGTATTGGTTAATACCTAAATTGAGCGATTCCATAATTCAGTATGGTATTAAAATCTACATGAATCATTTTTTAGTCCTTAGACCCTAGAAGAAGCTGCAATTTTCAAAATCATTGTGCCAAATATGACTTCAGGAGATAGGAAACGCCATCCTTTCAGTTATATTTTCAGGACCATGCATACCTCTTCCCTTAACCCGAGGTTTTAATTAAGATTACATTTTGGTTTCTTTCTGTTAGGCATGTTGTATCGGTGGCGGTGATTGGCATCGTTTCCATAGTTCTTTAAAATTAATGGTTTCGTGAATTGTTCTGCTGACGTTCAGCTTTACATATCTCGATCCTGATGTGATCTTAGCTGCGAAATCGATCAGTTTTCTTCTGAAAGTATTTGGATATGTTGTGATTGGGACAATGTCAACAGTTACATCCTGTTTGTAAGCCTCAAAAATGAAATGGGTTATTACAAGCATAAAGTAATATGCACGGTTCATACCAAAGGATTTAAATGGCAATTGTTCTTTAGTTGCAAGTTCCTTTATGCTCCGGTGTATTAATTCGTCGGCACCTCTACTGTGCGATATTTGTATAATAGACTTTGTGAGGAAAAAGGAACCTCCGCCAGCAACCCTAAGTTTATCATCGGCACTCTTACAGTTACCAATGTTAGTGTAGATGACATTGTCAGGTTTGCTGAAGTCCAATACATATTGACCGGACTCTTCACAGTTGAGTTTGGTAAATATACACCGTCTGAATTTTTTCCATGACTTAAGCTTATTGCCAAACTCAACACATCCCCATACGGCCTTGTTTTTCTTGAGCGAGCAAAAGTTTTGCGATGGTATATCTTTCACGTATTCCTTAACATCGGCATATATCTTACTTGTTGTAATGTAGTGTATGTCAAGCTCATCTTCGAAGTATTCATAAGCCTTTTGGTCAGCAAAGCCACTATCGGCGCAGAGTATAATGGGGACTTGCTCGGAGTAGCGATTGCGGATAAGCTTTACGATGGCTTTTTCCCTTTGGGTATAATCATTACCGTGATTTGAGTGGGCACTCCCTTTACGAAAAAGCACGTCTATTAGGAAAGGTCCCCAACAAATATGCAAGGGCTGAAAGCCTTTTTTCTTCTTGTAGGTTGTTTCGCACCCTTCCCGCTTTTGTGCATCATCATTATCAAGAACCATGGTGTCAATACCCAAGGTAATGATTTTCGGACAGTTGATTTTTAATCTCCAGATGAATAGCTCATGTAATATTTTATTGAATATTAAGTTTGTGACAGCACTGAGTTTCATAAAGAAGCGTTTGGTTTGATGTGACGATGCCAATTCTTTGGTCGTGTTTTCCAGTAATGCGGCATACCCCTCATCTGTTTTAAGTTGATCAAAGTGTGATATGGCTGTATTTGTTCCATCCATGCAAAAAGCAAACATTTGTTTGAGAAATTGGTTGAGCTGTAGACCTTTGTTGTTTTTGAAAATTAAATTGATTAAACTGCTTGATATCACCCTGTAAAGACCTGTTTTTTCAATGTAACGAAGAAATAGAGGAAGTCCCCCGCGTGCAGAAATTTTATCCTTTGTTACGCCAATTTTTGTTATTTTAATACCCATAAAAGATGCTCTTGTTCACTCAATAAGTGATGTGTTATTTTCTTGATTTGACACCTTTAAGACACTCAATAGCAATTTGTTATACAAGGCATCTTTTCATTATTAGTCCACTAATCGCTCAATTTAGGTAATACTCACTTTCCAGAACCGTCAATTCACTCTCTTCTTTAATCAGTTAATGTTAAATACACCTATAGAGCACAAAACAAGTTTATCATTATGCAGATAGTTTAAGCTGCCTATTAAGGGCAAGATTTTTTTAGATATTGCTCTTTAATTACTTTATTTGTAAAAAAAAAGGGAGGTAAGTTAATATATGAACAAGGTACTGTTTGATATAGAGGCGCTTAGGCAGGGCGATAGAGAGGTGTTTGAAGCTATTTATAATGAATTTTCCGACATGCTGTATCATTTATGCATGGAATACCTTCATGATGCGACTATTGCTGAAGAAATTGTTCAGGATGCTTTTGTTAAATTATGGGATGTAAGAGAAGGTGTCCGTGATGATTTAAGCCTGCGTAATTACCTATACACAATAACTAAAAATAACTGCCTGATGCAGATCAGGAAAGAGCAAACACTTATTAAAAGCAAAAAAGAATTAAAGTACATCGAAATGCAATTTAACTATGAAGCTATGGCTGCCATGGCTGATGATGTGTTGCAATTTGACGAACTTAAAAGCCGAATTGATGAGGCTATAGAAGCCTTGCCGGATAAGTTGAAAGAGGTGTTTATACTCAGTAGGTTTGATGAGTTGAAATACAAGGAAATAGCCGAACAGCTGGATGTTAGTGTTAAAACAGTTGAAGTCAGGATTTCGAAGTCTCTTTCCATATTGCGTAACGAATTAAAAGATTATCTTCCGGTTATTTACTTGATGACTTTTATACTTTCCTGATTAAGATACTACATTAAACTACAAAGTAGCTGATAACTTTTTTTACCTCCTTCGTAATTTTTCGTTACTCCCCTCTAGTAGTGTAATACATAGGAGTATGCGGATTTTTACACTTTCGTTTTTCAAAATTTCATGCATAGAGTTGACTTTTTTTTAAAAAAAAGTCACTAGGAGCCTGTCGGACTTAAGCACTTTTTAGCTTTTTTTCTTGACCCCCTATTCGAGACTGATGTCGAAATATTCGATTCTCAGGGGCTTAAATGTATAAGTCCGACACACTGCTAGCCTCCGAAAGTCGGAATTTTAAATAGCCCTCAGAATCCTATATTTTTGTTTCGACAAAAAAACTTAAATAATA
>NZ_JAENRR010000119.1 GCF_016612505.1 Carboxylicivirga marina
TAAACCCAAGGCATATAAGCAAAGAAAGGAATCTCAGCTAACTTTTGGATTTACTTAAAAAAATGGGGTAACTCCAAGATATTTTAATTAGAATAATAACCCAATCAATTGCAATTGAAGATTTCAACTAACAATTCCTGGTATTTTGATACGTCTGTTTAGGCCTAAGGTGAATCAGTTGGTGGCAAGTCGAGACATCTTTCAGGTAAAATAGCTTCGCTGTTCTCCTTAAAAACACAGGTACGAGTTAAGACTAAGGAGTTTTATCCCAAGCAGATCAAATAGCACATAGCATTGACACCAATATTATACAGTCGTAATTTTGTATAATTACAATCTACCCCTTTGGAATGTAGCAACTCTGTCAAGCTCTTACTACTCGTCATTTTTTTGACCCGGTATACTGACCATAGTCAAACACTATTAAGCCTAGCCTTTATTACTACTAAAACCACCGTTATGTATCGCTATTATAAAATTTTCATCACTTTGCTAACTGTTACATTGTTGATCAATGGATGTAAATTTGATGAAGCAGTAGAACCTGTAGTGGATAATAACCGAATTAAACTCATTAGCAGTTATGAGAACGAGATGCCGCAATACAAAATTGAATTCTTTTATGAAAATCAACGTATTACCAGTACTATGGAATATAGATATAACGATAATGCATGGCATGAAGATGAACATACAATAATTGAATATGATGGTAATCTGATAACAATCAGTACAGAACATGTGATTGATGGTTTATGGAATAATAAAAACCAGGTCCAGTTATTAATGAATAAGGATACAATTAAACAAAGTACAATATTTAATTGGCAAGATAATCATTGGTCTAAAGAAGCTTACTATACCTATACTTATCGAAATAATAAATTCATAGATGAAGTATACTGGAGACTCACAAACGACAGCTATGTACGAGACCATAAAACTATGTGCTTCTATAAAAACGGACTAATCTTTGAAATACGAGATTATGAAATAGAGCAAATGATTCTTTGGGTTTGTAATCGCGTATTGTCCATTAATAAGCTAAGTCAAAATCATCTAGAGCTTGTTGAGTCAATTAAAAATGATGATGGTGAGTGGATACAAGTAAACGCCTGTCAACTTATCTATTCGAACGGAAAACTGAGACAATTCATAGAACAAACAGATGCTATTAATTTTTCGTATAATGAAAATGGAAACCTAAGCCAACAAATAGAAGATGATGGTTACATCACGACATATTCCTATGAGACAGGTAAAGGCAATGCCTCAATATTAGCAATAAATCCTTTTAATGATGTGTTAAAATGGCCACAGATTAAGAGCACAAAAAAAGCTATCCCATAGGGATAGCTTCAAAATGCATTAGTTTTTTGCTTACTTTTTATCCTTTTTCTTACCAAGCGTTATTTCTTTCTCAATTAGAACCTCTTCATCGTAGTATGACATAATGGCTATATTGTCCTCAGAACCTTGACCATAATCAATCCAGAATGTTCTTTTAGGATTAACAACTTCTACTTTCCCACTCACTGGATACTTAAACCAGGTAAGTCGGTGAAGTGGTTCTATTATCGTTCTGGTGTGTTCCCATTTTTTAGAGTTGGAACCATGCACCTCACCTGTAATCATAAACTGATTATCTTTCCATTTATTGGTTTCACCTTCGTCAATCAATTCTCTTTCTTTTCTTACTTTTCTTTTCCGCCAGAAATGATCAGCATCGGTTGCTTTAAGGTTCACCACCCATTTAAATACCAGGTTTCCTTCTTCGTTAGGTCCCTTGTTGGTATAAACTTTAGAACCTACAATTTTCATATCATTAAAATAAAAATTCTTAAATGACACAGTGCGGGTAGAACCTGTTTTACGATGGGCTGCTGTTTTCTTAATAATCACTTTACCTCTTAAATGCATTCCCTCCCTCCAACGTGTGCTAACTATTATATTTTCAGGACCATAATCAACTGTAATGATACGCGGCCACTTAGCAGGAGCTGCCGGATACTCAACTGTTTTAACCGGATAAGTAACTTCTGCTGTGGATGACTTTAACTGAAAAGCTGATGGATATGCAGACTCTATATCCCCTGCTGTAACATTTTCAATTTGTCCGAAAATCCGTTCTTCCACCTCGGCCATTTCAATACCTTCCATGGCAATAGCTTCCATGTCCTGTTCAACAATTAATTTGTCAATCGAATTTTCTTTCGTACACGACAATACAAATACGATTAGGATGACACCGAATAAGGGCAATAATTTTTTCATAATGTAATTTTAAACGTAAACTGAAACCAGAAATAGTCAGGGTGTGAACAAATATATAAATTTTATGCACACATCCATACTCAAGCAAGTCACTTTTAATAAGCAAATTGAACACTCATTATCCATTGCTACTTTTATTAACAGTACCTCCATGATTGATTCTTTATACACTTGAGTCTACAATAACGCCTTTGTAATAACGCCATCTTATCAAGCATTCTATAATTCATTTGTATACTTCTATATCTATGGTTAAACACTCATTGATATAAAAAAGTAGTCCTGTCAGATAACTCCAACAGGACTTAATTGTATAACCGGATTTTCACATTGGTGATTTCTGCAACTATATTAAATTGAATGAGGTTGCTATAATGTACCGTGAATCATAGAATACACTTTTTTTACGCTGACTTAATAATTTTCAAAAAGTTATAATTCAAATAAAACCGTTAGAATGAAGGTGAAAAAACTATAAGCTGGACAATTGTCGTGATAAACCACCTACACCTGAAAACATGACCATTACAAAACCACATATAGCTTAGTTAATTCATTCAACTGCTCATCTACCATTATCCAAACTCAATGGAACGAATTTACACATCCTATGATTTTTGCATTTAAGGCAGCATAAATCCACCTTTAAATTCATCAACACATGTAGCGTCCAGTTGACCTGTAGGGTTATCGACAAACTGCTTAATAAGCATAATGCCACAACTTCCATAATCAACTGGTGAATGTGCAATACCATCATAGACAAAACAATGGGCCAGCTCGAATTGCTCAGCAAGATTCTGCGCATAGCCATACGGACAAACATGATCACTCTTGCCACTCAACATTAAAGTAGGAATATAAGTAGCGATAGTATTTACCTGTGCTGATGCATCTTCTACATGCCAGAACTTTCGCAATTCATTAAAAAATAAAGGACCAAACATCATTGTCTTTAAGCCATGAATAAAAGTGTGGTATTCTCCATCATCAGGTATCTGCCATGGTTCAGCCTTGGGCCACCCTGCCAATATTGAACTAAATGACAATCCATTACTAAAATCATCCATTGGAAAAAATGCCCCTGGCCGCTGTACTAATTCAGAGTAATCACCTTCAATAATTCGGTGCATTGATAATGGTGTTTGTGTGTTCCAGTACATATCTAAAAACAACCATCTGCTCACTTTATTACCGTTTATCACTACTTGGTAATCTTTATCTGTCCCTGGTCGTTTGGCTACAATTGTATCTGGATGTACATTCAGGTAGTCAAGTCTTGCCAGAAAACGCTTTTTTAAATCTGGATATGCCTTGGCATACTTTTCATTGGTTTCACACTCATTGAAGATTGACTCAAGCATTTCAATTGTTGTGAAATAAGCATTATTGAGTGCATGTTTCATATCCACTACGGCATTCAGCATGACAGATGAAATTTTTTCCGGGTAGTCCATCATCAATTGCTGGGCAATAATCGTACCGGCAGAAGAACCAAACAAAGAAAACTGATTGTACCCCAGACCTTCCATTATATAAACAATATCACTAACCGTTTCTTTGTAATTAAAAGCGGATAAATTGATACCTTCATTTGTGAATCGATTATATGCAAGCTGAAGGCTATCCCGATAAAGTGCTAATGTTTCATCTGCTGTCAGATGCTTATCAATTAGGTAGTTCTGTAGATTAATAATCTCAGGTGTTTCAAGGTAGGGTTTGGAATATTTCAACCCTCGTAACTCAATAATAACGATATCCCTTTTATCTAAAAACAATTGACCTTCACCTGAAAACATAGGAAGAAAATTATCAATATTAGATAAGCCAGGTCCACCTGTATTTAGCACAAATGGAGGCTGAGTCGCTGAATCTCCCAAACACTTAAAAACAGCAACTGCCAATTCTAATTGTTTAGCATTTGGCTGCTTATGAAACTCGGGTACTTTGATATAACCGTACTTGAACTTTGCATTATCAATTAATTCTTTAGGAACTTCTATCGGGCACTGTGTTTCGGCCATAAATGGCACCTGTTCTTTAGGGCTGCAATAGCACAATATCAGGGATACTAATGCTATTAATGTGATCTTGTTTGTTTTCATGTCTTGGGAAATTTAAATTAGTAACTATTCCAGTTATTTGCGTTTAGTAATTAACAAAAGCATTTGTTTTCCAACACATTAGACAACACAAACATCGGAACGGTTACAAAGCACTGGTTCTAAATTTATTCGAAATCATTTCAAACTAAACATTAACAATCCTAAGGCGTTATTTTTAACGCTTATTGAAGCTCATTTTTCTTTATAAAGCAAAAGATAGAAGTTTTTAAATAATCGCGATTCAATGTCGTTTAGTTAGCATGACTTTATAATCGTTTGTAATTCATAGAGTAAGACTTCTTTGGTTTCTTTTTTCTTTCAAATAATCTATTGGGT
>NZ_JAENRR010000011.1 GCF_016612505.1 Carboxylicivirga marina
GGTTTTGTAAGTATTGGTACAACTTTTAAACAGCCAAGGTGGTACTAAATCCAGTATTTGTCGGATTATTGGTTTATAGGTGTGAGTCATCCCTTGTCAGCAAAAGATCATGCCAGGCTTTCGCAGCCCTATTTTCAGTCTTCCCTTCAAAGGCACTCAAATAGCGCTGCTCACTATAGTCACTCTCCTCGCTCTAACCGACAATACCCGGTCATCGAGCGGAGTCGAGATGAGCCTGTCATGCCCTTTGCAACTCCAACGGTCTTCCTCACGGCAGCTCCTTTGTGTTTTTAGCCGCTTTGTTCCGTTCCTCCACGCAGCCACTAAAAATCACAACCGCTGCCAGAGTTAGGCTCGCCTGCTAGTCGCTGCGGGCATCGGGCTGTCACATTATTTGCACTGGCCTCCGTTCACATTCCACTCCCCGGTGCCTGCAGTAGCCTCATCTCATTTGCATTTACCAGTCTCATACTTCACCTGGTAACCACTCACTCGCCTCAGCAGCTTCGCCACCCCACGCAAGTATGCACTTCTAACGTCTTTTTAATAGCACTAACCCAACATTTTCAACCAAGCTGTCACTGAACTAAATCAAAGTGCAAACTTACTTTTCCCTCGTTCGGCGTAGCGTCACGCTACGACGTCCTACCCACGCTCCATATTCACTACAGCCACAGCAAATAATCCGCCAGCCCTCGGCTTGTCCGTTTCGTATCCCGCCCTACGGGACAGGCTCTCCACTACCAAGCTATGCCAGTTTCCACTATTTCATAGTTCTCAACCTGCCACCCTTGCTCCACTCGCAGTCGGCTCGACCCGCCATTCCACCGCAAACCACCCTCGATACCTCGGGTTCATTGCGCTTCCATCCCCACACTAGCCGCAGGCGCTTGTCCCTATATCAAACGTTATAATTCAAACAGCCTTCAATAAATTACCTCTGTAATCTTTATGAACAAAGGGTTTCTAAATAAAATTTCATAGTTTAGTAGCAATAAAATAACTCGAATATGAATAAACAAGAATTAGTATCAGCAATTGCTGAAGAAGCAGGAATCACAAAAGTTGACGCGGAAAAAGCCATTAATGCCTTCGTTGAAACAACCAAAGCAACACTGGCTAAAAAAGAAAGCATCCAATTAATTGGTTTTGGTGCATTTTCAGTATCTGAGCGCTCAGCTCGCACAGGCCGTAATCCACAAACCGGTAAAGAAATTCAAATAGCAGCAAAGAATGTTGCTAAATTCAAAGCCGGTAAAGCTTTAGACGACAGCATAAACTAATGCATTCTTTATAAAGAAATTAATGGAGGCTACCTACCTTGGAAGCCTCCATTTTAGTATCATTTAGTTTGGGTACACAAGATGAAATAGGTAACCAACACTGTAATTGCGTTATATTACTTTATCACTCTAGTAAAAGCAAATCGAACATCATAATTCCATACGTCAAACTTCCTCACATCGAACATCTTACATCCTGCACCCGCCTTCAAATCCTTAAACAAAGGTCTCCCAGCCTGCCAAATAGTAAAGGTCAAGCCCTTCGGGTTCTGGCTACGCCCTCAACCTTGACTTATTTGCCAGCCTGTAAAAAAGGTGGTTTAAGGGTTTAAGGCTAGAAGTATTCAAGTTTTAATTAATATCGCAAACTTGCAGATAGACTGAGTCACCATTAATTAGAGCATCACTCACTACTGCATAAATCCGATTATACGCCACTGTACTACTACCGATAAAACCATCCTTCACCTGGTTATTGTTGGCACTATCGCCAAGCAATAAGCAACCAGCCGTATCATCATTGTCATTACCCTTATGAATCAGGATATCGGTAAATCCAGGAACATCCATAATCTGCAACATCCCTTTGTGAAAATCCGCACCGTATTTTCGCAGATAGCGCCAATGGTGCCCTCCATAAGCACGCAACACAATCCGGTATCGCCCAGATGGGATTCTGGTTTCTCCCATCACCTTAACATCTCGGTGTTCATCCTCCAATGTATAACAAGCAAACACCCCATCAATAAACAATAGCCCCAACGTACTCTCCTCAGAACTACTATATCTCACAACCTTCAATTCCATTTTCTATCACTTTTAGCCACCATGCAAATCAGTTCTCCCCATTCAGGGGGAGATGCTGAAAGCAGAGGGGGTTATTCATCATGTAAATCATTTCTCCACTTGGGGAGATGCCAACAGATAGTGGGGAGTAACCATCATGTAAATCATCTCACCTCTCACTACTCACCTCTCACTTCTTTTTACTCATCATCTCACTCACCAACGGCGCTACATTCTTCACTGCCCTCTCACCAAACAAGAACCCCAACACCAAAAAATTAATAATCCAAAATGCGGATTCCAGCTTTTCATTTCCCTTCAGCGTCCAATTCCCGGCAAACACCATATAATCCATATACGCCACAAAATAACCCCATAAAGGCCGTTGGGCACCACGCATAAACAGCACCACCTTACCCAACCAACCCGATTGCTGCAAATCCTTAGCCGTTCCCTCCAGGTCTTTAATACGCTGATTAAATTCCTGCTCCGCCTCCAGAGATAACTTCACAGTCTCCACCTCATGTCGGTGTTGCAATTCCAACAACTGCTTTTTCATTTCCTGCTTCTCTGCACCGGTCGTCACAAATCGGTCGATTAGCTCACCCACATCCTTAAAAACACTATTGCCTAACAAGGCAGTCACCTTCTCAAAAAATTTCATAATCTTTTTTTTTGACATCATGTAAATCCACCCGACCTCAGCAACGCAGCTGGGGCACCCATAGATTTGAAATCAGATAGAAAAGAAAGTTGTTTGAACGTAGTGAGTTCTTTCTTTTCCTGATGAAAAATCGTGATGGGTCAGCGAGTGCTGCAGTCAATGATTTTTTGCCAACTTTTTCATCAAGGAAAAAGTCTGAGCCTTTGCGGCTTAAGCAAACCTGTCTGGTAAGACAACTATAAAAAAGGCTCTTGAATCCTTAAATCCAAGAGCCCTCCAACACACATTATCAACGACCGTTGTCGCCAAACCAACCTATCCCGAATAGGAGAATCTTTAATGAACTTAATCGGGTAAGCCTAATAGGTATACATCTCCATTACCAAGCTCTAAATCACTACTGACTAAAAGCTACTGACTATTCTTCGAATGATTCTTCAAAAAATACTTCAGCAACCACGACACCCCAAAACTCACGACCGTTCCAAGAATAGTATAAAACACAGTTTCAACCATCCCCTCAAACGATATTCCGTTCAGCACACTAATCAACGTCCCGCCCAGAAAACCAACCTTGCCACTGCCATTCAATGAAGCCTCACTCATAATTCTGTGTTTTAATCATCTTATCCAAGCTGTAAATCCCTTCGACCTCAGCAACGTAGCTGGGCACCCACTTGATGAAGCGAAGGGTAGGAAGATTTGGTGCCAAGATGTAAGTCTTTAAATCTTCCCCGGAGCAAGTCATTAGCGGGTCAGCGAGTGCTGTAGTCAATGATTTTTTGCGAACTTTTTCATCAAGGAAAAAGTTTGTGCCCTCGCGGCATAAGCGAAAAACTACACCTTGCTAACCTCCACTATCGCCATCGGATTATGCGTCTTCGTCTGAATAGGATACATATGCCCATTCACCTCCTGGTGGTACTCAACGCCAACTACAATAAATACCGGATGAGGTGAATCTGCGGAAATCGCACTATCCACATTGATTGCGGCCTGTTCCAATGCAGTTAGATCCACATCAGCACCATCCTTCACATCCACTTCATAGCTCTGATTTCCAAAATCAACAGCGGCAGTAGCAAGGATGAAACGCACATGCGTTGCACCTTCGACCTGAGGAATCTCTTCACTCGGATTAAAAGCATCGATAGCCAACTGGGTTGTGCCAGCTGCACGGTCAAATGCAATTGTATGGCTCAATTTCAAAATCGATTCCAATGGAGCAGCTGCATTTAACTCAAAACCTGTCAATAATGTCAGATCACCATCCAAAACATTACGCTCGCCACGTCTATTAGTGGTATCAGCCTGAATAGCCTTCAAGATAGCCGAAGCCAATCGATTAGAAACTCGCTTATCAGCAGCTCTCACCAATACCTCATTCAAAGCATTTCGTAATTCTTTTCCAGCTTTGCCGGCACGACCAAACTCAGCACCATTCTCTCGTGTTCGGGCATATGCCGGATCCTTTTTGATGCGTTCTCCGTCCACACCACCTTTTTCACGCGCCATGTACTGGCCATTGCTCTTGTAAAACGATAAATCACCAACACGACCTTCCAACTTAATCACTCCTTTTTGCCTTGCCATAACATCAATTTTTATGGGTTAATAAGCTCAAAGTACAATCCCATAAATAGCAATTCAAATAACAGTGTCCGTCTTGTCCCTGTTGGTCACTTTTGTCCTTAAACTTCCGCAAAAGTTAGCCTGTAATGGAATACAGCTTAAGTACTCCTCAAGCATGGATGAAGTACTAACTATTATCACCTTTCAAACACTCGTTAATAAATGTTGTTTGTGTTTGTATATCTACATTTTATCTCTATAGGGGGATAGGAGTGTAATTCCTTTGAGCATAAACAATCCGAACCGTCACCTTAGTGTCATTTTTCTGTGTGCATATTTGCAAGATCATTTCACCATCTTTAACTTGTTTTATTGATAAATATATTTAACTACATCAAACCACGTTTTGGTGAGGAGATTTTTGCTTATGTAATCTACGCTGTTATTAGCAGTATAATAAACGGGTATTATTAATAGATTTCACAAATTGGCTTTTTATTGGTGTTCTTTATGAGTTTTGATTAAGCCTTTTATCTCAAACAGGAAATAAATATTTCTTGAGTCTCATTATGGAGTTACTAAAAGCAGATTCTTCTTTCCAGCTAAAAAAGAAAAGAATGTGAGTTCTTGAACGTTATTATTTGCAGCTTTATTATTTGGAAAACCTTTTGATTCCAATAATACGTTTTTAGGATTTAATTGATACAATTTAGCCACCTAATAGATTAGACTAACATGTATAAATATTGTTTGGATTTGTAATAAAAAAGTAAAAAACATACTTTTACAACTTCTTGAAGGAGAATCTTCAATACTCTGTCTTTACATTTAATAAGGTTTGATTAAAATCAATAATCAAAATCCATACCCTAGGTGATGATTTGTTATCCAGTTTTTTAGGATTAGTATTGTATGAAGTACTTATATAAGTATGCTTAATCGATGTTTGATGAAACTGTATGAAATTCTATCAACAGTTCAATTCTGGTGAATGGATATTATTGAAATAATAATTTTAAGAAGGGTGAATAATATAGAAATAATCGCAAGTCAATTTCTGAAAAATAAAGATTTAAAATCTTTCAAGTTGTTATATGACAGTAGCTTCAGAAGATTGTGTTTCTTTGCAGAGTCTCTACTTGCTGACAAGCAGGATGTTGAAGATGTTGTTCAGGATGCTTTGGTTTTGATATGGGAAAGGAGGCATAAGATTGATGATAGTATCAATATATTAGGATACATGTATATGGTTGTTAAGAATAAATGCCTTAATACCAATCGAAGTATTCGACAGGCTATTAATTATAAGAACCACCATAATCATCTAATTGAGTTTGATGATACTGAGAGTTTACGAATTATTAAGTCGGAGGTTTACAATGAGATATTAGAAAGCTTGGAGAAGTTGCCTGAACGCGCCAGGATGGTATTTCGTCTTAGTTATCTGACCCAGATGACTGAGTCGGATATTGCTGATCGATTAAATATTTCAGTCAATTCGGTCAAAACTCATAAAAAAAGAGCTAAAGAGATATTAAAAAAGGATCTTCAACATCTGTTCTCATTGATTTTATTGTTTAAGTTTTTATCCTAAAAACGACTTCTAAGTAAATATTAGTTCCCAATAAGATGTAATAATTCTGCATAAATCATTCGAAAAACGCATCTTGAACAGTTACTTTATAATAAAAGCCTTTGTGTATCGATAATTGAGGTTAAAACCGGAGATTGCTAAGTTACGCTTGAATGTTCTTGAGATATGGTGCTTAGTGTGGATTCTTAGAATTAATTCTAATTTTTTTTTACATCCTTTCACCTATGTCGTTTTCCCATGAGATTATATTATAAATAAGTTGTGAATATGAACCCAATTGAACTTTCAAAATTAATTATAAAGCATATTAAAGGTAAGATCTCTGAAGAAGAGAGAGAGTTTCTTGACAGTTGGAGAAATAAAAAGAAACATGCTGAATTAATGGAGGAATTGACTGATATAAATCAGGTATCCAAAGAATTATGTAGGTATAGCTCTTTTCGGAAAGATGAGACATGGTTGAAAGTGGAAAAGAGAATTAATCCGCAAAGGAAAGTAGCCACTGGCCTGAACTATTTAATCAGAGTGGCTGCTGTAGTATTATTGATTGTTTCAGTCAAGTTATCTATGCAATTATTTATTTCGGAGTCTACCGATGAATCATTTATGTCAAATAAAACCATCAAGGCAGGTGATTTTAAGGCTGTTCTTAAAATTGATGGCAGTGAAGATATTATTATCCGGGATACGCTAACATACGATGTAAAGAGACAGGAGTCTTTACTGGCTAAAATAGACAAGGGACAATTGGTATATGAAAATAATACATCCATAACACCTTCAAATATAGATATTCAGGTGCCAGAACGTTCAGAGTTCATGTTTACCTTATCAGATGGTTCTGTTGTCTGGCTAAATGCAGGAAGTAGACTGACCCTTCAACAGCCTTTTAGTGATGACAAAAGGAATGTGATACTCGAGGGTGAGGCTTATTTTGAGGTAAAACATGACAGCGATAGGCCCTTTACAGTGAATGTGCCAGGAGAAAATTCAATACGCGTATTGGGCACTTCTTTTAATGTAAATGCCTATCTGACAGAGAAAATATTCCACACTGTTTTGGTAGAAGGAAGTGTATTATGGAAAACTAAAGGAGGACAGGAAAGAATTCTGGAACCTGAGCAGCTCTTAAGTTATGAAGTAAATGGAACTCAAATTGATGTAAAATCAGTTCGAACAGAAAATTATACAGCATGGAAAGACGGCCGTTTTGTATTTGATGGGGAGCCTCTCTTTAAAATTATGCAATCATTAAGTCGTTGGTATGGTGTTGATGTTAATTATTTGCACCCGAAAATAAAAGATATTCCATTTAGTATGGATGTTGAAAAGTATGAAGACCTAAACACAATTTTAGAGATGTTTGAATATACCCAAAAGGCCAAATTTGACATTAATGATAAAGGAGTAGTTACTGTAAGTAAATTTTCGCATTAAGCAACACCATGATTCATAATCATAGGAGGGATACCGAGCCGAAATCAGTTTAATAATCCACAAATCTCAGAATAGTTTTCAATGTACAATATTTTTAAATTTATGAAAGTACTGTTTCTATTTCTATTTGTAGTGCTTGTTTGTCAAGATGCAAATAGTCAAACTCCTAAATTGTCTATCAATCAGCATAATGCCACAATTAAGCAGGTTTTTAATGCAATTATGTCGCAAAGTGAGTATACTTTTCTTTACAGTGATGCGGATATAAATAAGCTAAGCACAGTTAGTGTAAATGCTGATGAAATATCTATAGACAAAATACTTGACATATGTCTTGCTAAAAGTAATTTATCTTATAAAATTCAAGATGAGGTAATCATCATTAGACCTGTAACGCAAGTTGAAGAGCCTCAAAAAATGGTAGCAATACGTGGACAGGTTTTGGATGATAGTGGATTGCCAATACCTGGGGTTAATATTATTTTAAAAGAACTAAATACGGGAACTGTCACAGATAACAATGGTAAATACGAAATGAATGTACCGGATGGAAAGGGAACTTTAGTGTTTTCATTCATTGGTTTTCAGAAACTCGAGGAAAAAATAAGAGGAAGGGATAAGGTGAATGTGAGTCTAAGTGTTTCAGTTAATGATATTGAAGGTGTAATTGTTACAGGTTATGGGAAAAGAAGTAAAGAAAGTTACACGGGAGCAGTAAGTTCATATAGTGGTTCAGACTTGGTTAAAGTTAGCAGTGCTAACATCCTTAGTACTTTGCAGGCTTTGGATCCATCATTTGAAATGGTTGAAAACAATGAAATAGGATCTGATCCGAACATTATACCTGAATTTGAGATAAGAGGAGAAGCCAGTATTCCAGGCTTGGAAGATGAGTTTGATGGAAGCCCTAATATGCCAACATTTATATTGGATGGCTTCCAGGTTACTCCACAGGTAATATTTGATATGGATCCTAACAGAGTGGAGTCCATTACCTTACTTAAAGATGCTTCTGCGACTGCAATTTATGGATCGAAAGGTGCTAACGGGGTGGTTGTAATCACAACCAAGGCACCTGAAGCTGGAAAAATGAACGTTGATTATAAATACAGCTTAGCCCTTTCTGCTCCTGATCTGACCGATTACGATTTATTAAATGCAAGCGAAAAACTGCAACTGGAAAAAGAGGCCGGTTATTTTAATGGGACAAGTTTCATTGATGATATAGAGAAAGCTAAAGAGGAATATAACCGGAAATTAATGTTTGTTGAAAAAGGTTATGATACCTACTGGTTAGCAAAGCCCGTCCAAACTGCGATGAGCCATAAGCATTCGACTACACTTGGAGGCGGTAACGAAAGTTTACGCTATGGTCTGATATTAACATATGAAGATAATAAAGGTGTTCTTAAAGGTTCAGGTCGGAATCGCTATGGTTTTGCCGTATCTCTTCAATACGTGCTTCAGAATTTTACTTTCAGAAACATATCATCCTACAGTAATGTTGTTTCAATGAATTCACCTTATGGTTCATTCAGTCAATATGCCCGAATAAATCCGTATTACAGAGATAAAGATGACGAAGGAAACTATTTGTATGCTTTTGATCGTATTGGAGCAAACCAAAAGGTGTATAATCCTCTTTTTAATACAACTCTTAATACTATTGATGAAAGGAAAATTAGGAACTTTAGCAATAATTTTAGCATTGACTGGCAAATTGGACAATCTTCAATAATCAGGGGTTCATTGGCTTTAAATCAGCAAACAAATAACCGTGATAAATTTTTACCTGGAGATCATACCTCCTTTGCCAATATGAAAGATTTTTCAAAAAGGGGAAGCTATATTGCAGGAAGTGGAGTGTCCTTTGGCTATCAGGGTAACCTAAGATATACTTTTTCAAAAACTATCGCTAATCATCTTTTCTACTTAAATTTGGGAGGTGAAATACAGGAAAATTCTAGTCAGGATTATTCAATCAAAGTAATAGGGTTTCCAAATGAAAAATTAGACGCCGTATTTTTTGGAAAGGAATATTCTGTTGGTAAACCTTCTGGAAGTGAATACAGCAGTAGAGCTCTTAGCTCCATAGGCATATTCAATTATGCTTATGATAGTCGTTACCTCTTTGATGTTTCTTACCGCATTGACGGTTCTTCTCGTTTTGGTGCAAATAGTCGTTGGGCACCATTTTGGTCCATTGGAGGAGGCTGGAATGTTCATAAAGAAACGTTTATGAAATCTCAAAGCGTTCTTAGCCGTTTAAAAATAAGAGGTTCTTATGGTATTACCGGATCTCAGAATTTTAATCCTTACCAGTCATTAACGACTTATCAATATTATGATGATACAAGATATCACTATGGTTATGGTTCAACTTTACTTGGATTAGGAAATAAGAACCTTAGCTGGCAACAGACTGTACAGTCCAATGTAGGTATTGACGCTGATTTTTTTAACGGTCGTTTATCTTTGTCTGGCAATGTTTACAAGAAACTTTCCAAGGATGTGTTAACGCCTGTAACCCTTCCTACATCACTGGGGTTTAACACCTATCTTGAAAATTTGGGACAGATAGAAAATAAGGGCTTTGATGCAAAGGTTACGCTGGTATTAATAAAAAACACCTCGTCCAATGTCAATTGGACGCTTAATTTCTCAGCCGTCAGAAATATCAATACATTAAAGAAATTATCCAATAGCCTGAAGTCTATTAATGAATCAAACGATAAAATACTGGATGGTCCGGATAGGGATGAAAACTATAACCCGATTGAAGTAAATAGGCCAATAGTCAGATATATTGAAGGAGAATCTGCCAATACCATCTGGGCAGTTCGTTCATTAGGGATTGATCCAATCACTGGAAAGGAAGTTTATCTGACAAAGGATAAGCAACTTACGAATATCTGGAATTCCAAAGATCAAGTGCCTGTTGGAACGTCTGATGCAATTTTGCGAGGAAATTTTGGAACCAGGCTGAAGGTGAAAAGATTGGAATTAAGATCAATATTCAGCTATAGACTAGGAGGCCAACAATATAATTCTACGCTTGTAAGTAGAGTTGAAAATGCTGATAAACGTTACAATGTTGACCGACGGGTGTTTGAGGAAAGGTGGAAAAAACCTGGTGATATTACCTTTTTCAAAAATGTAGCTGACCATTCACAAACAAAACCAACATCTCGATTTGTTGAAGATTATAGTTTTATCAATATAACATCTTTGTCATTTTCATATGATTTGACTTATCCAGCCATTAAAAAGATAGGGGTTAAATACATGGATCTTACCTTCTTTATGAACGATCTTCTCCGCATCTCCACAATAAAAATGGAGAGAGGACTAAACTACCCATTTGCACGATCTGCAACGTTTTCAGTACGTTTAAAAATGTAAACTTTAAAAGACAGATTATGAAATATATAAGTTATATAACGATGGTTGTTTTGCTTAGTGCCCTGTTTTCATCTTGTGAAAGCTGGCTTGATATTATGCCCAAGTCTCGAGTGCGAGCAGAAGAACTATTTGAAACAGAGTCCGGTTTTAGGGAAGCACTCTTTGGAATTTATACATCTGCATCGCAACGAACGCTTTATGGCGAAAATTTGACCATGAGTTTTCTTGATGTATTAGCTCAGAATTATGTCATCAATCATAATGAGGATGCCTTTTATTATGAATCCATTTATGACTATAATGAGCAAAACGTTGAAAATAGAATCGCTTCAATATGGGCTGGCATGTATAATGTGATTGCAAATTGTAATAGTTTATTGAATGCATTAGACGGCAAAGAAAAGCTATTTAAGGATCATAATTATAGTTTCTTTTTGGCCGAGACAAAGGCTCTCAGAGCGTTTCTGCATTTTGACTTATTGCGCTTATATGCTCCTTCTGCAAATGTCATAGGCGATCAGCCAGCTATCCCTTTTGTTGATCAATTGACCAATGTTCCCTTTCCTCAGTTGTCAGCTAATGAGGTCTTAGAAAGAATTATATCAGAATTGTTAGTGGCCAGAGGATTGTTGGCAGATATTGATCCTATAGGTCCTAGATATACAGAATACAGTGAGGAAGAGGTTGCCATTGAAGATGTCGTTTATGATAAGGGATTTCTGCTCCACAGAAAGAATAGGTTAAATTATTATGCAATAACAGGACTGCTCGCAAGGGTTTATTTATACAAAGGAGATAAAAACGCTGCTGCAAAAATGGCCGTTGAGGTGATTGATTCACAAAAATTTAATTTTCAAACCGTATATGATGATGATGGGGAAAATAATAATTTGGATATCAGTGAAATTAGAGATCAGATCTTCTATGAAGAAATAATTTTTGGTTTGTATAATGATAAGCTGGGTGAAATGAGCCGATGGCTGTTTGCCACTGACGGTGGACTTTTCATACCACCCGAGAGACTGAAAATGTATTTCGAGATTCCAAGCTATGGAACAATTGATGAAAGGTACCGATATCAATTTGAAATACCTAACAGTGCCACTGTTGAAGTTCTTGCTAAATATGGCAATAGGGATCGGACAATTCCGCTTATTCGCCTGGCTGAAATGTATTATATAGCAGCAGAGTGCGCTGATAGCAACGAAGAAGCATTGGACATGCTAAATACCGTTCGTAAGAGCAGAGGGTACGAAGACTTATCAGCCAGTACAGACTTTAATGCCGAATTGCAGAAAGAATATCGAAAAGAATTTATAGGAGAAGGGCAACTCTTTTATTTTTTCAAAAGAAGGAATGCTACAGTTATTCCATATTCTTCCATTACTGGTTCTGATAAAGTTTATGTATTGCCTATACCATCAATTGAAAAGGAATTTGGAAACATTAACGACTAAATTATGAAGATACTATTTAAATATTTGCCGGCGTTTGCTTTTATCATTTTTTGTGCCTGTCAGGAGAGCGAGCGCATGCTATTTAATTCTCAAGCAGCCATTTATTTCAACGTATCTGACAACCCTGGAGAGGAAGAGTCCGATAGCCTCATTTATTCTTTTGCAAAGGGGTTTAAACAATCGGATACTGTACATGTGAATGTGAAAATAATTGGAGAGACGACAAATTATGATCGCTATTTTAAAGTTTCTGTTGACGAATCGCTGACAACAGCAGTAGAAGGTGTTGATTTTAATGAATTGGCAGGTCAGTATAAACTGCCGGCTAATTCATTTACTGGTTTTGTGTCTTTGGTTTTAAATAACAGTTTAAAACTACAGGAACAATCTGTGTGTGTTGGACTACGTGTAGAGGAATCGGTTGATTTCAAAATTGGTTTGCAAGAGAAACTTACGGCACGAATTATTTTCTCAGATTTCCTGATGAAATCTCCCATATGGGATATATGGTTAAAATATTATTTTGGCACATACAGTCGGGTGAAGCACCGGGTTTTTTTGGAGCTTTTTAACATTGATGTGCCTCAATCTATGAGTGAAATGACAGAAGATGGTTTGTGGAGAAGTTATGGAACTATACTTAATAATTATTTTAAAGAGAACTATCCGGTATATGATGAAAAAGGATCAGTCATTGAACCTTGGCAATAACGATAATATTGATGAAAGCTATGAGAAGATCTAATTACTTTGCTTTATGGATTATTAGTTTAACGATTATTCTACATTCGTGTTACGACGATTTGGGGAATTACGATTATATGGAACTGAATGATATAAGCCTTTCTGGTATAGATAGTTTATACGTTGTAAAGCAGTTTGATACTTTGTCTATCACTCCTTTTATTTCTCAAAAGATCGAGGCTGACGAAAGTAAGCTAGAATATTTTTGGCATATGTATCCTGAGAATCGTATTAATTATTCAGATACATTGTCATTTGATAGAGACATGGAAAAAATCATTGGCTCCCCACCTGGGTTGTATATGGCTGCTTTTGAGGTTACGGATTCAGAGACAGGTGTTTTTTATAAGCATGAATTTTTTATTAAAGTGATCAGTAATTACTCTGATGGCTTGATGATTCTAAGTAATATAGATGAGCTCGCTAATGTCACTTTCATCAATACTGCCGGAGACCTATTTCATGATTTGTATTTTAAAGTAAATGGAAGCTATGCAGGTCGAAATCCAACAGCACTTGGTCATGGTCATTTTCATGACCGATCAGATAACGGAGTTATTATGATCTTATGTAATGATGAAGTAGGTGGAGTAGTCACTGAACCAATAGGATTCATGCATATAGGTGAATATTCAGATTTATTTTGGATTCCTCCTTCAGAATCGAAACCAATGGCATATTATTCTTTTGGAAGTTTTTATGATGATGCAGTCATAGATAATGGTCAGTTATACTTCAGAACCTGGTTTAGTATGCCTCCTGTACGTTATCAAGCACCACAAACACAAGAGACCAAACTTTACCCAGCTATATTTAAAGGAGGCTGGTCTGGATTGGTTGTTTACGACAATGCAAATGAGCGATTTATGGCCAAAGGAATGAATTATGCGAATGTTGTTCCAGAAAAAACTGGTGCTTTTAATCCGGCCGACGTCGGAATGCAGATGATTTATGGAGGTAAAGGGTATAAGGGGCTTGGTTATGGCGTTTTCTACGATGATAATTTAAGCGAATATTATATTTTGAGTTATACATTGTCAACATCATCCGTTACTCCGGGGCAAAAAACATTGTTATCTAAGGGTTCAGGAATAGATCAGGCCACTGCTTTTGCAGTTTATACACAATCCCCTTTGCTTTATTTTGCAGTCGATAATATCCTTTACTATTGGGATCAATCAAAAAGGGAAATCATTGCAGGCTATACCTTTGATGAATCATTGTCAATTGATTACCTGGAATTCGACGTTTATAATTCAAACCTTTTGTATGTAGGTACCAGTGATTCAAATTCAGTTTCGAAAAAACAAGGCAACCTGCACTATTTATCTGTTTCTTTTGACGGTGCAACAATCCTGACGAAAACATATCCTAATGTAGGTGGAAAAATTGTAGATGTAATGGACAAAAGACCATTGTAAGTGAATAATAAAGAGAAATGCTAAAATAAATGATATATGAATAATAACTTATCTAAATTAATACTAGGTCTTTTGACCATTGGATTCCTACTTGCTTCATGCACAAAAAAAAATGAATATGCATCAATAAAAGGAGTTTACAAAGGAATTCCTGAGGGAAAGGAAATTCACCTTAGCAAAGTGGCTCATGGCCAGCTTGAAAAAATTGCCGTTACTTCACTTGGAGCAGATGGACGGTTTGGATTTACATATTCTGTGGATGAGCCGGCGTTATATGTGACTAATATAGTGTGGAAAAAAAGTCAAAAAACTATTAACAGAGATCATAATCTCACTCGCTTTTACCTCGCGAACGGTGATGAATTAAATATTAATTTATGGGATGATAAATACGAATTAATACAGACTAATACAGCAGCCAATAAGTTATTAACCGAATGGAATAACCAGGTCGATAGTCTTTATACATTCTCACATGGCTTCGCCTATACCAGGGCTGATTACCAGGAGTTTTTTCCGTTAATTGAGAATTTTGAAGCTGAAATGATTTCATTTCAGGGGAAAATAAAAACAAGTGATAAGCATTTTAATGAACTGTTGAAATTATTGGTTGAAACAGACCTGAGTTATTCATGTCTAAATTTTTTGTTTACTCCAAGACCAAAACATGCTGATCGAGCTGATTATCCAGAGTTCTACGATAAAATTATTGAGATGTATAATCCTAAATCGGATCTGTTGCTTCATCTGCCAATTGGAAGTGCATACATGCATATTTTTAATATGTTTGCTCAAACTTCATTATCATCCATTCCTTCAACAGTCAATAAGCGTTTTGATATTTTTTCCGAACGGTTTGGTACCGACTTGTTAAAAGGATACTATGCTCTGTACAATCTTCATAGTTTCAAAACTTATGATTCCGAATTTTTAACGTACAGAAAGAAGGTTGAGCCATTTTTAGTATCTGATTACCTCAAGCAAAAGATGCAGGATTATGAAATCTCAATTCGTAAATTTGAACGTGGAGCGCTGGCTTTCGATTTTACAGGATATGATATGACCAATCAGGCGGTTAAATTATCAGATTTTAAAGACCAGATTGTATATGTTGATATTTGGGCCACTTGGTGCAAGCCATGTACCGACCAGATTCCTTATCTCAAAAAACTTGAGAAAAAATTTCAGGGTAAGCCAATTACTTTTCTTAGCCTCTCATTAGATGATCTAAGAGATAGAAAGAAATGGGAAGAATTTGTAGAATCAAAAGAGCTTGGTGGAATTCAGCTAATGAGTGACAAAGGTTTTGATTCTGATATAGCGAAAGCCTATAGTATTACATCAATACCCCGATTCTTACTGATTGACAAACAAGGTAAGATTATTTCTTCTAATGCAGTAAGACCTTCTGAAGAAAATACAGAAGCCTTGCTTAACTCATTACTATAACCTTGATGATAATTATTTATAGGCCTTTAATATAATTCTGTGTTGATGACATATTTAAAAATAAAGTTTATTCTTTTCTCTTTGGTATTAATGCTTGTTGTAGTTGGATGTCTGTCGAGAGCAACAAAGGAGCAGCCAAATGAAGTAAACAGAGTTTCTGAAGAAACATCTGCACCGGTGGATGATTATGAAGTGTTTAAAAAGTTTCTGGATAAAGCGTCTGGTTACTATGAAAAAAACGGAGGAATTACTTCAGATGTTTTAAAGAAGCAAATGCTGTCAGGCGATTGTAATATTAAACTTTTTAGTTCTGGTCAAAGGGATGTTCCTTTTAGCTTTTATAACCATACTAAGGAGCACGTACTTATTCAAGGAAATCTTTATAAATGTGATCATTGTCCTGATTTTCACCTAAGAATAGAAACTGCCTTTCCTATTACAGAGGATGGTTTGTGTGTATCCAACTATCATGTATTTAAGTCATACGATCCCTCAAAGCCAAATGATTACATTACTTCTTTTGTAATGGATTTCAAGGGGGAAGTTTATCCGGTGACCGAAATTATCGCAGCCAGTAAACAAGATGATTTGTGTATATTTAAGATAGAGTGTCCGCCTTCAAATTTTAAACCCTTGAAGTTAGGAGCTGATCTTCGCACCGGGGATGAAGTACAGTTAATTAGTCATCCCGACAGGCGATTTTTTAGATTAAGTAAAGGACATATTACGCGTAAGTACCTCAAAGCTGGAACATCTAAAATCAGGCAGAGTATTTCAGCAGATATAGGTACAGGATCATGTGGCGCGCCTGTATTTGATATTGAAGGCAAAGTTGCCGGGATTGTCACAGGAACAGAAAATGTCTATTATTTGCCGGGTAACAAGGGCTATCAAATGACGGTTAAAGAAATTGTTCCTGTTAGCCAATTGTTGAAACTAATCAATACACCGTCAAATTAATTAGCAGATAATTTCTGATAACTCAAGATAAAACAGATAATATTATGATGAAAAACACGATGAGGAATTTGATTTCGGGATTGATTGCTATCCTTCTGATGGCATCAGCCTGTCAGGCAGAAAAAGGGAATTTTGCCTACATAGAAGGCAGGTTTCATGGTGACACAAAGGGTATAAAGATCAATTTGAGTAAAGTTGTTAATGGTAAAACTTTGGCTGTTTCTAACTGTACGCCTGGAAATGAAGGTCGGTTTGGTTTTACCTGTCCCATAAATGAATCAGGTATTTATGTAATCAATGTAATTAAGAACGGAGGTATTTACAGCAGAGATGTAGGTTTGAATCGCTTTTTTCTGGAAAAAGGAACGACCATAGATCTTGATCTTTGGGGAGACAAATATGAGTTGCGAGAAACGAATAACCATAAAAATGAATGGCTAACAGAGCTTAATACATTGATGGATACCGTCTTTACCTATTCCCATGGTCAGTTTTTCTCCTTTTCAACATATGAAGAATTCTTTCCGCTACTACCTGAATATGTTGCTAATAATCAACAGTTTCAAAAACGCATTAATACGGGAGATAAAGATTTTGATGAGCTTTTAACTTTGATGGCTGAGACGGATATTAATTCTGCTTCATTAAAATTTGTTCAATCAATGCGAAAAAAGCACCCAAAGCGAGGTGATTATCCTGATTATTATGATGTTATACGTGAACAAAAGGCTCCTGTTTCTCCCCGAATGTTTGAGTTGCCAACTGGATTTGACTACATACTTAGTTATGCGCGTTTTGCTGTTAAAGAACTTCCTGAACAACCAGCCTGGGGTAGAAGTGTTCATAAATATATTGAGCTGACAAATAATGAGGTGTTCAAAGGTCATATTGCACTTTATTTCCTAAAAAGGAAACAAGCCTATAATCCACAATATCTGGAATTTAAGGAAGATATGACTCCATATTTGATCACAGATTATCTGAAAGATGAAGCGAGGAAGCATGATTTGTCAATTCGCCAATTTGCCAAAGGCACAAAAGCCTTCAATTTTGTAGGAACAGATACGGAAGGCAAAGAACATAGTCTGTATGATTACAAAGGTAGCCTGATATATGTAGATGTGTGGGCGACATGGTGCGGACCTTGCACGCAAGAAATACCTCACCTGGAAAAACTGGAAAAGAAGTTTCACGGGAAGAAAGTGAAATTTATAAGTTATTCTTTAGATAAGCCAAGGGACTTGAAAAAGTGGCAAGCTTATGTCAATAAACATAATATGAGTGGACTACAATTAGTAGGAGATAAGGGCTTTGGATCTGACATAGCTCAGGATTACGCCATTTCGTCAATACCTCGTTTCATGCTTTTTGATCAGGATATGAAAATTATTAGTGTGAATGCACCACGTCCATCAAGTGGAAAAGTGATTGAAGATTTGATCAATTCGCATCTATAGTATTGGGATATATAGAGCATGATGCATTTTTTAATTCCACGAATGCATCATGCATTTTTCGCTATTTTAACATCCTATTGCTAGTTTTAATTACTACCGCATACATTGGGTTAAATATTTTTTAAAATGAAACCAACATTATATCTGACTTGTATATTATTGTGTTACTTATATGCCTGTAATAATTATAAAACCTCCGGAGTAGAAGAGGTAATAGAGGACATCCGTTATACAAAGATATTTGAGTCTAAAGCATCCGATTACTATTCGAAAAATGGAGGTACATCATCTGATACATATAAAAAACAGTTGCTTAATGAAAAATGTGAAGTGAAATTGGATAGTATTTTACATGAAGCAAACGGAAGCCAAAACTTCTATACAACACATAAACATCAAGTTCTAATATATGGGAAAATGTACAATTGTGGGAACTGTCCGGAATGGCATATCTCAGCTGCTACAGCTTTCCCAATTAGTGATGACGGTATCTGTGCATCAAATTACCATGTATTTGATTCTTATAATCCTGATAGCTCGGAAGATTATGAAACATCATTTGTTATGGACCTCAAGAAAAATATTTATCCGATTGTTGAAGTACTTGCTGCCAGTAAGAAGGATGATCTAGCAATATTCAGGATTAACTGTGAACCGAATACTATCAAACCTTTGGTTTTAGGCAATGATTTGGTCAATGGTGGAGACGTTTGTTTAATTTCCCATCCCGACAGTCGTTATTATACTTTTACTCAGGGCATACTAAACAGGACCTATATTAAGCCAAAGGAAGGAATTTTGAGGCAAAGTATGTCAGCAGCATTTGCCAGGGGCTCAAGTGGTGCTCCTGTCCTGGATAGTACTGGTAAAGTGGTTGGTATAGTAGCAGGTACATCGCCCGTTTTCAGAAATGGCAATCCGAGCGAAGGCCATCAAATGATAGTTAATGAGATAGTGCCCGTGAGTCGTTTGAGGGCCCTGATAAACTGATATTTACATTTTGTACAGAATGTGTTAAGAGTTGTCTGAAACTAAATCAGACAACTTTTTTTATGCTCATATCTTAAAAGGTAACTTTATTGAACCCATATTTTGATAGCTAAAACGATAAAACTCATCTAAGCTTTTAAGCAGAATGTTCTATTAAAATCGAAAGATTCCTATAGGTTTAAAGCTAAGATTCTCTATATCGGGATTAAATCCGCCTAATACTTTAGTTCGTTTCATTCCTAATGCATAAAACGGGTTGAATTAGGCCGTAACTGATTTACTCTTATAAAAGTTAATTTTTACTATTCAGACATTGTTCTTCAGTAATATTGCTTTGATAATATTTGGTTATATAATTACAAAATTATCGTTGTTATTTGTATACTGTTTTGTCAATCATTTTATAATCTAATTCAACTAACTAACAGCAATCTTCTTCATATAGTTGTCTTAAAATAAAGCCCGCTCTTCTCTAGCTAATATACACTTGAGACTTAATGTTTGTATACGTAATGAATTCAAAATATTACGTTGAATTCGGATTAATACGGGTGTGTTTTTGAATTATAAAGCAAATAAAAGGTGGATAACCTTTTAGTTATCCACCTTTTATTAATTAGAATTATAGTTTGTTTTCCGATACTATCAATTAAATCAAGAAGTACTCCCTTTATAAGCAACCACTTCTTTCAAATTCTCCAACTTACTTATTTTTTAATCACTTTATGAACTTTTTCACCTTCTACAGATACGATATATATACCTGCCGGCTGAGAAGATAGATCAATGGTAAGTTCATTTGTGTTCGCGTAAACAGAGTTGATTAATGCTCCAGTAACACTATAAATCATCACTTTGCTTCCTTGACCTATATTGTTAATTTTAATCATCCCTGTTGTAGGGTTTGGACTTATGCTGATAGTCAATAAATAATCCTTTTTAACAGCAGTAGGTGTATCAAGTGTTTGCCATTTAAGGTATGGACGGGTATCGGAACTTATTTCACTGATAACGCCTATGTGCCATACATCAGAAAAGTTGAAACCTGTAAAGTTTACAGAAGACTCGAATTGTGTTGTAGTTAGGCCATTTGCATTTTCATTGGCAGCTGCCCCGTTATACATTGATGTCTCTGATGAGGTGGTTACATTCCAATAGCAGTTGGTAGGGGCAACTGAGCAGATGCCAGCAAAACCACCCTTATTGATCCCATTAGTAAGAGTTACAGTACCGGTCGAATAGCAGTGATTGAGGCGTCCGGCACCAAATCTCGCATCACCTGCAAAACCGCCAACTCTATCACTTCCTTCAACATTGCCTGTTGCATATGAATTAGCCACGCCTTTATAAACTAGAGTTTCACCAGGATAAGAAATATAACCAATCAACCCTCCAACATAGCTTTTATTAGCAGTTACAGACCCTGTGGCATAACATTGAGAAACTAATACCGTCATTGAGGTATTGCCTAATCTCCCAATCAAACCACCTGCGTAAGAACTCATTGATGCTCCTTCTCCCAATACATTTGCTGATGAAACATTATTTGTATATGTTCCAGTAGCTGCATATCCAACCAATCCGCCAATATAATCAGTTCCATCAATTGCTCCTGATGTTGAACAATTATCCATAGTAGTGGTAAGTGAATAACCTGCAATTCCACCAATATAGCTATCACCGGATATTGTGGCATTTATTAGTTTTATATTCTTAATTGTGGCCCCTTTTGTATATCCAAACAGTCCAATATAGTCAATTGTTGGACGATTAATTGTTAAGTTATTAATTGAATAAACATCGCCATCAAAAGAGCCAGTAAACTTAATGGCACTTGTACCAATAGGGATAAATCCTTCACCTCCATTAGAGGCGCTTGTGGTACTTGCATCAATATCTGCACCAAGTTTAAAATGATTAGTCCAAAGGCTATTGTTGGAGCTGACAACCTCTAACTGCTCTAAAGTTGTGATTATAAAAGGATCAATATCTGTACCGGTACCTCCGGTGAATACAGATGGATCGAAACCAACATTGGCTGTAATACTCGTAGGCGAGTCTGCAGCCACAGTTAAGGTATACGGGTTTTCTGTGCTTAACTCTGCTCCATTGGCAGTCCAATTGAGAAGAACATGATTGTTAACAACAGTAGCTGAAAGGCTCACAATATCTCCAATTGCATAAGTGCCTGTACCACTTAATGCGCTTATTTTTGAAGCAGGAACTCCATCAACAACTATGGTTATACCACCGTTAAACCATTTGAAATATGGGCGGGCATTGGCGTCTATTTCGGTAATGGTACTTATTTCCCAAATATTGGCATTTAAGCCTGGCAGGTTTGCCATGCTGGCAAATTGAGCAGTTGTTAATCCGAAACTTGTGTAATCGCCAGTATGGGTTTGACCTAAGATGGCTGTTTGTCCGGTAGCTTCTGTATCCCAATAACAATTGTTTATATAGGTTTCATTTCCAATCCCGGCAATACCTCCCTGATTATAGATCATTCCTCCGAAGACAATGTCAGGCTTGCCATCTACGCTCACTGCTGCAAAAGAATATGAATCCTGAACCGTCGATTTCATATATCCAACGATGCCACCTGCCTCTGTTAAAGAGTGAACAGAACCAGAGCTAAAACAACTTGTTGTTGAACCGTTTGACAAACCAATTAAGCCCCCGGCATAAATACTTGTACTGGATACTGTTGCTGTGGAGTAGCATAAGGTCACTTTATTCGACTGGCCAACAAGACCTCCGGTATTTTGACCTGCAGAAGTAACTGTACCTGTTGAATAACAAAATCGAAGCTCGCCTGTTGACTTACCAACAAGTCCACCTGTATCTGAATTAGTTCCAGTTACAGTTGCAGAAGAGTTACATTCTAAAATAAGAGATGGGCTTGAACCAATAAGCCCACCAATACTAGTTCCATTAATTCCTGTGCCATTACCGGAAACAGTTCCAGTGGTAGAGCACCTTGTTATTATATCGGCCGTACTACCCACGCTACCAATTAAACCACCAACAAATGTCTGCCCTGCTACTGTAACGTTAGTCAGACCTAAATCTGTTATGGATGAGACTCTGGTTGAACCAAAAAAACCTACCCAATTTGTTGCTGGCCGATTGATGGTGATATTGCTGATGGACTTGTTATTACCATCAAAAGTACCAGTAAAGGTATTGTCTGGCCCTTTGTTATCACCAATGGGATTAAAACCTTCATAAACAATTGGATCTGCCGATGGGTCAACAGGGTTCCAGGTGGCTGTTTCTGTAGCATCGATATCTGCTGTCAGGATATAGTAAGAGCTCATCCTGGTGACTATATCATCAGTGCCATCCACACCCTCAGATATCCAGCGAAGATGGGCGAGTGTGGATATTTGATATGGATTTGCCTCTGTTCCTTCTCCTGAAGGAAGTTCTGCAACTGTCTGTGCCATAATAGCAGCAGTTAATGCAAAATAAATTGATAATAATGTAAATAATTTTTTCATGCTTTAAACTTTATGTTAATAATTTATTAACGAACTCAGGTTTGTTATTTCAGACCTTTATATTATAAATACCTTGAAAATTTCAATTAGGTGAAAAGAGGGGTGATTTTTTTATGAAAATATTGACTTAACCATGTTTGGCTTGCTTAATGAAGATTTTAATCCAAGAGAGGGTACTTGCATTACTTAAGTACTCCTCAAGCGTCGATGAAGTATAGATAAAGTAATAGTCAACTATAACCTCAGTTGTTCCATTTGAATAAATAAGCAACCATCTGTCCAACCCATTTTTCCTGAAAATCTTAATATATTACCTATTTTTCATGCTTAGTGCCTATTATTCTCCTATATTTGAATACCTATTATTCACAAATTGCCATGAAAAAGAACCATTTTTCTCAAACAATAACCGTTTTTCAAGGACGCACAGCTCCTGAAGAGGGCAACATTGTGGGCTATGCTGCCATTATCAATACCTTGGAACTTCCGGTTCCTTTGCCTAATCGCTTGTCATTAATTAGCACCAAAAACAGGCGTTATGAGAAAGATGGTTGGCAAGTTTTCACCCCCAAGCATCAACCCGAAGATTCGCTATACAAACATTTAGTGTTTGCACTCAAATACGAAGGTATCAACTTACTATGTTTTAAATGCCTTTTCAACACCATGACCAATGATGAGGTCATTGAATTACTTGCAATTGAACCGACTGGACAATACAGTCGTAAAATATGGTTTCTTTACGAGTGGTTTACAGGTACCACACTCGACATGCCTAACCTTGGTGTAAAGAATTTTGTACCCTTACTCGATGACAAGCTGCAGTTTACTATTGAAGGACAGCGCTCTTCTCGTCACCGTATCATTAATAACCTGCCAGGTACTCCGGAATTCTGCCCACTCATTTATAAAACACCAAAGCTGCAAGCTCACATTGAAGCGAACCTGGCCAACAGTCAGAATACATACCTACAGTCCATTCATAAAGATGTACTGCAACGTGCATCATCTTTTCTGCTTTTAAAAGATTCGAAAGCATCTTTTACCATCGAGGGTGAAAACCCGGGTACCAAGCGTGCCCTTAGATGGGGAAAAGCCATTGGGCAGGCTGGCTCCAAAGACCTCAGTCTTGAGGAATTGATTCGACTACAGCAGCTCGTCATCGACAGCAAGCGTTTTACCCAGATGGGCTTACGTCAGTATGGAGGCTTCGTTGGCGAGCATGACCGCTCAACAGGGGAACCATTGCCGGATCACATATCCGCCAGGCATGAAGATTTAGAGCAATTGATAGATGGACTAATCGCCACAAATAAGCAACTCGAAGCATCTGACTTTGATGCAGTGCTGGCAGCCACATGTATTGCTTTTGGCTTTGTATTCATCCACCCGTTTGTGGATGGTAACGGACGCCTTCATCGCTACCTCATTCACCACATTCTGGCTAAGATGAGGTTCTCACAACAAGGTATTATCTTCCCGGTATCCGCATCCATACTCAATCACATCGATGATTATCGGCTTGTGCTAGAGTCCTACTCACATCCCGTTCTAGACTTTATTGAGTGGGAAACCACCGAGGATAATAATGTGCAGGTAATCAACGAAACGATTGATTACTACCGCTACTTTGATGCAACAGCGCAAGCAGAGTTCTTATACGACTGTGTCCTTGACACAATTAACAATGTCATTCCCGAAGAAGTCAATTACCTAAAGCACTACGATGACTTTAAGCGTTACATTGATAATCAGCTGGAGATGCCTGATAAGTTAATAGCCACATTGGTTCGCTTCCTTGAACAAAACAATGGGCGATTATCCAAAAGAGCACGTTCTAAAGAGTTCAAAGAACTCACTGAGACTGAAATAAAGGATTTAGAAACGCAATACCAAGAGATATTTATGAGCAATGACTAAAGCACTAACAAGGCTATGTATATACCCAAAAGATGTGAAGCGCATCACCGGTAAGAGTGAAAAGTCAAGCCGGCGCATTCTGCAAAACATCAAAGAAACATTGGGGAAGAAGGAGCACCAGTTCATTACAAGCGAAGAGTTTGCTAGCTATACTGGCATCGATGCCAACCTGGTTCGAGAATACTTGGTTGATTAATGAAGGTGAACTTTTTATTTCCATCGGTATCATCATACTCTATTCCTAACCAATTTGAATAAAATTGAAACACCTTGTTTGAATTCTTTAATATCATCCACAGTCAACCTTTATTCATAAAATAGCTATTTAACGATATTTTTATACTTCCTCTTCACAAAAAATTAGCCAATTTTGACAAAAATCGCATGGTTTTATTTCGTAACTTTGTCACTGTCAAAGGATATCAAAGACAATCAAATTCAATCATTTAAATCGGGAATCCCTCGGGAATCGCTAAAATTTGATTTTCACGACATGCTGTATATAAGAGATTTACAGAGGACGACACTCATCTTGTCATCCCGACAATTTAAACTTAAAAACTCTGTAGTTTTAAGTTTTTGATACCCTTGTTTATTAATAGATAAAATATTTTTGAGCTTTTTCCTGATATGCCTGAATGTCCTTATGCCACATTTCTTCAATATCAGCTACTTGCCATCGTTTAGTGAATGTTTTCCTGACTTTGTTGCTTCCGCAAACTTTATCAAACATGCTGATTCTTGACTCATCACAGAGTTCAAATACATTGTGCTCCGGCCATAAAGCATAGGCTTCTTGTAAGATGTAAAATTGGATAAGGGAAAGAGGAGCCTTCTCGTAATTGGTAAAATGCACCTGAACACCATGCACCATCTTGCCTTTTGACACACTATAATAGGGTTTGAAATGAACGGGCCTGAATGTAATGCCGTCTATTTGCAGTGCATTCAAATTGTTCGCAAGGCTATCTGCGTTTATCCATTCTGCAGCAAATAACTGAAAAGGTAAAGTGTAACCAACGCCTATATTATAAACGTATAGTTCACCAAGGATACCACTTACCGGATAAAAATAGGATGAATGGGCATGTGGTATGTGAGGCGAAGAAGGAATCCAAGGTAATCCTGTTTCTTCAAAGGTCATTGGACGCTTCCAGCCATTCATTTTAATTACTTCAAGCTCACACTGTACACCTCCTTTGAGCATTTTCTCGCCATTGAGCAATTTTGCTAGTTCACCAACGGTTAAGCCATGTACATATGGAATCGGGAATTGACTAACAAACGAAATAAACTCCGGCTCTGTTACTAAGCCTTCCATTTTTATCCCATTAAGTGGGTTGGGACGATCAAGTACAACCACCTTAATATTGTTTTCAGCTGCAGCTTCCATAGCAAGTCCTAGTGTGCTTATGTAGGTGTATGAACGAGAACCAATATCTTGTATGTCGTACACCAGTACATCAATTCCTTTTAGCATTTCTGGGCTTGGTTTTTTGTTCTTCCCATACAGGCTATATACCGGAAGGTTTGTTTTCGGGTCAGTAAAAAAGTTGACTTTGTCGCCTGCTGAATAATCGCCACGGACACCATGCTCTGGTCCAAACAAGGCAACTAGCTCAATATCTTGAGTATCAAATAAAATATCAATGGTTGATTTAAGTTGGCTGTTAACGCCTGTTGGATTGGTAATTAAACCAATCCGCTTGCCGGTAAGTGCTTTAAATTTTAAATCTTGTAATACTTCAATGCCAGTTTTTACTTTTTGAGCAGGTATTGAATTAATTTGAAGTATGAGTGTTAAAACTAGGATAAGGTATTTCATTGGTCATGGTATTGAGTTTGCTTATTTTTTTTCTTGTCTCTTAAAAAAATGCTTCGAGTCGCCCCATTCGTTATAGCCAATCTCACGCCCTGCCATTTCAACCCGTATGCTCAGGCAATTGGCACAATCGTCAGCTCCCTCATCGGTGCACGGTTTGTTTTCATATAAGGTGTAATCCTTTCTGTTGGCAGTTGGCGTAATGTTAGGCATGATTACGTTGGCACCATAGCGTAATGCTTTTTCTCTTCCCATAGGGTCAATCGCTTGAAGTGCAGTGGCTGCAGCCATATTGATGTCGGGCATTAATATGCGAAGTGTGGCAATCATGTTCAACGATACATCAAAGCGTCGCTGTAATGACCATAGGGCATCCTTGTGTTCGTATAGAGGTGTTTCGGTATGCTCGATAAATGGTCCCATGCCTACCATGTCAATGTTCGTGTTTTTAAAAAAAAGTAAATCATCGGCCAGATCATTATAGCTCTGAAAGGGTAGACCAATCATAACGCCTGTTCCTGTTTGATAACCTATTTTTTGTAGTGTTTTAAGGCATTTGATGCGGGTTTCAAAGTTGTGCTTTTCATCTTTAGGGTGAATTTTATAGTATAAATCCTGGTTTGAACTTTCAATTCGTAAGAGGTAGCGGTGAGCGCCGGCTTCAAACCAATCTCTGTAAGTTTCTTCACTTTGTTCGCCAAGAGAAATAGTGATGCCTAATTCACCATTTGTGGCCTCTTTTATTTTTTTTAGAAGGCTTGTGATGCGCACCGTAAAAGCTTTGTCGCTTCTTTCGCCTGATTGAAGTACCAGTGAGCCGTATTTGTTTTCATGTGCAAAAATAGCAGCGTCAACAATTGCTTTGTTATCAATATCGTACCTTTCGGAGTGTGTGTTGCTTTTTCGAATACCACAGTAGTAGCAATCTTTGGTGCAAAAATTTGAAAATTCGACCAGGCCTCTGAAATAGACTTTTTTTCCTAGGCTTTCTGTATAGGTGTTACCTACCTGCTTTAAAAAATAATCTCGTTCATCTCCTTCCAGACTAATCAGATAGCTTAGGTTTTCTTTTGTAAAGTCTTTATTATTAATGATTTTCCGGATTCTTTCTGTGCTCATCTTTCCCTTTTTAGATTGGGTAAAAATAAGAAAAAAACAATAGCTTATGGTTTGAAAATTGAATCATTCGTGTATTTTTGCGCAGGTAACAAATTGTTACTAAAAGTTATTTGGGTTAATGTGTTAGTTGTATTAGTGGCTTTGTTTATGGGCTTTTTAGTAGCTTATGATTTTAATCATATTTAAACATGACTTTCTTTAAAAACTCAATTATTTAATATTTGACCGACAAAAAGAGTAGACAAATGATAAACGAACAATTGCTCAATCCTAAAAGCATCGTGGTGGTTGGAGCTTCTGATGATGTCATGAAGCCAGGGGGCAAAATTCTTAAGAATATAGTAGATGGTGATTATAAAGGAGATTTGTATGTTACCAACCTTAAGAGTGACGAAGTGCAAGGTATCAAGTCATATCGTGATGTGGCGGATTTGCCTCAGAATGTTGATTTAGCTGTATTGGCTATTGCTGCCAAGTTCTGTCCGCAAACTGTTGAAGTTTTGGCTAAGCAAAAAGGTACAAAGGCTTTTATTATTATATCTGCTGGTTTTAGTGAAGAAAATGAAGAAGGTGCTGCGTTGGAGCATCAAATTGTTGAAACAATAAATGAAGTTGGAGGCTGTTTGATTGGTCCTAACTGCGTAGGTGTATTAACTACGAACCATAGTAGTGTGTTTACAACTCCGATACCTGCTTTAGAGCCAATGGGTGCTGATTTTATATCAGGTTCAGGAGCTACTGCTGTGTTTATCATTGAAGCCGGAATGGCCAAGGGGCTTAAATTTAATAGTGTTTATTCGGTTGGTAATAGTGCTCAAACGGGTGTTGAAGAGGTTTTAGAATATCTTGATAATACTTATGTTGAGGGTGAAAGTTCAAAGATTAAGCTTTTGTATCTCGAAAGTGTAAATAATCCACAGAAGTTATTGAAGCATGCTTCTTCATTAATAAATAAAGGATGTAAGATTGCTGCGATTAAAGCGGGTAGTTCAGATGCAGGTAGTCGTGCTGCCTCAAGTCATACAGGTGCATTAGCAAGTAGTGATTTGGCGGTTGATGCTTTATTTAAAAAAGCGGGTATTGTTCGTTGTTATGGTCGAGAAGAGCTGGCCAATGTGGCAGCAGTATTTATGTTGGAGGAACTAAAGGGTAAGAATGTAGCTATCATCACTCATGCGGGAGGACCTGCTGTGATGTTAACTGATGCTTTGTCAAACGGTGGGTTAGAAGTGCCGGCAATTGACGGGCCTAAAGCGGATGCTTTGTTGGAGAAATTGTACCCAGGTTCAAGTGTGGCTAATCCAATTGATTTTTTAGCAACAGGAACGGCCGAGCAGCTCGGCGATATTATCGAAGCGTGCGAGAATGATTTTGAGCACATTGATGCAATGGCGGTTGTGTTTGGTAGTCCGGGTTTATTCTCCAATGCTGAAGTGTACAAGCTGCTGCATCAAAAAATAAGAGATTGTAAAAAGCCAATCTATCCAATTTTGCCTTCTGTGGTAAATGTGAAGGATGATATTGAGATGTTCATTAATATGGGTAATGTTAATTTCCCGGATGAGGTGATGTTTGGTAATGCGCTTACGAAAATATATAATACACCAAAGCCTGTGATGACTGGGCTTAATAATGATGGTGTTGATGTAGCTGAGGTGCGCCGCATTATTGAATCGCAACAAGATGGTTATGCATCACCAGAGGTCGTTCAATCGTTGTTGGATGCGGCGAGTATTCCACGGGTAAGGGAATTTGTGAGCGATAAGGTTGGGGATTTAAAAAATGCTGCCAAAGAGGTTGGTTTTCCAGTGGTGATGAAAGTGGTTGGACCGGTACATAAGTCCGATGTTGGAGGTGTGGTTCTGAATGTTGATTCAGATGAGCAACTAGTTGCTGAGTTTGAGCGTATGATGCAAATTCAAGATGCTACTGGGGTAATGTTGCAGGCGATGTTGAGCGGTAAGGAGCTGTTTGTTGGTGCAACTTACGAGCCTGGTTTTGGTCACATGGTGTTATGCGGTATGGGAGGTATCTTTATTGAGGTATTGAAGGATGTGAGTTCTGGATTGGCACCATTGAACCAATCAGAGGCTTTAGAAATGATTCATAATTTGAAGAGTTATAAAATAATTCAGGGTGTTAGAGGGCAGCAAGGTATTGATGAGAACAAATATGCTGAAATCGTTGTTCGTTTATCGAATATGTTGTGTCATGCACCTGAAATTAAAGAAATGGATATAAATCCGTTGTTGGGAGAAGGCGAAAAAGTAATTGCTGTAGATGCCCGTATTCGGATTGAGAAGTAACTGTTTGTGTATTGATAATGATGAAAAAGTCGGCACTTCAATGGAAGGCCGGCTTTTTTATTGTTAGTGTCGTGAATAAAGAAAAATATCCTTAAATGAAGGTTTTCGTTAAATAATTTCGAGCAAAAGAAGTTACTCAATCTACATTTAAAGAAAATTAGTGCTAAACTTGATTTAAATCATTATTGTGAATGATAAAATAATATAAAAAGCTACTATTTTTGTAATGCCTTACAGATTGTTATTGTTTGAAATGCCTGCTAATTAAGGATTAGGAGAGGGGTTGTGAGTTTTTTATCGGGATTTGATGATAATTAATAAATGGTAATGGGCTAAAGAGTTAACAAATGAACAAGACAATAAGAGATATTATTTTTGCCGCCATGGTTGTGGTGTTTTTTCTGCCATTTTTCCTTAGTGATTATGTGTATAATTGGTATGCTTCATTTAATCTGGAACATCCAATGGTTATGAGTTTTCTTAAGTTTGCTATTTTGGCAACCTTGGGAGAAGTAATCGGATTACGTATTCGAACTGGCAAATTTATTGCGGCAGGGTTTGGAGTCATTCCGCGAGCTGTTATATGGGGATTGTTGGGCTTGACTATTAAAATGGCATTTGTTGTTTTTGCATCTGGGGTACCAGTGTTTTTACAAAAAATGGGGCTCGAAAATGCACTTGAAGTTATGGCGCAACCATTTTCAGCTTCCAAATTGTTAGTAGCTTTCAGTATTAGTGCAGCCATGAATCTGGTTTATGCTCCGGTGATGATGACGCTGCATCGCATAACGGATACGCACATTGTTGCGAATGAGGGCAAGCTTGCTTGTTTGCTAAAACCTATTGCTTTTGGGAAGATAATGAAGGAATTGGATTGGGGCATGCAATGGAATTTTGTTTTCAAAAAAACGATACCATTTTTTTGGATTCCTGCTCATACCATCACTTTCTTGATGCCAGCAGAATACCGTGTGTTGTTTGCTGCACTTTTAGGAATAATATTGGGGATATTGCTGGCTATAGCGGCTAATAAGAAAGTATCAGAATAAAGGCTGGTTGCATATCTCGGCTAAAAAAAGCATATTTGAATAATATAAAAACCTCTGTAAAAATCATTAACTATGTCTAAGATTGGTATTTTTTATGGTCCTGAATTGGGTAGCGTAGAGAAGGTTGCGCATGTCATCGAAGGAAAGTTTGGTGCTGATAAGGTGGAACTTATTGCTGTTAAAAATGTAGATGAATCTGCATTGGAACAATTCGATAAGTTAATCTTTGGTATGTCAACCATTGGTAAAACAAATTGGGACTCTGAGTATAAGGATACTGATTGGGATGTTTTTGCGACGAAGGTTGGAAAAGTAAACTGGGAAGGTAAGAAAGTGGCCATGTATTGTTTGGGTGATCATATTCAATATCCACAGCACTTTGTTGATGCATTGGGTTGGGTGTATGAACGCTTAGAAAATACAGCAGCTGAAGTGGTTGGATTCTGCTCAACAGAAGGATATGTTTATGAAGAGTCTGAAGGTATTAAGGATGGTCAGTTTCTGGGATTACCTGTAGATGAAGATAACGAAGCCGGTAAAACGGATGTTCGTGTTGAAAATTGGATTAACCGACTCATTAACGAGTTTGGATTTTAAAATATTTAACAGATAGGGTGGTGCATTGTACCACCCTTTTTGTTTTCATAAGTTAAGGAGCGTTTAGCGTTTCTGCTGAAAATAAAACACATGCAATCATACACTAATACACCAATTGACGCCAAAATTGTTGATGCAGTTCTGGCAAAATATCAAATTGGCGACCTTAACAATGCTACAATTCGTGAAATTGTTTCCATTGTAAATGATATTGAAGAGCAAAGTGGCGAGAAGTTCATCCGAATGGAAATGGGTGTTCCGGGGCTTATGCCTTCTGACATAGCAACGAATGCAGAAATTGATGCCTTGAAGAGAGGGGTAGCTTCAAAATACCCGATGCTTGAGGGGATTAAACCGCTAAAGGAAGAAGCAAGTCGCTTTGTAAAAGCATTTCTTAATTTAGATATTTCACCTGAGTGTTGCGTGCCAACTGTTGGTTCAATGCAAGGTTCGTATGCTAACTTCTTGGTTTCGGGCCAGCTTTATAAAGAACGTGACACTTTACTGTTTATCGATCCTGGTTTTCCGGTTCAAAAACAGCAGCTTGATGTACTGGGCTATAAATATGATTCGTTTGATGTCTATGACTATCGAGGTGAAGCACTTCGTGAAAAGTTAGAGTCGTACTTCAAAACAGGTAAGATTAATGCGGTTGTGTATTCAAATCCTAACAACCCAACATGGGTGTGTTTTACCGAATCAGAACTAAAGATAATTGGTGAGTTAGCTACACAATACGATGTGGTTGTTATTGAAGATTTGGCGTATTTTGCGATGGATTTCCGTCAGGATTTGTCTAAGCCGTTTGAGGCGCCATATCAGGTGTCTGTAGGGCATTATACCGACAACTATGTATTGTTAATATCGAGTTCCAAAGCCTTTAGTTATGCCGGGCAGCGCATGAGTTTAACCTGCATGTCTGATTCATTGTATAATCGTCGTTACGAAAATCTGGAAGAACGCTTTGGTGTAGATAAGTACGGTCAGGTGTTGGTAACTCGTGTATTATATGCGCTTTCTTCCGGTACAGGACATTCGGCACAGTATGCCTTGGCTGCCATGTTAAAGGCTGCCAATGATGGTGATTTTAACTTTTTGGAAGAAGTAAAAGATTATAAAGAACGTGGTAAGGTCATGAAGGATTTGTTTTTAGCAAATGGGTTTAACCTTACCTACGATAAAGATATTGACGAGCCATTGGCTGATGGTTTCTATTTCACAGTTTCGTATGGTGATATGACAGGTGGACAGTTATTGGAGAAGCTGTTGTATTACGGAATTAGTGCTATTACTTTAGGTAAAACAGGAAGTAAGCAAGAGAGTTTGCGTGCTTGTGTATCGCAAACAGGTAAGGAGCGCTTTGACGAATTAAAGAATAGATTAGAAGCATTTAAAGCTGATAATGCCTGATTTTAGGTATTTGGTGATAAATTGAAAGCTTGTTTATACTGTTTATAAACAAGGGTATACTGATAGTAGTCATGTGGTTTTTTGAGCTATTGGTTTAAATTTGTAACATCTATTAAAGACTCAATAATATGGCAAAAGCAAAAGGTGCAATTGTGGTGGAAAAAGCGAGGTGTAAAGGCTGTGGCGTTTGCACAACCGTATGTCCCACAAAGGTAATTGAATTGGCTGCCGAGGTTAACGGCAAAGGGTATCATTACGCCTACATGGCAAATCCCGATGCTTGTATCGGTTGTTCTAATTGCGGGATTATTTGTCCCGATACATGTATTACTGTTTATCGCGCTAAGGCAGGTGCTACTGCTTAATGTAAAACTCATAAAGGAAATTTAGTCACACATGAGAGAATTAAAATTAATGAAAGGTAATGAGGCGATTGCTGAAGCCGCTATCCGCGCAGGTGTGGATGGTTACTTTGGTTACCCTATTACTCCTCAATCGGAAGTAATGGAGACCCTCATGGCCGAGCAGCCTTGGAAAACAACCGGGATGGTTGTATTGCAGGCAGAAAGTGAAATCGCATCGATTAATATGGTATATGGTGGTGCCGGATGTGGTAAGCGTGTTATGACTTCTTCTTCAAGTCCGGGTATGAGTTTGATGCAGGAAGGTATTACCTACCTGGCAGGAGCAGAGTTACCTTGTGTTGTTGTAAACGTAGTAAGAGGAGGACCAGGATTAGGAACTATTCAGCCTGCTCAGTCCGATTATTTTCAGACTGTAAAAGGTGGTGGTCACGGTGATTATAAATTAATTACTCTGGCGCCGGCTTCAGTTCAGGAAATGGCTGACTTTGTTGAAGATGCGTTTGATTTAGCGTTTAAATATCGCAATCCGGTTATGATTTTATCTGACGGTGTTATTGGTCAGATGATGGAAAAAGTGGAGTTGAAAGAATTCAAGCCACGTTGGACCATGGAACATATTGAAGAAAATTATCCTTGGGCGACAACCGGTAAAAAGAAAGACAGAGCTAAAAATATCATTACATCTGTACAGTTGGAAGCATCTGTTCAGGAGGCTTTCAATCATAAGCTGCAGGCTAAGTACAAGGCTGTAGAAGAAAATGAAGTATTGTTCGAAGAAGTAATGTGTGATGATGCTGAGTATCTTATCGTAGCTTATGGTTCAAGTGCTCGTATTTGTCAAAAATCAGTTGAAATTGCTCGCGAAAAAGGTATCAAGGTTGGTATGCTTCGTCCGATTACTTTATATCCGTTCCCAACACAACCAATTCAGAAATATGCCGAAAAGGTAAAGGGTATGCTTTCTGTTGAGATGAGTGCCGGGCAAATGGTTGAGGATGTACGATTAGCTGTAAATGGTAAAGTACCGGTTGAGCATTTTGGTCGTTTTGGTGGTTCAGTACACTCACCAGGTGAAGTTGTAGAAGCATTAGAACAAAAATTAATAGGAGGTTAAGCAATGTCAGAAATTAATTCAATTATAAAACCTGAAAATCTTATCTATAAAAGAACCGAGGTTCTTTCAGATAATGATTTAAGCTACTGTCCGGGTTGTGGACACGGTACAGTTCATAAGCTAATTGCTGAGGTAATCGAAGAAATGGATATTCAGGATACAACCATTGGTATTGCACCTGTTGGTTGTTCTGTGTTAGCCTATAACTTTTTAGAGATTGACTGGCAGCAGGCTGCTCACGGTCGTGCACCAGCATTGGCTACAGCCGTTAAGCGTCTAATGCCTGAGAAAAATGTATTCTCATACCAGGGCGATGGCGATTTAGCAGCTATCGGTACTGCTGAAACGATTCACGCATGTAACCGTGGCGAAAATATCGTTATGATTTTCATTAACAATGGTATTTACGGTATGACAGGTGGTCAGATGGCACCAACTACTTTGCCAGGTATGGCAGCTTCTACTTGTCCTGCTGGTCGTGACGTAAGCCACGATGGTGAGCCAATCAAAATTTCTGAAATTTTAGCACAATTACCAGGGACTTGTTATGTCACTCGTCAGTCGGTACACACAGCTGCCAATGTACGTAAAACCAAGAAAGCGTTACGTAAGGCATTTGAAAACCAGCAGGCAAATAAGGGTACATCGTTGGTTGAGGTGGTTTCAAACTGTAACTCAGGATGGAAAATGACACCTATTAAAGCCAATGAATGGATGGAAGAAAACATGTTCCCTTACTACCCACTTGGTGATATTAAGAGCGAGTAGTTCGGTTTAATCTTTTAAAATTGACAAAATGAAAGAAGAAATTATTATAGCCGGATTTGGTGGACAGGGTGTACTTTCAATGGGTAAGATTCTTGCTTACTCAGGCGTTATGCAAGATATGGAAGTGTCGTGGATGCCAGCTTACGGTCCGGAAATGAGAGGTGGTACAGCTAACGTAACGGTTATTCTGAGTGAAGACCGTATTAGCTCACCAATTCTACATGAATATGATACAGCTATCATTCTTAACCAGCAGTCGATGGATAAGTTTGAGAACGATGTAAAGCCAGGTGGTACTTTAATTTACGATGGCAATGGTATCACACGTCATCCTGAGCGTACCGATATTAATATTTATCGAGTTGATGCAACCGATGAAGCTGCACGCATGCATGCTGTAAAAACATTTAACATGATTGTATTGGGTGGTTATCTTGAGGTGAAGCCTATTGTGAAAATGGAGAATGTGGTAGCTGGTTTGAAAAAGTCATTGCCAGAACGTCATCATCATCTTATTCCAATGAATGAGAAAGCCATTACACGTGGTGGTGAGGTTATTAAAGAAGTTTCGTTGGTTAAATAATCCAACTACTCATAAAACAAAAGAGCGCATCCAATTGGGTGCGCTCTTTTTGTATGCATGCATTTGTATGTTATTCAAAATAGCTTGAGCCATCCCAACAATGGGTACACAGCTTTTCTTTTGGCAGGCCTATGGCTTCAACCAAATCGTCCAATCTTTGAAACTTCAATGAGGTTAAATCGAGTGTTTCGCGTATTTCCTCAATCATGGCATTGTATTTCTCCGAATTGCAATCGGAGTATTCCTTCATATCCACATCTTCTCTGCCTTCCAGTTTGCAAGCTGCTTTAATGGTGGCTAAATCCATGTTTGAACGAGAACGACTGAAATTTAGGAATTCACAAGGATAGGTAAGGGGAGGACAAGCAATGCGCACATGTACCTCTTTAATACCAGCTTTGTGTAAATCCTGAACGTTGTCTTTTAGCTGTGTTCCACGCACGATTGAATCATCCAGAAAAATACCTCGGCCACCCTCAATCAGAGCTTTGTTTGGAAGAAGCTTCATCTTGGCTACCAAATCACGTGTTTTCTGACTTTGTGGCATAAAGCTTCGAGGCCATGTTGGGGTGTATTTTGAGTAAGGGCGTTTTAATGGAACACCTGTTGCATGGCTATAACCCATCGCATGACCAACACCGGAGTCTGGAATGCCAGCACAAAAATCGGCATCGGTACCATTTCTTTTAGCCAGGGCAGCACCGCAACGGTAACGACTTTCATCTACATTAATGCCTTCGTAAAACGATGGCGGATACCCGTAATAAACCCAAAGGAATGAGCAAACCTGCATTTTTTTGTTAGCTTGGCGTAGCTGTTTGTACCCATCGGCCGTAATTTGAACGATTTCACCAGGGCCTAAGTATTTCTCGATTTCATAATCAAGGTTGGAAAAAGCACAAGTTTCAAAAGATGCAGCATAGCCATCCTTTTTCTTGCCAATTATAATTGGTGTTCGGCCCAGTTTATCTCTGGCAGCCAGCAAGCCTTCCTCGGTTAATATAAGCATTGAGCAAGAGCCCTTAATGCTATCATATACATTCTCAACACCTTCTTTAAAGGTTTTGCCTTCAGCTATTAACATGGCCACCAATTCAGTAGGGTTAATGCTATTCTGACTGGTTTCTGAGAAAGTACGATGTTGCTTAATAAAACGTTCTTCCAGTTCGTCAATGTTATTAATCTTTGAAACTGTGGCGACCGCAAAACGTCCTAGATGCGATGTGACAATAATAGGTTGCGCTTCGGTGTCGGAGATAACGCCAATGCCGCTTGTACCATCAAACTCTTCAATGTCTGCTTCAAATTTGTTTCTGAAATAACCATCTTCCAGGCTATGAATTGCTCGCTGAAATCCTTTTTGAGGGTCAAAAAATGCCATTCCAGCCCTTTTGGTTCCTAAATGAGAATGATAATCTGTCCCATAGAAAACATCTGTTACGCAGTCACTTTTTGAAATGCTGCCAAAAAATCCGCTCATGTGTATTAATATTTGTGATTGAGGTAATAAGCTGACTAATTTAATTAATTCTAAGTGCTTAAAAAGCCAATATTTAGCACCGTATCTTATTTGGTTTTATTCTAAATGTAGTAGGTTGGATGTGTTATGTTTTGTAGAATCTGTTTGAAGCTTAGTTTATGTTGTTATCTGATGTGACCACTTGGTCTGTTTGCGATGAAAGAATGATGCTTTGGTACTTCAAAAAAGTTATGAACAATTTATGCCGGTATGTTACAAAGCAATGCTGATTGCTGTTCAGATATAAAACTAAGTTTTAGTTTTGTAGTGATGGGAAGTCAGATTTTAAATAATCAGAAAAAAGCTTTTAGTATATTCAAACAATGGAGCCGTAAAGGCTACGCTATTTTTGGATCCTTGGGTAATGTTGTCCATATCGGTTGTTTATCAGTGGCCCTTCTTCAGTGTATTGGGCTGTTATTAGGCCATATCGAAACCATGTTGTCTTGGGCTTTGCAACCTTTTAACGATGACTGTATGGAAGAGAATCGACTTGCAGAGCCAGTGTTGTTAACATTGAAGGCAAGTACTGATATTGTAAGTGATGTTTATAATAGATTAAGATGATATTTCTAACCGTCAATAGGCTTGTTCTATTGGCGGTTTTTTATTTATACAATATGATACAAACAATTAAAAAACGACTATTAAACGGAGGTGTGATTTCTCAAGCAGAAGCACTTGCATTAGCCAAAATTGATAATAAAGAAGGATTGTATGATTTGGCCAATACTATTCGACAGCATTTTAAAGGCGATTATATGGAACTGTGTTCCATTATGAATGCTAAATCGGGTAAGTGCTCACAAGATTGTAAGTGGTGCTCGCAATCCATGTTTCATAATACCAATGTAGAAGAGTATGAGTTAGTTGATTTAAAAGAAGCTGAGAATCTGGCAGAGGAGAATGCTCAGAAGGGTGTTGATCGATTTTCATTGGTGACCAGTGGACGTGTCATATCAAATAAAAACCTGGACCAGCTTTGTGGTGTATATCGAAAAATCAATCAAAAATCGTCGATTCATCTGTGTGCATCAATGGGCTTACTAAATCGACAACAACTTGATAAATTGTATGATTCAGGTGTAAGCCATTACCATTGTAATATCGAAACGGCACCTTCCTTCTTTCCTGAAATGTGCAGCTCTCATACTATTGAAGATAAAGTCAAGACCATTAAGGCAGCACGTGATGCCGGCATGGGCGTATGCTCAGGTGGTATTATTGGTATGGGCGAATCGATGGAGCAACGCATTGAAATGGCTTTTTATTTAGCTGAATTAGGAATCGAATCCATCCCTATTAATGTACTTATGCCTGTTAAAGGAACGAAGTTGGCTGAAATTGAACCATTGTCTGATGAGGAGATTCTGACCACATTTGCGCTGTTCAGACTTATTAATCCAATGGCCAATATTCGATTGGCTGGCGGACGAAGTTTAATTACTCGTATTCAGGATAAAGCTTTAAAAGCAGGAGTGAGTGCTGCATTGGTTGGTGATTACTTAACAACCATCGGAACAAATATTGTGCAAGATAAAGAGACTTTTAAGGATGCCGGTTTTATTGTTGGTTGTTAATCACTCATAATTAACCATTCGTCATATTATAATGCATTTAAAATACTTTTTTGCTAACTTATTAGAGTTAACGATAAAACTCTGGAACTATGAAGGGAGGCAATATAAACTTAATAGATCTTGATTTTGAATATAAAGTGTGGAAAAACCGTCTCACTTTGTTTATTAAAGAGATTGAAATATTAAAAAATCGGAACGAAGAAGTAAAGCATGAGCAAACGATTGTAGAGCTCAATACTGTTGAGTTAATGGTGCTCGATGAGCATACCGAGCAACTTAGTAAACTGTCCAATCGCATTAAGGTGCAGGAAAATGAGTTGCAATTTTATAATAAGGATTTTCCAATTACTCAAAACCACCAGTATTATAAAGATCATGAGCTCCTAAGGGAAAAGATGGATGATATCTCAAAGATTCATTTTTATCGGGTGGCCGACCTGATAAAGGCATTAGGTATTTAAGCATAAAATCAGAATTGGCTTTGGTAAGAACTTGTAACACTTAGTTGCAGGTTCTTTTTTTTATTACTGTCAGTAACGAGTGGAATTTAATTTTGATTTATATTTCAGTTATAATAATATGGCAATTTGTAGATTTTGAGTATGTTATTCAACTTGAATTTGCTTTCGTACAATATTTCAAGTTAATCAGCTTATCACGGTATCAATATATTTCATTCATAAACCTATCTTTGCACAAAACAAACCATCATGTACAAAGACTATAAAACACGCATCAAGGTAAATGCAGAAATGGAAGATGCTTTTGCTGCATTTATCAATCCCTTTACCATTGAGTTATGGAGTGGATATCCGGCGGTGATGAGTAAAGAGGCCAACTCTGAATTCTCTTTGTGGGAAGGTGATATTACAGGTCGTGTTTTAGAAGTAGAGGACGAGAAAAAGATTGTACAGGAATGGTATTTTGGTGAGCAGGAAGCGTCATCAATTGCGACTATAAAATTCTTTCCACAGAGTGGTGGCAAAGTGCAAATTGATTTGCTGCACACGAATATTCCGGAGGAAGCCTATGACGACATTGTTGAAGGATGGAATGACTATTACCTCGGTGCAATTAAAACATTTCTGGAAGTGCAATAGATTGCAGCTATTGCTTTCAGTTTCTTTTCGAGTTTAGTTGTTTCTAATTTGTATTCAAGAACTCATAAACCGATAATTTTAAATTCTTTTAACCGAACATGTTGTGTAACATCATGGAAACATGACTTCGGTCAATTATAGGGGTATTGTAAGGCCGTACTTTTGTGTCAGATTATTGATGCAGTTAAAGCACAGTTTAAACAATGTTTCAGCAAGCAGATTCTCCCACTGTCAGTACCCGAAAGGTGCATGCTATCTTTTTTAGTCCGGCCCGCTCTACCAAAAAAATTGTAGAAGCTATCGCCAGCGGTATTTCCGAAGAGTTTATCGTTCATGATATCACACAGGGTTTATTCAAGAACATTGAGCTGACGTCTAATGATATTGCTGTTGTTGGTGTACCAGCCTTCTCGGGTCAGGTGCCTGCTATTGCGGCTCAATACATATCTCAAATTAAAGGGAATGGTGCACGAGCCATTATAACCTGTGCATATGGTAATTGTCATTACGAGAATACCTTGAGTGAGTTAAGTAATATTTGTGTTGAAGCTGGTTTTATTCCTATCAGCTCAGGTGCCTTTGTGTCGCGTCATTCGTTATTTCCAGAGCTGGGTAAAGGTCGTCCTGATGCAAGGGATTTGGATAACGCCAGGCAATTTGGTAAAAAGAGTGTGCAACATTCAAGAATTATGAATGGTGGTGCATTTAAGTTAGAGGAGAAGTCTTCAATGAGGCCACAGGGTATTGTTCCTTTGGTGGCCAAAGCTAATGGCGATTGTAATTTTTGTGGGCGCTGTGTGCAGGCATGTCCTGTAGGTGCCATAGATACTCAAAATCCCAAAAAGACCGATAAAAAAGCATGCATATCCTGCACGCGTTGTATAGATGTATGTCCTTATGGTGCTCGCCAATTTAGTGGGCTTATGTATCTGATCACTAAAAAGCGCTTGATGGATAAAAACAAAGAGCGTAAAGAGATTGAGGTGAATATCCCCTTGTAAAAGTTAAAGAATACTACAATAAATCGATTCTCTACAGTATAGCCTGCAAGTTCACTTGCAGGTTTTTTTATAAATGAGAGTCTTACAGATAGAGTTCTGTGCCATTCGTTTTCAAGTGCTTACTTCTATTTACTCTATAAATATTGTACCTTTAATTACAGTTAATTCTTTAAATTCCCTATTCTATGTCAACAAATAATCATCAACTCGATCACATTGCTATTTCTGTTAAATCGCATATGTTATTACGACAGTTATTGCATGAAAATCCCATTCTGGAAGAAATAATGCGTAACGGCAGAAATGAGACTGAAGTATTAGTTGGTGTACGCAATTGGGTGCTGGATGAAATAAAGAAGCATCCTGATGCTTATCAATTTTATAAGCGAGAAGCACATGGTCGTGAAGCCTTTGAGAAGTTAAGTTGGAAAGATTTTGCCGCTATCCGTATATTGGATTACATCGATAATGCGGGGCGCGAATTTGAAGATCTTAACCTGCGGGGCGAGATGGCCATAAGTAATCCTATTCATTTGATTTGGTTAGCTGTTAGTAAAGGTACCGGTGGAGCCAAGCCATTTTTCTTTAAGGATATGCTAATGCTTTTTAAGCAGTTCAGAGGGGAGTATAAAAGAAGTATTCCGACAAAAGAACAGGTGGAAGAGTGGATGGCACGTTGGTGTTCAGGCCGTGACCCAAGGATAGTTAAGCTAAGAGAGGAAAATAAAGATCGGATACTGAAAATAATCATCCGTCTTATTGATTCGGGCGAGGTTAATGACAGTCGATTCTATTTTGCAGAAGGCTTATCAAAAGAACAAAAGTACCTACATGCACTCGACTGGTGGGATAATCACTTATTTCATCTACGTTTTGCTGTACGTTCGCCTGATTTGTTAAATGAGATGCTCGACAATTCGCTTGACCCTGATACGATGAAGGTCCTGTATGATGCAGCTTCCAAAGGCATTCCTTTTTTTGTGAACCCTTATTACCTGTCGCTAATGCACGTGAGGGTGCCTTATTTTGCTGTTGGCGCTGATTTGGCTATCCGACATTACGTTATCTACAGTCAGAAGCTAATTGATGAATACGGCAAAATTGTGGCCTGGGAAAAGGAGGATACAGTAAAACCAGGTGAGCCCAACGCTGCTGGCTGGTTTTTGCCAAGCGAGCATAATATTCATCGGCGCTACCCCGAAGTGGCCATACTGATACCTGATACCATGGGACGGGCATGCGGCGGCTTATGTGCCTCATGCCAGCGTATGTATGATTTTCAACGTGGTAACCTGAATTTTAATCTGGATAAGTTAAAACCGAAGCAAACCTGGGATGAGAAACTGGATAACCTACTACAATATTTTGAAAAGGATTCGCAATTGCGCGATATCCTTATTACCGGAGGTGATGCACTGATGAGCTCAGATAAGTCACTTAAAAAGATTCTGGACAGGGTTTATCAAATGGCACTTAATAAGGTAGAAGCCAATAAAAACAGAGTTAATGGCGAAAAGTATGCACATATTTTGCGTATTCGATTAGGGAGTCGTTTACCGGTATATCTGCCACAACGAATAACGCCAGAACTGGTTAGCATTCTGGGTGATTTCAAAAAGAAGGCTTCTGAAATTGGTGTTAAGCAGTTTTTTATGCAAACCCATTTTGAGTCACCCATGGAAGTAACACCTGAAGCGCATCGGGCCATTAAACTGTTAAACTCGGCCGGATGGACGGTAACAAACCAGCACGTATTTACCACTGCGGCTTCTCGACGCGGCCATGCAGCTAAATTGCGTAAAGTGTTAAACGAAATTGGTGTAATCAATTATTATACCTTTAGCGTGAAAGGCTACATGGAAAATAGCTTCAACTTTGCCACCAATGAGCGTGCTGTACAGGAGCAGATGGAGGAGAAGGTGATTGGCAAAATTCCAAAGGAATATTATCCGGTGATTAAAGAGTTTCCGAACAATGCCGATGCCATTGAAGAGGAGATGGCCAAGCTGATGAAAGAGAGTGGCTTGCCCTTTTTAGGTACCGATCGTAATGTGCTCAACCTGCCAGGTGTTGGTAAAAGCCTTACTTTTCGAACCATTGGTATTACCCGCTATGGTCGACGTATACTCGAATTTGAACTCGATCACACCAGAAACCACAGTCCGGCTATGCAGCAAATGAGCAAGGTCATTATTATCGAATCCAAATCTATTAGTGAATACCAACGCCAGATGCAGGATCTGGGGGAGGAATTTGAAGATTATGAAAGCATTTGGGGATACTCAATAGGTGAAACCGAGCAACGGATTCCAATATACGATTACCCAGATTACGACTATCAGCTAACACAAGACTTTACTAACCTGTAAGAGGAGGCTAACACTTAGGCAAAAATATTTTCAAGACCCGAATCACGAATAAACAAGCAAGTGGTATGTGTTTCTTCAACCATCTTATCCATAAATTTAAAATTAGGATGAGGTTCCAAACCGAAAATGTTTAGATCGGCTTCGGGCGCATTTTTAATCAGCTCATTAAAATTGTTGATGTAAATACTAATCTCCGTTTTAGGTAATCGGGCATGGTCAATCAATTCTGTCATAAAATGATGAGCCTGTGCTTTTTGCTCTTCGTTATCGACCACTGTAACCAGACGAATTTTGGCACCCCAGTTACGTTTTAGTTTATAAGCCACCAATATAGAGAGATCAAGGTTGCCAATATCCCAGGAGATTTTCCATTCTGGCGCTCGGTTTCTGATCCATACGTTAATTACCTGTCGCTTTCTCATGCCGGCATCGGGATGTTGAGCATAAATAAGAACACCTAGCTGCAAGCGTGCAGCCTCATTTATAATCTCACTAAAATCCACAGAATGCTCATTAAGGTCCATCCTGTTTAAAAAAGTAATATTAGGCTTGATAAAAGAGCCGCGGTAGGCCTGGTTGGCAAAATTAACGCCTTGCGAATAATCCTCAGTACGGATAACAGCCCACGATGAAAACACATTGCTGTCTTTGTATTCGTCAGAAAGCTTACTGATGCTATCTCCTAATTCGGGGCACTTTTCTTTGGAACCCAGACCAAGCAGTTTGATGGAGCCTTGTGGATAAGCTACATTCTTTAAAAATGAGAAATAACTTTTAATAGTGTCGGGATGTCTGATCGGAACTAATAAGTTTGGTTTCCAGGAGCGTTCCTGACGCTGCGTTAAGCGGGCACTTCGCTTGGCTGCCCATTCGGCTACAGATACAAAAAAGCCACTTCGAACATCATCAAAAGGTGTGGTTAGTTTACGTTGTAACAATACAGCATAAACCAGAAATACCAGGGCAAATGATACCAGACTGATGGTTGAATTAATGATAAACATAGCAACAACCGAACTGACTAAACCTAACCAAGGCACCCATTTTAATACCCTGAACATGGGGCGGAAGCTTATTAAACCAAGGTTTTGCTCAATGATAACCACTACGTTTAACATGGCATATGTAATCAGGAAAAACATGGTTACCAGTGGTGCTACGGCATTAAGGTCGCGCAGTAACATGGTTAAAAACACCAGTGTGCCGGTTACAATCATTGAATTGCGTGGCTGTCCCATTTTGTCGGTTCGTCCTAGCCACGGCCCGGCAGGCAATACATGATGGCGGCCCATGGCGTATAAGATGCGTGAGGAACCGACCATGGATGCCAAAGCAGATGAAAATGTGGCACCTAAGACCCCGGCAATCGCCATAGGTGGGAAAAAGGATTTATCAATTAATATATTGTAGTTTGTTAATAACTCTTCGGTACTGGCTGACTTGGCTAACCAGAAAGCTACGGCCATATACACCACAAAACTAACGCCTATAGCTGATAGGGTGCCCACCGGAATACTCTTTTTGGGGTTCTTTAATTCGCCTGACATATTAGCGCCAGCCATAATACCAGTGGCAGCAGGGAAAAATACTGCAAAGACTATCCAGAAGTTGGAGCCTGAAAAATTATTTTCAATAGAACCAGCAAAATTACCCCAGATGAGTGTATCGTTGATACTGTTTTGCATCGAACCGTAATAAGCCGCCAATGCCATTCCTACCAGTGAAGCAAAAATTATGGACATGATAAGGTATTGGGTACGAATGGCCAAATTGGCACTTTTATAAGCAATAGCATAGAGCACGATAAAGACCGTAACATCAACCAGGAAAGCCGGGTGAGTGGGGAAAATTGAGAGCCAGCCTTCCCTGAATCCGAATATATACATGGTAACGGCCAGGGCCTGTGAAACATAACGCGGTATACCTAAGCTTCCACCAATCTCGAGCCCCAATGACTGCGAGATGATGGCATAAGCTCCACCGGCCCCAATTTTTATGTTGGTGGTGATGGACGACATGGATAGCGCCGTGGTTAGTGTTATTAAAAACGAAATAATTATGATGAGCCAGGCCCCTAGTAATCCTGCATTTCCAACAACCCAACCCAAACGCAGGTACATTATTACACCAATGATAGTAAGTAGAGTAGGGGTGAAAACCCCTCCAAAGGTCCCGAACTTTTTAAGAGTGTGTGTTTTGTCCATAGGCTTTTAGATACATCTAAAATAGGAATTTTTTGTACCTAAACTCAAATAATGGCAAACAATGACACTAAAATTAGTAGAAGATCCAGTCAATTTATTGCAGAATGAGCAACAGTGGTAGGTTTTTGTATGACTTTGTGGAGGTCTTTAATCCTAAGCCATAAATATACACTATTCTCTTTATCTTTGTACAAAATAATTGTGTATGATGAGTAGTGTTTCCAACAACTTTAAACAACTGCAGGAAGAAATGATTCAATGGCGTCGCTTGTTTCACAAGTATCCTGAGCCTGCCTGGTGTGAATTTAGAACGGCTACATTTGTCGCACAATCATTGAAAAAATGGGGCTTCACTGTATATATGGGGCAGGATTTGATTTGTGATAAACGTATGAACCTACCTACACAGGAGACCCTGAATAAATTCTATACTCAAGCACTGGAAAGATATGATTTGGACAAAGAATTGTTGGAACACACGAAGGGAGGCTACACAGCTGTTGCAGGCGTACTTAACAATGGTGAAGGCCCAGTAAAAGTTTTTCGTGTTGATATGGATGCACTTCCCATTAATGAAAGTCAATTAAATGATCATTATCCTGTTAGAGAGAAGTTTGCATCTGTTCATAATGGCTTTATGCATGCTTGTGGACATGATGCTCACACCGCTATTGGTTTGGGATTAGCAAAATACCTTTCTACAAGCAAAGGCAGTCTTCAGGGAAAAATAATCATATTGTTTCAACCGGCAGAAGAAGGCTTGGGTGGAATGGCTGCAGTGGTAAAACATTCGATTTTCGAAAAAGTGGATGAAGCATATGGCTTTCATGTGTGGGCAAATAAAGAACCAAATGAGTTTATTTGCGGAACCTATGGTCAGCTTGCCAGTAAGAAGTTCGATGTGGAAATAAAAGGCAAGGCCTCTCATGCTGCTTTAGCACCTGAAAAAGGAATAAATGCCATGCTTCCTGCTGCAGAAATTATATTAAGCTTAGAAAGGCTAAAAGCTGATTTTCCATCACATATTCGATTAAATATTGGTCAGATGCAAGCAGGTACAGCCCGTAATATTATCTGTCCTGATGCGCTTTTAAAGATTGAAACAAGGGCAGGTGACACAATCACACGAGATAAACTATTCAATGCTTCCATCAGAATAATTGAAGAGATCACAAAGAAATATGCTTGTACCTGCAATATCAATTTGGTAGGTGAAGCTGAAAGTGCTTCCAGCTCAATCGATCTTGCCAAAAGCATTAAACAATTTGTGACGGATACTGGCTTATTTACACATTGCACAGAACGAGAATTACACAATACTTATAGTGAAGATTTCTGTACCCTGATGAACCATGTGCAGAATACAGGTGGTAAAGCTGCGTTTATGGGTATTGGAGCATCCAATAAGGCAGGCACCCATCACCAAACTAACTTTGATATTGACGAAGAGGTGATGATGAAGATGGTTAGTGTATTGGCAGAATTGAGTATGTCTAAATGAATGTTTTGAGTTTCATTACTTGCGGGCTATCTGAGGCTGTAATAAACTACTTCTAGTATAATTACAAAAAAAGCCTCACTCCGAAGAGTACAGCTAGTGATATAAAACTCTCCCTCTGGACTTTTACTGTTGAGGTAATATGTATTTATCACAAATCAAAAACCTTGCGGCTTGGTGGCCTGCTAGTTGAGCTTGTGCTGTTTAGCCAACTGCAATTAATGGTAACATTTTTTTTATTGGGCGGTGCACCCCTTCGACATGGGTACACTGCCCAATCATTTTCGGTAAGCTACCCAATATCTTTGGGCACATTGCCCTTTATGGTTGGATAGATGGCCCACGATGATTGGCCGAAAATGAAAAAAGCCTCATTCTGAAGAATGAGGCTAGAGAGTATAAAATTTCTTTTCGACCAAGATACCTAAAGCCCTAACTCCGTATAGAGCGCAATCAGTTTTGGAACTGACACTCCCCTGAGTATAGAAATACAACATCAAATTGTTGAATACTATCCGGACTTTCCAGTAACTATTTTAATCGCTCATATTTACAACAGCTATGTAAGTGTTCGTATACAGCATCATCGGTTTTGTATTTATCGGTATCGTGTCCGGCTTTGGCTATTGCCTTCTGAACGCCATCCTCTGTAGCCGGGGCAGAAAAGTTAATGTGTATCTTTTTAGTTTCTTTATCCCAGTTGGCATCAAGGACGCCCTCAACAGTTAGTGCTGCTGTTTCAATACGGTCTTTACACATGCCACAGTTGCCTCCAACATTAAACATCACATGCTGTTTTTCATTATTGCTCTTTAGTTGTTCCATGCGAGGGTATTGACAACAACCGTGAAGCGCATCGTAAACTGCATCATCGGCTTTATACTTTTCAGTGTCATGACCAACCTTGGCAATGGCTTTTTGTATTTTATCCGTGTTGGCTTTGTTCGATTGATAATTAACATGCAACTCTTGCTTGTCGGCATTCCAATTAGCCTTGGTTACGCCTACAACTGATAATGCAGCCTTTTCGATGCGTTCTTTACACATATCACAATTTCCTGAAACTTGTAGCATGGCGTGTGCAGCTGCACCGGAAGAGTCCTTTGATGTATTATCCAATCGCTCATATAAGCAACAGCCGGGCAATTTACTATAGACATTATCATCGGCCTTATGCATCTCAGTATCATGACCAGAATTGGCAATGACTTTATGCACGTCATGGAGCTCAGCTTTCTCAGGGTCAAACTGGATAGTTATGGTCTGCGAATCCGCATTCCATATAGCAGAGCTAACACCATAAATCGTTTTGGCGGCTTTCTCAATTCTGTCTTTACACATTTCGCAATTGCCAGCGACGATAAATGTTTCCTTCTTAAGATTCTTCGAATCGGGTGCATTCATCATGCTTGGCAATCCAACTAACTGGGCTGCAGCATCAATCTTAAATACACCATTTGTGGCTATTTCCTCGCCTGGCTCCAATCCTTCCTTCACCACATAAAAAGCACCTGCTTCAGGTCCCAATACAATTTCACGATATAAGAATGTGGGTGATTCTCGGTCTTGAACTTTAGAGTATACCACTGATCTTTTACCTGTCCATAGCACCGCTGACTTTGGAATAATAACAGCCTTTTGTTCATTCGCTATTTTAGACTCCAGTACGCCGCTTGCAAACATCTCAGGTTTTAAGCGTAGTTCCTTGTTGTTGATTTCGGCCCGCACCTTGGCAACTCTTGTTCTGGCATCAATAAAAGGGTCAACATAGGTCACCTTTGTTTTGAATTTTTCACCTGGCAGAGCCTGCAAAGTAAAATTCACCTTGTCACCAATTTTCATCCACGGTAAATCTGTTTCATAGGCATCAAATAAAACCCACAATTTGCTTAAATCGGCAACTTTTAATAAGGCTGTTCCTTCTTTTACATAGTCTCCTAATGCTACATGGCGCATAGTTACTGTTCCGGTTATTGGCGACAGAACGTTAAAATTAACTTCAGGTTCACCGGAGGCTTCAATTTTGTTAACTTGTCTTTCAGTCAAACCCCACGATTTAAGTTTAGCTCTTGATGCCTTGTATAAGGAGGGATTGTCTTCTTTAAATTCGGAAGCTTCAATTAATTCACGTTGAGCACTCACCAAATTAGGTGAGTAAATAGTGGCTAACTTCTGACCTTTACGAACTTCTTGTCCTGTAAAATTAACAAAGAGCTCTTCGATACGTCCTCCAAAGCGAGCAGTCAGTTCGGCAATACGTCGTTCATCTACATGTAATTTCCCCTGCACATAGATGGACTTATTGGGCTCTCCAATGGCCACAACTGATGTTTGTATCTCTGCCAGTTTGGCGGCTGCTTCACTCATGACAACTTCATTGGGGTCAGCATTTTCACCTCCCCCCATCGACGACAATGGAATTAAATCCATGGCACAAATGGGGCATAAGCCAAACTTGTCCTGTTTAATTTGCGGATGCATGGAACAAGTCCAGGTAGTGGGTTCTTCATCGTGGTTATGGCCCGCATGTTCGTCTCCGGCACCATTTGCATTACCGGATGGTGAAACTATCCATCCAATAGCCAGTCCGACTATTAATACGCCAAGGACTAATTTGTAATTGCTTTTTATATTTTGAAATATTGTTTTCATTTCTCTGTCATTAAAACGTTATCACTTGATGAATACTTTCGCTATTTACCCATTAGGTAATGGATAAAAGCTATGGCTGCCTGCTTATCTGTTCTGGCCTTTTCCAATTCCAGATTGTATTTTAACAAGCGCCTTTCCATCCGTAAAATTTCCTCAAAACTTTTATTGGCGTAAGCATATTCTGTTTCCAATAATTTTAAGGATTTTCGAGCGATGGTCAGTTGCTTATCAAATAACTTAATTCGACGATGGGCATCACGATAATCTTTCCAGGAATTCTCAAATACGGTTTCCAGCACATTTACCTTATCTGCACGCTCATAATCCTTGGCAGTTTCCAGGTAAATGACTTCTTGAACCATGCTCTTATATTTATTTCGATACAGGGGAATGGTTAATCCTACCTTTGGGAATGCGATGGCATCCTTACCCGATAAATTATTATCACCTTTTCCAATTGAAATATAATCAATACCAAGGCTGAATGTTGGAGCTCCATGTTTTTTGGCCGCTTGCTTTTTAAATACCAGCGCACTCTTTTGCAAATCGATGCTTAAGAGTTGGTGATTCTTTAATTGAATAGAATCCAATACTGCCACCTTTGTGTACAGAATATCTGTCGACCACAACTCATCAGGAAAAGTGATAAGCCTCTTTTTATCTAAATTTAGAAGGTTATTGAATGAGACTTCCAACACCTCTTGCTTGTCCTTTAAGAGTGCCAGTTGATTTTCCAAATCGTTTATTTCCATCTCAATCCGGTACTGGTCAACCGCCGACACTAAGCCAGCTTCAACCTTTACAATAGCCAGCTTTTTAAAAGTATTGAGTATCTCTATGTTTTCCAGGGTGATAATAGTAGCCTTGTTATTGAAATACAGATTATACCAATTAGCCTTTACCTCATTAAATAGTTTCGACTTGTTTTCTTCAAATAATTCATACAAGGCTTTGGCTTCTTCTATACTGGTATTTTCCTTAGCCTTTAATGTTCCAAACCAGGGAAACATTTGTGTGGCTGACAGCCTGAACTCCTGAGGACCGTTTCTGGTCTCAACAGGTTGTATAAAATAGGCAAAGGCTAGTTGCGGATCAGGTAATGCGCCGACCTGTGGAGCCTTTTCGAGGGCAGCCAGGTATTTGTTGAATGAGGCTTTTAAAGCCGGATTATTCTCTGCGGCCTCTACCAAATAGTGATTGAGTTCATCCTGTGCATGACTCACACCTGACAAACCTAATAGCACAAATAATATATAAATCTTAATGCGTTTCATGTCTTATGCTTTTTCAGGGTTATTCTTCTTTATTTTCGCTTCCTGCCACATACTGTAAAGCACCGGAACAACAAACATGGTTAAAACCTCAATGGTCATACCACCAAATAGAGGAATGGCCATTGGTACCATTATATCAGACCCTTTTCCTGTGGATGTTAATACGGGTAATAGTGCGATAATTGTTGTCGCAGTGGTCATGATGGCAGGGCGTACTCTTTTTGAACCAGCTTCCAATACCAAAGCCCTGACTTCTTTAACGGTTTTTGGTTGTCGTTTGTCCTGTAGTTGTTTGATGTAAGTACTGATTAATACTCCATCATCAGTAGCTACACCAAACAGAGCAATAAACCCAACCCAAACCGCAACACTCAGGTTGATGGTGCTAACCTGAAATAGATTGCGTAAACTCATTTCGGCTATAGAACCATCCATAAACCAAGGCTGACCGTACAACCAAAGCATGATGAATCCACCCGATAATGCCACAATAATGCCTGAGAAAATCAAAGTGGTTGAAATAACCGACCTGAACTGGAAGAACAGTATCAGGAAGATGATAATTAAAGAAATTGGAATAACTATCATTAGGCGCTTGGTAGCACGTATCTGATTTTCATAGTTTCCGGTAAATTTATAACTCACCCCGGCAGGTAGAGAAAATTCACCACTATTCATTTTTTTCTTTAAGTATTCCTGGGCATTTTCAACCACATCGACTTCGGCATAACCTTCTTTTTTATCGAAAATCACATAGCCCACCAGGAAAGTATCCTCACTTTTTATCATCTGAGGGCCTCTGACATAATTTAGAGTGACCAATTCACCAAGAGGTATTTGAGCTCCGGAAGGTGTAGGAATTAAAATGCGTTTTAAATCCTCTGGATTATCCCTGAACTCACGGGCATAACGCAGTCGTACAGGAAAACGTTCACGTCCTTCAACGGTGGTAGTTAAGGGCATTCCTCCAATTGCACTTCCAATAACGGCTTGTAAATTCTGAACGGTCAATCCATATCGGGCGATGGCGTCTCGTTCAATTTCCATCTCCAAATACGGTTTACCTACCACACGGTCGGCAAAAACAGACATGCCTTGCACTCCATCAACCTGCTTTAATTGTTTTTCCAGCTCAAAGCCTACTTTTTCGATGCTTTCCAGGTCGGGACCATACACCTTAATACCCATTGGCGCACGCATACCTGTTTGTAACATTACCAAACGTGTGGAAATAGGTTGTAACTTTGGTGCGGATGTCAGACCCGGTATGCTACTTTTATCAAGAATAGCCTGCCAGATATCATCAGGTGATTTAATTTCATCGCGCCACTGCCTGAAATACTCCCCGTTTTTATCCTCCGTCAAATCCTCCTTATCAATCAAACGGAATGCTTCTTCCTTTGGATGGTAAGCAGAACCATCTTTTAATAAGAAGGCGCCTTCTTTATTGGTTTTAAAGCGCATGCGATGCCCTTTTTTATTCAGTATGTATTCTGGTTTATAGTTAATAACATTCTCATACATAGAAGTAGGAGCCGGGTCCAGTGCCGAATTCACACGTCCCCATTTACCAACCACCGTTTCAACTTCAGGTATGGAGTTAACCTGTTTATCCAGTATCCGAATGACTTCCAGGTTTTCTTCGATACCGGAATGCGGCATGGTCGTTGGCATTAACAAAAATGAGCCTTCATCCAATGATGGCATAAACTCCTTACCTATACCCGGTAGTTTTTTATCCAAATAAGCATATGAATCGGTGTCTTTAATAAACTGAGGCATAAAACCAAACAGCTTATTAAAACCTTGCCAGCTGGTCATTCCAAACAGTACAATAAAAATGGGTACAACCAAAAAAGTCCATTTATTATCTAAACACCAATTTAATATTCGGGAATAAAACACCACCACCATTGATAAACTGCCCAATACGGTTGTTATAATGGCTATTACAAATAGGAAATTGGCAAACAGGCTATTTTGCGCCCCAAGAGGCATCCAGGCCTTAGTGAGGAAAAATACAACTACAACGATAGTGATGGCTATATTAATCAGGTTTATCCATTTTTTCTGATGCTCTTTCCATCGATAGGCCAATAAACCATTAATGCCGTAAGCAGAAATAGCTAAAGCAATATAATTGCCTGAAACGATTGATAGAACAACTCCGGCAGCAATTAGTATAAAGTTACCTAATCGTTGATATCGCTTTTTATCAATCTTAATGGAAAAAATTAAGTGCGATAAGGTTGGGATTATAATAAGTCCGATGAGTAAAGCAGAAATCATCGTAAAGGTTTTTGTAAAGGCTAATGGCTTAAACAATTTTCCTTCGGCTGCTTCCATGGCAAACACAGGCAAGAAACTAATAATGGTGGTTGATAATGCAGTGATGACAGCTCCGGCCACTTCAATGGTTGCCTGGTATACGACATTTAACAGTTCCTTTCCACGCTTCCCTTTGTTTTCAGGCATCTCAATGTGCCGGATTATATTTTCGACAAAAACCACCCCCACATCAACCATCACACCTATGGCAATGGCAATACCTGAAAGGGCTACAATATTGGCATCAACCCCAAACTGTCGCATGGTGATAAAAGTGATTAATACACCGATTGGCAGTAAGCTGGAGATGAGAAACGAAGCTCGCAAATTAAAGACAAGGACGATTACTACAAGAATACTAATCAGCAATTCCAGCGAGATAGCTTCTTCCAATGTTCCCAGTGTTTCCTTAATTAATCCGGTACGGTCATAAAACGGCACAATGGTTACTTTGGAAACAGTACCATCAGCCAATGTTTTGGAAGGCAAGCCAGGTGCTATCTCAGCAATCTTGGCCTTCATATTTTCAATGGTCTGAAGTGGGTTGGCACCATAACGAGCAACCACAACTCCACCTACAGCTTCAGCACCTCCTTTATCCAGTCCACCTCGCCTTGTAGCCGGACCAAAATTTATCTTGGCCACATCCTTCAGGCGTATAGGCACGTTATCACGCACAGTTACAACACTTTTTTCAAGGTCTTCCAGGTTTTTAATGTAACCAATGGCACGTACCAAATACTCAGCTCTGTTAAACTCAATAGTGCGTGCTCCAATATCCAGATTACTGCTTTTAACAGCATTCATTATCTGCGCAATATTAACACCATGTGCCTTCATTGCATTGGGGTCTATATCAACTTGATATTCCTTTACAAAACCACCTATGGAAGCCACTTCGGCAACACCTTTGGCTGATGTTAATGAGTAGCGCACATAAAAATCTTGTATGGTTCGTAGTTCGTGAGGATCCCATCCTCCTGCAGGTTTTCCATCCTTATCCCGGCCTTCGAGAGTGTACCAATAGATTTGTCCTAAGGCAGTTGCATCAGGTCCTAAAGATGGAGATACGTCATCTGGTAATGTGCCACTTGGTAATGAATTTAGTTTTTCCAGGATGCGGGTTCTACTCCAGTAAAATTCCACATCCTCGTCAAAAATGATGTAAATACTAGATACACCAAATATAGAATTACTTCTTATGGTTTTAACACCAGGTATCCCCAATAAGGAGGTGGTTAATGGATATGAGATTTGATCTTCAATGTCCTGTGGTGAGCGTCCAGACCACTCGGTATATACGATTTGTTGATTTTCGCCGATATCTGGTATTGCATCAACAGGAACCGGGTCAGTAGGTAAAATACCAGTATCCCAGCCAAATGGAGAAGTTATTATTCCCCAACTAATAAAAACAAGCAATACTAAAAAAGTAACCAGCTTATTTTCTAGAAAAAAGCGAATGATAGAATTAAGCATATCAATTCATTTATGATTAAAATTCGAAATAAGTTATTGATTTGACACAAGTATCGCAATTAAAGTGCGTTAAGTCAATTAATAATCACATCGAAAAAATCACAAACGATACACTTGTATATTAGAAAGAAAGGCAAGAACCTTTTGGGGCGGCGGTGGATTAAGTCTCACTAATTCAAAATCCTGTTGCTCATTCTCATTGATAACAAAACTTTGAATAAATGGCAATAAAAGGTCTAATATAGCTTCTTGAAATTCTACATTATTTGTTTCAACTACAAAATCTTCATCCAGTTCAAAGTGTTCTGATTCATTATGACAACATTTTGAAGTTCCTATGTCATCACAGCAAGTCTTCAGTTCACTAAAAATTTTGACGTCAATCAAGCTGCCTCCACAATAATGTTTAGAAACAGTCATGCCTGTTGTGGAAATCAACAACACGCTTATCAATAGTATATGACTGATTTGTTTAAGCATAGTTTTTGTAAAGCTTTATACAAAGAAACAATAAAAGGTAGTAAAGGTTGAGTTAACTATTACCTTTAACAAATCATTAACCGTAATTTATAAGAACTATTTAGACAAGAATAGAAGAATGTGCGTTTGTTGAGACAATATTCTTATTTAGCATCAAATTGTTCTAAAAGTACTAGAGTTTTTTTGATTTAGTTTTCAGCCTGGTTTCTATTACAAATCTACTTTCGCTTGCTCTGCCTGACTCAGGTGTTTCCTTCCTGCTTTCATTTAAGTATATTGCATTGTTAGTTAGGTTTTTATTTGCTTAAATATCTACTGATAAAGTATTCATCCATTAAAAGTGACGATATGCCGATTTACATGGATAGACATGACCTACCGGGAGTAACAGCCAAAGATGTGGCTGAAGCACATCAGAAAGATTTAAAAATACAAGATGATTATGGTTGCCGTGCAATCACCTATTGGTTTGATGAAGAGAGACAAACGGCTTTTTGTTTAATTGAAGCACCGGATAAAGGGGCAGTAAAAGCAATGCACGAACATGCCCACGGTTTGGTTCCGCACCAGATTATTGAAGTGAACAACCAGGTAGTGGAATCTTTTCTTGGTAGAATTGAAGACCGTCAGGTTAAAGATACGAATGAGCCTTTTATACATAATGAATCGGCATTCAGGGTTATTTTAGCTACTAACTTAAAGTACTCAACTGCTATAAACCAGAGCTTGAATATAAAAGATACCATTTCCAGCCGCCGACGACATGAAGAAATTGTGAGACAAATAACTGTTAAGCATAATGGAAGAGAAGCAGTGCATAACGCCCAATGTGTTTTGTGTTCTTTTATTTCTGTTTCTCAAGCTGTAATGTGTGCCATCGAGATCAGGAACAGCTTCATCAGCTTAAATGAGAAACATTTCAATCCAATGGCCATCCAATTAGGTATCAGTGCGGGTAGCCCAATAACAGAAAACAATGATTTTTTTGGTCAGACGATACAGTTGGCCAAACACCTGTGTTATATGTCGAATAGCGATCAAATAACGCTGGCATCTACTGTCGTTAAACATTGCAGTAATGATAATTTACAGCGATTGGAGAAGGAAGGTGCAATAGTAATACTGAATGGTACGCAAGAAAACTTCATTGATCAGTTGCTTCTTATTATGGAGAAGTCATGGAAAATAGAGGGCTTCAGACTGGAAAATCTGGCGCAGGAAATAGGGGTTAGTAAATCTCAACTGTATCGTAAGCTAATCGCATTGACAGCATTATCACCGAACGATTTTGTCAAAGAGTTTCGACTGAATAAGGCAATGAGTTTACTTGATAAGCAAGAGCATAGTATTTCAGAGATAGCATATGAAACAGGTTTTAGTAGTCCGTCGTATTTTTCAAAATGTTTTAAAAAGCGATATGGTATTCTACCATCATTATATTACGATATCTAAACAGCAAAGATATTATCCGACCTGCTTGACCTAAAATTACCATTCTTTGAATTGAATTTGGTAATCCTTCATTTGTATTCTCTCATACCTTAGCAGAAATAAAAGCAGGTATCATGAAAAATTCCACAAATAGCATTAATCAGTTATCAATATTTGAATTAAAACTCGTTTTTGTGGAAGATTGATTCTTCCGGACAATACTGAGTATAATAAAAACAGGGAGGAGGAAGGAGCTTTAATAATCGTCATTGAAATTGTTAATCACAAAAACTAGATATTATGAAAATTGCAAAAGAAGATGTACCGGTTAAGATTGATACCCCGGTAGCAATAGCACGTCAAAAAACAGGCTTTGGTGATTCTACTGGTTATGGCCAGATTAGTGGTGAGTTTTTCACCCTTTCAGCTGGCACAGATATTTCGCCTCTCCTTGAAGGGCTGAAAGAAAATATGTGTCAAACCCCTCACTGGGGATATGTACTCGAAGGTAAGATAACAGTTCTTTTTTCAGACAATACGAGAGAAACCGTAACAACAGGTGATTTATTCTATTGGCCTCCTGGACATACGGTAATGGCTGGTGAAGATTCGAATTTTATCATGTTTAGCCCTCAGGATGAACACTGTGAAGTGATTGACCATATACTTGGTAAAATGGCTGTATCGTAACATATAGCTTTATGCACAGATTAATAATGCGAGTTAAAATACCGGAAAGTGGATACTGCCGATATTTTAACTCGCATTATCATTAGAAAACCTATTATGCTTTTTTCTTACTTTTACCTTTGCTTTTACCTTTAGCTTTCGGATGCTTATGGTTTGAAGCTTTATTTTTTGAGTTGTTTTTTAACTGATGAAACTCTTCTGAACCAGGTTTTATTCCAAGTTGCCTGGCAACATATCCCCATCCTTTATTTTTATGCATTTGATGCGTTTGAATGACACCATCAATAGATGTTTTAGACAACTTTGAAATTTCAAGTGCTAAGTATATTTCACCAGCTGCCATATTCAATTCACCATGCATGTAATCTAATTTCTTTTCAGATACATTATAGCTAATACTCAAATCGGTCTTAAAAGCGCCAAAATCCAGATTGGCACCTGCATTGATAGTGTTCAGATCAGATTCCAATTGTACACTCCCTGATTCAAATGAAATCTGAGCTGAAGAAATATGTGCCACGATAAAAAATAACAGGCTAATAATATATTTCATAAATATGTTCTTTTGATTATTTTGAGAAATTGAAACGACAATTAGTGTTTGGATATAAATACGTTAACTTATTATCTTTTAATATTCTTACTTTATTTACGTTTATCCTTTGTTTTGGTTATCTAAATTTCAAATTATTTGATGTATCTGGAAAACTTCTATACCAAGAGCTGTCATAAATTTATCGTGGGTTTGCTGAGACTTTTGAATGCAATAATATGGGACATGTGGTACTTTATAATACCTATCTATAAAAATTTCAATGTTTTTTTAAATGTCACAGCATCCAAATTTAACACCATCCGTAAAATGACCTATATCTATCGTTAGCTTTTCGCACTTTTTTCATAAACCACTAACTACCTCTAACAGAAAATAAAGAAAAAATAGTTGCTCTTATTTATTAATGTATCTTTGCAAACGGATTACTAATCTTTTAGTATCAATCATTCACTATCAATTTTGTTGATGTGCTCCAGAAGCAAAAAACATCTAATCAACGGACTTCATACTTATAGTTGAATTATCAGGAAACTAATCCAAACATCAGAGTACTAAAATTTAGTACGCTAGGTGCTTAACTGCGTTTAGTTTTTTTTGGTGATATCAATACATCCAATATGAATAGTGATTCAGACAATAATAGTGGTCAAAATCGCATAACTACAGCATTGCTTTTAGCGGCAGGTACCGGAAGCCGACTATATCCATTAACACAAAAAGCCCCCAAATGTCTTACCCTTGTAAATAACAAATCTATTCTTGACAGACTTATCTCGAATTTTAAAAGTCAGGGCTTTAAACGACTTGTAATAATTACCGGGCACCTAAAAGAATGTATCATGGATTACCTTGGTGATAAATCGGGAGATATCTCCATAGAATACATTCATAGTCCTTTATATAAAACAACCAATAATATATATTCGCTTTGGATGGCTCGAACTATTATAAATGAGCCTTTTGTGCTTTTTGAAAGCGATTTGGTATTAAACTCCGGTTTGCTCGATGAAATGGTTTACCCCGATAGAATGGCTATAGCACTAATGCAGCCATGGCTAAACGGGACAACGGTAACCATCGACAAGGATAATAGGGTTACTCAGTTTCAAAAAGGAAGCTCTGATTCCTATTCTGATATCCGATATAAAACAGTGAATATTTACAGTTTTTCCCTTCAGTCGTGGCAAGCAATCATTAAACAATTGAACCGATATATTTTAGCAGATAGGGTAAACTGTTATTACGAAACTGTTTTTTCTGAAATGGTTGATAATAATAGTCTTTCTTTCAATTCGGTTTCATTTGACCACAAACCATGGTACGAAATTGATACGATTAAAGATTTAGCTAAGGCGGAATTACTATTCTCGAAGCACGAAAAAAAGGTATTTATGCATGAAAATGTAATGGCATAAATGAAATAGGGAATATAGTAGTAATTAAGCTTAAAATACAATGAAAAATCATTATAACACTCAAGAAGAAAAATACGAATACATAGCAAAACAGCATGGTGGATATTATCGGCATGATTTTACCGACCATGCTTACTTGTATAATTTATATTTTCCGCCCAAGGAAGTCTTTACCCATTTAAAAGATAATATAAACAACCTTGTTTTGAATTATCCTATGGCGCAAGATGCCCTTGCCGAACTTATTGGGAGTATTATTATCCAACCTACAGAAAGAATTATTGTTGGCAACGGAGCCGCTGAGATTATAAAAATTCTTTCGGGAAGTTTAGCAAAGAAACTAATAGTACCAGTTCCCTCTTTTAACGAGTATGCAAATGCTGCACCTGAAGGTAGGGTGGTGGAATTTCCGCTGGATTTCCCTTCATTTCAGCTTGATGTTGATAAGTTTGCCGATGAGGCAATTAAAGTTGGTGCCGATATAGCTGTTGTAGTAACGCCCAACAACCCGACATCGATGCTGGTGCCAAAAGCCGATTTAATTCGCTTGGCGAAAAAGCTTGAACCAAGCAAGTGCATGCTTGTTGTAGATGAATCGTTTCTTGATTTTGCTGATAACAAAGAACAAATTAGTCTGGAGCAAGATATTGATAGATATCCGAATTTGGCTATTCTTAAAAGTATGAGTAAAGCCTATGGCATTTGCGGCTTAAGAATTGGATATATGTTAACGGCTAATCCTGAATTTGCTCAGGCAGTTCGTAATGGCATTCACATATGGAATATTAATGGCTTTGCTGAAGAATTTCTCAGAATTCTACCACAATATAAACAAGAGTTTGAGGCGAGCTGTGAAAAAGTAAAAGCAGATAGAGACTTGTTTTATAGTCAGCTAAGTGCAATTGATGGGATGACCGTTTTTAAACCCGATGCAAATTATATTTATTGTCGTTTGCCCGGTGATGCTTTAAACGGACCTGAGGTGGTAAAACGCTTGTTTATTAAGCACAATATTTACATAAAAGATAGTGCAGGAAAAACTCAACCCGATGCCGACCGATACCTTCGTATTGCCAGTAGAACTCAGGCGGAAAATATTAAGCTTATTACTGTATTAAAGGAGGTTATGTATGGATAGGGATAAACAAATAAGTGTATTTAGCTTTATTAAAGATTTGCCAAATGTTTGTTCTCTTTTAGGCTTATTTAGTGCTGTAATAGGAATTTATTTTGCCATACAAGGAAACTTTCCGGCAGCAATAATCGGCGTGCTATGGGCAGTGCTATTCGATTGGTTTGATGGTATTATTGCCCGAAACATGAAAGGAAGAACCAAGGTACAAGGCGAATTTGGCGCCCAGCTTGATTCAATGATTGATATTGTAAGCTTTGGTATTTTACCTGCTATCATCCTATTAAGTTATGGCAACTACAATATTTGGTTTTTACCTGGTGCTTTTGTAATTATTGCATCCAGCGCCATTCGTCTCACTTATTTCAATGTATACGGACTTATAGATAGTAAAACATACAAAGGTTTTCCGCTAGATAATAATGTGCTTATTTTGGCATTTGTATTTTTGTTTGAGGGCTTGTTTTCGCAAACTATTTTTTCTATTACAATTTATACGCTCTTGATGTTGCTTGCAGCTCTCAACTTATCTTCAATCGCAACACCTAAATTTGGAGGGAAATGGGTTTATGCTTTAGTTATTTATGTCATGACTCTTACATGTATTTATGGATGGTTTCTGTTGAACCAGGTATAGATAAGTAGTGTATTTCGTTCAGCATAAAAATGTTCTTTAATTAAATACTCTAAAGGTGTTCACTTTTCTTTCTAAATACCTCTATTGTCTGCATTTATTTTCATTACCAAATTTAAATCAGGAGCAACATTTATAATTTGTCGAATTAACCAAGAATTAAAGCCATATTCTGTTTTTACCATTTGCCACTGACTACAACGATATAGCGGAGGTTTAAAATTGATAAAGGCTCATACTTAATAGTAGTGGATGCTCAATGAAATTTACAAAAAGGAACGACAAGTTATTTGCTATCAATTTTGCATTAATTCGTCTTACCAGACGGGTTTCCCTTTTTTCATTGCCAAAAAGGGAAGGAAAAAGCTAGTCCCATTTATGCTTCCCCGCGCTCTAAGGGTTAATGAGTTTCACAAACAAAGTAGAACAAGCCTCTTTATTGTTCAACTAAATTAACCCTTATTCACTCCATCGCCCGCTCGCAAATGGAACAGGCCAACCCACTGTCGAAATTCCATTTCGATTAAGATGAATAGATATATGTAATTAGTATGCACTTGTGCGTTGGCCTGCCGGAAAGCGATGGCCAACGGCGGGGTGAAGTTTCAATTGTTATATATAATTCCAAGAAGAGGCTTGCCTTTGCCTTTGATAAAAGGCCTTACTTCGGTAGAATTATTAACAATTGAAACGAGCGGGCGGCTTTCTTTCCGGCTAGCCTTTTGTTTCTTTTGGGGCAATGCCAAAGAAAGAGTAAAGAGATTTCATGATTACTTCAGCGTAGCAACGATTAAACGTATTTCAATATTATAAATCTCACATGTCCCGATATTTAATAATACTAGTTTAGAATACGAAGCGTAAGCAATGCCAGGTTCATTTATTTTATATATTCTTTTATTCTACATACTGATCTGAAGATTCATTTAGTCCATAACTTTTTACCGTGACCCATGATAAACGGATTAAATACTTCTTTCATCCACTCCAACGAAACAACTTGTTTGTCGTCCCATTTTTCTTTGTTCAAGTGTAATCATCCATTATCAAACAGTGTGTAGATCTAAATACTGAACGCGGTTAGCGTGAAGACATTAGATTTTGCTGGGATTTATCGTGTTGCATTCGAGTCTTGGCTTATAAATCATTAACTTCACAAATCACTGAGATTGTCAACAAGCGATTTTGTAGATGTACATTAAATAGAGTCTGATGAATATTAATATAGCAGTACTAATTGATGGGGACAATATACCATCCGCCAATGTAAAGGAGATGATGGAGGAAATTGCAAAATATGGAAACCCTACCATTAAAAGAATATATGGCGACTGGACTAAACCTGATTTAAATAATTGGAAAAAGATATTACTGGAGAATGCAATTACTCCAATTCAGCAATATGCCTATACTTCGGGAAAGAATGCTACGGATTCGGCCATGATAATTGATGCCATGGATATCCTTTATTCTGAAAAAGTCAATGGATTCTGCTTAGTGTCAAGCGATAGTGATTTTACCAAATTAGCAACCAGATTAAGAGAAGCTGGCATGCAAGTAATTGGCATTGGGGAGAAAAAGACGCCAACCCCTTTTATAGTGGCATGTGATAAATTCATTTATATCGAAATTTTAAAAACCAGAGCTAAGGATAAAGAGTCTGAAGACGATAAAGATTCGGAGAAAGAACTATTTGATAAAATTTCCTCAAAGGAAATAAAACTAATTGCTGCAACAATTACAGATCTTTCTGATGATGAAGGGTGGGCATTTTTAGGTGATGTAGGAAGCTTATTGCAAAAAAAACGACCAAACTTTGATCCCAGAAATTACGGTTTTCAAAAATTAACTCCTTTGATTGACTCCATTGGCCGATTTGAGATTGAACAAAGAGACAGTCCAAATAGCAGGTATAAGTTGATTTATGTGAAAAATAAAGTAAAATATATCTCAAAGAAGTAAGCTGTGGAGTAATTATAAATACAAGCAAATAAACTATCAAGAGTGTGTAGTTTGAAATGACTATTTGCTAATCCCCATTTTGGTTACCTGCCCAAAAGTCATCTTTATTGGGACTCTTTACCATAGTAAGAAAATCCCAGACCTCATTTAAAATTTGACGCTCTTCACTCTTCTGCGGCTTAATGCCATCGAGGTATTGCACTTCAGCAACACTTTTGAAAAACTTATCAAAATCAGTATAATAGCCTTCAGTGTGTTTAAAACGAATAAAGACACTGGGGAAGCTTAGTTTAATCACAAACTCATATTCAGGAAAGAATAGCTTGTTTGTTCCCAGATAGTAATTTTTAAACTTTTCAGGAATCATATTTTCTTAGTTTTTTGATTAGGGGCTGTTACATGTTAGTAATGGTATTATGTGCCCCCTTGCAAAATTACCTGTTACCATTCATATGGCAAGGTAAAGTAAATTTGAATTCGCTGCCTTGCCCCAAATTACTTTCCACCCAAATTTTGCCTCCTTCAATTTCAATAAATTCTTTACAGAGTAGCAAACCTAAACCTGTTCCAGGCTCTTGTGCGGTACCATAGCTCGAGTGAATAGCTTCCTGCTTAAATATCTTACGCAAAGCATCTTCATGCAAACCTATTCCATTATCCTTCACTACAATTTCAATAAAATCATTCTTAGTTAGTGCGGTAACTTCAATAGTACCTTTGTTGTCAGTGAATTTTATAGCATTATTAATCAAGTTCCTGAAAACTGTGGCAATCATATGCCTATCTAAATAGGCAACAATATCCTTGTTGATAAAGTTATGAATGGTAATCTTTTTTTTATGAGCATTTAATTGCGCTGAATTGATGGCTTCGGTTAGAATGGGAGAGATGTTGATGCGTGACGGTTTAAATGGCATCTTATCGTTTTGAACATTTAACCATTCTGATAAGCTAATAAGTAATTCGTATGTTATTTTAGACGACCGGTATAACATTTTCAGGAAGCTTTCAATTTCCTCTAATGTATAACTCTGAAAGTCATTAATTAGCAACTCTACCAACCCTAAAATTCCATTAAAAGGGTTTCTTAGTTCATGTGCAATTATCCGATAGAATTTATCACGTGCTTTTATTAGCTCCTCAAGATCGTTTATTCTGCCATTAACAATTTCTTCAATTTTTCGCTGTTGTTCGTTGACAATTAGTTTTAGATCAGCATTTTGCTTTTCTAATTTTTGAATATAACCATCGGAGGAAAGACTTTTCATCGAATTGAGTTTAATCTCTGTTTCATTATGCTGGATAAATAAATTATTAAATCCGAGAGCTTGATAGTAGCACAAAAAAAACGTTTAAAAAGTTGCTGACTCTACCAACAAGTTAGCGAAAAAATAATGGAATTCTCACTAAACAACATATAATACAGGCTGCTAATTTTTAAACTCGTGCATTTCTCAATATAACACCTTCTCACTTTATAAAACTTAAAAACAAGAGACATGACACACTCCGATAGCAACTTATTAATGGTACATTTTGAGAGACTATTTTCTCCCATCCTACCTGCTTATTATTAGAGTATCCTATACAAACCTTCAAATAATAATTCAATTCTATAAAAGATGATATCGGGAACTTCCAGAACCAATGACTGTATAATGACTGATCATGTTTTTTTCAAAATATCGCACAAACATTTTTTGTTTCTTAATAGCTTATGGTTTATCCCGATGTATATTATATTTTTATGGCTTATTAAAAAACCGGAAAAGAACAGCTATGTCAAAAATTGAAGCCTTAAATCTAATAGGTAGCACCCCAATGGTGCATTTAAAAACACTTGATCCCAAACCGGGTGTTGAGATACATGCAAAACTCGAGTACATGAATCCTACGGGAAGTATGAAAGACCGAATTATTGCTTATATGATTCAGAAAGGTGTTGAGGAAGGGAAAATCAATGAGAACACGACAATTGTTGAGGGAAGCTCCGGTAATACTGGTGCCTCAGTTGCTATGATTGCTTCCACTATGGGACTGAAATCAATTATTTTTGTTCCTGATAAATGCAGTGAGGAGAAGATTGCAATAATTAAATCATATGGAGCTGAAGTTATTGTAAAGCCTGAGCTGACATATGGAAAATTTCCAGCAATAAAGGCCAGCGAAAGTGAAGACTACTATCACATTGATCAATATAACAACATTTATAACCCTGAGGCCCATTATATGACCTTAGGAAAGGAGATATGGGATGATATGAATGGGGAGATTGATGCCTTTGTAGCAGCCGCATCAACAGGTGGTACATTATCAGGTGTTGCAAAACGATTAAAAGAAAATAATCCTGATATAAAAGCTATTCTGGCAGATCCGGAAGGCTCTGTTTATAAACCGTACCTGGAGGGCAAAGAAGATTATCTTTCTTATATTGAGTCGTTTCATGTAGAAGGTGCCGGTAAGACTAAACTATGTGCAACCATGAATTTTGACATAGTGGATGAAACAATTGCATTTAATGATGAGAAAGCAATAGCTATGGTGCATCGGCTTGCCCGCGAGGAAGGCCTGATGGCTGGTGGTTCAAGTGGTGGTAATGTTTGGGCTGCCCTGGAAGTTGCAAAAAGGATGGAAGCTCCTGCTAAGATTGTAACTGTTTTGCCCGATAGTGGTTTTAAATACCTGAGCAAAATTTTCAATCCACAGTGGTTAAAAGAAGTGGGCCTTGGTCATCTGGTTAAATAATACCGATTACGAATCAAAACGATTGATAAAAAATCAATCTGTGATTCTGTTTCGGCATATTAACCCATGTAATAAACAAAATGCTTTATCAATCATTTTGTTATACATTTGGTATAACTTACCATAACTTCATTATATATTCCACCTTATAATATTTCATAGAATTGTTTGACTTTTCTTAAGTGATGTAAAGTCAAACAATTCTATGACGATATCGTTATTTTGATTTCCTGAACCTGGTTTAAGGTGGGGTTATTTGTGGGTTTTGAGAGACATAAGCATATGTAATTTTTAGTCAAAAGCTACTTTTGGTAAACTAAGTAATTTCAAACTTGATTTGAGTATGCATAACAATATAGTATCGCCATCACAGACAAAAGTTATACTTGATATTGCTACTTTCGATGATCTTTTCCAGAGAAAAGATTCAAGAGGAAACATCTATTATGAGATAGAAAATGCAGTAATTGATTGCGAAATTCCGTATGAACACTTTCAAAATATTTTATTCTTGAGATGCACTAATACAATCTTCTCTAGTCAATTTGTTGTGGATTTTAAGTCCACTAATTGCATATCCTTCAATATCGTTGAGTTCAATGAACGATTAAGTATCAGAGGGACATTAAAAGAAAATAGTGACTTTCGAACAGTTACTTTCCATCAAGCATCATCGATCAGTCGTTTGACGTGCTTAAAAGGCTTCTATTTTCAGAATATCACAATTCACAAAAGCGTTGAATTCTTTATAGAAAATCAATTTGTCGGTGAAGCAACCTTTTCTAACCTAACAAAAGTCAATGATAACGAAGGTCTCTTTTTTTACGACACAACCTTCAAAGACAAAGTTTATTTTAGAAACATAGATGATCAATACCTATCGTTAAACTCATGCAAGTTTGAATCCATTCTATCTCTTAGTTTTGTTCATTTGCGAGAGCTTTTTCTGTCCGCTACAATTTTCAATTCTACGATTGAAACAAATCAAGTGTCATTCAGACAGGGAGCTAGAGAGGTCTTTAGACAACTTAAGCACCAGATGCTAATAAATAATAACAAAATTGATGCATTGGAATTTCACAAATTAGAAATGAATGCATTTAGGACTGAAATAGAAAAAAGGAAATGGTATAATCCAGACAAATTGATTCTTCTTCTTAACAGTATTTCTAACTCTCATGGAACAAATCCTTGGGTAGGAATAGTGTTTGTTTTAAGTGTATCTATCATTGGATTCTTTCCACAATTATTAGTATTGAAGGATAGTTACTTTGAATGGGGTTGGTATGGATTTGAAAGTCAATTATTGGCTATTGGAACTACTATTAAATTATGGATTAATTTTATAAATCCAGCTCATAGCATTAATTTCTTGGGTGATTACAATCCTAGGGCTATAACATATATTTGGGATAATATATGGCGTATTTTTATTGGTTATGGATATTATCAAACGATTCAAGGATTTAGGAAATATGGAAGACTTTAGAAGAACTAAACATTAAAACTTTTGATACAAAGGAAACTGGCATTATTCGACCAGTTAACTTTTTGAAATGTATCGAATAAGGTTAAACCGCGAAACACATTTATAAAACCAGTTTATAAGGCTGCCAATTATAGTGCGTATTACGGGATGGTAATTTGTCTCACCAAACCGCGGTAATGTGCAATTATTTCGTTTGAAGCGTTGGCGTTTTTATATGACGGTTGGCAATCACATCTTCATTTTTATTTTCTTTGCAGGCAAATCAGTTGAACAGAAACGATGCAAGCATTAAGTACTAAAGAAGCCATTGAGTATCGTCGCAGTATTAGACAGTTTAAGCCAGATGCGATTGACGATAGCATCATCATGGAGTTACTGGAGTCTGCACGCTTAGGCCATCATAAAAGTTCATGCTAAAATGAGTTAAATCTAGTGTCATTTGGTTGTATACATAGCTAACGTTAAAGCCAAATGGCAATTGTAAATCAATATTCCGATCTGCAACCTTTTGTCCCCAGATAGGTAATACATATGGGTATTTTTTAACAGCTGTACTGTCTTGAACGGTATCCTGTTTTTTACCTAGAGCAATACTTGTACTCGAACAATATAGAATCAAAAACAGTAGCACTACTATATTTCTAAAGGCTTTTTTCATCGTCATTTTTTTTAATAAATAAGAAACGAAACATGCATGAACGTCAATTATACTTGAGTATAATTGAAATTCATGCACTTCGCGTATTTCATCAGTATATGTCGTTTATAAAACCAAACAACATCGAATTATTTATCGCCAAATAAATTTAAGACCAAATTCACAGTTCCAATCGTAAGGACGGTCACTTCCTATGCCAGCACCAGGTCTCACATAAACACTAGCGCCAGGTAAGGCTTTAATCATGTAGCCATATTCCACTTCGACCAATGCAGGGAACATGTCTGTGTCATGATCAACAATGATTTGTGGATCAACAATCAGCCAATTAGCTCCTTTGCCCAAAAGCCAGACAAAGTATAAATCTAACTGGCTTCGGCTAATTTTATTATTATCTCCGCCATCCATGTCGAATAAATACTGATAACCTGGAGCAAAAAGACTTCCTTTTCCGAGTAAGCCAGGGAAAACGAAAAACAAGGTTGGAGCAAGTACATTGGCATCAAAACCTAGAGCTTCATGGCTTGATGTATTAAAAGTTGCTTCAAGTCCTGGTACAATAATCACATTAGAACTTGCATAAGCCATCCATAACAAACGCATATCCATGTCGCCAATACCCGATATGTTTGAGTTGCCAAAAGCACCCTCCGGAGAATTGATATTAAGATCTCTATACCTAAAGCGCATTCTTGTTCCGAACTTCTTGCCTAAGTTGTTGAGCATGTGGTCGTTTTCAACGCCTGCTGCCTTTGCCAAGTCTTTGCCCAGGGGCCAACGAAACTCAAAGAAATTAGTTAGGTATGAACCTGCCGAATTAGGTAGGCTAGCCATTTCGGAATAAAACCTGGTATCGTAGGTAAAGTTAGCAGGATTGGTTCCTGTATTATCTTTTTTTTCTTGGGCATCTCCAAGTGCAAAGGTAAATACACCTAGCACAAGAAGTAGTATGAGTTTATTTGAATTCATAGGATCAAATTTTGGATTTACAGATTACTTTTGTGGCTTATATGGGTCTTTTTGACCTGTCATGATTGCCGGATATTTTTTCAAAGAAATTATATGTTCCGTTAATTGACCAAGTGCGGCTTTTGGAACCCAGGTGTGTGGGAAGAGCACATTATTTTTTTCCTGCGGATCGGTATAAAGATTATAAACCCTTGGCATGGTGTAGGTATCTAATTTACCGTTCCATGCGCTTTGTTCTTTAAAATGAAGTTTCCAATTTTTCCATTTAACTGCAAAGATATCCTTACCCATGTATACAATAAATCCATCGCGTCCGGATTTTTGCTGCTTACCTAAAAAGAAATCAGACATTTCAATACCATCAATCACGCGGTCGTCAGGTACAGTACCCCCGGCTATCTTGGCAAAAGTTGGAAATAAATCCATGGCATGCACTATTTCATCACTCACAGAACCTGCTGGAATTTTATTGGGCCATCGCACAACAAAAGGTACACGCAAAGCACCTTCAAAACTTGAAAAAAGAGTACTTCTCCAAGGTCCGGCCGAACCGTTGATAGCACTTTCAAGAGTAATGCTTGTATTTTGAAAATCAAGAGCTTCAGGTCCATTGTCGGCAGTGAAAATAAATATGGTATTTTCAGCTATTCCCAAGTCATCAATCTTTGCCAAAAGCTCACCTGTGTAATCATCAATCTGGGTCAACAAATCAGCCCAGGGACCATTCCCGGTTTTGCCATCATAATCGGGATGTGGCATAGTTGGAAAGTGAGTAGCTGTATAAGGCAGATATAAAAAGAATGGTTTTTTCTTTTTTGCTTGTCGCTCCATAAAATCAATTGCCTTGTTGGTTAAGTCTCGGTCAATTAATGGACGATAATCTAAGCGATAAGGTCTTACTTTCTTTGGAGTTTTCCCTTTTTTAGCTTCCATCACATACGTTTCCGGCAGTCCACTTTCTGCAAAACCATCCAACGAAGTATAAGCTGACTCATCGGTAGAATTTGGGATACCATACCATTCATCAAAGCCCTGATCGGTTGGGAATCGACCTTCGGTTCTTCCAAGGTGCCATTTACCATACATTCCGGTAGCATAACCTACGTCTGAGAGCATTTCAGCCATAGTAACTTCCCACTTAACCAAACCGTAAATGCCTTCTCCCAAAGGAACGGTTGCGTTTCCACTTCTGATTGCATAGCGTCCCGTCATAATTGCAGATCGGGAAGGCGTGCACTGTACTTCTACATTGAAATTGGTTAAACGCATTCCTTCAGAAGCTAGTTGATCCATATTGGGAGTGGCAGCTCCACGCGTAATTCCGCCGCCATTAAAACCAGGTTCCCCATAGCCGAAGTTGTCGAGGAAAACTAAAACAATGTTAGGCTTTTCTTGAGCATAGCTGCTTGATGTTATAAACACAGCTAGAATAAATAATGCTAATAGTCTCATAGTTATTTTTTTATAGTTAAAAATGTTGAATTTAAATTGTAGAAGTAGTAGTAAAATATAATTTTAGAATAATATACTTTAAAAGTCAACCATTACGTCCACATAACTATACATTTCGTTTTCGACGTTACTTCTTTTGCAGCATGTTTGCTATCCTGAGTTCAACGTAAAATTTTGAACTCATAACGCTTACAAATAGTGAGTTTCAAGTGCATTGACGAAAGAATAGCGGGCTATTTTGAGTCGATTACACGAAGAAAATTGCTGTTGGTAAGTGGAATTGCTACGCTTTGAATAAAAAACTGTTCTACAGCGTCAAATTTTATCACCATAGCTCGCTATGCTTCAAAAATTTATATTGTATATCAATCATTTAATAAAATATGAGCTGGTTAATTTTAATCGAACTCAGGTTATTAATAAGCTACTACTTGTGCCTCCAAATATTGAGCGAATAAATACGCTTGCGTAGTAGTTTCTATTAAAGTAATGCAGTGAAATTAATTTATAAAACCAGTTTATAAGCCTGTCAATGGAAGTGTAGTTTACGGAATGGAAAATTGTCTTTCCAAACCATGGTAATGTATAATTATTTCGTTTGAAGCGCTGGCGTTTTTATATGACGATAAGCCATCTCATCTTCATTTTTATTTTCTTTGCAGGCAAATCAGTTGAACAGAAACGATGCAAGTATTAAGTACTAAAGAAGCCATTGAGAGTCGCCGTAGTATTCGACAGTTTAAACCGGAAGCCATTAACGATAGTATCATCATGGAGTTACTAGAGTCTGCACGCTTAGCGCCGTCGGGTTGTAATTCGCAACCCTGGCGCTTTAAAATTGTAAAAGATAAAGCCACCAAGGAGCAGCTTCAGGCCTTGGCCTATGATCAAAAGTTTGTTTCACAGGCGCCTGTGGTGCTTGTGGTTTGTGCCGATGTGCAAGGCTATATTGATGGACGTACCTCAGGAGTGCAGGATTTGGCAGACATTGGTGTGTTCGATAATAGGTTAACAACGATACTAAATGAAACGACTCATAAAAAGTCGGCACTCGGTTTTAACGTGCTTTCTCATTCGGTTGCTTTTAATGTGGCCATTGCCATTGAGCACATTGTGCTGCGGGCACTTGATTTCGGACTAGGCACCTGTTGGATGAAACTAATGAATGAACAGGCTATTCAGCAACTGTTTGGCTGGGATAATAACATTGTTCCGGTTGCGCTTTTGCCAATTGGCTATCCGGCCGAAGCGCCTGCACCGCGAAAACGTGTTCCCATTGAAGATTTAATTATTGGCTCAATATGATATTTAGTGGGTAATATTCTTACTATCATTCTGGGGTTTTCAACCCCAAACCCCGACTTCATTTTTTCACAGATGAAAAAACGCAAGCAAAAAAATCTTTGGCTACGCCTGCATAAGCTCATAAAACTACGGTTGAATGACTGGAATCGTTTAAACTCACTTCGTTCGAACAGAAAACGATTCTTAAACGTCAAATACAACCTTGTTTTATGGCTCACCAGCCAAGGCCATAGGGTAATTCTTGGGCTTACCCACTCTAATCCATACAGAACCATTTTTTATTTGACTGGAGCGCAACTCATCAATCTATCGAACCCTTGTTTGAAGCTGTAATGATATCAACAACCGGACAACAGGGAATCTCATTTGTTACAAAAGGTATCAGGTGTGATTGAGGATTGAATGTTATGCTATGATATTTATAGGTCTCTAACTCTTATGCAGTAAAATATATGTTATAATATTGAACTCTAGAAATATCCGTTCACTGAGATTCCTCAACATTGATAACTACATGTCCTAAAGAGATACCAAAAAGCGCAAATCAAATTGATCTGCGCTTTTTCTACTAGAACTTTGAATGCTCACTAATATCCTAAATCCAATCCTTTATCTACCGCCGGAATGCCTTTTTTCATCCATCTTGGCATGGGTTCTCCTTTTAGATAATGATCAAAAAACTGTGCTAATCTTACCTGGAAATCATACTTGTCGCGCACTAAAGTCGGCCAATGATCAGCATCATTATAATTTAGTAGCCATGCTTCTTTCTTTAATCGTCTTAAAGCAATAAAAAACTCAACACCCTGGCTAAATGGGACAGCGCCATCGTCTTCATTGTGCATGATTAACATGGGCGTTGTAATCTTATCAGCTGTAAACAAAGGTGAGTTTTCAAGGTATCTTAGAGGAGATTCCCAGATTGATTTACCAATCCGGCTTTGTGTGTGTTCGTACTGGAACGAACGGTTCCTGCCTGTCCATAATCGTATGCCGCCATAGGCACTGAACATGTTAACAACCGGCGCACCTGATTCAATGGCTGCAAACAGGTTTGTTCTGGTAGCCAGATAAGCGACCTGGTAACCTCCCCAGCTATGTCCCTGAGCGGCTATGGCTTTTTCATCAATAAACCCTTCTGCTATTAATTGCGAAATACCCGGCATCACACAGTTGAAAGCCGATTCTCCCGGATACCCTTCCTTATAATAAACATCCGGATTAAATATCACATAATCATGACTCGCATAGTAATGATAATCGATGGTTGAGCGATGCGCTTCAGGAATCTGATGATGATACAAGCGTTGCGATGATTTTTCATAGAAATTTACTATCAACGGATACTTTTTATTGGGATCAAAGTTGGCAGGTTTTACCAATAAGCCTTCCAGTTGTTGTCCGTCAAGTGATGTCCAGGTGTATAATTCCTTTGTGCCCCAAAGGAAATCTTTTTGCTTTAGATTGACATCACTGACAGCTTTTGATTTCTTGAAGTCATTTTCAGTCACTGAAAGGTTTGGAAACTCCTGGAAATCCTCTTTTGTATAAACTAAGACATTGGCATCTTTCGCCCTGGTTGGTGCTGTTAATCGATATTGACCCGATAGAAGAACTTTAGGCGATTTTCTGTTTTTAATAGTTGTTTTATAAAACCCATCCTCTCTTGAAACTTCATTATGGCCTATTAAATAAAGCGGTTTAGAAACATCAATGCCTTTATAGTCTTCATCAATTAAACCGTGATAGGCCTTATCGTAATCAATCAATCGATAGGAGGTTTTAGATTCTCCGCCATCAACAGTTATGTTTACAGGTGCCGTTTTATTTTCAGGATCAACCTTCCAGATATCAAATCTATCGTAGAGCAATAACGCTTCGTCATTTACTAACCAGCCACCAGTGCCGTAGCTGCTAGCCGGATTAGGTATGTCATTGATTTCGTCAGCACACTGAATAGCATTTGCTGTGCTTATTTTATACTCAATGCCCTTATTGATATGATAAGTATTCCATGTTGTATCCATGGCATTGTACCAATATATATACTTGCCGTTTGGAGAAGCACTTGGATAAGCTCTGACATCTTGCTTAAACATTTTCCGTTCGCCGGTATTGATATTGACCAGGTAGAAGTCGTTATGCTCAGGGTAACCTTCCCACATTCTTTGTACTGCATATGGCAAATTCGAATAGGCTACCAGGTAATCGGAATTACCTTCGTTAATCCATTCAATATCAGAATCTGATTTTTGCTCCAGCTGAACGATCTTATTATTATCCAGATGATAAACCGCTAAATAGGATTTTGTTAAATCATCTTTTTTAGTAGTAAGCTGTTCGGTATGTAATATGGGTTCATTCCAGTGCCATACGTCCAATTCAGGAATTTCTTCATCCAATTTCGTTGTATCTTTTTCAGGTTTAACCGGAGCAAGGCCAAAATAAACGCGCTTTGTTTTATCGGCAATTTTTAATTGACCATGCTCACTAATCTGCCACCCCTCTTCAATGCCTTTGGTATTGGTTGATGCTAATTCGTTCAAACCGTCATTCTGGTTCCATAAATACAGCTGATAAGCTGGCTTTTTGCTTTGGCTTGTATCCGCTAAAAATGCCAGGCTACTTCCCGTTTTATTTAAAGTAAGCTGTTTATATTTTCCTTTTCCGGTTAAGACGGCTGTTTGAACTGCATCCAATAAGTTATAATAGTAGATGCCTGGTTCCATTTCGTTGTCAGCGCCTGTCGACACAAAAGCAATCACTTCTTTGTGCTTGGCAAAAATATAATCTGTGACATAGGGAAACTGCATTATTTCTCCGCTTGTCAGATTTCTGACATTAAGCATAAAGCCATTTTCCTTCGACTCCTCTTTTACTTCCTGTAAAGTTGTGTCATTCAAAATTTCCGTTTGGGTTTGATAAGCCATAAAACCATCCCATTGCTTTGGTAGCTTGAAGGATTTTAAGTTTGGAACGGTGTCCAATGCTTTCGTTTTCAGATTGTAGATGCCCAGCTTATTCAACGGCATCTTATCCTTCTTCGTTTTTTTCAACTTTAAGTCTCTTACCACATCCTTTTCGGGTTCAATTTTAAAAGCAACATGCGTTGAATGATGACTAATGGCAGCATCGTTTCCTCCAGCAACCGCGCTCAGTTCAGCACCAAGCTTATCAATAATTTTTAAAACTGCATCACCCTTCCATGGTTCAGCTTTATAAACTATATAATTCCCATCATTAGAGATTGATTTTTCCGTAATCCTGTTCCACTTAAGAATATCATCATAGGTCAATGGTTTCTTCTCTTGTGCGTAGGATGCAGAAACTAATAAAAAGAGTGTTGATAGTATTAAAAACTGTTTCATGATAGTATGTTTATATTTTTCTTCTGAGTTTAGTAAATGATGCATGAATATACGATTTATTAAGACTGTTGAACTGGTCTTTTTTCACTTTTAAAAAGATGTGATGGTGATGCCAGATAGTTAAAGGTTTTTTAGAGTAAAGAACAAATACCCCTTAGACTCAATACTGATCTTTCCTAAATTATATGCCGTTCAAAACTATAGTGTTCCATCTGCTAATACATGGTTGGCAAAGTCGGTATCACGGCAATCGCATTTAAGAAATTGTTTTACAACTCAAGCCGTTGAGGCTTCCCCTTTTTCCCTCCAGCTCAAAAAAGGGGAGAAAAAAGCCGCCGACCGAAGCACTCGTTTACCCATTATGACAACTCTACGGGAAAAATTTAAAGATTAACAGCTTGGCATCAAATTTTTCTTCCCTCCGTTTATGTCAATGGGGCCCAAACTACGCTGCTTATGTCGGTATTATACAATACAAAAAATAAATTCCTTTTAAATGCGATTGCCGTGAAGTCGGTATCCGATTAGCAAAATGTGAACTGGATTTTATTATATTGATTGGAGTGAACTTTACCCCTGGTGTCCACATAGTACTCTTTCAAAAGCTCAGTGACAGTCTTGGTTAAGCTCAAAGTACTGACTGTATTACGTTCGAAATCAATCTGTTTTAAGTTCAGTGGTGATGTAGGGCATGGCCAGTTTATATCCCCTGCAAATTCAAGAGTCTGTGTAGTTGCACCATGCTTGTCAGGTTTTGCTTCAAGATTGATGCTGTATAATCTCACGATTGATGGGTAATAACCCCTACTTTGACCTTCACAAGATATAATTCCAATAGCCTCGATGAGGTAAACCTGATCTTCTTAGCAAATAATTTGGTCTTTTTAGGTTCAACTTTGAGCTAAAATGGCATCTTGGTTGATGCTAATGTGGATAAAATTTTGGTCAAAGTAAGGTCGTATGTCAGCTTCAATAGCCTATATGTTGATGTTGGTTGAGTAAGAGCATGTCAGGTTTTTCGTCTGTTTAATAGTGCACCAAGATGACTTATGGGCTTATAAAGAGGTATTGATAAAAGTTGCAAGGAGTGAGATAAGCTGCTAGCGCTGATTTGGAATCAGTGCCTTCTTCAAAATAAGCACGAATTACAAATTCGCACTAGCACTAAGTTTTTTAAAATACAATTGGTATAAAACAAAAAAATCCGGAGGTCTGCTTCCGGATTTAATTACTTAAACTTCTTCGGTTTCAACTTTACGCTTTCGGCGAGGGAAATGCGTTTTTAATTCATCGTAAACTTCTTTGGCGCCCGGTACATTGTTTTTAGCGCCCAGCTTTACGTTGTTATAAAATAGCAAGGCATTGTTATAGGCTTCGCTACCTGCAATCATGGCTGTGTCGTTAACCTGACTGGCCAGCGTTAATAAATTATTTTCCAGGGGTAGCAACTCTGTTGCGTCTGCTACATCAATGTCAAAATCTTCCTGAGTAATAAACGATGGTATCAATTCAGGGTGCTCTTTACTTAAGCTATTGGCGTTAGTTACAAAGCTCAAAGCCTTTTCGCCCATCTTTAACATTTTCTGTCTTTGTTCAGTAGTCAGGGTAATAAAGAAGGGACTCATCAAGGTCTGAATCTCTTCTACTTTTACTTTAACCTGATCAATCACATCCTTCGGGATGCTTTCGTCATGCATGTTTTTCATTTTATTTATCTTTACAGTTCTACAATGAGCGCGAACCACGCTGACCGGATAGTTTGCAGACCGAAGGGCAGCTGTGATTCGTGCTTTTTATTGATTATTAAATTAACAATAAATATTAATATCGATTTGGCTTACCTTGATTAACGCCTCTAATATTTTGATAAAAATATGATTTTGTTTGACTAACGTTGGTAGTGTATGGCTTTGGTGAGACTTTCGTGTAGAAAACCAGTTCAAAGTCATGCTGGTATAGCAAGGTTGTTGATGGTGTGTTGTGTAGGTATGTATCAGGTAATCATCTGTATTGAGTCGCTATGTGTTGTTCAGTCAGCAGTGTTAAATTATATTCGGTGTTCGTCTTCATGTCCTTTTGCTCTTCAGAATTGAATGCTGATTTCAAAACATTTCTGCAACAATTCATTTTAAGGGAAAAATGAGCTAAGGCTTTGATTTTATTGATATTGTTAGTATGTTCAGTACGTCTCATGAAAAAAACTGGAAAAATGATATTCAATCGACTTAGTCAGACGGTTCTTGTTGTGTGTTTGATTCTTGTTGGTGTGCAGTATGCCTGTGATTCAGGGGAGAAGGGAGCTTTAAAGTTGAGCGATGAGGAGCAGAAATGGCTCAAACAGCATAATGAGATTGTACTAGCTGTGGATAATACCTATGCACCACTCAATTATATGGATAATGATGGTCAGTTAAAAGGATTGAATATTGATTTAATTCAACTTATCCAAAAGCATATTGGTGTTCAAATCAGACTTGAGGGTTCTACCTGGGATGAAGCTTTAGGTAAAGCCATGAATCATGAAGTTGATGGTGTGATTAATGCCACGCCGTTAGAGGAAAGAAAAAGCAGGCTAAACTTTACGGATGCCTTTTTTAAAGATCCCTTAGCTCTGGTCACTTATAAGGAAAATACAATTCAGAATTTTGATAATATACAATATCAGCGTATCGCGGCCAAGCGTGGGAGTCAGCATTTAATCGCTATTCGTAATAAAATTCCAGAGCACCTTGTAATCCCCATTCAAACTCTAGATGAAGGGATTGAGCTTTTATCGGCCAAAAAAATCGATGGCATCTATGACGACCTGGCACCACTCTACCATATTATATCATCTCAGGGTTATAGCCATTTGAAGGTCGCCTTTGTTGAGCCTGCTGAAGCAGGTGCTCGTATAGCAGTCAGGAACGATTCTGAAGTGTTATTGAATATACTTAACAAGGCAATTAATAAGATATCGGCAAAGGAACGACTCGAGATTCAAAATAAATGGTTGCGCTTCTCACCAAAACAAAATTATCGATTTTACTACATAACGATAGCTGTATTAATTGCTATTGTATTGCTGGTGAGCCTATGGACCTGGTCATTAAAACTCATGGTCAATAAAAAAATCAAAGAGCTTCATTTAGAGCTTCAGAGGCGCAAAGAAGCAGAGGTTCAATTGATAGGGGCGAAAGAAAAAGCAGAGGAGAGTGATCGTTTAAAATCGGCATTTTTGGCTAATATCAGTCATGAGATTCGAACACCAATGAATAGTATAGTAGGATTTTCAGAAGTCCTGCAGCATGATATGTTTAGCAGGGAAGAACAATCGCAATACCTTGGTCTTATTCTGAGTAGTGCCAATCAGCTGCTTTCCATTATTAATGATTTGGTGAATATATCAAAGATTGAGGCTAACATGGTAGATGTTGAGGTGTGTGAAGTAGATATAAACAAAATGCTGGAAGAATTGATAGCTGCCTTTAAGGTGCAGTTTTATAACAAGGAAATAGAGCTGTCATATGAGTGTAAGCAAGGCAGTGCTTTATTGATGCATACCGATGAGGTTAAACTCAGGCAGGTCTTGACTAACTTGATAGGCAATGCACTTAAGAATACTAAAAAAGGATATGTGAAGTTCGGTGTTTGTGAACCGAAGGATGGGATGGTGAAGTTTTTTGTGAAAGATAGTGGAAGGGGTATAGAGCCTGAAAGTCATAAGCTAATTTTTAATCGTTTTAGTAAAATAAACTACGGCGATAATGATGGTGGCACGGGTTTAGGTTTAGCTATTTCAAAAGCACATGTTGAATTGATGGGAGGGAAAATATGGGTAGAATCAGTTGTTGGCGAAGGTTCGGGCTTCTATTTTACATTGCCCTTAGCTGATTAACTAGGGATTAGCTATTATCCATTGGTGCCTTATTATTTGACATGCGTTTATTAATCTCTAATTTTGCATTGAATAGTTAGTGTTTAATCAATTAACCAAACAAAATGATGAAGGTAGTCGCATTTAACGGAAGTCCCAAGAAGGAAGGAAATACTTATCACGCCTTAAAAATTGTATGTGAGCAGTTGGAGATGCAGGGTATTGAAACAGAAATTGTTCACTTGGGCAATAAAGGTATTAAAGGCTGCTTGGCCTGTGGCAAGTGTCGCGAGAATAAAGATGAAAAATGCATCATCAAAACAGATGGTGTAAATGAATGGATTCAGTTGATGAAAAATGCTGATGGAATGCTCTTTGGCTCGCCGGTGCACTATGCTGCCTTAAGTGCTAATATAAAAGCATTTCTCGATCGTGCTTTTTATGTATCCGGTTCAAACGGTAACTTGTTTCGTCATAAAGTGGGAGCCAGTCTAGCAGCCGTTCGGCGCTCAGGCGGATTGCCTACGTTTAATGAGATGAATAATTTCCTTAATTATGCCGAAATGTTCATTCCAACTTCCAACTATTGGAATGTGATTCACGGAACAACGCCCGGGGAAGTGTTGCAAGATAAAGAAGGTGTTCAGATAATGCGCGTGTTGGGTAAGAATATGGCCTATCTTTTAAAACTGATTGAGGCGGGTAAAGCAAGTGTTGAAGCACCCGAACAAGAAGCGAAAATATACACCAATTTTGTGCGATAGGAAAAAATGTGAGTTGCTTATGTTGTTCTATCGCAGTGGCTGTAGGGCGACCAAGTGGTCTGTGACGAATGTCATGATTTTATTAATGTGATGTGAGTTTATTTGTGTTTTCTTACCCAGAGAAAAACTAAAGGTTTGCATTAATAAGTAGGACGATTATCGCTAATTGCACTTATGGCTGATAATATTAACCCGGTTAAGTGTAATGGCTTACCGGGTTTTCTTTTTATTTATCAATAGCAATTTTTATCACAATTTTCTCTACTTTACTTGGTGCATCAATGTTAATGCAGGGAGCATGCAAATCTTCCGGAAAAAGAATGCAACCCATGCCGTTGCTTAGTCTGAAGCTGGAGTAATCGGCCACTTTTGAAAAATGTAGATCTTTGTCTTCACTATATGGGCCTTCTTTGACCATTCGGCTAGTTGGTGACACCAATATTTGCTCAATGCCCTTGTGGATGTATTGCAGGTCGATGTATTTCCGATGACCTTCCATGTTGGCCTCTTCTATACCTTTTGTTTCGTAGGTTTGAAAGATGGCAAAAACAGAGCGGCCATCAATCTCTACTTCCAGTGGTTTATCAATTGCTACCTTATTGAATAGGGCATCCAAATCGGTATTTTCAAGATAGTTGAGTGCCTTACGAAAGTGTTCGGAACTTTGTTTGTTCAGTGTTGCTAGTGTGCCAATAATTGCCATTGTAATAATTTTAAGGTTGCAATCAAAGATAGTGTATTTTGGAATGAGTTGATAAGTTAAGGTGGCAAGAGTTACTTAGCTTAAGGTAGGGTAGTAGAATACTTAATGGCCAGGGGCTTCTCTCTTTCGTCTTTTGGCATCCTTCATTAGGCTATAAAAATGTAAAGGGTCGGGCAATTATTTCCCGACCCTCAACAGGTTTAGTTGTGCAAATACTAAGTAAATAAAGCATTGCCTCGCAATGCGGAATATATAAAGATTCTGGTTTTATTATTGACAATGAATGTACTCCAATACTAATTCTTTAATAGCATCATTTTTTCCATATAAGCGCTCACTCAAGTCCTTATCATCAAATTGCTTTAGCTTTTCAATAGTATGGCTGATAACACGTTCAGGAAATACATTGTTAGCTTCAAATAGCTGACGTTTAGCTTCAAGTCGCTCTGCCGATTCAAAACACGATGTAGGTAATTGCTCCAAGCCGCCTTCTGGCATCTGATTAAAAATGTTACCGTTAACATATAGTTTTTCGGCTCTTTCTAATCCATCTGGTAAATTAAGACCATGCTCAGCGGCAGTAATCAGGCCTGCTATGGTTAAGTGAATATTGGCTGAACCATCAGGAGCACGAAACTCGACAGTTTGCTTGCTGTCTGTATCGGCTGGTTTTAAATCAATGTTAGGGTTAGCATCAAAAATCATCTTCTCAACACCGCCAGTCCACCCGAGTGGTACACGAACAAGTGCAGAACGGTTTCTGTCGCCCCAGCAAATATTCGTTGGCGCTTCCTGATGAGGTACAAGGCGTAGGTATGAAGTAGGAATGGTATTACCAAAGGCTGTTAAGGCATCAGCCATATCTAAAATTCCAGCAATCACTTTTTGGGCCACGTCGCTAAGACCTGTTTCGGCCAGCATGATGTTTTTGCCATCTTTTTCAACCAACATGTGGAAGTGTAGTCCGCTACCCGCTTTACCAACAGTGATTTTAGGTGCAAAACTAATTTCAACATTGAGTTTCTCAGCCAACATACGCAGTACCCATTTGGCAATCAACATTTGGTCGGCTGCAAACTCAGGCTCTGTTGGCAGAAACTCTATTTCGTGTTGTTCATATGCTTCATTGCCAGCTGTGAAAGTGCCCACTTCGGCATGTCCATACTTAATTTGACCACCACATTGGGCAATCAGCTTCAAAGCTTCTTTACGCATGGATTCAAATTTGGCAAAGGGCTCTGATTCGTGATATCCCTTTTGATCAGATGCGGGGAAGTTGCTGGTGCGCTCGCTATTGACGTAGTATTCTAATTCGCCTAAGAACTTCATGCTCATGCCTGTCGAAGTCATGAAGTGCTTGTGGGCTTTCCGCAGAATGTTTTCAGGGGCTGACTCTAAGGCCTGGCCTTTATGATCGTAAAACGAGCATAATATTTCAATTGATGGAATTTCGGAGAATGGATTTAGAAAGGCTGTTCTGTAGCGTGGGACTACATATAAGTCACTGCTGCCTGCTTCCATAAATGAAAACAGACTTGAGCCGTCAACACGCTCACCCGCTGATAATATAGCGTCAAGATGTTCGCGGCTTGAAGCAACAAAGTTGAGGCTTTTCAAACGTCCATCTTCAGCAACATATCTGAAGTTGAGCATTCTTATTTCGTTGGCCTCCATATATTGTATAATGTCCTCTTTGGTAAATTCAGAAGCTGACTTCTGTAAATATCTGGCAAGAGGATTGGGATTTAAAGTAACTGATCGATTCATGGTTGTCTATTAATATTTTGATGCATGCAAGATGCTAATAGAAAAATCTGTATTTGATGATGAAAGTCAGTAATGATGAAAAATGAACATGTTATTAAGCATACAAATAGGGTAGGGAGGATAAAAAAACAAAAAATATACTATAGATAGATGAATAAAACAGGGTGACGTGAATAATAGTAGAAATAAATGTCGGAATTTCATTTTGGATTGGATGATTCGGGTTTGAAAATTACAACTGAATAATTGGTGCTTGGTGTGATTTTTGTAAGTTTATGGCTCAATTCTTAAAAGAAAGTAACACATGCGATTAAGCTTCATTGGAATAATATTATTTGGATTGATTAGCTTGGTGAGTGCACAAGAAGAGCAGTTTGATAATAAGCTTCTTGGTGTTTCTGCTGATGAACTGCAATTAAGTAAAGATTCATTGCCTGTTGCTGATTTTAGTATGAATGTAGGTATAAGTGCATTTTCGAATTTAGAAGGCATGTATGGTTTTAATACATACCTGGCACCGCAGTGGTCAATTATGCCCGCTAAAAAATTTCAGGTAGATATAATGCCTTACCTTAGTCGAACCAATTATTATAACATTCCGGCATTAGGTCAGGTAGATGCTACAAAGCTAACGTTAGACGAGACCATGTTGCAGTTCGGTGTTTATGCGCAAGGAACTTACCTTATTAGCGATAAAGTGTATGCAGGAGCTGCTGTTTTTCTTAATACGAACATTCCCGAAAGCAATAACTCTAGTTTACAAGGTTTAAATAATTATGGGGCTTCTACTTATGTGGGGTATCGTTTTACCGATAATTTTAGAGCAGAGGTTTCCTTTGGTGTAAGTAAGAACCCGGTATTTTACAACCCTACTCCTGGTTTTACGCCCATGGTGTTCCCTCGTAATCCATATAATCGTTTTTAGAGCTTGATGGATGGTTCTAATTTGCATTAAAGCCAGTGCTGTCAGGTTAAGTAATAAGTAATCCCTAAAGTCAGACTGATTAAAGCCCGGGAGTAAAGCATTTTTTTATCAGGCTTTTTTGTCAACTACGTACTAAGTAAAAACACATCGACTATCGCCATAATAGCTCTATCGTAGCGCATTCTTTACCCAAAATTGAGTGTCGTAAACTTTCAACTTACAGTTGTCTTGCTTGCGTCAAAATAAATTAATATATTCAAGTGTCTCAATTTTAATCACGTACATCCTAAAAATCAGTGCTATGCTAAACATTGCTCTTTTTGGCCCACCGGGTGCGGGTAAAGGCACTCAATCCGAATTCTTAATTAAAAAGTATAATCTTTTCTACATTTCCACAGGTGATATTCTTCGTAAGGAACTCGCTGAAGAAACAAAGCTGGGTCTTGAGGCTAAGACCATTATTGCACGCGGAGGCCTGGTATCTGATGAGATAATCGTTCAGATAATCGAAAAAACGATTAAGAATAATCCTGACGCTAATGGATTCTTGTTTGATGGCTTCCCTCGAACTTTCGTACAAGCTTATATACTTGAAGGTTTGATGATTAAGTTGAATACAAAGCTAGATTTGCTGATTAGCATTGAGGTTCCGGAAGAGGAGTCGGTTAAGCGTTTGTTGTTGCGTGGCGAAACTTCTGGTCGTTTAGATGATAACGATGAGGTGATTCGTAATCGATTGCGAGAATATGATGAGAAAACCAAGCCGGTATTAGATTTTTACCGAGAGAAGGGAAATTATAAAGCGATAGATGGTGTACAGGAGATTAAAAAAGTAACCACCGAAATAAGTATTGCCGTCAATAAGGAAGTAGAGAAAAAGCAGCTGAATATTGTGCTGTTTGGTTCGCCGGGTTCTGGTCGTGGTTCATTAGGAAGAGCGATTGCTGAAAAATACAACCTTGAATTTGTTTCGACCGGTGACATGCTGGATGAGGAGATATCAAAAGGAACGGAGCTGGGAAAGCAGGTTAAGGAAAAGTATGATAATGGGCAATTGGTTTCTGATGAGATTGTGATTCAGTTGATTGAGCGAAAAATGAAGCAGTCGAATAATGCCAAGGGTTTCATTTTTAAAGGTTATCCGCGAACCCTGGTGCAGTCCTATATCTTGGATGGTATTTTAATGAAGCACGATGCCATTATAAATAAGATTATTGAATTGGATGTAGAAACGCTTGAATTGGTTCGAAGGCTTGATAATCGCAGTAAAACTGATCAGTGCATGCCTTACGATTCGAGTACTGCTAAAATCGTTCAGCGGCTAGAAGATCATACCAACAAAACGATTCCGGTAATTGAGAAGTATAAAGAAATTCATGACGTTGCCGTCGTGAACGGTACAGATTGTTTTGAAGATGTGATGGGGCGCGTATCGGCTGAAATCGAAAGTAGCTTTAGGGCACTGGACTAAAAATAATAGATAGGGAATTTAACTGAGCTTAAGTAATTACTTAAGCTCAGTTTTTTTATTATAATTCAATAATTTTGTCTTCTTTGGTTTGTGCATCAACTACTGTGATGGCGGCCATGTCAACAATCTCGCGTACCGAACTTTGCTGTTGTAGCACGTGAATTGGTTTTCTGATACCAAGCAAGATAGGGCCGATAATTTCAACCTGGCCTAATTCGTGCATCATTTTATAAGCAATATTACCAGAACTCAAGCTCGGAAAGATAACGGTATTGACCTCTTTATTTCCTAACTTAGAAAAAGGAAAGCGTTTAGCTCTTAATTCGGCATTAAAGGCATAGTTGGCTTGCATTTCTCCATCTACTAATATATCCGGATAATTTTCATGTAGGTAATCAACAGCATTTCGAACACGTTTAGGGCTTCCTTCGCGTGTTGAACCAAAATTCGAATATGAAACCATGGCTACAACAGGTTCAATGTTAAACTTCTTAACCTCATTAACAGTCAGTAGTGTTGTATCTGCCAAAGTGCGTGTTGCTGGTTGATAGTTTACTGTTGTGTCGGCAAAAAAGTAAGGCCCTTTTTTGGTCATTACTATGTACATGCCTGCAATATGGTTCAGTGTATTGTTAGTACCAGATATTTGTAATGCAGGTCGAATGGTGTCTGCATACTTATTGGAAAAACCACCTATAAAACCATCGGCTTCACCCACTTCAACCATCATGGTACCAAAGTAGTTCCGATCGAGCATCTGATACAATGCCTCTTCTCTGTTTAATCCTTTCCTCTGACGTTTCTGATAGAGGATTTCAGCGTATTCTCTTCTTTTCTCGGCCTGCTCTTTTGCTTTATTGTCAATAATTGGTAAGTCAAGTACATTGAGGTTGTTTTCATTGGCAATCTCCTCAATTTTTTGACGATCACCTAATAAAATCGGCTCAGCAATCTTTTGTGAGCGAACCACTTCAACGGCTTTAAGAACTTTAAAGTTGTCGGCATCCGAGAAGATGATGCGTTTTTTATCAGATTTAGCGCGTGTTCTAATGTCACGAACAAGCTTATTGTAGATGCCCATGCGCTTCATCAGTTCAATCTTATATTGGTCCCAATCAACAATGTCAAGACGAGCCACACCTGATTCCATGGCGGCTTTAGCTACAGCCGGAGCTACTTCTGTTATTAGTCTTGGATCAAGAGGTTTGGGTATGATGTAGTCTTTGCCAAAGATGAGGTTCTGACTCTTGTAAGCTGCATTAACCTGATCTGGTACGTCTTTTTTTGCTAATTCGGCCAATGCATACACCGCCGCCTTTTTCATGTCTTCATTAATGGCTTTAGCTCTTACATCTAATGCTCCTCTGAATATAAAAGGAAATCCCAAAACATTGTTCACCTGATTAGGGTAATCAGAACGGCCTGTTGCTACAATTATATCGGGTCTTGCCGAAATGGCATCTTCATAATCGATTTCTGGTACCGGATTGGCCAAGGCAAAAACAATAGGATTGGCAGCCATGCTTTTGATCATATCTTTACTTAGGATGTTCCCTTTTGATAAGCCAAGAAACATATCAGCTCCTTTAATCACATCTTCAAGGTTTGACAGTTCACTGTCCTGAGCAAATTCAATTTTATATTTGTTCAGGTTGGTTCTGCTTTTGGTCATCAAGCCTTTACTGTCAAGCATCCACACATTTTCACGCTTAACGCCCAGGCTGATATAAAGTTTTGAACACATAATGGCTGAGGCACCTGCGCCGTTAACTACCACTTTAATGTTTTCCAGTTTTTTGCCCGCGACTTCAACAGCATTAAGAAGGCCGGCAGCTGAGATAATGGCTGTTCCGTGCTGGTCATCATGAAAAACCGGGATGTCCAGTTCTTCCTGCAGTCGGGTTTCAATCTCGAAGCATTCAGGAGCCTTAATGTCCTCCAGGTTGATACCCCCGAAAGTGGGAGCTATAGCTTTGGCAACTTTCACAAAGTCATCTACATTCTTTTCATCTACTTCAATGTCAAATACGTCAACATCGGAAAATACCTTAAAAAGTAATCCTTTGCCTTCCATTACCGGTTTACCTGCAAGCGCCCCAATATCTCCCAGTCCGAGTACTGCAGTTCCATTTGATATCACACCTACCAAGTTTCCTTTGGCTGTATAACGATAGGCATCATCTGGGTTTTGTTCGATTTCTTTGCACGGCTCAGCTACACCAGGTGAATATGCTAAAGATAAATCCAGTTGAGAGCTGTACGGTTTGGTTGGAATAACTTCTATTTTTCCAGGCCTTCCATTTTCGTGGTAATGCAAGGCATCTTGTTTTGAGGTTGACATTTTTTAGTGTTTTATGAGATGGCAAATGTTGTGTTTTTTATTCAAATTTAGATTGATAAATATCCAGATAATAACATAACTTACATCACTCTGCTGGTTAATAAAGTTACTGAAAGTATCATGCAATTGCTATGCTCGATGATTTGAGTTTTGAAAGTTCATTTAAAAAAGGCTTGAAATCGTGTGTGAGTGTCATTTTTATTAAAAAACAGCAATGATTTTTCGATAATCTACTTCAATGTTGGGATGTATGTTTTCATCTTGGTGTCAAAGGATGCTTGTTGGTGCATATAATTTGAGAATTAGTCGTTTGGCCATCTGACAAAATCAGAGTGCTATTGTGTATAAGTAGTTGCCCGTTTTGTTTTTATTTTGATTGTAACCATTAATTATAGACGAAGAGTGGTGCGGGCTATTTATATATGTACTGCTCATTGTAAGTAAATAAGGATGGGTTGTGTAATGATGTAGAGCTGTAAATGTGTTTCTAATTCATGTTTTATTATTGATTTTGAACATTGATTACTCTGTTTTGCTCATAACAAATTATTAACTTTGTCGCCTTTGATAGATGAAAATGCTATCAATACTAAGAATACAATGTCTATTTGTAATTATTCACCTATTTGATAAAACATAGTTATGTCAGTAGCACAAGAGAGACGTAAGAAGGTTACTACTCATGTTTTGAGTGAGATGAAAATGCGTGATGAAAAGATTGCCATGCTCACAGCTTATGATTATTCATTGGCAAAGATTGTTGATAGTGCAGGTGTGGATGTCATATTAGTAGGTGATTCCGCTTCAAATGTGATGGCAGGTTGGGAAACCACGCTTCCGATTACGCTTGATCAGATGATTTATCATGGCGCTTCGGTTGTGCGAGCGGTTCAGCGTTCCTTAGTGGTGGTTGATATGCCATTTGGTACCTATCAGGGAAACTCCAAAGAGGCTTTAACTTCCGCAATTAGGATAATGAAAGAAACGGCTGCTGATGCGGTGAAATTAGAAGGCGGAAGTGAAATTATAGAATCTGTTGAGCGCATTTTATCAGCTGGTATACCTGTGATGGGGCATTTAGGACTTACGCCACAATCAATTCATAAGTTCGGAACATATACGGTACGAGCCAAGCAGGAGGAGGAAGCAGAAAAATTAATACAAGATGCACACTTATTGGAAGATACCGGGTGCTTTGGTATTGTTTTGGAGAAAATTCCAGCGTCTTTGGCCGGGCAGGTTGCAAAAGAAGTTAAGATTCCGATTATTGGAATTGGTGCAGGTAATCAGGTAGATGGCCAAGTGTTGGTGCTGCACGATATGCTAGGTATTAACCAGGAGTTCTCACCTCGTTTTTTACGACGCTATCATAATTTGTTTGCTGAGGTAAGAGGGGCTGTTGGAAATTACATTGAAGATGTGAAAAGTGTTGACTTCCCTAATGAAAGAGAGCAGTATTAATTATTTGTGTGATTGATAATGCAATAAATATGCTGTTGTTGCTAGTATAAGTTGTATTTTTGCGGCCTAATAATAAGTGAGTTAAATGTAGGCCGATAAGGAAGTTAATAAAATGAAGAAACTGGATATACTTTTCGAAGATAATCACATTATTGCGATTAATAAGTCGTCGTCAGATATTGTGCAAGGTGATAAAACGGGTGATGAGACTTTAAGCGATAGGGTAAAGGCCTATATTAAAAAGAAATATAACAAACCTGGTGATGTTTTCTTAGGAGTTGTACACCGATTAGACAGGCCTGTGAGTGGAGTTGTTTTGTTTGCTCGAACCAGCAAGGCGTTGAGCCGACTTAATAAGATGTTTCAGGAAAAAACCATTAAGAAAACGTATTGGGCTTTGGTTGCTGAATTGCCTGCTAATGATACTGGTCGATTGGTTCATCACATTCTTAAAAACTCAGAAAAGAATAAATCCTATGCTTTTCCAAAGCCTCGTAATGGCTCTAAAGAAGCTATTTTGAATTACCGATTAGTTTCAGGTTTGAAAAACTATTACATGCTCGAGGTTAATTTGGAGACGGGCCGTCATCATCAGATTCGCTGTCAATTAGCAAAAATAGGCTGTCCTATTCGTGGCGATCTAAAATACGGTTTCCCTCGTTCTAATAAGGATGGAAGCATTTCGTTACATGCGCGTAAAATTGAATTTGAACATCCTGTTAAAAAGGAACCAATCACCATTGTGGCATCTACACCTGAGACAGAGAATTTGTGGAAGGAATTTCGTAATGTGAATGGGTAATCTGTTAGTCTTCGGACTTTAACAAACCTTCACCAACAAATGATAACGGCAGCAAATCTTTGCTGCTTTTTACTTTTTGGATAGATGACTTACCAACTAGTAGGATATTATAAGCTTGCTTAAATCTCAATTCTGTTTCTAGTAAAACCTGACGGCATGCCCCGCATGGAGCAACCGGATTTTCTAAAATGCCATTTTTATTCATGGCGATAATGGCCATCGAAACAACCGGAGTTTCCGGGTATTGGGTATTGGCATAAAACATCGCTGTGCGTTCAGCACAAAGTCCTGAGGGGTAAGCGGCATTTTCCTGATTACTACCAGTAATTATCTTGCCATTTTTAAGAAGAACGGCAGCGCCAACTTTAAACTCGGAGTATGGTGCATAAGCTTTAAGGCAAACCTCTTTAGCTGAATCAATTAGTAATTGTTCTGGCTGACTGAGTTCTTTGCTGTTTTCGTATACTTCTATTTGTGTAGTCAGGTTGAGTTGTTTCATGCTTCATATGTAAAGCACACAAGATAGTAAATAAGCCTGAATCAAAAAGTATGGATAATAAAAAAGGAGACCGTTTGGTCTCCTTCTGTATTTTTGGCTTAATTAAATATTAAGCGTTTGTTGCTTTCTTAACGATAGCTTTGAAAGCTTCCGGGTGGTTCATTGCTAGGTCAGCAAGAACTTTACGGTTGATTTCAATGTTTTGAGCATGTAACATACCCATTAATTTACTGTATGATACACCTTCAAGACGTGCAGCAGCATTGATACGCTGAATCCATAATGCACGGAATGTACTCTTTTTCTTCTTTCTGTCGCGGTAAGCGTATGAAAGACCTTTTTCGTATGCGTTTTTAGCAACTGTCCATACATTTTTTCTACGTCCAAAGTAACCTTTGGTTTGCTTTAAAAGCTTTCTGCGTCGTTCTCTTGACGCTACATGATTGACTGATCTTGGCATTTTAAAATCATTTTCGAATGGTTAGCGCCCCCTTCGGGAATCTTTACAGCTAATTCACTCTGGTTAAATAAAAAATCTTTCCTTCTCCTCGTTGAGAAATGGTCTACTTCATTGTTAATAATAGCTTGATGTTTGATTCATCAGCTTTATGAACAGTGCCAGCATACGTCAAATTTCTCTTCTGCTTCGTAGTCTTCTTAGTTAAGATGTGACTTTTGAAGGCATGCTTCCTCTTGATTTTTCCGCTTCCAGTGATTGTAAAACGCTTTTTAGCACTGGAATTTGTCTTCATTTTTGGCATTATTCCTATATATTTAGTTATAAAAAATAAGCTATTTGTTCTTGGCGCTTACCTTTGGCGAAATAAACATGGTCATGCGCTTACCTTCTAACTTAGGTAATTGCTCAACTTTGCCAATCTCTTCAAGGTCTTGTGCGAAACGTAACAAAAGAATCTCGCCTTTATCCTTAAATAAGATCGAACGACCTTTAAAGAATACAAACGCTTTTACTTTTGCACCTTCTCCAAGGAACTTCTCAGCGTGTTTTAATTTAAACTGATAATCATGATCATCAGTATTTGGGCCGAAACGAATTTCCTTAACAACAACTTTAACAGCTTTGGCTTTCAGCTCTTTTTGCTTGCGTTTTTGTTGATAAAGGAACTTTTGGTAATCCGTTATCTTACATACGGGTGGATCTGCATTTGGTGAAATTTCTACCAAATCCAAGTCTAACTCGTCAGCAATCTTAATGGCTTCCATTGTAGGGTAAACGCCTGGGTTCTCGATATTGTCGCCAACAAGTCGAACCTGAGGTACCCTAATATTTCTGTTAATTCTGTGAGCAGGCTCCTGTTTTACCGGACGCACATGCCTTCTGTTTGGTCTAGCTATTGTTAAACCCTCCTTTGATTAATTAATACTTATTGTTCGATCTCAGAAAGCATTTTTTCTACTTCCTGATTAATAAAATCAACAAAATCTTGTTGAGTCATGGCGCCTTTATCTCCTTCTCCCTGCTTGCGAACGGCAATTTTGCCTTCCGCTGCTTCCTTTTCTCCTACAATTAGAAGATATGGAATTCGCTTTAACTCGTTGTCCCTTATCTTCTTACCGATTTTCTCATTGCGGTCGTCTAGAACGGCACGAATATCGGAATTATTTAGGAAATTTAAAACTTTTTCTGCGTAATCATTATATTTTTCGCTGATTGGCAAAATAACCACTTGTTCAGGTGTTAGCCACAACGGGAATTTACCTGCTGTATGCTCAATCAAGACGGCGACGAAACGTTCCATACTGCCAAATGGAGCACGGTGAATCATTACCGGACGATGCTTTTGGTTGTCGCTACCTATGTATTCCAACTCAAAGCGCTCAGGTAAGTTGTAATCAACCTGAATGGTCCCTAGTTGCCATTTGCGACCAAGGGCATCTTTAACCATAAAGTCAAGCTTAGGACCATAGAACGCGGCCTCACCATATTCAACAATGGTGTTCATGCCTTTTTCTTCGCATGCCTCAATAATTGCTTGTTCAGCTTTATTCCAATTGTCTTCAGTACCAATGTATTTTGAATGATCATTTCGATCGCGCAATGATACCTGAGTGACATAGTCTTTAAAGTCAAGTGCTTTAAAGATGTATAATATAATGTCAATTACTTTCTTGAATTCGTCTTTTAGCTGGTCCGGGCGACAGAATAAGTGAGCGTCATCCTGGGTAAAACCACGTACTCTAGTTAATCCATGCAACTCACCGCTCTGCTCATAACGATATACTGTACCAAATTCGGCAAAACGAATTGGTAAATCTTTATATGAACGAGGCTTTGTTTTGTAAATCTCACAATGGTGAGGGCAGTTCATTGGTTTTAACAAGAACTCTTCACCTTCAGCCGGGGTGTTAATGGGCTGGAATGAATCCTTACCGTATTTAGCGTAGTGACCAGAAGTCACATAAAGCTCTTTGTTTCCAATATGAGGCGTGATAACTGGCTCGTAACCATATTTCATTTGTACGCGCTTCAGGAAGTTTTCCAAGCGCTCACGAAGTTTGGCTCCTTTTGGTAGCCATAACGGAAGGCCTTGTCCTACTTTTTGTGAGAAGGCAAATAATTCCAATTCCTTACCAATTTTACGATGATCGCGTTTTTGTGCCTCTTCAAGCAATACCAGGTATTCTTCCAATAACTTGGCTTTTGGAAATGATATGGCATAGATGCGAGTCAACTGCTTCCGTGTTTCATCACCTCTCCAATAAGCGCCGGCTACACTCAGTAACTTAATTGCTTTAATTGGTGAAGTTGATGGCAAGTGAGGTCCACGGCAAAGATCTGTGAAGTTGCCCTGCTTATAGAATGAGATAGTACCGTCTTCCAGTTCATTAATCAACTCCAACTTGTACTCATCGTTCTTTTTTGTGAAATAACCTAAAGCCTCTGCTTTTGAAACTTCACTTCGGACATAGGCATTTTTCTGACTAACCAGCTCTTTAAATTTCTTTTCGATTTTTGGCAGATCGGAGTCTTTAATAACCTGATCGCCTGTATCAATGTCATAGTAGAAGCCATTTTCAATGGTGGGGCCAATACCGAACTTGGTACTAGGGTATAAAGCCTCAATAGCTTCAGCCATAAGGTGAGCTGATGAATGCCAAAAAGCATGTTTTCCTTCCTCATCGTCCCATTTGTGCAATTTAATGCTGGCATCTGTGGTTATTGGGCGCGTCAAATCTGTTAAGGTGTCATTCACCGTAATGGATAAAACCTCTTTAGCCAAGCGTGGGCTAATACTTTGCGCAATTTCTAAACCAGTTACGCCTGCTTCAAACTCTCTGACACTCTGGTCTGGAAAGGTAATATTTATCATGCTACTATCGCTTAGATTTTAAAAACATGCAAAGATATATAAAACCCACTAAAACAAAGGTGGGAAGCTGCTTTTTTTACTTTAAATTAATGCTAATTTTAAAATGCTGTCAAATTCCATTGTTTTATAGCTATGTAATTTGTTAGCTTTGACTTTATGAAGCTGTTTAGGTTTGATAATTAAGATAAATTTTGGTGAGCACATTGCTAAAGAAATCTTCAGATAGCAATCATATTGGCATCAACATTGTCAGAGTGGTGAATTTAATTGCTCAAAGATAAATTATATACAGGTTTAAAAGAATAGAAATAGATTAATACGATAAACAATTTACAAATGAAGCACTTAAGTATTTTATCTGCACTGCTGTTGATATCAGTAGTTGTATTTGCACAAAAGCAGACAGTGTCGTTGGAGGATATTACTGCGAAAGGAACTTTTAACGCTAAGTCGGTTAGAGGATTGCGCTCAATGGTTGATGGTGTACATTATACAACCCTTGAAGGAGGTAAAAGAATTGTGAAGTATCAGTATTCAACGGGAAAAAAAGTGGCTGATGTTTTTGATTTGGAGGCATTGAAAGAGGAATCAGATATTAAAACCATTGAAGGATATGAGTTTAATGGCAGTGAAACAAAAATATTGATTTATACCAATGCGGAGTATATATATCGTCACTCTTTTAAAGCTGATTATTATGTGTATGACATTCAGTATAAAGAGTTGAAGCCATTGTCAGAAGGAGGTAAGCAACAGATTGCTTCTTTTTCACCAAATGGTGAAATGGTGGCCTTTGTTCGTGAAAACGACTTACACTTATCAAAGCTTAAATTTGGTACTGAAAGTGCCATTACTGATGATGGAGAGTTTAATGAGATAATAAACGGAATGCCTGATTGGGTGTACGAAGAGGAGTTTGGCTTTAATAAGGCTTATGACTGGTCGCCCGATAGTAAGGAAATAGCTTTTATTCGTTTTGATGAAACGAATGTTAAAGAATTTGCGTTCCCAATTTATGAGGCATCGTACCCAAATAACGAAGCGTATAGTTTGTATCCCGGACAGTATAAATTCAAATATCCTAAGGCTGGGCAAGACAATTCAATTGTTAGTGTACATGTTTATAATATTAAAAACCGCAAGACGAAAGCCATGGATATTGGTAAAGAAACCGATATTTATATCCCACGTGTGCGCTTTACTCACGAAGGTGGTAAATTGGGTATTATTAAGTTGAATCGTCATCAGAACTTTATGGAGTTGATGATTGCCAATACCAATTCAGGTGTTTGTAATACTGTATTTACTGACAGAAATGAGCGTTATATTGGGCAGGACGTGTTGGATAACCTTCAATTCCTCGAAGATGGAAAGCACTTTGTGTATGTTGGTGAGATGGATGGTTACAATCATATTTACCTCTACACAATGGCTGGACGGCAGGTTCGTCAGATTACAAAAGGGGAGTGGGATGTGACCGATTACCTTGGTTATAATGCTAAAACCCGCATGTTCTACTATCAGGCAGCTGCTAAGTCGCCGATGCAACGCGAAGTATACGCTGTGCGTAACGATGGTAAAAAGAGTCTGCAATTTTCTACTGTTGCAGGTACCAATAAAGCTGATTTTAGTAAAGGCTTTAAATATTATATCAATTACCTGTCAAACACAACAACTCCAACCTTGGTTACTTTGCACGATAGTAATGGTAAGCAGATTCGTGTTTTGGAAGATAATAAAGATTTAAAAGCCAGAGTTGAGGGTTTTGAAATGAGTCCTAAAGAATTCTTCTCTTTCAAAACAAGTGAAGGTGTTGAGTTGAATGGCTGGATGGTAAAACCCTTAAACTTCGATCCAAATAAAGAATACCCGGTTTTGATGACACAATATAGTGGACCAAATTCACAGCAAGTGCTTGATAACTGGCGTGTGGGTTGGGAGCAATATCTGGCAGCCGAAGGTTACATGGTGGCTTGTGTTGATCCGCGCGGAACAGGTGCTCGGGGTGAGGAGTTTCGTAAGTGTACTTACCGTAAGCTAGGTAAATACGAATCAGACGATCAAATTGAAGCGGCTAAATACCTTGGTTCTTTAGCTTATGTTGATGCTTCAAGAATTGGAATATGGGGTTGGAGTTATGGTGGTTTTATGACTTCACTGTGTTTAAGTAAGTCAGATGTGTTCAAAGTAGGTATTGCTGTTGCTCCGGTAACCAACTGGCGTTATTACGATTCGGTATATACTGAGCGTTATATGCGTAAACCACAGGAAAACCCTAAAGGTTACGATGATAATAGCCCAATTAATCATGTTGATAATTTGAGTGGACGCTTATTCCTGATTCATGGTACAGCAGATGACAATGTGCATTTTCAAAATGTGATGGAGTATGTAGACCGGCTGGTACAGGCAGGTAAGCAGTTTGATATGTTTGCTTACCCGAACCGTAAACATAGTATCTATGGAGGTAACGTACGTAATCACTTATATCGAATGAAAGCAGATTACTTGTTCCGTAATTTATAATAGAACTAGCTAGTTATAAGGCTGAAGAAAAAAAGGATGTCATCTTTATTTGTATTAACAGATAAAGATGACATCCTTTTTTATGAATTCTCTTAGTCTCTTGTTGATGCCAGGCAAGTATTTTATTACTTTTTCAACTCTTCCTTCAAATACTTTGCTGTATAGCTTTTTTTCTTTCTAGCTACTTCTTCGGGCGTTCCGGCTGCCATTAACTGACCACCAAAACGTCCGCCATCGGGGCCAATGTCAATAATATGGTCAGCTACTTTAATAACATCTAGGTTGTGCTCTATAACCAAAACGCTATTGCCTTTAGCTACCAGGCGATGCAATACATCCAATAGCACCCGGATGTCCTCAAAGTGAAGACCAGTGGTTGGTTCATCCAATATGTAAATGGTTTTACCAGTGTCTCTCTTGGCCAGTTCAGCAGCTAGTTTAACACGTTGGCTTTCACCACCTGATAGCGTAGTTGATGGTTGCCCGAGTGTGATATATCCCAAGCCTACATCCTGAAGGGTTTTGAGTATTTTCGATAGTTTTGGTATATGCTCAAAGAAATTAACAGCCTGGTTGATGGTCATATCCAGTACATCGCTGATAGATTTTCCTTTGTAGCGTACCTCACATGTTTCACGATTGTATCGTCGACCGCCGCAATCGGGGCATTCGACCATTACATCGGGCAAGAAATTCATTTCAATCACTTGCACGCCACCTCCTTTACAGGTTTCGCAACGTCCGCCAGCCACATTAAATGAAAAACGCCCAGGTTTATAGGCTCTTATTTTTGATTCAGGCAGTTCAGCAAACAGCTTTCTGATTTCGTCAAATATTTTAGTGTATGTTGCCGGGTTAGAACGAGGTGTTCTGCCCAAAGGTTTTTGGTCGACATCCACCACCTTATCCAAATGCTCAATGCCGCTAACCGATTTATAGGGGAGTGGATCTTTTACTGCCTTGTAAAAGTGCTGATTCAGAATTGGGTATAGGGTTTCGTTAACTAAGGTTGACTTGCCGCTGCCCGAGACGCCAGTTACACAGATAAGTTTGCCAAGTGGAAAATCGACATTGATATTTTGAAGGTTATGACCACTTGCACCCTTTATAGAGATGATCTTGTCATTTCCATTACGACGTTCTTTTGGTATTGCAATTTTCTTTTTGCCAGTCAGGTAATCGGCTGTTAGTGAGTTTGACTGCAATATTTCCAAAGGTGTACCATGAGCTACCACTTCACCGCCATGTCGTCCGGCATGTGGCCCCATGTCTATTACATAGTCTGCAGCCATCATCATGTCGTGGTCGTGTTCGACTACCAAAACACTGTTACCCGTGTCGCGTAATTGGCAAAGTGAATTAATCAGGCGGTGGTTATCGCGCTGGTGCAAGCCGATGCTCGGTTCGTCTAGTATGTACAGTACATTAACCAGTTGAGAGCCTATTTGAGTAGCTAGCCTTATTCGTTGACTCTCACCACCTGAAAGGGTCATGGCACTGCGATTGAGAGATAAGTATTCGAGTCCTACATTAATTAAAAAGCCAAGTCGATTGCGAATCTCTTTTAGTACCTCATAACCGATGGTTTTTTGCTTTTCGCTCATTCGATCTTCGAGTCCTTGAAACCATTCATGCAAAAGGCCTAAGTCTAAATCGGCCAATTCGGCAATGTTTTTATTATCAATTTTAAAATGAAGTGCTTCCTTGTTTAAACGCTGACCTTCACATTCTGAACATGTATTGTTTTTAATAAATTGATTGGCCCATTTACGGGCTTTCATCGAGGTGTCATTATCTTGTTGCTCAAGTATATACTTAATTACCCCTTCAAAACTTAGGTAGTAGTTTGAAGCACTGCCTAGTGGAGTGTTTTTGAGTGTTAAAGGTTCGCTTGAGCCATGCAGGATAACATCCAACGCTTCTTCGGGTATGTTTTTAATGGCTGTGTTTACCGAGAATCCATATTTCTCGCCAATAGCTTCTATTTGCCAAAATATCAGATTGTTTTTGTATTTGCCCAATGGAGCAATGCCGCCTTTTTTAATTGTTGAGTTAGCATCAGGTACTATTTTATCAAAGTCTACTTCGTCAATAGTGCCCAGTCCTTTACATTTAGGGCAAGCTCCCTGTGGAGAGTTAAAAGAAAAGGAGTGAGGAGCCGGTTCATTGTATGATAAGCCAGATGAAGGACACATCAATTGGCGGCTGTAAAAGCGTTGCTCATCCGAATCTTTGTCAACAAGCATCATAATGCCTTTGCCATGCTGCATGGCTAGTCGGATACTCTCTTTTAGTCGTTTTGTGTCTTTGTTTGATACGGCAATGCGATCAATTACCATTTCAATAAAATGGTTTTTGTATCGATCGACTTTCATGCCATGCACCACTTCCTGTATTTCACCGTCAATGCGAACGTGCAAAAAGCCCTTTTTTCTTATCTGCTCAAATAACTCTTTGTAGTGTCCCTTGCGTCCTTTTACGAGAGGAGCTGCAATGTATACCTTTCGGCCGGTGAATTGCTCAAGTATAAGATCCAGAATCTGGTCATCAGTATATTTGACCATTTTTTCACCAGTGTTATAGGAGAAAGCTTCACCTGCACGAGCGAAAAACAGACGAAGGAAATCATATATTTCTGTAATAGTGCCAACCGTTGAGCGTGGGTTTTTACCTGTTGTTTTTTGTTCAATGGAGATTACAGGGCTTAAGCCTGTTATTTTATCAACATCAGGACGTTCCATGTTGCCCAAAAACTGTCGGGCATAGGCTGAAAAGGTTTCAATATACCGTCGCTGCCCTTCGGCATAAATAGTATCGAAGGCCAATGAAGATTTACCACTTCCACTTAAACCAGTAACGACTACCAGTTTGTTTCGCGGAATTGATACATCAATGTTTTGAAGGTTATGCACACGCGCACCTAATACATCTATTCTTTCAGTTTCGTCTACTTGCTCAATGGTTCTTATTCCTTCGTCCTTCATTATGCAGATAATAGCGGTGAATTCTATGTTTTCAAAAAAACACCCAAAGATAATGAATAGTTCGAATGGTTAGAGTGGCTTCTTTTAAAGTGCGCTTTAGAGTGTGACTTTTATGTCAAATGATTGGCTAAAATGGGTTTGAATCAAATGGAGTATCCGTAAACGGGCTGTTGCCACCAAAGGGTGAATTTTCCTTTTGTTTGGGTCGACCTCCGTTGTCACCACCTCCGGACCAAGGAGGTTTGCCATCTCCCGGACTCCAATCCGATGACATCGCAATGGATACTGATAAGTCATTGTAAAAGGTTGTTATGCTTGGGCGAGTATATGTTTTTTTCATCACCTCTTCTTCGTTATTCGATATGGTTTCAATTGTGAGATTGAAACCATGAATTATTAATATGAAGATTTGGGATGGAGCTTGCTGATAAACAATATCTATGCCAATCGTTTTTTATACTATGCTATGGGATGTGTCAAGGAATACGCATGATAATTTCTAGCAAAAAAAAGCAACCTGAAATCAGGTTGCTTTTCAATTATGTATGTCAATGCTTTTAAATACTGTCTTTGTCGCTTGTAAGATTCTTATTTATACTTTGAACCGAATTAGAGGGTAAATCAAGTACATAAGTTTTTTTACTTGAATTAGTAAGATAAGCCTCGCGTAACCAAGGATTTAAATCCTTTAATTCCTTGTATGTTGTACCGTGTTCGATGGCAAAGTCAGCGAAGTTTTTAACACCTGTTTTTACTTCGATGCTAGAAGTTTGAATGCCTGGATATAAATCTTCATTTTTGACATGAAAACCGTATATCTCGGGATGTGATAGGATTTCTTTAATTGCCAGGATACGATAAACATATCGCCCTGTTTCTTCACCTAATAACAGGTCGTAATAGCTTTTGGTTTTTTGACGATCCAATTGGCGATTAACACCTGTTCGTCCTGCGTTATAAGCCGCAGCAGCTAATGTCCAACTACCATAGTAGTCGTGCATTTTCTTTAAATACTTACAAGCAGCCACTGTTGATTTTTCGATATGGTATCGTTCATCAACCTCTTTTGTAACTTCTAAACCATATTCGCGGGCAGTAGCTCTCATAAATTGCCAAAGACCAACGGCTCCGGCAGGTGACTTGGCCCGAGGCATAAAGTTACTTTCAATTAACGAAAGGTATTTGAAATCGTCAGGAATACCCTGTTCCTTTAGTATGGGTTCGATAATTGGGAAATAGCGATTAGCGCGTTTGATAAATAAGATGGTTTGTGATTGCCAGTAGGTGTTGACCAATAACTCACGATCGAAGCTTTCCTTTACATCGTAACGTGAGATTGGAGCTTGTTCGCCCGCGAAGTTAATAGCTGTAGGGATATCCAGAGATGAGATTGCATAACTGCTTTCACTTGAACTTTCATCTTCAATAATAACAGCAGGCTCTGAAGAATGAATAAATAATTGTGACACCATAATGATGGCAATAACTGCCAGTGAAACGGATAATAACTTAGTGAAAAAACTCGCTTTCATAACCTCTCTCTTTCTCAAATTTTTCAATGGACACCAAAATTAAAATTTAGCTCATACAAACCAAAAAGCGTGCCGCATTACTTATTAACACTCTGTATTATTTATTGATGTGTGGCAGGTAGTAGTACTACGCCAGTAAATCAAAAATGTTTGTATAAAAGACAAAAAAAGAAGAGTCTTTCGACTCTTCTCCAATTATTATTTTATAACTGTTGCCGGATCAACAAACTTTCCATCTTTTTTAATCTCTAAATGTAAATGCGATCCGGTTGAAATACCACTGCTGCCTAATAATCCAACTATATCACCTTGCTTTACTTTTTGTCCTTCTTTTACCTTGTAGGCATTAAGCTGCGAGTATAGTGAAGAGTATCCATTCTCATGGTCGACTATTACAAAACGGCCATGGCCTTTGCCATCGATAAATTCGTGTTTAACCTTACGTACTGTTCCATCACCAATAGCTAAGACTTTTGTGTTTAAAGGGGCTACATAGTCAACACCATTGTGTTGCTTCATCTTCTTGGTTATGGGGTGTTTGCGTATGCCGAAGCCTGATGAAATTCTTGTTAAATCTTCTTTTTTTATGGGAGAATCAAACTCAATAGTATTATCTTTTTTTCTTTGTTTTGTTGCTTTAAAATTTAGAAAATTATTTGGGTTAACATTTTTCCCATTTTCATAAATCTCGAAATGCAAATGCGGAGCTGTGGTTTTACCTGTGTTACCTACGAAAGCAATAACGTCGCCCTGATTTACACTCTGACCTTCTGCTACATTAAAACTATTAAGGTGTGCATAAACAGTCTTGTATTCATTGAAGTGTTGAATTTCAATTCGTTTTCCATAACCAGCATCTGTTGAAATTTTTGACACTTTGCCTGATTGACTTGCGAGTACCGGGGTGTCCATGTTTGCTGTAAAGTCTAAACCGGGATGAAATCGTTTAGTTTTATGAATAGGATGGATTCTGTAGCCCCATCCGCTAGCAGTTCTTTTGTAATTATTGATAGGAATAATGAACGTAGTAGAGTTTGTGTTTGATGAATCGTTGGGTGTCATTACTTTATCACTTAATGCATACTCATTCATCTCAAATTGTAGAGGTTTGATCTTAATAGCTGATGTAGAAACTATTGCAACTCCTATAATAATTGGGATGATTAATACCAGTTTGATAAGTGGATTTGATTTATACTTTGCCATTTTTATTCGTTTTTTAATGAGTTTATAAGAGAAAGGACTCATTAGAGGCGAATAGTTGTGGGCAGATGATTGCTGTAATACCAGGTTAAAATACTCTTTAATAGAAGTGTTTTGAGTGGCATCACTATCTGCCTGAAATTCATGAACCTCTTCTAAAGCCTTTCGGTACAGATAAATAAACGGGTTCATCCAAAAGATGATAAGCAGTATTTCCAATAGCAGACGATCGAGCGAATGTTTATGTTTTAAATGGCTCAATTCGTGTGTGATAATGCTGTGCCCTTTGGGTGAACGCCATACTTTCGGGGAAATGAAGATATAACGAAAGAAAGAAAAGGCATGAGGCTGGTTAAATAATACCAGGGTGAATTTATTTTGATTTACTTTTTCATTGGCATGAATCGTTTTCAATAAATGAATAATGTTATTAAGAAATCTGTATAAGAAAACTGAAGATAGAAGTATAGGAAATACTAACCACCAATAATGCTCTATAAGCGATGGTTCTTGTACAACTGTTGTTGGAATACTTTGTTCTTCAATGAAACTGAATTGATTAACAGTTGACTGCAGGGTTTCAATAATCGGAAGTGGTTCGACTGTGCTATTGGTAATATTTATCCTTATAAACGGGAAAATATATGAAAATGATAAGCTTGCTAACAGGTAAAACCGACTCAGCTTAAAAAATGACTCTTTTTGTAGCAATAGGTAGTATATCAGGAAAAAGATACCTGATACAACGCTACTCTTTAAAAGATATAAACCAACTTCTTCCATTATTTTTTCTTATCTGAAATTTTCTGGTCAATCAATGCTTTTAGTTCTTCTAATTCAGAAACGGAGAGGTCACTTTCTTTGGTAAAGAAAGAGGCAAATTGTTGCTGTGAGTTGTTGAAAAAGTTTTGAACCAGGTTAGTCATGTATCGCTTTGAGTAAGCCGTTTTTTTAATTAGAGGAAAATACTCATTGACCTTACCGTAGGTGTTAAAGCCAATAGCTTTCTTTTTAACTAAAACGCGTACAACAGTCGAAACGGTTGTGTAAGCTGGCTTAGGTTCGGGATATTGTTCGACTATATCCTTTAAAAAACCTTTGTCTATATTCCACAGATATTGCATTACCTGTTCTTCTGCTTTCGTTAATTCAATCATTTTCCCAAAATGTTTGCTACAAATATATAACTATAAAAATAGTCAGCAAATTATTTATATAGTTTTATGACTATAAATATAGTAATAGCTCAAAATGTTTTGTTAATCAGTGTGTAGCGGCGTTGTGAAACTTTAGTTGTTTGACCTTGTTTGGTTAATGGTAATTTATTTAATACATTGAAGGTCCTCTTTGTATTAATATGAAGCATCTGGAACATAGTATAGATTTAATATTACAAACTGCCATTGAACCTACGGTAGCCTTTGAGAGACCTGGTTATGACGTAGCACTTCTAAATGACAAGGCATTTGACTTTTTTGGCTTCGAAAAATCACACAACTATTCATTACGTTCTTTTTGTAGCAGGGCTGATTTGTTTAATCAGAGTGCGGCTTTGGAAGTGTTTGATAATCTTGAGTATAATCAGCCAGTACAAAGAGACTGGCCTGTTCGATTAGGTGAAGTACATTGGCTATCGGCTTATATTCAATTAGTGAATAATGGTGGAGTCGATTATGTTTTAGTTGTGTTTAGGGATAATACCCTTCCTAAAGAAAGCCTTCTGAAGCTCGATAATATGATTGCCTATCGAGAAATGCTCGATAAACTGTTGGCTTATAATACCAATGTAAATGTTATTGATATACCCCAAATAATTGACCAATCGCTTGAGATGGTTGGTAATTACTTTGCTTGCGACAGAAGTTATGTTTTTGAGTATAGCGAAGATTTAAAATTTAAGAGTAACATCAACGAATGGTGTGCCAGCGGAGTAGACCCATACATTGATGATTTACAAAATATACCAATCAATTCGTTTCCATACCTGAAGAAACGTTTGCTGAAAATGGAGCTGGTTTGCCTAAATGATATCAATACCTTGCCGCCAGAAGCTATTGAAGAGCGTGAAGAATTTGCAAAAGAGGGTATCCAGTCTATTTTATTAATTCCATTTAGTGAAGGCGAACGACCAATAGGATTTGTTGGGCTCGATCACGTTCATATTTCAAAAGAATGGACAAAAAGTGAAGTATCGAATCTGAAGTTGTTAGCAAGAACGTTTGCCAATTTATTGGTTCGAATGCGTAATGAACGATTAATCGTTGATAATAGAAACATGTATCAAACATTGTTTGAGGCAGCCAATGAGGGAATTGGTGTCTTTAAAAATGGTGTTTGTATTGATGCTAATGCTAAAGCACTAAGAGAGATGCGTTGTTCATTGGCACAAATAGTTGGAAAAACCACTGTAGAATTATCTGCTACCATGCAACCCAATGGAAAATCTCCTACCTATTCAAATGTTTATGTAAGTGAAGCTGAGAAAGGATTTCCACAAACCTTTGACTGGCGATTAAAGCGTTTTGATGCAACTGAATTTGATGCTGAGATAAGTTTAAATAGCTTCAAAAGAGGTGATGAACGCTTGGTGATTAGCATCTTTAGAGATGTTAGTGAGTATAAGCGTGCAGTGAGTGACTTAATTGATAATCAGCGTATTTTAAAAAAGGAGATAGATACCATTGTTCGTCCAGTAGAAGACAGTAGCCAGCTTACCTTATTAAATGTTTTTGAGTTGGATCAACTGCAGAAAATGCAGGATGCTTTTTCGTTTGCAATGGGGATATCATCCTTGATAACTGACGTCAATGGCAAGCCAATGACCAGAATGTCTTTCTCAAATCATGTTTGTGCTAAAGTTCGTTCGACAGCCAAAGGACAGCAAATGTGTATGGAAAGTAGTCGTGATTTAGGCGAACGAGCAAATGCAGTGCTTAAACCCGTGTCAAGCCCATGTTTATCCTGTGGTTTCATTGATGCAGCTTCTCCTATTATCGTTGATGGTCATCATATTGGCAATTGGCTGATTGGGCAAGTGAGGCCTGATGATTTAGATTTGGAACATTTACTGGAATATACACGAAAATTAGGATTGGAAGACGAAGGGATTATCAGTGATTTTAGGAATTTAGTTGAAATAGCTCCAGACCACTTCGAGAAAATACTTAACCTGCTAAATGTACTAACCATTGAATTGTCGGCCATGGGTTATAAGAATTTGAAATTGGCCAAAACAATTAATCAACATGTTCATTTAGAGAAGAAATTACGTGAATCGAAGCAGAATGCAGAAGAGAGTGATCGCTTAAAGTCTGCTTTTCTTGCTAACCTATCGCATGAGATTCGAACACCTATGAACGGTATTGTTGGTTTTTCTGAATTACTGCAGTTTGATGGTTTAACTCCTGACGATAGGCGAGAGTATGTACGTTTAATTCATCAAAGTTCGAGTCAGTTATTGAATATTATCAACGATATAATTGATATTTCGAAAATTGAATCGGGTCAGATTGATGTTCATTCAGGCTATTTTGACTTGGTTCGATTAGGTGATGATTTACATGCATTCTTTCTTGATTCGTCAACTGGCAAAGGAATTGATTTGGTTTTTGAGCATAGTAATAAACATGAATTTGAAATTTATTCTGATGAAGTTAAACTAAGACAAGTATTAACGAACTTAATTTCCAATGCCATTAAATTTACCGCGAGCGGGGAGGTTGTATTTGGTTTTTCAATTGTCAATCAGGTAGAACTTGAGTTGTTTGTGCAAGATTCAGGCATTGGAATTGATACCAATGATGTTGAGTTTATTTTTGATAGGTTTTGGCAGGCTAAAGATTCGGATGTGAAGCGCGGTGGTACAGGCCTGGGGCTAGCTATAACCAAAGCCTACGTCGAGTTGCTTGGAGGTCATATAAAAGTGGAGTCGCAAAGAGAGATTGGAACACGCTTTAGTTTTGTGATTCCTAAAACTTTGAAATAAAAAAAGAGAAGCTCAACTGAACTTCTCTTTATATATTCTGATAATTGATTGTTTTTATACAATTCCGGCAAAGCCCATAAAAGCTAATGCCAATAGTCCGGCAACCACTAAAGCAATTGGAGTGCCTTTCATACCTTTAGGAATGTCCATCAAATCTAATTGTTCGCGAATTCCGGCAAAGGTGATTAATGCCAATCCAAAACCAATGGCGTGTGATATAGCAAATACAACCGACTTAACAATGTTGGTGTCTTCCAGGCCAAGGGCCAAAATTGCCACACCTAATATCGCACAGTTAGTGGTAATTAATGGTAAGAATACTCCTAACGCCTGATACAAAGGAGGGCTTACTTTTTTAAGAATAATTTCTACCAATTGTACCAATGAAGCAATTACCAAAATAAAGGTAATGGTTTGCAGGTATTGTACACCAAACGGCTCCAATACTGCTTTTTGAATGAAAAAGGTAACGATGGTAGCAATTACCATTACAAAAGTTACGGCACCGGTCATTCCAATACCCGTAGAGATTTTCTTAGAAACACCAAGGAACGGACAAATCCCCAGAAACTGGCTCAGTACAATGTTGTTAACAAAGATGGCCGATATAACGATTAAAATATATTCCATGCTTATGCCTCCTTTTTAACGTGGTTAATAAAAGCGATAAGGTAACCTAAGGCAATAAATGCACCCGGTGCTAATACAAATACCAGCATACCATAGTCTTCAGGGAAAATGGCTGTTCCGAATAATTTACCACTACCTAATAATTCACGAATAGAACCTAACATGGTTAAAGCCATGGCAAATCCTAGTCCCATTCCTAATCCATCAACGATAGATGAGCCCAGGTTGTTTTTTGATGCAAACGCTTCTGCACGTCCTAATACCAAACAGTTCACTACGATTAATGGAATAAATAATCCCAATGAATCGAATAGAGCTGGTACATAGGCTTGCATCGTCATTTCAACAATGGTTACGAATGTAGCGATTACAACAATAAAAGAAGGGATACGTACTTTATCTGGAATGAAATCCTTGATTAAAGCCACTACAAGGTTTGACATCACTAAAACAAATGTTGTTGCCAATCCCATTCCTAATCCGTCAATGGCAGATGAAGTCACACCAAGCGTCGGACACATTCCTAGCAGAAGCGTGAATACCGCGTTCTCCTTAAAAAAGCCTTTTGAAAAGTTTTTTAACTGGTTCATTCTGTACCTCCTTCCTCAGTTGAGGTATTTGAAGCAACCGGCAGGCTGCTTTGGTTTTCAGTATATGTTTCGAAAGCAATGCGTATCGCATCTAAAAAGGCACGCGAACTAATAGTTGCCGCAGTAATGGCATCTACCTCACCACCATCCTTGCTCACGGTAAGCTTGTTGTTCTTTGGGTGTTTGCCCAAAATACTCTGGTTTCCTTTGTCGGTTTTAAACCAATCAGCCATTTTTGTTCCCAGCCCCGGTGTTTCTTTGTGTTCCAACACCTGATAGTTAATGATTGTGCCATCAGGCTTTAGGCCAACCATAATTTTGATGTTGCCACTAAATCCTTTGTTGGTTTGAGATTCGATAGCTACACCTATTAATTCATCGCCTTTTTTAGCTGGGAAAAATTTTAGTACAAATCCCTCTTTTGATGTGAGTTCATACATTTCGTCACCAGGGTTATTGTCAAATCCTGAGACTACTTCTTTAATTGCGGCTTGCTGTTTAGCCATTTTAGCCGCTGCAATAGGTCCTTTGGTGAGCTCATACATACCGCCCAGCGAAGCCCCTGCCACACATGTGATGACCAGCAGGGTTAAAACCATATTTTTAAGCGTCGATTCTGTTTTTGCCATGATTTTTATATTTCCTGCATTAAGCTTTAGCTGGTTTTGCAACTTCGCCAAAACGCTTAGGTTTCACATATTTATCAATTAATGGTACAAATCCGTTCATAATCAGGATGGCGAATGAAACACCTTCGGGATAAGCACCAAATACACGAATCACAACTGTGATGACTCCAATTCCGATTCCATATATTATCATTCCTTTGTTGGCCATTGGTGAGCTAACATAGTCGGTTGCCATAAAAATAGCCCCTAGCATTACACCTCCTGTTAATAAGTGGAATAATGGACCTGCAAATTGCTCCGGGCTTACCAGATTAAGAATGCCTGTGAAGACAGCTATTGAGCCAATGACTGCAACAGGAATATGCCAGGTAATAATCTTACGAATGAGCATAAAGATTAAGCCAATTAGTAAAGCTGCTGCGGCCACCTCACCCGCCGAACCGCCCGACAGGCCAAAAAATAATTCCCTGATCGATGGCATATCAACGTGGTTCATTAAGCTGCTCACTGATTCGCCATTAGCTAAACCTTCTTTCATAATAGATAGAGGAGTAGCTCCTGTTTCTGCATCTAAATAATGTGCTTGCGAGGCAATTGGTTTAGGCCACAAGGTCATTTGCACCGGAAAGGAGATAAGTAAGAATATTCGACCAACCAATGCCGGGTTAAAAGGGTTATTACCCAATCCGCCAAATGACATTTTACCAATGCCAATAGCTACCAAGCTACCGATGATGATAATCCATATTGGTAAATTACTTGGCATGTTAAATGCGAGTAGAAGGCCTGTTAATGCAGCTGAACCATCCATAATGGTGGCTTCAGTTTTTAACAGGAACTTTTGAATGGCCCACTCAAAAAATACACACGACAATACCGCTGTGATTGTAACTATTGCAGCGCCCAGGCCAAAATAGTACAACGAAGCTGCCAGTGCAGGAACCAGGGCTATAATCACCCCATACATGTTCTTTTTCACAGAGTCGCCACTGTGTACATGCGGGGATGGTGATACGGTTAACCTATTCATTTTATATCGTATTATTTTATTCTTAGTTATTTAGTTCTGCTTCGCATGATTCGACCGACATTGCCTTTGCCCAATCGGATATAATCCAATAGTGGACGTCCGGCAGGGCATGTGTAGCTGCACGATCCACATTCAATACAGTCCATAATTTTTTCCTCTTCTGCTCTGTCCCAAATAGCTTTATCAGAGACCGTACTTAGCAAGTAAGGCGAAAGTCCCATTGGGCAAACAGTAACACACTTAGAGCAACGAATACAAGCTTCCATTTTCGGACGCTTGGCGATTTTATCAGGCATAATTAGTACCCCTGAACTTCCTTTGGTAATTGGCACCTCTGTTGATGATAGTGCTTTACCCATCATAGGACCGCCACCAATCACTTTGCCGGTGTCCTCAGGTAAACCGCCAGCTGCTTCAATTAGTTGGTTTAGAGGTGTTCCAACACGAGTCATGAAGTTAGAAGGTTTTGAAACTGATTTACCAGTAACGGTAACCACACGTTCAAACAGAGGTTTATTCTTCTGAATAGCCTCATATACAGCTACTGTCGTGCCAACGTTTTGTACTACTGCGCCAACTTCAATCGGTAATTTACCTGAAGGAATCTGACGTTGAATACAGGCGTCAATTAATTGTTTTTCGCCACCTTGAGGGTATTGTACTTTAAGTGGTTGGATGCTGATGCCTTCATACTTAGATGCCAGGTCTTTCATATGCTTGATGGCATCAGGCTTGTTGTTTTCAATACCAATGATGGCCTTGTCTACTTTAAGAGCCTTCATTAATATTTGTGTACCCACCATCATTTCATCACCTTTTTCCATCATTAATTGATGGTCGGCAGTTAAGTAAGGCTCACATTCGACACCATTTAATATTAGTACCTCACATTTTTTACCTGGAGGCACTGAAAGCTTAACATGGGCCGGGAAAGTAGCACCACCAAGTCCTACAATTCCTGCTTCTCCTACCTTCTTAACTATTTCTTCGGGTGTAGCTGTGATTTCTGTTACTAAATCTTCAGAACGATCTATGCTTTCGTCCCATTCATCACCTTCCGTTTTGATGATGATGGCTTTACGTTTGTATCCACTGGCATCTAGTACCTCATCTATTTTAAATACTTTTCCTGAAACAGGTGAATGGATGTTAGCTGATACAAAACCAGTTGACTTGGCAATTAACTGACCCACTTTTACCTCGTCGCCTTTATTAACAACAGGCTCTGAAGGTGCTCCAATATGTTGGGCAATAGGAACCGAAACTTGCTCGGGAACGGGCAAGATCTCAATCTTTTGTCCGGCTGAGAATTTGTTTTCTGCCGGGTGAACCCCTCCTAATGAGAATGTTTTTAACACGATTGGTCCTCCTATTTTATAATGTTTTTAATCATTTTTCTTATCTCTATATACGCTATTGATTAAGCGCTAGTAGCATTTCTATTCTGCTTTTTCTTCCACTGGCTTTTCCACCTTTGGTTTTGGAGGTGGGAAATTGACCATGTGAATGGCATTGGTTGGGCATTCAGCTACACACTTGCGACATAACTTACATTTGTTGTAGTCGATGTAGGCCAGATTGTTTTCCACTTCAATGGCATCAAAAGGACAGATTTTCTGACACTTTTTACAGCCAATACAAGCAGCCGAACATGCTTTTTTAGCAGCACCACCTTTATCTGTATTAATACAAGAAACAAAGATGCGACGACTCTTAGGCCCTTTTTTGCGTAACTCAATAATGTCTTTCGGACAAGCAGTAACACAAGCACCACACGATACACAATTGTCTTCGATGATGACAGGTAGTCCTGTTTTTTCATCCATGTACATGGCATTGAAATCACAAGCATCGACACATTCTCCCAGGCCTAAACAACCATTGGAACAACCTGTGTCACCTCCATAGAGTGAAGACGCAATTGTACATGAGGTTGCACCATCATATTCAGTAATACGTGGGCGGTTTTCGCAAGTGCCATTACAGCGAACAACTGCCACCATTGGGTCAGCAGCTGCTACTTCCTTGCCTAAGATGGCAGCGGTAGCACTCATGGTATCAGCACCTCCAACCGGACAGTTCAAGTCAGAAATGTCATCCGCTTTTACCATCGCTTCAGCAAAGGCCCGACAACCGGGGAAGCCACAACCACCACAGTTGGCTGCAGGTAAAGCTTCTTCAACCTGATCAATCCGGGGATCTTCAAAAACTTTGAATTTCTGTGCTACAAAATAAAGTATGATAGCGGCCAAAGCCCCTAACACACCTAACGAGATTATAGTTATCAGAACAACATTCATATTTAGTTGATTTGATGTTTTATAGTAAATGAAAAAGTTCGTTTTAGTTTATCTTTTAGCAGATAAATACCAGCATAGTAAGGAACCAAAATAGCCAATGCTAAACCGCCAGCTAATAATTCATTACCTGTTATGAAAAATGTACTTATTAAGGCTGCTAAAATTAAAAGTATAGGGTAGATGTAGGCCAAAAGAACCGCCTTAGGAGCCAAGGACTTTTTACCCATGAGCATTACCTTTTGACCCGTTTGAAAGCCGGTTTCTGATTGATAGATGTCAATGAGTTTATCCTGTAAATCGGCTGCTGTGCACGAGCCTTTAGCATGGCACGATGCGCAAGCTGATTCGTTCACAATCCTCACTTTAATGTGTTGAGGATTAAGCTCTGTCACTATGCCTTCATGCTCTATGTAATCTAAGTCTGCCATATACGTAGGGTGACAAATGTAGCGAAGTAATGGAATTGTCGCATATGTTAAAAGATATTTGTATTTAGAATGAATTAAAATAAGGAGGAGTACTTACAGTTAATTAGCTATTATTAAGCAATATTGAAGCTGAGTGCGGCTAATTTATTGGTGTTAAAAGATTTATAAAGAAAAAAATCAGTAATTGATTAAAGAAAATTCTCTTGAATAATAGGGGGTTCTTATAAGGTAATGCTAAAACCTCCGTATAGATTAAACGGCAATGCAGGGTAATAATATCTGGGCTGATTGTTTCCAAAAGATGGTGCATTTATGAGTAGCATTGAAGCATAATGTGTATTCAGAAGGTTGTTAGCACCTAAATAGATGTTCGCTGCCAAGGATTTCCATTTAAGTTTTCGACTTACTTTTGCATTTAATACACCAAAAGGAGTATATGATTTGTTATTACTATCGTTTAGAAATTGTTCACCATACTGGCGGTAGTTTAATATTAAAGTATTACCTGCTGCTTGGTAAGTGGCTTGTGTGAAAAGAGAATACTGAGGGATACCTGGCAAATGATTGCCACTAAAATCAATACCATCATCGATGAATTCATTAAACTTGTTTATTGAGTAGGCAAACGTACCGGATAGAGTCAATGAATTTGCATGCCATAAAAGACGATGATTGATACTGGTTTCAATTCCTTTATGATCGGTCTTACCAGCATTCACACCATAGAACACTGCTTCACTTTCACGTTTTGTGACCAGGAGGTTTTTCATCTGCATCCAATAAGCAGTTAGTTCGGCATTGGTGTTTCCACTCGATGATGAAAAACGGTATCCGAAATCGACGTGATACCCTTCTTCTGGTTTAATTTCGTCATTAAACCCTCCAGAAGGTAACTGAGCTTCTTCAACCGATGGTGGGGAAAAACCATGCCCAGCTGCCATATAAATGTTAGAATGCTTGTAAAGTTGGTAGTTAGCTCCTATTCTGGGTGAAAAAACAATAGGATATTGATGGCTTGTTTTTAAATCGTTGAACTCATCTGTGTTATTATATTGTGTGAGATTTACATTGAAACCTCCCTGGATACTTAATTCAGGAGTTAAGAAGTAATGAGCTAAACCAAAGGTGTTGATGTATGTCCGTTCAATAGTGTTTTTACTCAATGGTGTGCCCTTGTTGTGTTCTTTAACTCCAAGGAGCGTGAGCTTGTTTTTTTCAAACATAACTTCAATACCACCTTCCATTTTTATTTTCTCGAATTGGTAGCTCAACTTATCGCGTATGCCAATGGCAAGTTTTGTTTCGTCAAGCTGATTAAAAGGGCGAAGCTCATCCAGATTGGTGATGATGCTGAAAAGATTGATCGAATGCGTTAAGTTTTGATTCAATGCTGAGCTCAGTGCTATATTAAAAATGTGTCGATTCGAATTTTCGTAGCCGCAAATGGCAGCCCATGAATCAGCCGCTTTGCTTGGCTCATTATGAAAGTCAGTACTGTCTAATGAGCTGGGGATTTGACCATTAAAATGGCGAAAATTATATAGATAATGCATATGATGCTTGCCTAATCGATATTTTCCTTTGAGCGTGATGTTGTATCTTTTATAAGCACTGTTATCTCTATAACCGTCCGTTTTAAGTTGCCCGGCAGTGAGCCAGGTTTTGCCTCGTTTAGCTGACAGTAGTATTGATATTTGGTTGGAAAAAGTACCATAAGCTGCTACTTCACTTTTAAGATTCAGGTGATACGAATTATTATTTAATTCCCATGGGTTTATAACAATAACTCCTCCTAATCCGGCTCCATAAAGGGCAGATGCCGGGCCTTTTAATACCACTATGTTATTGATGTCATTAAAACCTATGTCTTCAATGGAACTCACGCCATCACCATCGGTCATAGGAATATCGCCCCAATAGACTTTGATGCGATTGCTATTGTATGGAGTACGCGAGCCAATGCCCCGTATGGTGATTCGGCTTGTGCTCAATGTACCTTCTTGCATAAATACACCAGGTATGGCATTAAGCTGATTGGCAATTTGATATGAGTTGCCGTTTTCCAAAGACAATGAGTCGATTATTGATATGCTTCCGCTCCACTGTTTTAAAGCCCAAATGCTAAAGGGGGCATTCACCGAAACTTCATTCAGTAACAAGTGCTTTGGCTGAATGGTATCCGATATTTCGCCTCGATTAATTTGTGAATATGTAGTTAAACCAATTAATAAACTTATGGCAATAACTAAATGGCGCAAGTTAGGTCGCATTTACAGGGGCATTAATCTTAGGATTTTACCGGGTTTCTCAATGGCCACATAAATATATCCATCAGGACTTACTTCAACGTTTCTAACGCGACCAATACCTTCCAGTAATTTTTCCTCATGAATGACTTTTTCACCCTCAAGTACAACACGATGAAGGTATTCAAAACGAAGTGAACCAGTGAGAATATCATTTTTCCATTGTGGATAACGCTCACCTTTTACAAAGGTCATTCCGCAAGGTGCTATACTTGGTACCCAGTAATGCAATGGCTGTTCCATACCCACTTTGGCGGTGTCATTGGTAAAGGTGGTACCATTGTAATTAATACCAAATGATATAATTGGCCATCCGTAGTTTTTACCAGGCTCTACAATATTAATTTCATCACCTCCTTTTGGTCCATGTTCATCGGTCCAGATATGACCTGTAACAGGGTGCATGCAAACTCCTTGTGGATTGCGATGACCATAGGAATATATGGATGGTTTAGCACCTTTAACGTTAATAAATGGATTATCTTCAGGAATGCTACCATCGTCGTAAATACGGTGGATTTTTCCGCAATCATTATCAAGAGATTGGGGATTTTTGTCTCTGTTACCTCTATCTCCAACTGAGAAGTATAAGTAGCCTTCTGTATCAAATTCCAGTTTACAGCCGTAATGATGACGTTTGTTTGTTTCAGGCGAAGCTTTAAATATGACTTCTTTATCAATTAATTGATCATTGTGTAAGCGAGCGCGCATGATGGCTGTATTGGCAATGTTTTTGTTATTTTCATTAGGAGAGGAGTAAGCCAGGTAAATCCAACCGTTTTGTTGATAGTTTGGGTGTAATTCTAAATCGAGCAATCCACCCTGACCTTTTGCCATCACTTCTGGTGATTGTAGTATTTTAATGAGTTGCTTGTCTGAAGAATAACGAAGAAGATCACCATTTCTTTCGGAAATAAGCAGTGAGCCATCAGGTAGGAATTCTAATCCCCAGGGTACATCCAGGCCCCTGACTACAGTGTCAACTTTGAATGTTTGCACTTCGCTTTGGTGAATAGCAGAAGAAGCTGTTTTATCTGTAGTGAGCGTTTTTTGTTTGGCCAACAGAAGAATATAGTCAGCCAATTCTTCGATTTGGTCATCGTTAAGTCCTTCTTTAAAAGAAGGCATTCCAAACGAAACCCGACCTAATTTTATACTGTTTATTATCTCGTCTTTACTGCCTCCAAACAGCCATTGACGTTCGGTGAAAGGCGATTTATGTTCATTGTGGCAGCCTATGCAATAACTGTCGTATAGCTCATTCCCTTTTAGCGTACTATGCCCATTTGCTTTTTTGTCATGGCAGCTTATTAATGCCAAGCCAATCATCATTAGTGCTATTATACCCTTGTTTTTCATACTGGTTGGAATTTGGGTTTCTCATAGCTAGTAACAATGTAGAATTGATATTGTTAATGGATTGAATAATTAAGATTCTAAGAAATAGATTTCCTAGGAAGTAGTCGTGAATATTCGGGGTGGATTTGTACTAATAAAATCCCTAAATTGGTTATTCTCACTATGTAATGCTAAATATTTACATTCACTATAACCCTTAATTGATTTAACTATGAGAGAATTAGTATCAATAGCCCTGTTGCTTTCTATGTTGATGCCATCATTCGCCCAAGAAGAAAGTAAAGGCTCATTTAATATTTATGGTCATGTAATGACCGATGCCGGATATAACTTTCATCAGGCGAATCCAGACTTTTTTGATGTGATGCGTCCTTCGCAATTACCTACTTATGAAAATCAATATGGAGTCGATGGCAATTTATTCTACAGCGTGCGTCAAACCATGTTAGGTATAGAAGTGGTTCAGCCCACAAAAAAAGGCGATTTGAAAATTGACTTTCTGTTTGATTTGTTCGGAGTTGGGTCTAATACAGGTCAAACAGCTTTTCATATGTTAGTAGCTTATGCAGAAATAGGTAAAGTAGGAGTCGGTCATAATTGGAGTTTGTTTTGTGATATTGGTTGTTATCCTAATATTATTGAGTATTGGGGGCCTGTAGGGCTATCATTATGTAAGGCCGTTCAGTTTCGCTATATTCCTATACAAGGACGGAATCGACTGGCGATAGCACTTGAAAACCCCGGAGCTACAGCCGATGAAGGGAAATATGTTCGATATTTTGAAATGGATGATGTTGAACCGAAATTTAATTTGCCTGATTTGTCTGCTGAATTTCGGATGACCCGTAAATGGGGATATGCCGAGCTTGCCGGTATTATTCGAAAAATAGAATGGGTCGATAAGGGTGAAGATGCGTTTGAGATTAGTGGCACAGCCATCGGTTGGGGACTACACTTTAGTTCGAACATAAATATTAACAAAAACAACATGCTAATAAGTAATGTCGTAGTTGGTGAAGCCATTCAGAGTCTGATGAACGATGGTCCTACCGATATTGCCTTACAAAGAACCAATAATATTGAGGCTCCTTTAAAAGGTGTTGCTCTGCCAATTACTTCTTTTTCATTGTATTTAAATCATAAATGGAATAAGGAATTTACCAGTGCCATTGGCTATTCAGCAGTTTTTACCGATAATACAAGTGGACAGAAGGCTGATGCTTTTAAGAAAGGAGAATATGCCAGTACGAACCTACTGTATCATCCCACATCAAATATTTCCGGGGGAGTTGAATTGCAATGGATACGTCGAAAAAATTACCAGGATGGCGCAATACTCGATGATAACTTAATTGAAAGTGCCGGTGCATTGAGGGTACAGTTTTCAGTTAAATACCGATTTGGTCATCGCTTTATTTAGTCAAGCTGGTTGGACATTATTTATTAAAGTCTAATTTTACAACAATTGAAAAATTACTTTAATAAAATCAAATGAAGATACTAGTAGTCGGAACCGGAGGCGTGGGTGGTTATTTTGGTGCAAGACTCGCACAAGCAGGTAATGATGTCACATTTATTGCGAGAGGTAATCACCTGGAAGCAATTCGTGAAAATGGTCTTCTGGTCAAAAGTATTAATGGCGATGTATGCATTAAAAATGCTCATGCTGTTGATGCTATCAGTGATATTAAACACCCCGATTTAGTTTTAACTGCTGTTAAAGCCTGGCAAATAAAAGAGATTAGAGAAGAGATTGCGCAAGTAATTCATGACGAAAGTATAGTATTGCCATTACAGAATGGCGTGTTGGCAGCTAAGGAATTGGCAGAAGTCATTCCTGCAAAAAACGTAATGGGTGGTTTATGCCGCATCTTCAGTATGATTGAAGCTCCCGGAGTCATTAATCACGTGGGCTATAAGCCAGAAATTGTTTTTGGAGAACCAGCAGGAAGCTCATCAGTGCGCACGCAAAAATTAAGTCGGCTTTTTGAGCAGGCAAATATTTCATATAAGTCGTCTAATGATATCGAAGCAGATGTTTGGAAGAAGTTCATATTTATCTGTACCAGTGCTTTGCTGGCAGTAACGAAAACAACTTATGGCGAGCTTCGCGAGTTGAAAGAAACCCGTTCGATGATGATTGGCTTGTTGAACGAGATTTATGCCGTTTCGCAAAAGGCAGGGGTGAACATTAAAGCTGAGTTTATTGATAAAACCATTGCGGTAATTGATTCTGTGGCATATGATTCGACATCTTCTTTAACGCGCGATGTGTGGGAAGGTAAACCTTCTGAAATAGAATATCAAAATGGGACAGTTGTGAAGTTGGCTGAAGAATATGGTGTTGAAGTACCGGTGAATCGCTTTGTTTATCATGTCATACTTCCTATGGAATTAAAGACCAGAAGCCTGAAAGGAAATGCTTAATTTAGAATTCAATCCTCACACTTTAAGATTGAGACAGAGACGATCGGGAGTCAGACAAAACGATACCTGATACAGATAACATGGCGCCTGATATCGCCAACATCTTACCCGATACAATCAGAGACGTAAAAGGTATAATAAGAATGGCAAAGGGTATTTACAGAAGCTTACATTAGGCTGTTGGATACATACCTGATGCTACCAGCCCTGTGACGGATGCATGCCATAATAAGTTGGCAAATAATAGTTTTTAAAATAATAGCGTCCTAAACGTTTTATCCTATTCCTCGAAACGAATTGTTACGAAAGGGCCTTAGCTGGTGAGCTATAAAACAAGGTTGTTTGACACTTAAAAATCGTTTTCTGTGTGAGCGAAGCGAGTTTAAACGGTTTCAGTCAAAGAACTGTAGTTTTATGAGTGAAGCAGGTGCAGCCTTGATGCTTTTTCCTTAGTTTTTGTCATCAAGAACATCGTAACGATAAAGAATTGAATATTCTTAATCGTTTCAGTTTTAAGTCGGGTTTGGGCTGAAAGCCCAATTGGTAAAAATAATTAGGACAATATTGTTTTTAAAACTAAAGAAGATGAGCAGCCTCTTTATCCAATAGCCACTCGGTTTTATTCTTATTTACTAATGCAGCCGGATATTGTTTGTAACTGCCTTTTTGATTGATAATTTCATCTACTTTTTCGGCTTTATTTTCACCAGTTACCAAAAAGAAAATTTGCTTGCTGTTGTTAATAATATCTCCCGTCATGCTCACGCGTACTTGTCCTGAATCGGGATGTTGAGCCAGTTCGCAGATATTACGACTGTGCCATAAGTCAATCTGGTGTGGAAAGATGGACGCTGTGTGGCCATCATCGCCCAGGCCCAAAAGCATAATATCAAACTGTGGGATGCCATTATGCAGAGGAACATTATCATTAACAGAATGAGTATATGCATTCAATGCTTCTTGTGGTTCCAGCTCACCTTTAACTCTAAAAATGTTGACAGCTCGTGTTTTAACATGGTCAAATAGATACTCACGCGTCATACCAAAGTTGCTCTCGGGATTGGTAGGTGCTACCATGCGTTCATCACCCCAGAAGAAACGAATTTTAGTCCAATCAATGGTTTTGTCGTATTCTTTTGAGAGTAATTCAAAAATAACTTTAGGTGTGCTGCCGCCCGAAAGAGCAATGTATAATTCAGGTTTCTCTTGCGTTGCTTTCAATAAATACTCGCCAAAATAACGCGCAAGTTCTTGTTTGTTGTTAAATATCTTTTGCATAATTATTAAAGGTTAGTAAACAGGTAATTAGGTAGAAGGTGTTTTCCAAACTATCTTCTGTATAAATCAAACAACCTGTAATTTATAGTTCACAATAATTACCATCGTTCGCCAGGTTTTTACATGGGTAACGCCAGGTAATGTCATCCTGTTCAATTAAATCATCTGATACATCTGGCCCCCATGTGCCCGCCGGATATCCGTGCACCGGGATGCTATTGTCATTTTTCCAGGCATTAAGTATTGGGTCAACAAATTTCCAGGCAGCCTCTACCGCATCGCCACGATGATATAGTGTACTGTCGCCCAGCATGCAATCCAGCAGAAGGCGCTCGTAGGCACTTGGTAAATAAGTTTCAGATAAATCACTATAATGAAAATCCATGTTTACATTCTGTACTTTGAAGCCTGCACCTGGTACTTTCATGCCAAATTTCATTAAAACACCTTCATCGGGCTGAATGCGTATAACCAGCTGATTGTAATTCTTGCAAATAGACTCATCATCGGCAAATAAATGATGCGGTGTGGCTTTAAAGTGAATGACAATTTCGGTAACCCGGGTTGGTAACATTTTACCACTCCGAATGTAGAAAGGTACATCGGCCCAGCGCCAGTTGTCAATAAAAAGTTTAATGGCAGCAAATGTTTCGGTGCGAGAGTCAGTAGCTACACCTTCTTCCTCACGGTATCCCTTTACTTGCTTGCCCTTTATGTTAGAAGCAATGTATTGTCCTCGTATGGCGTATTGTGCCACCTCTTTTTCCTGTATTGGCCGAAGAGAGTGAAAGACCTTGGCGATTTCGTTACGAATATTGGTGGAATCAATCAGTGCAGGAGGCTCCATAGCTACCAATCCAACCAAAAGAAGAAGGTGATTTTGAATCATATCACGCATGGCGCCAGAACCTTCATAATATCCACCACGATTTCCGACACCAATGTTTTCAGCTCCTGTAATTTCTACATGGTGAATGTAATTTCTGTTCCATAAAGGTTCGAAAATACCATTTGAGAATCGTGTGACCAGTAGATTTTGAACAGTTTCTTTTCCCAGGTAATGGTCGATACGATAAATCTGTTCTTCTTTGAAATTAGTAAGGAGCGACTTATTAAGCTTTTGTGCCGTTTTTAAATCATAGCCAAATGGTTTTTCAACTATCAATCGCTTAAAACCTGTTGACTCATCACTTAAGCCTTGCTCATCTAGCTGAGCAGGTATGATTTCATACATGCTTGGAGGAGTGGCAAGGTAATATATGAAGTTTCCTTCTGTCTCGTATGCTTCATCAAGCTCCCTCAGTTTTCCTTTTAGCAGGCAATATTCATCAGGGTCTTTGGTGTCGAACGAGAAGTAATGTAATTTTTCCAGATAACTGTTGAGTTTCTCTTCGCTGTCGGGTTTATTTAAGGCAAATTGTTTAATGCCTTCTTTCATCTTATCACGAAAAGCTGTATCCCCCAAATCGGTTCGTCCAAGTCCGAGTATGGCAAACTTTTCAGGTAATAAACCCTGATCGAATAAATCAAAAACGGCAGGTACCAATTTGCGATACGTTAAATCGCCTGAGGCACCAAAGATGACAAGTATATGATTTTTAGGTTGATTCATATTTTGCTTAGTTTATTTCAAAATAACAAGCTGCAAGATAATGAAGCTGCATAGAACTTAACAAGCGCTGTGAAGGTATTGTTTGCTATTAAATAAAAAGGATTGCACTAATGATGGGATTAATATGGGAGAGTAAATATTTGAAAAAGCGAAAGGTGCTGTTTTTTACGAAGCACCTTTCGCTTTTTCTTGATTATCTTTTAGTCAATATTTATCCCAACTCTGAATCCCCATCGAGCATAACTGCCATCTTCAAAACCAGCAAAAACTCCTGCGCTGCCAATCGACAAGATTTTATTCATGCTGTAACCAACTTCAATGTAGTTCTTATAATTGGGCTGGGTGAGGTAGCTTGTGTAGAGGTTCTCAGTCCACAGGCGATTACTCATCCATGGCAGAAACTTCAAGAACAAGTATGGAGTCGTATAAGATACATGTGCTTTGGCATACCATTCATTGGTGCTGTAGCGGTAATCATCCAATACTAAAAAGGCATTTTCCCACGATTTGAAATTAACAGGTATCTCAGATGTGTTGAAATGCTGGAAACGCGAAAAATGCATTTGATCATTGCGTGAAAAATAGCCTGCGCCAACTTGCCAGTTAAAAGCATTGGAAATTCCCCACTCCTTTTTCTGTGAGATGTCTCCATAAATTAATTCATAGTCAGAATCACTATTGAAAATATCTGGGAAACCTCTCATGTAATTTATATTGAAGGTTGGGTACTTTGAATCTACTAATTCCTTTCTTCCATCTTTTATTCTGTACCTTTGACGCGGAGTATAGCTAATTTTCAATAACAAACTCGCATCAGTTTGGTCATTGAGGTGACTTTCACGTAATTGTTCATTTTGGGGAATGTTTTCTTCGTATGTCTTCTTTTTCTTAAAGAAAGAATAATCTGTGGTGTTAAATAATTCTTGAAATTCATTATAAGAACTTTCAAGAATTATTTGCAACCCATTAATAGGGTCAATAGCTCCTTTGAAACTTAAAAAATCCCTCTGATAGAGCTTCATATAATGCTCTTTAAAATACAATGCTGAATAGGAGTTAAGGGTAGGATCGATGCCATATTTATTATTGAAATCGAAGGAGTTTTGGCCTGTAGATATACTTAATATGCCTCTCCTGAGAGGAGCGAATTTAAAATTAGAACATGTACTCCACATTATTTTGTTTCTACTAAATTTATAGTCAAGCATTCCAAATATATCTATATTTCTATTTGAATCAAGTTCATGGTGGAAGCTTACCTTCTGCTGGTAGCTAAATCCATCTACTGCATTAAAGTGACTCTTTACATAAATGCCATGATACTTGAAATAACTCGATGAGTCTGTTGAGTAATACTTGTGTTCAGATAATAACAATTTAAGCAAAATGGATTCAGACGAAGTTCTTGCAGAATCGGCTTTCTGAACAATCGATTTAAGTGAATCACGTATTTCATAACTATACAATTCTTCACTCGTTAAAGGAATTGGGCGAAGTTCTTCGAAATAGATTGAATTTTTGTTTAAAGTATCTTTTGAATATTCGACAAGATAATTATCCTTAATTTCAAGTGATTCGTGTTTGTTTGATTTTTTAGATATTTCCTTCTTATGTATACGTGTTAAGCGTAACATGTCCATTTTTGATAGTTTCTCCTTGGCTACAATTTTTTCAATTTTTCGTTGGTTTCTGTTTAATGTTTGATTCACATTCTTAGTATTAGTTTCATTATCTGAATAATCTATAGGGAGTTGTTTTTTAAGGAGTAATGGGGTTTCTATGTTCTCGTTAACCAGTATGTTTGTATACGATAGATTGCCAGTGTAATGGATGTCAATCTTATTTCCTAAAAAGGCGATGTTCCATTTTAACCCATAATTGAAAGGTAAAGATGTTATTCCATTTGTCGAGTTATAATTCTGGTATATATTTATTTTTCCAATCCCTGTATCAAAATTGAGATTTACAGAATGAATGCTCCAGCTTTGATCAACAATGTAAATATGTCCGCTATAACATGTTTTGTTATTTCTCTTTGGAGTAACTTTTATTTTATTAATTATATGATTGTTGTCCTTGTAATAACCTTCATATGTAAATGTATAGTGTGAAAATGCTCTTGGAGATAATGGAGAAACTATCGATTTATTATTTGTCATATAGAAATTCCATTGCATGTGCCTTAATGCGTCAAAATTATCTTCATTGTATCTAGGGTTACTACTTATGGTTGAAATTACTTTGTGCTGAATCTGATCTGGTTTATTAAATATGATCTTATTTATTGATTCTTCCGTAATAGTTGATCCTTCCTTGATTACAATCGTAGAATCATTCTCATTCTTAAAGAAATCAGCAATTTTCTTTAAATATAACGTCATTTTAAGGTAAAGATCTGCCTCGTAATGCTTTGTTAATTCCAAGTAATAAGGTGCTAAGCTTATTGCTTTTCGCATAATAGGGTAAGCAGGATCTTCTTCCCCCGGGAGAATTTTCACTTCCTGAATTTGGAAATGTTGTGTTTTTAAAGTTATATTATTTATGACTATGTTATTCTCTATTGATACTATCACTTCATTCTTTTGAAATCCTAATGCTTGAAATTCAATTGTGTAATTACCTTTTTCTAATCGTAGTTTGTATTCTCCTAACTCATTTGTAATAGTGCCTGTTTTTGTTTCTTTTATATAAATAGTTAATCCTTAACAACATCATAAGTCATTAGTTATCAACAATAAATGTGAATAACTAATGGCTTTTAAGCATTCT
>NZ_JAENRR010000120.1 GCF_016612505.1 Carboxylicivirga marina
ATTTCAATAGGCAGCAAGGAACTAAAAGTAATTATAACCGCTGCAATAGTGGTCCAGTTTTGGAACGAAAAGAGCATATTGTTTAAACCTTTTGAATAATACGTCCAAAGACTTGTGAAATTTGTATCCAACTTTAATACAAGCTGGTGATCATTTCAATCTCATAATTAATTCTAATTAAAAATTTAAGTTATGAGAAAAATTTACTTTATTATTTTATCAGTATTGTTAACAGCTGGTGTTAATGTACAAACCATGAGTGGTTAGATAACTAACTGGACTAAAGTTGAGAGAAGCGATGTAACAGCTACTGTAAGTGTTGTAAAAGCATCAGATGAAGGCTTGACAGGACCCGAAATTGAGGGCGAATATGTTTTAAAAGTTGTAGTTAATGACTCGGGACTTAGTGGTGGTCAGAGCTTGTCAAATATTGTTTTACGTAACGACAATTATAAATTTTCCGACTATTATAACATCCCGGCAGGGGAAGCGACAACACGTTTTAGTTGGAATGTACTTAAAACTAGTACAACTGACCAGACAGAAAACGATCATGCTGTTAAAATATTTGCATTAAGCCCAGATATAGATGCAGAGACCGAAGTATCAAAGTCACAGGGTGAAAAATTGGTTGGTGAAGATTGGAATTATTTCGATACTCCAAATGGAAAAGTATATAATGAAAATGGAGCTAATGAATTCGACCAAAACAATGTTACAATGAGGTACGAAATTCACATTGGTTACGTAGGCGGAACATATTACGTCGATAACCTAACTTCATCCATAGATAACGCAACTTCAATCCCAACATCTATTGGCAATATAAAAAACAATGACATTAAAATATGGTCATCAAACAGAGCTGTAAAAATTATGAACAAAGCTGGCAAAACTGGTTTAGCTACTGTTTATGATTTAAGTGGTCGTCCTTCAAAGGTATTGAAGATTGATGGGACTTACTATGTGTGGTATACCCGCAGAGATACCAAAACAAAACCTCAGGGGCCAAAAAAGGCAAGTGACAACGTACCTTCATTCGATTGGGATTTGTGCAAAATATGGTTTGCTACCAGTGACGATGGTTTCCATTGGAAAGAGCAAAACGTAGCTATAAAAAGACCTGAAAAACCGGAACCAGGGCATCGCTCGGTTTCAACGCCTGAAATATTGCAATGGAAAGGAAAATACTACCTGTATTACCAGGCCTTGTATGAAGCGCCTGGTTTAAGCGGCGGCGATTATTACCCGGTTACGGCAGCCGTGGCCGATTCTCCGGAAGGCCCTTGGAAACAGGCCGGTAAAATTGTGGTAGAGAACGGACAGGAAGGCGAATGGGATCAGCATGCCATACACGATCCATACCCTTTAATTTACAAAAGAAAGATATACCTGTATTATAAATCGCGCTTTGATAAACAATCGAACCCCAAACGCATTGAGCAGTCACAAGGGTTGGCCATTGCAGAAATTCCCTTTGGCCCCTTTGAGAAACATCCTTTAACCCGGTTCTTAACTCGGGTCATGAAACAGGACTATTCCCCTGGAAAGAAGGTATCGTATCCATGACAAGCCTGACCGGACCGGAGGTGAACACCATTCAGTATGCAGCAGATGGAGTGAATTTTGAGATAGCTGCTATTACGGAGATGATGCCCATCGCACCGGGTCCTTTTGTGCCTGATGCTTTTGCTGATAATGGCGATGGACGTGGTATCACCTGGGGTTTATGTCATATGAATGTTGGTGATCATCATGGCTACTCTCACTGTATACTGGCACGTTTCGATTGCGACCTGAGCAGAAATTTCAACAGACGAATCTTTAAAAAGCAACAAACCCGTTATAGCCCGGAGGTCTTTTTTAAACATGGCTTGGATGGGCAAAGCATGAAAGCAATTCGTGCAAAAACGAAGAAGGAAGACGATACAATTCTTAACCATTAAATAACTTCCGGTAAAGTTAGTTTCAAAGGAGGTTGTCTCAAAAGTGAATTTAAAATACAGACAACTTATAGATTAAAACTTAGCCTTATTTCTACCCCTCCAAACCTCCACTTTAGGGGAATCGAAGATCGACGAAGTCAATTAGGAGTAACAAATATTAAAGTTAGTTACAAATTATAAGTTTCAAAGATTCTTTTTTTGACTTTTGAGAACCTCTTTTTTTATGGAAACAAACATGCAAGTATTTGTGCCACTAAATTAACTGACACAACATGCAATTGGGTTAAAATAAGTATTCTAACCCTCCTATTAAGACATCACTTTGTATACAATCATACATCATTTGGGAGAAAAATACCACTCTTATTCTCTCCCTTCACTTACTTTTATGCTAATTTTTAAAATTAAAGTAATTCTTATGAAAACATTATTAGTAGTTTTTGTATTGTTGGCAATAACAATGACTTCTTTTGCCCAGGATATTCCAAAATACGAGAAGAAAGCTAAAGAGACAGTTGCCTTATATGACAAAATTTGTGAGCTGGATGAAGCAACTGAAAAAGCGCTGTTACCGGTTATGACCGCCAAACACAAGGAACTTATGGAAGTAAAAAAGGCCACTCCCAATGATAAGGAAGCCATTAAGGCGGTTCAGCAAAAATACAGCAAACAGGTAAGAGGTATTATCGGCAAAGAAAACAGCCAAAAAATAGCTGAATACTGGCAAAACCAGAAAAACAAATAATGGAAAATGAATGTCCGTCATTGCATAGAATAAACACAGAGACACAAAGCCACAGAGTTATTTTCTTTTTAAACACAAAACTCTGCGCCTCAGCACCTCAGTGTTATCATTTTATTTTAGAAGCAATTTAATTATTGTTTATGCATGATTGCAGATATTCAAATAACAGAATGAATTATAAAATTGAACAACTTAAATTTTAAGATTATGAAAAAAATTACTTTATTATTACTTTGTATTATGGCTGTCTTTGCGGTTAAAGGACAATCGAACTTATTATCAAACCATCAATTAGAAAACAATATGGATGGCTATGAATATTGGGTTAAAGCAGGTGTAGGAGAGGTAACTGTTGGCGGAACTACTACCAAAACCACAGTAGCACACGATGCAACTGTAGGACATACCGATGGTCAGTATACTACCTTAGGGTCTATAAAAGTAGATTTCCCTGACGGTGCTTCAGTTGGTACTGCAAGATATGATGCTTATGTCAAAAGCACGTGGATTCCGATCGTAAATGGGGAATCATACGGTGTAAGTATTTGGGTAAAAGCTCCTGCAGGCAAAGACGTAGGCGCACGTATCTCTTGGGACAGCGATGATACAAACAACTGGGAAGGCTCAACAGGTGTTCAAGATAAAGTAAATACAACCGGTGGTTGGGAATTATTGTCAAAAACAATTACTCCAATTGAAACAAAGGATGGAGTTGCAGTAAAAAATATTCGACTTGATGTTGCAGGAGGTTTATCCATAGAGGACTATTGGGTAGATAACATGCAAATTTTTGGAGCGGTGCCAACCGGCATTGATGGTGTTGTTGTTGAAAAGCTTAATGTTACCGTAGCACCGGATGGATCGCAATTAGGTATTTTAGGTAACTCAGAAGGTAAGGTAGAGGTCTATAACCTATCCGGGAACCTTGTTAAAAATGTAAGACTAAACGGAGGAAACACAGTATCAATCAGTGATCTTCAATCGGGTATGTACATTGTAAAACTTGGTGACAGAACAGGCAAGTTTGTTAAATAACAAAACATACAATTAATAAGGAAACCGGCTTTTGTAAAGGCCGGTTTTTTTTGTTTCAAAAATAGGCTTATAATTCCTTAGTTAACCGCCTTATAACATAAGCCTACAATTATCCCAAATTTAAATAATACCGATTATACATTAAAATGAGCCTTATTTCACTTCGTTTATAAAACTCAATTAATGTTATATCGGCATTTACCATTGTAGTGAGCAAAATGGCTTTCAGCGCATTTTGACGCACAATTGGTATAATAGTGTCTCGTGAATTTAAGGAGCTGACAAATGATACAGTGATGATGCTTGAAAATTTGGAGATAGTGTTGAACGATATGCACCTTTTTTACACTTTTAAAACGGTATTCTCTATCTCGAAAAGCAACAATAAATCGGGTAATAGAGTTAAAGTAGTCTTTTACTGATCAATCAGAAGAATAAAAAAATGTTGATCGATGCCTGGTACCTGCTCCAATATCATTCTAAAGTATGAATAATTCTTATTCAAAGTTTAAAAGAGAGTATTAGTAATTTGCTCAACTTAATAAATAGAAGGAAGAATAACTATGATATCAGAATAGGGGAGTTGATGGTGATCATCTTAACCTGAATTATTCATAAAAAAGGGATAAGTGTTCCTTGAATCTTCTGAAATATCAGTATTTTCAAGGTGTCCAA
>NZ_JAENRR010000121.1 GCF_016612505.1 Carboxylicivirga marina
TTTGATGTCATCTGATCTTGGAACACTCTTTATGGATTACAACTACGAGGTACGTGATAAAAAGACCAAGGCAGTCAAAGAAAAGAAAAAGGGAGTTGCATTTGTACGTGACACCTATGACAAGGCACCAACCCCCGGGAATACAGATCACTCGGATATTGAAATATTTAATTATAAGGTGCCATTAAATACAAAAGTGAAATTGACATTTGTCGGCTATCAGAATAAAACTGAACTCTACGTTGATGGTGAGCTGGTGGATACCATTAATAAGCAGATGGTGTGCCCTTTAAAAATTCTGGGTGGCGATAAGTATACACAATCTTTTTTTGGAATAATGCATGAAGCTGCTGTTTATGATTATGCAGATCCTGGTAAGTGATAAGAACTAATAGAGAAATATATTTCTTTTTTTTATAAAAATGTTAATCAATAATCATGGTTAATAAATATTTAGTATTTGCTTTTGTAATTTGTGCCAGAATAATAATGTGCTCAAATGCAGTTGAAGCAAATGAAAAGAAAGACTGGGAGAACCCGAAAATGTTCAACCAGAATAAAGAAGCACCCCATGCTTCTTTAATGCCATTTTCATCTGTTGAGAACGCACTAACCCAAAAGCATGAGGCATCCGTTTTTTACAAGAGTTTGAACGGTACCTGGAAATTTAACTGGGTACGTAAGCCGGCTGATCGCTCGCTAGATTTTTACAATCCAAACTATGATGTGAGTGGCTGGGATGATATACCAGTACCATCCAACTGGGAGCGCGAAGGCTATGGTATACCCATCTACTGTAACCACCAGTATGAGTTTGCCAGCTATAAAGCACCAGTGTCGGAAGAGATTAAATTCGTCGATAAGATGTATCCTTCCAATCCTGGCCAGGTGCCGTACGATTACAAACCTGGAGGCTCTTGCCGACGCACTTTTACCGTGCCGGAGAGCTGGGACGGTCGCCAGGTATTTATCCAGTTTGGTGCGGTTAAGTCGGCCTTTTACATATGGGGGAATGGCCAAAAAGTAGGTTACAGCCAGGGCAGTAAAACGGAAGCCGAATGGGACATCACCAAATACCTTCAAAAAGGTGAAAATACCATTGCTGTAGAAGTCTACGGCTGGAGCGATGACTCTTACCTGGAGTGCCAGGATTTTTGGCGTATCAGTGGAATTGAGCGCGATGTGTTTATTTACTCTGCTCCAAAAGTGCGTATCCGCGATTTCTTTGTGAATGGCGATTTGGATGAGACCTACACCAATGGCCCGCATGGAAATTATGTAGATCGTAACCGAAGTGCTTTTGTTGGTTACTATGAAAGTAAAGTGGCTGGGCAGTATGTGCCTTATGTGCGTCCTCAGGAGAGCGGATATAAAACAGGTAGTCGCTGGTTCGAACTAAGAAACAACGATGGCTGGGGCTTGAGAATCACTGGGGTGTCACAACTAGGTTTTTCAGCGCTGCACAACCCTATTGAAGATTTCGACCAGGAGACACATGATGAATACAAGCACCTGAATGATATTGTCAAAAAAGATGGTGTATTTATCACCTTCGATTTAAAACAAATGGGTGTAGCCGGTGATAACTCATGGGGGGGCAAGACCGTATCGTATGAGCAGTATGCTATTCCTGCTGATGATTATGAGTTTAAAGTTAGTTTAGAGCCTGTTTTCTAATGAGGATGATGTTATGATCTTTTAAATTGACTAAAGCCTGGTTAATCTTATAACCGGGCTTTAAGTTATAAATTCATATTGATAGAAGGTATTCTTGAATGACATCAAAATTTCATAAAATAATAAGTTTGTTTCAACGATACAAAAAATAAAACGATGATTAATTTTATAAATAGACTGTCAATAGTCATCATCATTGTCTTTTTACAAAGCCTATTTAATGGTGTAATAGCCAAAGAAAAAAGAAATAAGCCTAATTTTATCATCATTCTGGCAGATGATCTGGGGTATGGCGACGTGGGCTTTACCGGAAGTACACAAATTAAAACACCCCATATTGATGCACTGGCAAGTGATGGTGTTACCTTCACTCAGGGCTATGTTTCATCATCAGTTTGTGCACCCTCACGTGCCGGGCTGATGACAGGGCGTAACCAGGTAAGCTTTGGATTCGACAATAATATACCCCGTGGTGGATTACCTCAATTCAAGAAAGAATTTAAAGGTTTGCCGGTTAAAGAAAAAACAATAGCAGATCACTTGGCTGATTTAGGTTACGTTAACGGACTTATTGGTAAATGGCATTTAGGTGATGAGGAACATTTCCATCCTTTAAAAAGGGGATTTCATGACGTATGGACTTATCCTGATGGAGGCCATGATTATTTCAGGTCGGAGCCCGATGGTAAAAGTTACCTGGCACCCTTGGAATGTAACTATAAAGAACCACAAGCCATCACCTATATTACCGATGATAAAGGTGATGAGTGTGTGGATTTTATTAACAGACATAAGGATGAACCATTTTTCTTATATGCATCCTTTAATGCGCCGCATACACCTATGCAGGCTATTGAAGAAGACTTGAAATTGTATGCATATGTTAAAGACAAAAAAAGACGTACTTATTGTGCCATGGTGCATCGCCTTGATGTGAATGTAGGAAGAATCATTGATAAATTAAAAGCACATAATATTTACGATAATACAGTAATTGTGTTTCTTAGCGATAATGGTGGCCCTTGCGATAGTAATGCGTCCATTAATGCTCCCTTTAGAGGGCAAAAGGGGATACTCTTAGAAGGTGGTATTCGTGTGCCCTATGTAATAAAATTGTCTGAAAAACTTCAGGCAGGTTCAGTTTATAATCACCCTGTTTCAAGCCTTGATCTGACTCCTACCTTTGTGAGCATGGCAGGAGGAGAGATTATTGCCGAAGACAAAATGGATGGGGTAAACTTATTACCCTATGTTAAAGGAGAAAATACCGAGGCACCTCATGCTGATATGAAATGGCGATTTACCATTAGCGCCTGCATGAGAGAGGGTGAGTGGAAGCTGGTTCGTCTACCCGATCGCTTACCAATGTTATATAACTTGAAAGAGGATGTTTCGGAACAAAACAATGTGGCCGCTCAAAATCCTGACCGTGTAGTACGTATGCTTAAGGAATTAGGGGATTGGGATGTGACTCGACCACACGTGTTATTTATGGAAGGGCCTGCGTGGAGAAAAAATCAGCTTAGTAAATATGATAAAATATATATGCTGGAACAGCCACGTAGATAAAACATCAAATAGACTGTAAAAACACAATTATTATGAAGTTATTAGAAAGATTCTTTTTCACCCTTGGTATGTTATTTCTTTTAAACACCCTATTGGGTTGTGTCCAGGAAAAAGAAGAAATGGAGCTGAGAGTGCTTCAGTTTAATATTTGGCATGAAGGAACAAAAGTTAAAAACGGCTTCGATGCCATAGTGGATGAAATTATCCGTAGTAAAGCTGATTTAGTGTCTTTAAGTGAGGTGAGAAACTACAATGGCATTAATTTCACAGAAAAACTGACAACAACACTCATGGACAAAGGACATCATTTTTATGAATATAAAAATGATGATTCTAATTTAATCTCACGATTCCCCATTTTACAGCACAGTTATTTATATAGCTTAAAAAATGATAAAGGCTCTATAATCAAAGCTGTAATTGATGTTGAAGGTCAGGAGGTGGTATTTTGTTCGGCCCACCTTGATTATACCAATTATGCCTGTTACCTGCCACGTGGATACAGTTGTAAAACCTGGTCGGAGCTAAGTAAAACTAAATGTATCAGGCTTTCTTTCTGTTCTCAGAGCCGAGACAATATTTTCAAGGTTTGATAATATAATACAGATAATTTGGTCCAGTTTGTAGTTCTCAAAAACTAAACCTTATCCCAAGTATCCTCCATTACTTTATTTTTAAATGCATCAGTAATCTTTAAATATTTTGCCAAGTGCTTTGGTCGCCTAGGGGCTCCCATTTCTTGTAAAACCTGCAGGTTGGCGCCTAGCATTAGGCTATTGGTGATAAAGGTTTTTCTGGCTACATGGAATGTAATAGCCTTATAAAGCTCAATTGCCGTTTCGGTTACTTTTCGTCCACTGACTTTTCGAATGATAACTTTGCGCTTGAATACTTGTCTTTTTTAAAGTGTTTGTCTTCAATAATTTCTTCCAGGCAGTCTTTGATATAATCGTTAGCCTTCTGGTTACTAATTTGTTTTATAGCATATGGTTTATCCTTATATTTTTCAAGTATTGCTCTTGCAAGGTAAAGGTCTCCGCATTACCGATATAAAAAAAACAACTCATTAGATTGATCAATCAATTTGAGGCAGTGTCAATCA
>NZ_JAENRR010000122.1 GCF_016612505.1 Carboxylicivirga marina
TAATATTTAGTTGTTTACATACTAACAGGCGGGAGCAATTTTTGATCAAATTTGCGTAATGAAAGATCTGCACCCATAATTATGAAGGACGAATAGCAGCTGCAGGTCATGAAATGGGTATACTGGAGCACATGGACCTGGTGTATGATTTAAAGATGCTGGATGAGGAAGGTGAGATCAAAGGGAGGTACAGAAAAGCCGCTCAACGCATGTATGAGCGTATGGATTCAGCACAAAGAAAAGCGTGGGATGCACACTATCAACCAATTATTGAAGAATTTAAGGGTTTAAAACTTGAAGGAAAAGAGCTGGCATTGTGGAAGTTTAACCGTTATATGAAAGATTACCTGAGTACCATACAGTCTGTTGATGATGGTGTGGGACAATTATTAGACTATCTGGATAAGAATGACCTGGCCGACAATACGATAGTTGTTTATACTTCTGATCAGGGTTTTTATCTGGGAGAACACGGTTGGTTTGATAAGCGATTTATGTATGAAGAATCGTTCAGAACACCTGTTTTAATGCGTTACCCCAATGAGATTAAACCAGGTACAAACTGTGATAAACTGATTCAGAACCTGGATTTTGCGCCTACTTTTCTGGACTATGCTGGTGGTAATATTCCTGCCGATATTCAGGGAGAATCCTTTCGTCAGATAGTTAACGGGGAATCTGATAAATGGCGCGATGCGATTTATTACACCTACTACGAGTATCCGGGTGAGCATCGGGTTCAACGTCATTATGGTATCCGGACTGATCGTTATAAGATCATTCATTTTTATCACGATTCAGATACCTGGGAACTGTATGATTTAGAAAATGATCCTGGTGAAATGCGTAATGTATATGATAGTCCTGAATATGAAAAAGTGAGGAGGGAGATGCATCTTAAGCTAGAGGAAGTAAGGAAGAAGTATGGCGATAGTGATGAGCGTAATCAACATTATATGGAAAGAATTAAAAGGTAAAAGACCAACTCATTTGTTACCCTGATCCATATAAAAACAGTCACCTTTATTTGGATGCAGGGAGAGCGAGATGCCAAGGATTCACAAGGCGAAGGCTATGAGGAAAGCCTGAAAGGTATACTGGCTCAATTACAAGCCGATTTGCAATTCGATGAGATTAATTTTGTTTGTGGACGCCTAAGCGATTTTGGAATGGATAATAAAAAGTGTCCGCACTGGACCATGATACGAGATATCCAACAATCATTTGCCGAATCTTACCCACTGGGAGCCTGGATTAATACGATGACCTCAATGATGGAGTAGATGGCAAGGGGCGAGACAGGCAGAATGCTTTACATTATACGCCTGAGGGCTATCAACGCTTAGGAGAACGTTATGCAACAGAAGCTATTCGTTTAATTAAAATGCCCTTTTAATGCAATTGGAGTGAAGCGTTGATCGTGAATCCTTTTAGAGTCACTATTTGATGAATAAAATGAAAAGGCCAACGGCTTAAGACAAGTGTACTGGGCATCTGTAGAAGAATATATTAATCGCTACCTAGTGATTAAGAATTAATTTACAGCCGGATAACTGGTAAAATGGCATCGCTTGGTAGGACAATACTTTTCGCTTTCTTCGGTACTTCTTTGATGCTTCGTCGCCTCTCCGTCGCCTCTCCGTCGCCTCTCCGTCGGGTCTCCGTCGGGTCTGCTTCGTACCTGCATCGTACCTGCTTCGGTACAACTACGCTCCCAGCGAGGTTGTGCCGGTGCAGACCACTAGATGGCCCGGAGCACTTAGCATGCTAAGGCAAACAAGTGATGCAGCAAAAGTGACGAAGAAAGAAGTAGGTATCATCAAGGTTTTTGTTGCAAACACATAGGGTCACATACTTTGAGAATGCTTTTTATTGATATCTTTAAAATGTCAATCAAATGCTTAGTAATGTTTTAAATAGAAAAGATGAGAGATAAGTTATTTATAGGCTTGCTACTGGTTATGAGTTCAACAGTCTGGGCACAGGTGGATATCAACCATCAGGAAAATGAAGTATTTGTAAAGCCTCAGCTAAGAAAGAATATACGCATACCCAATATACCCGGTTACCAAACTCTTAAAGGCGACTTTCATATTCACACCATGTTTTCCGACGGACAGGTGTGGCCAGGTATAAGGGTAGAGGAGGCTTGGCGCGAAGGTTTGGATGTGATAGCCATCACTGATCATATTGAATACTTACCCCATAAGAAACACCTTAGTGCCGACCATAATACAGCTTATAAGCTCGCCCTAAAACAAGCAGTCGAGAAGAACATCATCTTGATTAAAGGAACGGAGATCACTAAAAATAAGGTGCCTCCAGGGCATTTTAATGCACTTTTTATTGAGGATGCCAATCCAATTGAAAATGAAGATGTTTCTCTTTCTATTGAAGAGGCGGTTAGGCAGGGGGCTTTCATCATCTGGAATCATCCGGGTTGGAAAAGACAGCAGCCTGATTCTACCAAGTGGTGGGACTTTTATACTGAACTGATAAGTAAAAATAGGCTGCACGGTATTGAAGTGGCTAATGCCAATGAATGGTATCCCATTGCCCTCGACTGGTGTACTGAAAAGAAGCTGACGGTTTTTGGTAATTCAGATATTCATGCGCCCATAAACCTAAAGTACGATTTGTCGGAACGCTATGCCCACCGGCCAATGACCCTGGTTTTTGCCAAAGAAAGAACCAAGCAAAGTGTGAAAGAAGCCCTTTTTGCTGGTAATACCATTGCCTGGTTTGGTAATACGCTGGCCGGTAAAGAGGAGTTGATGCAGGCGCTCCTTAAAAATGCCTTAATATTACAGCCTGCATTTCGACAGGTCGAGAAAAAAGGTGTTGAATGGTACTATGCCGAGTTAAGCAATGTTTCGGATATTCCCTTTGTACTGCAAGCCAACGACCGTCAAGACCAAAAGATGATACTGGAGCCTCAAAGCAGTGTGATTGTGTCGTATAGGGCTGATGAAAAAGACCTGACTTACAGGGTTAACAACGCCTTTGTTGGTTCAACTAAAAACATGACTATCGTTTTTGATTTGTAAAAGCGAACAATACTACCCTTCGGCGCAGCACCTCGCCACGCCGAAGGGTATCCTATAGATCTTATCTATTCCAGTTCTTTTATTGATGCTATTGAGGCAGACATCAAGTTGTTCAGTTTAAACTTTTAAAAAGCCATAACATTGGCCCATTTTAAAAGATACATGGCTAATGCTGTACCAGCAGTACTAACAAATATTGAACCTTGCCAGAAGTAAACTTTCGCTCCACCTAGTTTCCACATCTGTTTACCAAATTCGTTTTTGTAATAAGCGTTAAGTGCTTTGTAAAAAAGAAAATTTAGTGTTATAAAGATTCCTATTGCTATTAGGGAAATTGCTTTTAAAACTAATTACACCACCCCGCCTGTCGGCACCCCTCCTAAAATTCAGGAGGGGACGGTTTTTCATCCCTCTCATCCTTGCCAAGGAGGAGTACCACGAAGTGGGGAGGTGGTTAAAATGCTTAAAAGCGAATTCCCTGAATATTCATCAAGCAGTTATTAGAGCACAGAGCTACATCAACGAGGGCTATCAGGATATTGTAGATATCGATTTTAAAACCTTCTTTGATGAAGTTGACCATTGTAACTTGTTGCAATTGGTGTATCGTAAGATTAAGTGCCCTATCACCATGCGCCTTATCCGCAAATGGCTACGTGCCCCGATATTAATTAATGGAAAACTAGTCAAGCGTAGAAAAGGCGTACCTCAAGGCAGTCCGATAAGTTCCTTATTATCAAACATCATGTTACATGAGTTGGATAGAGAGCTGGAGCAACAAGGTCTTCGGTTTGTCCGCTATGCCGACGACTTTAGTATTTACACTAAGTCGAAAGGAGCAGCCCGTCTAGCAGGTAATGCTGTGTTTAAGTGTTCTTAAAGAACAAACTCAAGTTACCCATCAATCGTGGAAAAAGTGGCATTCGTCGCCCTGTATGCTTTATCTGTTTAGGGTTTGGCTTTGTACCGGCCTACAGGAAAGGTGAAAAAGGCAAGTATCAGTTAGTGGTGTCCGACAAAAGTTGGAAGAAGCTGAAGCAAAAGCTGAAAACCATCACTCGTAAAACTGCTCTTTTCGTTCCAAAACTGGACCACTATTGCAGCGGTTATAATTACTTTTAGTTCCTTGCTGCCTATTGA
>NZ_JAENRR010000123.1 GCF_016612505.1 Carboxylicivirga marina
AAGAAAAAAGAAACCAAAGAAGTCTTACTCTATGAATTACAAACGATTATAAAGTCATGTTAACTAAACGACATTGAATCTTGATGTCTAAAGTGGATTCTCCTAAAGCTTTCTTAAGTTCCTCATTCTCTCTCCTCAACATCTCCAGTTCAGTCTTTGAATGAAGATCTCCATCATTTTTAATTCCCATTACCGCACCTATTTTTGCATCTGTTCGCCATTTATATAGTTGGCTGGCTATTAATCCATATCTACGGCAGAACTCAGGACACGACAAACCGGATGTTTCCCAACTTTCAACTATACAAGCTTTCTGTTCGGAGGTAAGCATTTTTCTGCCATTCGATGACAATCTAGCATTTTTAATGATTTCTTCTACCATTTTGTTTCACTTTTCATGTGCTACAAAGTGGTCCAGTTTTTAAAGCGGTTAAAAACAGGAATTATGCATTTGCCAATAATAATATTACAAGCATTACTTTACCCGCAGGTTTGGAAACAATAGGAGAAGATGCTTTTAATGACAATATGCTCAAAAATATCCATCTACCGGAAGGCCTTACTTCCATCGGTTCAAGTGCTTTTATGCATAATAATCTAAGAACTTTAGAAATACCCGCGAGTGTTAACTCTATTGGGCACTTAGCATTTGGAGTAAACCCGAATTTATGTAGTTTCTCATATAATGGCGAGCTAAACCTGAGCGATAATATTTTTGCTAACTGCCCGATTGGGCAATGTGATTTAGATTTTACCTATATGCTGAATAATGATTTATCAATTAATTATGCGGTAATTAGAGACTATAGGGGAGATGCTGTTGATGTTGTTATACCAGATGGAGTAACTACTATCATGTCCAGGGCATTTAGTTCCAAAGGCATAAAAAGCGTAGAATTCCCTGAAAGTTTAACAAAGATTTACGATGGAGCATTTGAATACAATGAATTAACAGAAGTTATTCTACCCGAGAATTTGCTATCAATTGGTAATTATGCCTTCCGAAATAATAACATTCAGAGCATACAACTGCCGGAGGGCTTGACAACAATTGGGGACATGACTTTTGAAAGCAACAAGTTAAGTTATGTGAATATACCCGAAACAGTCAGTGATATTGGGGACTACGCTTTTGTCAATAATCCGGATCTTTGCTCATACGACTATACAGGTACGTTTGCATTGCGAAATAAACACTTTGAAAATTGTCCGATAGGGCATTGTGACTCTGATTTTATTTACCTCTTGTCGTATTACGACATAGAGCCTGATTATACTTACATAGTTGGGTACCGAGGTTCTGAAAAAGAAATTTCAATACCAGAAGGAGTAACAAAGATTGGTTCCAGTGCTTTTAGGTGGAAAGGCTTAACAAATGTCAACTTTCCGAACACAATTCAAAGTATAAATTCCAGTGCATTTAGTGATAATGAATTAATACATGTCAACTTACCTGAGCACATGTATCATGTAGGTGATTACGCTTTTAAAAATAATTACAATCTATGCTCCTACTTTAATAATGGCAGAGCAAGTATATCGGAATTTGTATTTGCCAACTGCCCAATAGGTCATTGCGACTCTGATTTTATTTTTCAATTAAACAATAACCTCTCTGTAAATTATACGAAGCTGAGCGGGTATAGAGGCACAATGCAAAGTATTAACATACCAAAGGGTGTTGTTGAAATAGGACGGGAGGCATTATTTTCGAAGAGCCTAAGTGAAGTTATATTACCAGATGAATTACAAGAAATTCTCTATGATGCGTTTCGCTCCAATCATATTAAAAACATTGTGCTTCCACCCAGTGTAATTTACATACAAGGAAGAGCTTTTGAAGATAACCTATTGACGAATATTGTTATACCAGATAATGTAAGTTATTTGGAAACCAGAGCATTTGATTACAACCCAATAAATAGTATGACCTTTGAAAATGCTGTTGATTTTCAAGGCATGAGACTTCCCTTGCTGAAGGGTTACACATGTTATGGATGGTACGAAAATCCCGACTTTACAGGGGAGCCTGTTAACTATGTTTCAGCTCTAACAGCTGGTGAAGTTACTTATTGGGTGAAGCGTCAATTAATTGAATATGCCATTGACTATAAAAATACTGAAGCACATGAGGTGATAAATCACCCTACCTCATACAACATTGAAAGTAATGCTATTGCAATCGACGAACCTTTACCGAGAGATGGTTATACTTTTGCTGGCTGGTATACAGATGCTCAGTTGACCGCTCCTGCAAATCTACCAGCCATTCCCAATGGTTCAGTAGGCGACAAAACCTTTTATGCGGCTTGGGAGCAGGCAACAAGCATGAATCACTTAGGTGAAGAAAAGATTGGGGTATACCCTAATCCTGCAACTGACTTTATTTATATTACTACTGACTATGAACAGGTGCAGTTTAGCCTATTAGATGTGATGGGTAAGCAACGTATTAAAAAGACCATTACAAATAATTCTTCAGTCAACTTAAAAGGCATCTGTGAACCAGGTATGTATATTGTTCAGATATATGTTCCGGAAACCAAGCAGTACTTCACTAAAAAGTTGATAGTTGAGTAGATTGTGGTTAGTTCGGAGATTACTGCATACAAAAAAGCGAAGTCAGAAACTTCGCTTTTTACATTTTAATTGTAGGCTCACCTATTCTTAGCAATTAAAGCCGCCACAACACCAGCACGTAATCCACCATCGATATTAACTACCGTTAGGTTAGGAGCACAACTGGCCAGCATACTCGTTAATGCGGCTTCTTTGGCTCTAAAACCATAACCTACCGAAGTTGGCACACCAATTACTGGCAGTGGCACTAATGATGCTGCAAATGGCGCTAGTGCACCTTCCATGCCGGCCACAACAATGACAGCTGCCACATCTTGTTCTATGCCTTGTTTGATGGCTTCCAATACGCGGGTTGGGTGCGCAATGCCGCGATCTTCAAATACCAATGGTTCTACACCAACGGCTTTTAAAATGACTTCGCACTCATAGGTTACCGGATGGTCGGCCGAACCGGCACTAATTACTAATACTTTCCCTTTGGTTTCGGGCATTTCGCCAATAACTGTGGCATTAACTGACCATAATACGGGGAACTTATCCTTAAAATGTTCATTTAACTCTTTGTAAAAAGGGCTGCGTGAAACGACTACTCGCGGATGTTCATCAAGAAGTTTTGTCGTAAGCTCAATGGTTTGCTCCAGCGTTTTATATTCACCATAAATGATTTCAGGAATATTGGTACGCATGCCACGGTTCACATCTAATATATAGCGGCTGGCTGTTTCCATCCAATCTAATGAGAAATGGCGTTGTGCATCTTCTTTCGTAATTTCTCCTTTTTGTATCTGCTCAAATAGTTCGTCGAAGGTCATAGCTAATGGTGAATTGTTAATGGTGAATGAATAAATATTAATGGTTAATGAATAATTGCTAATTGTTAATGATGAATTGTTAATTAAGGGTGCAGTTCTCATATTACGCAGCATTTTTAGTGTAGTATACGTCAGAAAAATGTTTCCAAAAACCAT
>NZ_JAENRR010000124.1 GCF_016612505.1 Carboxylicivirga marina
TGCAGATGGAACAGCTATCCTTGCATTTACAGTGGTTTCGCAAGCACCTAATGCGGCTAAACAACATGGCGGAACAAGTGGTAATGTACTGTCGGTTGAAGAGCTGACTAATGAGAAATTTGGTGAAGATGACTTCCGTTTTGTGACCAACCAGATATGGACGGTATACCCAGATGGATCTGTGGAATTGCAGTCAAGCATTACGACGAATGATGAACAGTTTGTATTACCACGCCTGGGGTATTCCATGACTATTCCAAAGGTTTACGAAAACCTGACCTATTACGGCCGTGGACCAATTGGTAACTACAACGACCGTAAGACGGCTCAGAATATACAGAAATACACAACGACGGTAATGGAAGAGTTTGTCAACTTCCCGAAACCACAGGATATGGCCAATCACGAAGAAACGCGCTGGTGTGCTTTAACGCAAAACAACAAAGGCGCTGTATTTGTGGCTAACGATGAAATGGTAGTTAGCGCATTGCCATACACCGCTCAGGACATGGGAACAGCAGCTCATATTTATGAATTGCCAGAACCGGGAGATATCACTCTTCATTTGGATATGAAAGTAACAGGATTGGGAGGAGCCAGCTGTGGACAGGGCGCACCTTTAAAGCACGATAGAGTATATGCCGGTCAAAACGATTTTGGTTTTATCATTCGTCCTGCGGGTAAAGATTTAGATCAAATTGCACATGTGACTCCATCAGGTGTAGTGCCAGTAACAATAACGCGTTCAGCTAATGGTAAAGTTAAAATCTCATCGACCAAAGAGGATGCCCAATACATTTATGCTGTTAATGGAGGAAAAGCAAAAGCTTACAGTGTGCCTTTCTCTATGCGCGAAGCAGGTAGCATTAAAGCTTGGTTTAAAGGCAATAAAGACTCTGAAGTGTCGATGACCTTCAATAAAATTGAAAAGATTGAAACAAGGGTTGTCTTTGTCAGTAGTGAAGAACCGGGTGCCGGTGCCGCAGCCACCAATCTGGTGGATGGAGATCCGTCAACGATCTGGCATACCATGTACTCAGTCACGGTAGCACAATTTCCGCACTGGGTTGATTTTGACTGTGGTGAAGCTAAAACTATCAAAGGCTTCACTTACCAGCCGCGTCAGAGTGGAAGACATGGTGATATCAAGGACTATTCGATTCATGTGAGTATGGATGGTAAAAACTGGGGAGAACCAGTACATGAAGGTCAGTTCTCTAAGGATAAAAAAGAGAAGCGTGTGTTATTTAAAGAGCCCTTAAAGGCCCGTTATATGCGTTTTACTGGTGTTAGTTCACAAAACGGTCAGGACTTTGCAGGAGGTGCTGAATTTGGTATTCTGGCAGAATAAGTATGGATATAGGAAGAGGTATGATAATAGATCATACCTCTAATAATTACTTATTTTTAGGTTCGGTTCCTTTTCTCAACAACTACATTTGCAACTTCAGCACTCACGGTTGCAATTTTTCCGATTGGGATTTAAAAAAGTACTCCTTTGTTTTGAATTGAATAGCCTCTGTTCACTCATCGGATAAAATACGGCACAAAAAAATCAAATTAGATATTTAAGTGTTATAGTAATAAAATGTAAATTAAGAAATAGTTATGACAGTAATAAGAAGTTTGAAAGTACTAGTTCTGCTAGCTTTCATTTTTGGTGTGATGCCTGCCAAGGGCAAAGAACAGCCGGTAGTGATACCTGCTGTTAAGAACTGGATGAGTTACGAGGGCCAACTTGAATTGTCATCGCCTCGTATCATTGTTAACAAGAAGTATAGTGAGGAACTACTTCCGGTGGCAAAGATATTGGGCCATGAATTACAATTGATTACAGGAAAAGAATTGCTTGTTGAAAAAGGTGGCAAAAATACCGGAAAAGGCAATATATATCTTACAATGGGCGATGATGACATTGCCACCGAAGGTTATGAACTTAAAATAGAAAAGGGTGTTGAGGTAAATGCCTCCAAAGCTGAGGGGGTGTATTACGGAACGCGAACCTTATTACAGCTGATGGTGCAAAATCCATCTGTTTTACCTCAAGGTCAAATAATTGATGAACCCAAGTATCCGGTGCGTTCCGTTTTGCTGGATGTTGCTCGTAAGTTTATTCCTTTTGAGGAATTGAAGGACTGGGTAATAGCCTTAAGTTATTTCAAAATAAATGAAATACACCTGCATTTAAATGATAATAGTTTTGGGTTTTACGGGGCATTTCGTTTAGAGATGAAAACGATTAAAGGCTTGACATCTACAGACGGGTACTATACCCAAAAAGAAATAAGGGAATTACAGGATTTTGCTAAAGTTCGTGGAATTACCATTGTACCGGAAATAGACACGCCCGGACATTCAAGAGCATTGACGACTGCCCGACCAGATCTGGCGCACCCAAAGCTTGGTGGCAATTACCTGGATATTACGAAGGAGGAAACCTACCGATTTGTTGAAAAGGTGCTTGATGAGGTGGTACCTTTGTTTGATGCAGACCATTTTCATATTGGTACCGATGAATATCGTTTAGGTTCTATAAAAGATGAAGAGGAGAAAAAAATGCTGGGTGAGAAATTCAGACAGTATATTAACCACTTTAATAAATATATTCAAGCGAAGGGAAAAACAACGCGTATTTGGTCGGGGTATGAGCATATGCCTGGAACAACAGTGCCTGACAAGTCAGTTGTTATTGATATGTGGGAAACATCCGATGCAGTGAATAAATCCAAGGCCGGTTATCAGTTTATTAACTCTACTCACTTCTGGACCTATATTGTGCCGGGAGCTCCTTATTATGGTGTGGATAATAAGTTTTTATACAACGAATGGTCTCCTCTTCAATTTTCTAAAAAACCTGAGGGGATTCTAAGTCCGGACGACCCCGGTTTACTAGGGGCTAAGTTGCATGTATGGAACGACAAAGGGCCGATGGGATACACAACCAATGAAATAGCAAGGCTTACAATGCCAACAGTGATGGTGTTAGCTGAGCAGGTTTGGGGTACAAAAGGTGCCAACGATTATAAATCATTTACCCAGTTTGCTAAGAAAGTATTACCAGAAGGTGAAGATTTTGAGATGATTGTGCGTAGCAGGGGACAGTATGATCCCGAGAATGTTATGTGTGGGGCAGTTCCTGGTACTAGTTTTCTAAGTCGTAAAGCAGCTACCAAAAATGCTTATGTATGGCAATTGGATGAGCCTACACATTTTATAGCCAACGTATCGCATCAGCTAGATAATAAATCAGATAATTTGGAATATCCTTGGACAGCAACTTTTACTGTTACGCGCACTAAAGAATTGACATTACGGAATGCTACAAGACCATCAGGTCATGAGGCTTTGATGTCATCTGATCTTGGAACACTCTTTATGGATTACAACTACGAGGTACGTGATAAAAAGACCAAGGCAGTCA
>NZ_JAENRR010000125.1 GCF_016612505.1 Carboxylicivirga marina
TTCTCCTTTTAATTTTCTTTCAGTTGGTTTTAGCTCCTGGAGTGAAGTTTTAATAAAAACTGCAGGCAACAATGGCTAATAAAGCATAAGGAGGTTAGAGATTATTGGAAAGTCAGCATAAAACCGACCAACGCCAAATCGCTGATTTGGCTTTAAAATGAAAAAGATAAAAACAAATACAACGCTTTGGCTCAGCGAGATTCGAAAGTTATGCGCTTCGAAATCCCCTTACGCTTCATAGCCGAACCGTTGTAGCACATAAAAAAATGAAAGACGCAGAATTCATAAGATTTTGGCAAAAAGAATATCCAGATTCGTTTCCTATCAAGCACGAACTTAAATGGATATATAAAAATCGTTGGTTAAGAATTCACAGTCTTCCAGAATCTAAAAGGTATGCCGAAACTGAAAACCAATATGAAACCATACTTGACCGACAAAAACAACTAATTGAAGATTTAATTGGTGAAGAAACTGAGGTCGTAATAGCATATGGACATTATACTGACTACTTAACAAACGATAAACATACAGACCAAACAGACTTTGGTGAGTATAATAAAGTCCTGACTATAAACCTGACTGAAGAACGACCTGATGAATATGAAGTCGAAATGTACTTTGACATATTTGCAAAAATTGAAAAATGGCAGTCGGACAGTAAAAATGAAATGCTAAGAGCAATTGCTGACGATGAATTTCAAGCAATGTTCATTTGTCCATCTAAGCATTGTATAATTGCTCCATATGATGGTGGAGTTGACATTATTATGGACTCAACAGAGAACCGTGACAAATTGAAATTAAAATATAAAGATTGGATTTCAGAAAGAGAAGATGGCCTCTAATAGAAATTACGTGCTACAACACGCTAGTATAAAGCATTTGGCGGTCGTGACTTTTGGCAAGTTCGCAGCTTCGATTACCACCGCCAAATCTTTGATTTGGCTTTAGGATTGAAAAGATAAAAACAAATAAAAGATTTGGCTCTGAGGCGTTAGGAAAGTTTGGTTCGTTAAGTCGCCATACGCTTCATCTAGCCACCGTTAGCACACATACAATGAGAAAGATACCATACATATTGTTGATTCTAATTTGCGGAATATTCAATACCAATGCGCAAGAGATTAAACAGATTACGGAGACAGTATTTGGAGAAGCTGTCGTTGAAGCCAATACCCAAAGGGAAGCAAAGAGAAAATTTAAGAAACTAAAAGCTTATCCAGAACATTGTGATTTGTACTTTGACTCTAAAACAGTTTCCAAATTTGATAAAAATGGCAACCTCATTTCAAAAGCAGAATTTAATGAAGACGGAACTACTAATTATGTTTCTAAATATAATTATACCGATTCGGTCAACCTTAAAAATGAAAGTCATACTTACCCATTAAATTCTATTTCAGATAGGTTGGTGACATATAAATATAATCCAAATGAAGAGTTAATATTAATAGTTGATTCATCAATAAATAGTATCAATCAATCTGTTATTTCTTATCCAAACCATAATACTAAGCAAATGATATCTATGGTAAATGGTAAGCATGTGGACAAATGGATTACAGAGCGGGATACCACAGATAACCTTGAGCTTATTACTGCATATGATAGTAATGATGTACTATTTATGGCTACAAAAAACTGGTATGACGATAACAAGAAATTAGTTAGGAGAATTGACTTGAATTCGAGTATGATGCCAACTGTAACTCAGGACTTCAAATACGATGAGAATGGAAATAAGATTTTCGAACGAGTAGAGTCTCATTCTCATACATTAACGATTGAAAGGCATTGGAATATTGATTCAATAAACAATATAGATTACTTCAAATCATTTACAAATGGCATTTTAGACGATTATTCAATTAGCTATAAAGACAAGAACGGTAATGAAATAAAAGCTGATTTTTTTGATTCTGACACAACAAGTATTGCAAGTTTCACTTCAAAGTGTGCTTATAAATATGACAATAGCAACAGTTGGATTGAAAAGAAAGAGTTTTGGAATGGAACAATTAAATCTATATCGTACAGAAAAATTGAATATTATGAATAAGGTACGTGTGCTAACAAACCGTTATAAAGCATAAAGGGCATAGTCTAATTTGGTTGGTTTGGAGCCTCGGCAACCAACGCCAAATCACTGATTTGGCTTTTGAAATGAAAACTTAAAACAAAATACAGCGATTTGGCTCTGCTCAATATGGAAAGTATCTAGGGTCAAATCCCTTTACGCTTTATACGGCAGGCCGTTGCCCACAATATGAATTACGAACTTCAATCAATATTTACAATTCGATAATAAATGTCAGAAAAAACAAATTTGGATTGGAAGAAATATGAATCCATTACAAAGTATATTTATGAAACTTTAGGAAAAAAATCTGGAGTTAAAATAGAAGGTTATGGAAATAATTGTAAAGTAAAAGGGAAGTCTGGTGTTAATCATCAAATTGATGTATTAACCAATCATTCAGATGGAATTCATAGTTACAAAACAGCAATTGAATGTAAATATTGGAAAGATAAAATTAACAAGGATATCGTAATGAAGGTATCTGAGATAATTGAAGATGCTGGACTTAACAAAGGTATAATTGTATCAAGAAGTGGATTTACACCTGATGGAATATCATTCGCTAAACATCGAAATATTGGGTTAGTTGAATTAAGAGAAATCGAAGAAAATGACTTTCAAGGCCGAAAAAGAATATTCGACATCAAAACTTGGATTAATAGACCTGAAATTTTACGTACAGTTATAGACGCGGTTGACAAAACAGAACTAGCTGGGGAAGTTATAGAAATTGACAAAGTTAAAATCGAATTATTAGATGGCAAGAAAACTCCATTTATAGATTATATGACAACCTTTAAAAAAGAATTACATAATGTGGGATTTTGGCAAGTATTCAGCAAGGGATATAGACTTGACAGTGCTTATTTAATCAACGAAAAAAGCAATTCTAAAATAAAAATTAGAGAAATTATTTTTACTGGAGTTCTTACAAGATTGAATTCAAATCTAAAGTTTTATCCAGTAGACCAAATCTGGCTGATTATGAAATCACTTTTTGAAGAAAGAACATTTACAATAACTGAAAAAGGAATAATTAGAGAAGATAAAAACTAAATACTGTGGGCAACACGCTAGTATAAAGCAATTGGCGTTCTAGAGCACATGGAAGCTAAGTTGGGTAATCGAACACCGCCAAATCTTTGATTTGGCTTTAGAAATCGTTAGTTTGTAGTTTACCAATACCAGTAGA
>NZ_JAENRR010000126.1 GCF_016612505.1 Carboxylicivirga marina
TGATTTCTAATCGAAAATCAGTAAAGTTATTCTGACTTCCTGCGTCTTAAATATACAGAATAACAATGAGTTATCATAATCATTATTCTTAACTAAACGACATTGATACAACAACTATGACTATTCGCAAAAAGCAGGAATTGAAGTAATTGATGTTGACTCGTGCTACTCCGATGAAGATTATATGGCTTCACGAGAAGAGCTTATTGACATGTACAACGAGGGTACAATTTATGATGTTAACCGACAGTAGTTTTCCAACATCAGATATGTATATTTAAAAGAACAGGCGGATGTCACTTGTTTTGGTATAAAAGCCAAAAGATGACATCCGTATTGTTTATATCAATTCTTTTTCCGTTTAACACCTCTGACAGCTTCTGATTCCAAAGGGTTATCGGGCCAATGGTGCTTTGAATACCTTATTCGCAACTCCTTTTTGACTTCAAAATATGCATTCTGCCAAAAACTACTTAAATCATTGGTGATTTGAACCGGTTTAAAACCAGGTGACAGCAAATGCATCAACACATTCATTTTTCCATTATTGACCGCAGGTGTTTCTGTTAAACCAAAAACTTCCTGCAATCGAACAGCCAATACAGGAGGTTCGCCACCGGCACGATACATCAGTTTTACGCTTGAACCGCTTGGAACTTTTATTCGCTCGGGAGCCAATTGATCTAACAAACCTTGTAGTTCAAAATCAAGATGATGTTGTAAAACTGTTTTAAGATCAATCCTTTTTAAATCCTCGGGCTTCTTCACATCATTCAAATAAGGAGCCAGCCATGATTTATTTATTGCCAGTAAGTTTTCGGTTGACACATCGGGCCAATTGTGCCCTTTATCCCATTGACGAAGACTCAATACCCGATTTTGCCATTGTGTTACTTCTTTATCGAAATTTAAGAGCCAGCCTCCCTCCTTTTTTATAGCCTCAGAAATGGCGTTTATCTTCAGTGTTTCATCATAATCATGCAATGGCTTACTTTGCAGAATGATACTACCAATACGCAGTTCTGATTGCGCTTTAAAGCCTCCTCGCTTCGTATCCCAACTTACAGACTCAATAGTCTTAACCATTGGCGCCAAATCCTGAGGGTTCAAAGGTGAAGCCAAAAATATTTTACCAACGCCCTCGCGAGCATTCACATTAGCTATAGCCAGCCAGGCCTCGTGTGCCAAATCATCTTTATGACCAGCTGCAGCAATGCTGCCATTGGCCATTTTAAACTGAGCATTGTTACCGGGCTTGGCATGTGCAATACGTTCGGGGAAGGCAAAAACCAGCAATAAGCCTGTTTCAAAAGGATCCACCGACGAATTGTCTTCATCGACCGATAAAATACGACGGTATTGCTCGGCTATTTTATCAATGCGCCCAAGCGGCTTGCTTTTAATATCACCTTTCCGATAACGACGCAAAGCATCAATTCTGCTATTTAAATCAATGCCTGCATCCTTCCCTAAAGGGTCGCGCTCTTCCAGCAAAGCAGCAATGTCACAAGCTAAAGCTGTCATTCCCTCTTCCTGTGCCATTAGAAGCATATGCGCCAATCGAGGATGACAAGGTAGTTGATGAATGGCTTTACCATGTTTGGTAATCCGGTTATTTTTCAATGCTTCCAGCTCATGCAGCAACTCATTGGCTTGTGATACATGCCCTTTTGGAGGTGGCGTCAGCCAGGTTAGCTTTTCAATATCATCCACGCCCCATTGAGCCATTTCTAATACTAGTGTGGCCAAATCAGCTTCTTCAATCTCTGGTGTACGATGTTCTTGCAGGCGATTATGCGTGGCTTTACTCCACATACGGTAACACACTCCAGGCCCTAAACGCCCTGCTCGCCCCGCCCTTTGATCAGCCGAATCCAAAGTAATATCAATCGTTTCAAGTCGAGACAATCCTGAATTAGGATTAAACTTCATGGTTCGTCCAAAACCACTATCCACTACTACCTTAATCCCTTCAATGGTTAAGCTGGTTTCTGCAATGGCTGTCGCCAGAATTATCTTCCGTTTGCCTTCACGATGCGGCATGATGGCGGCATATTGCTTATTTGGCGATAGCTGTCCATATAGGGGATGTATAGATATATCAGGGTGTTTACGCTTAAGAAGGTTTTCACATGACCTGATTTCTCCCTCACCAGGAAGGAACACCAGAACATCTCCATCCTGCTCATTTACAGCTTTAGATACAACTCGGGCAGTTAGTTCCGGTAACATCATCATATCATTTTCACCTTCGTGAATAATTTCAACCGGATATTGTCGTCCCTGACTAACAACGAACGTGGAATCTAGCAATTTGGTTAATTGTGGCATATCCAGGGTGGCGGACATGATCATCAATCGGAGGTCGCTACGCAATACCTGTTGTGCTTCGCGCGTTAAAGCCAAAGCCACATCGGCAAACAAGCTTCGTTCATGAAACTCATCAAATATGACAAGCCCCACACCTTCCAGGGCATTATCGCTTTGCAACATACGTGTAAGAATCCCTTCTGTTACCACTTCCAATTGTGTATTATCACTTACACAATTATCAAAACGAATGCGATAACCAATACGTTTTCCTACTTTTTCTCCAATCAAATCAGCCATGCGCATGGCAATGGTTCGTGCTGCCAGACGACGCGGCTCTAGCATAATTATTTTCTGCCCCTTTAACCATTCTTGTTCCATAAGCGCCAAAGGCAATAAAGTACTCTTACCTGCTCCAGGAGGGGCATTAACAATTAGTGTGTTGCCGTTTTTCAAATGCGATTTGACATCATCAATGACTTCGGTAATGGGTAAATCGATATCGTAAGGATTGAAATTCACTGGCGTTTTGTTTTGTCGCAAAAGTAGGCAATAATTAATTAAGAGATTAGAATTTAGATGGCAGATCAAAGTCTGATTCCACGGTGTATACATCTAAAGTATTTGTATTTCAGCAGCCTCAAAAAACCGAAACGAAAAAGTATTTGTTTATTAACCATTACAACGTTACAGGAAGCAATAAACATTTGTTTATTGGCCGTTGCATCATTACAGGAAGCTAAATTTATATAACTGATGTTTCCCACGTAAGTTAAAACGCTGAATGTCAAGCAAAAAGAAGCATGATTCGCTTTGTTAATT
>NZ_JAENRR010000127.1 GCF_016612505.1 Carboxylicivirga marina
TTTCAATAGGCAGCAAGGAACTAAAAGTAATTATAACCGCTGCAATAGTGGTCCAGTTTTGGAACGAAAAGAGCATCCCTTTGTTTCTAATTTTCTTTCATTTGTGTCAAATAAAGTGAAGTTAATCATGCTTGAAATAGCTTCTCTTAAATAGACATATTCTGGAAAGTTAATTTTCAATTTCCACTCATTAGAATCAATGGTATTAACTTCATTGAGAATTTCTTTAAAAATCTTTGTTAAATCATTCTCAATTCTTCCAACTGCTTCTTTAGATTTCTCAATAAAATCCTCTAATCTTTCAAGAGATTCTTTCTGAGATTTTCTTCTTTTATCCAATCCAATTGGTAGTATCTCTTCATTTACAATTTCTGAAACTAACTCTGGGATATTCACATTGCTAGCCTCAATAAAGAAAAACTTGAAATTTTTTGTAAGAAACTCTAGAACATCTTTATCAGTTAATATTTCAGTCCCTTTTTTTCCTGATAAGTCAATTGATACAACTTCTTTTTTCTCAGAAAATTTTTCAGTTATTATATAAATTTCATTGTTTTCTATATCCCAAATTTTTGCCTTTAATGTGGTAGCGTAGCCTTGGCCTCGAGATCCTTCTTCAATATGAAATGGAATATCATCCTTTGAATTGAAATTCTTAGTAGTAGGATTAAAAAATAGCTGTAAGGCTCTTAAAAAATTAGTTTTGCCAACATTATTTGATCCACAAATTATACTCAGATTATCATCCTTGGATGGTATTAACTTTAGATTAGAAACTGAACGATAATTTTTAATACTAAATTCAAGAATTCTATATTTCATATATCATGTTTTATTAGTTGCACTGACCCACTTGTGGCTAACGTACGTGCAGAGCAATTACTATATCATTCTGTATCGGCAGCTATGTGCCCATACATTTAATAATTCCCTATGATTAACCGCCCAGCTAACGCTCACATATTCCCCGGTTGGTGGCGGCTTTTCCCGATTAGTGCGACTAAAATAGAATTAATTTTGGCATCTACATGCTTAGCTTGATAAAAACTCATTGTAATATGCCTACATAAGTACCTAACTAATTATAGGTAACTTATTAATGACTAGCTGGTGAAAGGCTAAGTAGAATAGCTAGGGTAATTTAATTATGATACAGTAATAATGTATTGTGAAGGTCATATTTGAATTGTGAGAGTGAATAATATAATTATGAAGACGATATTTTGCCTATGGCTATAAGATTTGCAACTGTGAGTAAAAAAATAAATAAAGTAAGGCTTCACAAGGCAATTAATAGAATTCACAGAGGATATATTAGCATCATTGTAGTAAGCTAAGAGCACCTAATTAGTATGTTGTAATTTTCTGCTGTAATCACTGGTGTACTTACGGAATTTATTTTTGTCGCTATAAAATACATACTGCCCTGTACTGCGAACCGTTCTTATATTTTCCATTAGTAGGGTAATTGCAGGATCCTTTAAATATTTAATCTCTTGTCTGCTTTTAAGTTCAGTACTTCGCCTGGCAAGTAAATCCGTTAGTTCATCTGAAATTAATAGTGCCTGACTGTTGAGCTTGGTGTTGAAATTGATTTGACTTGCTACGGGAAAGATTTAAAGATTCCCTTTACGTGCTCCAATTATTCATTTGTGTTTATTATATAGGTATTCATGATTTTATAAAAATTCTTTCATTTCCTACGCTTCATCAAGTGGGGCCCAAGTTGCGTTGCTGAGGTCAGGCTCCTAGGAAATTATCGTCGTGCTCATTCCTCTATCAAAACAGTGTTTTGACAGCGCGGTGGCTTGTCTGGCAGTGGAGCCAGTGGTGGGGTGAAAAACTAATTTCGTGATACTTTTTAAAAGGAGCTTGCTTTTGCCTTTGATAAAAGGCTTTACTTTTATTAGAAGTATAGAAATTAGTTTGAGCGTGAGGGACATTTTGCCAGACTAGAGTTTTGTTCCTTTTGGGCAATGCAAAAGGAAGTAAGAATTGGCGTTTGGCCCAAACCCGAGTTACTTTTTTCTTCAGGAAAAAAACTAACGAAAAACCCCGCTGACTGCAGCACTCAGTGACCCACTTTCAATTTGCTACGCAAGAGATTTAATAATGAACAGCTTCTGTTCCAAATCTCTTTTATGCTTCGCTGCATTGAGTGGGTACCCCGCTTACGTTGCTGATGTCAGACCCCTAGGGAATTATCGTCGGGCTCATTCCCCAATCAAAACAGCGTTTTGACCGCGCGGTGGCTTGTCTGGCAATGGAGCCAGCGATTGGGTGAAAAACTAATTTCGTGATACCTCTTAAAAGGAGCTTGCTTTTGCCTTTGATAAAAGGCTTTACTTTTATTAGAAGTATAGAAACTAGTTTGAGCGCGATGGACATTTTGCCAGACTAGAGTTTTGTTCCTTTTGGGCAATGCAAAAGGAATGAAGAATTGGCGCTTCGCCCAAACCCGAGTTACTTTTTTCTTCAGGAAAAAAACTAACGAAAAACCCCGCTGACTGCAGCACTCACCGACCCACTATCAATTTGCTACGCAAGAGATTTAATAATGAACAGCTTTTGTTCCAAATCTCTTTTATGCTTCACTGCATTGAGTGGGTACCCCGCTTACATTGCTGATGTCAGGTCCCTAGGAAATTCAATGGTGTACTTGGATGTGCGTTGGCCGTGCCGGAAAGTGGAGGCCGGTGGTGGGGTGAATTGTCTCTTCTATTAATAATTCAATGAAGGGGCTTGCCTTTATGTTTGAAAAACATCTTACTTCATTAGAATTATAGAGAAGAGAAAAAAGCGGGAGGTTATTCTTTCCGGCTAGTCCCGCCATAGATTTTGTGTGACAACTCAGGTTCTCCAAAGCGCTTTTTCAAAATCATAATTTTTTCACGAGAGTGTGAATAAAATTACACCTA
>NZ_JAENRR010000128.1 GCF_016612505.1 Carboxylicivirga marina
TAATGATTTCTTCTACCATTTTGTTTCACTTTTCATGTGCTACAAAGTGGTCCAGTTTTTAAAGCGGTTAAAAACATTGATCATATGGAGTATAGTGGACTTTTGCTTCTAACGTAATATTTTGTTCTAGAAGTTGCTTTCTATATGCATGCCGTGTAACAATTATATTACTGATCTTTTGAAGTAATGCTATTGTATCAAAAGGCTTACTTATATAGTCCCATGCTCCTGCATTTAAACCTATATTCTGTGAATATTCATCTGTTTTGGCTGTTAGTATCAAGATTGGAATATGAGATGTTTTTTTATTTTTACGAATAACCTGACACATTTCTACTCCATCCATTTCGGGCATCATTATATCCGTTATGATAATATCAGGCAAAATTGATATTGCCATTTCAATTCTTTGCCGTTAGAGGCTTCTGTTATCCTGTATTTACCCTGCAAGCTAGTTCTTAAATATGCTCTTAATCCTGTTTACATGACCTTCAACCGGGCCATTACTCCACTTAAGCTGTATTGCATTCTTTACGGCGTCAATATCCATCGCCATTCCTCTCGCAAAAGAAGTGAGGCCAGGCAGTTTTTGCTTGGAGTCTTTTACTGTCTGAATCCATTCTTCGATATCACCAGTACCTTTTCTGATCATCTTTTTAAACTTGCGAACTAATTTTCGCACCTGCCGGAGCAAAGGCATATATTTTAAAAGCATCTGCATGTAATTACGTTCATCATGATTTTCAATCCGGTTCATGTTTTTCCCAATGTATTTTGCAAGCCGCCGAGTACTTAATGGTTTAATATATGGGATGTTCTGCTGGTTTATCTCAGATTGGCTCAGTGCCATATTGCCAGTCGTGCCTTTAAGTTGTCTTATGTACAGGTATGCCTGGGAATTACCACCTGAATATCCCATTTGACGAATGTCGGCAACGATATCTTTCATCAAATAGCCAGCCTTTGAAATCCTGTCAGTAATGTAAGACCTAAAATTCTCAATGTTGGTTCTTCTTGAATGTGATTTGGGCACCAACTCATCCATTGTAAAATACAGACGTACAGTGTTACGACTAATGCCCAGTTCTCTCGCGATTCTCTTTTTCGGTATATTTTGGCTTTGCAGTTCTTTAACCTTTTCAAAAACAGGTAGCCTCGAATCGAATCTTGGCAAAACGCTTGAAGTGCCCGTTATATTATTTGATTCTGGTAGTTCTGCCTCTTGACACAACTCCATTGTTTTGGCCTTGACTAGTCTATTTATTTTGGGTGCCACGCTCTTAAAGTACGTATCTAAAGCTTCTGACAGGTTCATTAAAAGGTGGAAACGGTCTGCAACTTGTAGTGTGCCGGGACTGGCAGAGTCAATCGCAGACGAATAAGAACTAGCTCTGTCCCTTGTAATTATTTCAATACCAGGATTCTTTTCAAGCCAGGCTTCCAGATCTTCTCCCTCTCTTGTTGGCAGAAGGTCAATTGGCTTTGAGGTTTCCATGTCAACCAAAACAGTACCATAATTGACGCCTTTCCGGAATGCCCAATCGTCGACACCAACCACTGTAAGTTTTCCTGGTTTCGGCGGTTGTAACCGGTAAGCAAGGCGAGTGATGGTAGCCCGGCTTACTTTGACATTAAGTTTGTCAGACAACTTACTTCCTGCACCACTTGTCATTTCAATGGCAATTTCAGATAATAGCTTATCAACACGGAGCGTACGTCTGGCATACGGGAGAATATCATCATGTCGTTCTGTGAAAACCTTTCTTTGGCAGTGTGCATTCTGGCATTTAAACTTACGGACACCTAATACTATTTTAGTAGAGTATTGAAATACTGGCAGATCAGTTATTGTACGGGTGTATCGATCGTGTACAGAATAACTGTATCTGTTACAAACCGGGCACTTTGCCTTCTTGCTGGTTATTGAAGCATGGAATGTAATTAATGATTGTTTATACTCGATATTGGAAATCTTGATTTTTGAAATTCGAAAGAGCTGTTTTAAGGTCATATATAATTGATTGTCAACTATATAAAGATAAGCAAAAACGTCATTGTAGCCAAAGAAAATACATGCTAAATGACTGCAAAACAATGAATTAAAGATGTACCTCCTTATCTGAATGTGGTTCCCCAAAATTGACGAAGAACCAATTTAAATTGGCCTTAGGTGGTCACTTTGACCGGCGTCTCCACCCTGGCAACCAATCTTAGCAACGAAGATTTATATAAGTCCCTCAAGGTCTATCCAAATCCGGTAATTAATGAGATGACGATTGATATTACTAACGACATGGCTAAGCAAATACGAGTATTTAATTCTACCGGAAGAATCGTCAAAGCCTTCGTACAAAGCAATGAACTTAACTCGATTCCAATGGGTGATTTGCCGCAAGGCATCTACTTTTTGCAGATAAAGCTAGAATCTAGTGACACTACCTTAACCAGAAAAATAGTAAAACGCTGATATTAGGATGTATTAGTTTTTGTTAGTGGCCCCGGTAATTTGTTGCCGGGGTTTTTATTTATACCCACTTTAAATTGCTGATATCCAAAGGTTCATTCTTTTATTTTTAGTAATTTTCAATATTAGAAAAAGGGTGCAAATTAGGTAGTAACGGATAAATCACATAATATGAAAAGAAGAGATTTTTTACGAACAGGTATTGGTGCCAGTTTATTAAGGTGGGTTCTAAAAATTAGTTTTTTCAATTTTTGACTTGATAAAATCGCAGAACCCTTTAACGAAATTTTCAA
>NZ_JAENRR010000129.1 GCF_016612505.1 Carboxylicivirga marina
CCGTGTGATGGGAGACTATCAAGCACGGTTCTGTGAGAGGCTTAGGGTGAAATTCCCTTTGCCTACTCGACTAGCCACCGTTGTGGGTAATGCAAAAAGAGCCTCGTGCAAAATGACAGAGATAGAAATTAATATAAATAAATATGCTCAAAACAAGCTGACTAATTCTGAGATTCTGGATTGGTTTGACCAGTTTGATTTGTCAGGTCAAAAGGAGATTCGAGATAAGTTGATTATGTTTATGCAACAATCGCATCCAACTGATGATATGATTTCTATTGCGATTCAGTCTGCACCGATTAAAGACACAATGACACCTGCAGTACTTTTCAAAACACAGACCTTTAAAATAGCTATTAACAAAATTGAGAACCTACCTGATTCTGAGCTGAGAAAATCTTTTATAACCATGTTGAGTATTTTCAAAACAGCTGATACTTATCGCAGAGAGACTGATTGTAAAAATGGATGTTCTCATGAATGGCATAACATAGATGATTGATTTTAATAAAATATTTCCCGACTGGACATTGAAAATCGACGAGATTTCTAATAATGTTTTTCAGTTCACTTCAACTAACAATCATGGTAACCAAGTTGAGTTTACGGACTCGGATTATGACTCTGGAATTAAACGGATTTTCTGTGAAACATTCGATTTGGAAATACAGATTTGTAAGGAGACAAATAAGCTAATCTTTGACACGTTTTCAATTCTACTTGATAACAGCTTGATTAAGTATAAAAAATATGAATCTGAAATTTTCGGTTCATGGATTATTAGATTGAAAAACAAAAGAATAATACTTGACGGTAAAGAATCTATTTTAAGCTTAGAAAAAAAGAAAGGTCTTTTAAGCAAAGATTGGAATGACCTCAAATCAATTCAAATTCGTGAGGGCTTGAAATATGAAGATATAGAGATGATTATTAATGAAATATAAAAAGCACATACCCACAACAATGTATAAAAAACATAAGTGGCTCAGTAGTTTATGGAACCTTGGAGCGTTTAATCAGCTCCGCCAAATCTGCGATTTGACGGGTTTGTTTAATGTTTTAAATTTGTGTCAAAACGCAAATTTGGCTCAGTGCAACTTGACAGGTAAGAGCTTCGAAATCACTTACGTTTCTTATACTAGCCGTTGCCATTCATAAAAACAAAATAGATAATGAAAATAATATTGAGATTTGGAATTTTAGCATTAATGTTATCGAATATAAAAATTTATTCTAGTCCACATTACTTAAGGAATTATTTTTTAAATGAAAACTATTCTCGGAGTACACAAGAAACTATTCATTATAAATATGGTAATAGTGATGGTATATTAAAATCAAGCGATAAGATTACAAGAGTAAATTCAGATACTACGAAATATATGCTTGAAATCAATGGTAAATGGGTATATACTATACCTAGTGTTCCGCCAACTTATATTGAAAGTATACAAGACCTTAGGGAAAAAGTGGCTCACGAAGTAAGAGCACCTATGTTGCTTATGTCCGATAATATCAGTGGTTACATGTTTTTTTCTTTTATAGTTGATACATTGGGAATACCTACTTCGTTTAAAATTGAAAAAGATCTATGTGAAGGTTGCGGAGACTATAACCTTGAAGTATTAAAAAATAATATCAAATCATGGATTCCCGCATCTATTAATGGCATAAAATACAATTCAAAATTTGTTTTCCCTTTAAAATTTGAATCTGAAGGTTCTATAGTAAATTCATTACCTGAATCAATCCAATCTATCTTTGACGGGAAGTTAATAGATGAAGTTGTAATAAGAGTTTATGGTATTAATAAGACATTAAATAATAGCACTGTTGATAAAACCACCATTGAAAATTTATTAAATCCTACTTACTACGAATTACAAAAAGCATTGAATGTCAAAAACAATGTCAAAAACTTAAACCTTTCATCCAATAACTTGAATTCGTTTCCTGTAGAAATTCTAGAAATGATACATTTAGAAACACTTGATTTATCAGATAACAGAATACAAAATTTACCAGGAAACATTCAAAAATTAAAAATATTAGAAGTGTTCATTCTTAATAAGAATGAACTATATACTATAGACGAGAATATAAGTTTGTTGGGTAAATTAAAAGCATTATCAATATCAAATAATAAATTTCAATCATTTCCTAATCAAATTTTGAAACTTAAAAAGCTTCAGGTGTTAGATATTAGTAATAATAATATAAATCAGGTACCTCCTGAAATAATTTCAATGAGTAAATTGCGTTCTTTGGCTATTGTGAATACAGAAATCAGAAGTTTACCAGAGGAATTTTTCCAATTAAAAAAATTGGAAAAACTTTTTATTAACAAGAATCAACTCAAGTCATCTGAAATAGAGAAATTACAAAGTAAACTGAAGAAATTAGAGATTATTTATGAATAAAAACGAATGGCAACACGCTAGTATAAAGCAATTGGCGTTCGAGTATACTTTGGAAGTTAGGTTGGGTAATCTAACACCGCCAAATCTTTGATTTGGCTTTAGAAATCGTTAGTTTGTAGTTTACCAATACCAGTAGATTATAATAGAGT
>NZ_JAENRR010000012.1 GCF_016612505.1 Carboxylicivirga marina
ATTAATGAATTAACAAAGCGAATCATGCTTCTTTTTGCTTGACATTCAGCGTTTTAACTTACGTGGGAAACATCAGTTATTTATTTAGTACCTCATATATCTAACTTGTAAGCTTTCTTTATGCATAGAAATTCCCCTAATTACCAAATTTACTTTTCGCCAAATCAGAAATAGTATCTGTTTACATTCAATTTCAAATTAATAGCGTCCTAAAAAATTAAAACGAAAAAATGAATGTTAATACTATTGTTGCATGTACTTCCAATCGGATTCAATAGATATGCTTCAAGCTATCTGTTTTTATGGCCTCTTTTTATTGTTGTGCTCTTTTTATATCAAGACTTAGTAAAACCGTGAAGTTGAGAGCTTGCTCGAAAATCACACGGTTGCACTTAGGCTTGAAGCAAATAAGAGGACAATAATAAAAGTAGCCTTGAACTTTTTTCCTTAGTTTTTTAGTTCAAGCTAAAAAAGTAAGTCGGGTTTGGGCGAAGCGCCAAATTAATTGACACAAGATTGATTTTGAGTTAAGCATTGTCAGCTTTACGCACATAAACCTAAGTGTTGTGATTTACTTTTATCATATCGTGTGAATAAAGAAAAAGTATAACTGTCCATCAGACATGTTCATGTGATTATTTGAAGGATTAATCAAGTTTTAAAGCGAAGCAATGTATTTTACTGTAAAGAAGTTAACGTTTTTCGGTGTTCTGTTTTTTGTAATGTTTTTCTCTATCAATTGTTCAAAGACTAATTCGGAAGATATGGTTATTGAAGAAGAAATAGAGGAACCTGAGGGACCTGTTCCGGCTCAGCAAAAGATTGTAATTGATGTTTCCAAAAGATTACATGCCGTTCCTCAAAAACCTGGTGGGGTTGTTTCTTGCTGGTTAATGGATTCAGACATTGAACGCCCCAGACAAACGTCTTTTTCGGATGCCATGAAGGATATGGGAGTCAAATACATTCGCTTTCCGTATGGGCATTTAGCCGATAATTATTTATGGGATGCCGATGGTGATTGGGGAAATACACTCACGCCTAAAGTAGCAACATTTGCACAGGCACCAGCAAAATGGGAATGGGCGGTTGATCAAACAAGCGGTGAATTTATCAAAGACATGGACTTTGATGAGTACATCAGCATTTGTAATAATGTGGGCGCTGAACCAATGGTTGTGGTTAATATCCTCTCGTATAAATACAAAAATGGTCCAAGTTATGAGCAGTTAAAAGAATCGGCTGTGGAATGGGTGCGTTATGCCAATATCACAAAAGGGTATGGTGTTAAACGCTGGGCTCTGGGAAATGAAGTTGACCATCATTCAGATTTGCTTTCAAAAGAAGAATACATGGCTTTGTATTCCGACTTTGCAAGTGCGATGAAAGAAGTGGATGCTGAAATAATGGTCGGTCCCGGCTTATTGGGAAACTGGCACGCAGCACTTGTAAGTCACGATCCGGATAATATTGATTTTATCTGTGCTCATAATTATTTATATAAATACGATTGGCGTAATCAAGACTATGCAGGCTGGAAACAGGCCTCCGATATTATGGTGAATCATGTTGAAACTGCACAAAATGCAGTTAATAATTCGTCGATACCTGATATTGAAATCCATGTGACCGAAATGAACTCAAGGCCTTGGAGTGATAAATCGGATAACGATGATTTGTTCCGTGCACTGGCTTATGGTGAAATGTTACTAAACGCTACCACCTTTGAGGATGTAAAAGCGACTTACGTTTGGAATACACATGGTCCCTGGGGAGGTGAGAATGAAAATACACCATATAATGTGCTTGATCTGGATAATAACCGAGAACCAAGAGGTGATATCATAAAGCTAATTAATGAAAACTTGCTCGAACATTTTGTCGAAGTACCCAGAGTAAAGGGCTATTTAAGAGCTTATGCATCTGTGGATGAAAGTAATGAAAACCTACGCCTTATTCTTATGAATAAAAATGATGAAGAAGAAACGGTCAACATCAGTACAAGGTTTGCAGATTTGCCATCGAATTACACCATGATATCTTATACAGGCAATGGCCCTCTTGATGAAGCTCCTGTATTAAGTGATGCAACAAATATTGATATTACTGATGGGGTAATGAATGTTGAGTTAGCGCCCGTATCTTTTAATGTGATAACATTGAAATTGAAATAAAACATACAATGTATATGAAGAGCTTAATTATAAGTGCCTTGATGCTGACTTCCTTAGGGACAGTTGCACAAACATCATTATTAAGTGAAAGGATTACTGCACTAAAAAAATACGACCAAGACCACCTTTACCGCATAGCTTTGCCGATGGGAGGTATTGGCACAGGTACGGTTTCCTTAGGTGGTTCAGGTGCATTGCAAGATTGGGAGGTGATGAATGTTCCAGCAAAGGGATATAGCACTGTAACGACTGGTAACGATGCACCTTTCTTTGCTATTTACACTAAGAAGAGTGGCGAAGCATCCAATACTAAAGCTCTGTTAGGTCCTATTCATTATGCCGATTATCAACATTACGAAGGACGCTCGGTCGATCACCATGGTTTTCCTCGGTTCCGTGAAGCCTCGTTTGAAACCACTTATCCATTTGGAATCGTTAATCTGGCAGATGAAACCATGCCGGTTGATGTAAAGATTGTTGGCTACAATCCTCTGATCCCTGCTGATGCAGATGCATCAGGTATTCCAATGGCCATTTTAAATTATGAGGTGACCAATACTACAAATGAAACTATTGAAGTGTCAGTTTCAGGTAATATCCGCAATTTTATTGGAAAGGATGGACGCAAGCATACCTCTGACTGGAAGGGTGATTTTATCCCTACAGGAGCAAAAGACAATAAGAATGAATATAAAGCGACTAATAAGCTTCAGGGTATTTACATGTATTCCGAAGGCGTAGACAAAGACGATGCGGCATGGGGTACATTGGCCCTGTCAACACCCAAAAACAATGATGGAGAAATCTCCTATCGAACAAGTTCAGGGCATAACCGTTGGGGAAACAGCGTGCTTGATTTCTGGGATGATTTTAGTGCCGATGGTTTGTTGACAGAAAAAGACACGTCGATTGACCAAGACCCAATGGCATCAATAGCAGTCTACAATACTCTAAAAGCAGGAGAAACAAAAACCTTTACTTTTTACATTACCTGGAACTTCCCTAATCGTTTTGCATGGTCGCCTGAAAAACTAACGAATTATTACTCTAAACAATATGAAAATGCATGGGATGTGATTGTAAAAGAGATTGAGCGCTTACCTGAGTTAACAGAGCAAACATTGACTTTCGTTAAAGCCTTACAAGAGAGTTCTTATCCTGAGGTGATTAAAGAGGCAGCCTTATTTAATTTGAGCACCTTGCGTTCGCAAACAGTTTTCCGCACTTCCGATGGTTATATGTTTGGATGGGAAGGTGTGATGGACCGTTTTGGTTCTTGTTTTGGTTCATGTACCCATGTGTGGAATTACGAGCAAGCCACAGCTTTTCTGTTTAACGACTTGGCCAAAGGCATGCGTGAGGTTGAATTTAAGTATGCCATGAACAGCGAAGGCCATATGGGCTTCAGAACAAAACTGCCTTTGAAAGAAGGTGCTTCTGGTATTGATGTGGCAGCGGCTGACGGTCAAATGGGCACCATCATGAAGTTTTACCGTGAATGGCAATTGTCAGGTGATGATACGTTCTTAAAGGAATATTGGCCAAAAATTAAAAAGGCTTTGGCATTTGCCTGGGTCGAAAATGGCTGGGATGGCGATGTGGATGGTGTGATGGAAGGTGTGCAGCACAACACCATGGATGTGGAATATTTTGGCCCTAATCCACAGATGCAAATCTGGTATCTGGGAGCATTGAAAGCGGCAGAAAAAATGGCGCTTCACCTCAATGACAAAACCTTTGCTAAGAAATGTAAGAAGCTATACAAGAATGGTTCAGTCTGGACGGATGAGAACTTATTTAATGGTGAGTACTACGTTCATCTTATTCAAACACCACAGAGTAAAGATGATATTGCCAAAGGGCTGATGTCAAACATGGGTAGCAAGTCAATTGACAATCCTGAATTTCAATTGGAAACAGGTTGTTTGGTTGATCAGCTGGTTGGACAATACATGGCGCATGTATTGGGTTTAGGCTACTTGGTAAAAGAGGAAAATGTGAAGACGGCACTGTCAAGTATTCTGAAATACAACCAGCGTGAAGATATGTACGAGCATTTCAATAACATGCGTTCCTACGCCATGGGTGATGAAAAAGCATTACTGATGGCAAGCTGGCCAAAGGGTGGTCGTCCGAAAAGTCCGTTCCCATATTGGTCTGAAGTCATGACCGGTTTTGAATATACAGCCGCCATTGGCATGTTATACGAAGGCATGGAGCAGGAAGGCTTAGAATGCATCAAAAACATCCGTGATCGCTACGATGGTCAAAAAAGAAACCCTTTTGATGAGGCTGAATGCGGGCATCATTATGCACGTGCCATGGCTTCCTGGGCGGGTATTATCGCTGAAAGTGGTTTTCAGTATTCAGCAGTGGATAAAACCATCAAGTTCACTGATAAAGCAGGCAAGTATTTTTGGTCGAACGGTTCGACATGGGGGATGTGTGAGATATCGAAAGATGGCAAAGAATATAAGCTTACTTTGGAAGTGCTATATGGTGAGATGGAGTTAGAGAAACTTCAAATTGGAGAAAATATGCATAAATCGTTTAAAAGCGCTAAGCTTATTACTGGAAAAGGAAAGTTAGAGTTTAGTTTTTAAGAAAAACCAAGCAAGTAATAAGAAAACCAAGCTTAAATAAAATGATCAGAAATTTAATTGCATTAATTGTAGTATTAAGCTTACCTGTGTTTATTATCGCTCAGGGAGATTTACAGAACTCACAGAATAGTGAGTCGCCTTCATCAGAATGGCCCTTGCTAAAGACATACACCGGTGAATACCTTTCAGAAGTGGCCATGCCTCTTGGCGGTATTGGCACCGGAACAGTTTCCATTGGCGGTCGTGGTGACCTGCGCGACTGGGAATTGGGTAACAGAGGAGCGCTTGGCTGGACGCCAGGGGTCAAATTGGTAGAGCCTACCATTGCCAATGCACCTTTTTTTGCACTTTATTTTAAGGAAAAAGGAACTGCAAAAGGACAGCTTCGACTATTAGAAGGACCTATTTCTGAATCAAAATATTATGGCGATTGGGGATGTGATGCGTATAACGCAGGCTTCCCTCGATTTGAAGAAGTCGAATTTAAAGCGGCATATCCTTTGGCGCAATTGAGTTTCAAACACAAAAACGTACCGCTTGATGTAAATCTAAAAGCCTTCAATCCAATGATTCCAGGCGATGAAGACAACAGCAGTATTCCTGTGGCCATTCTCACTTATTTTGTAAAAAACAACTCAGATAAAGTAATGGAATTTGCCGTATGTGGTATGATTCCCAACTATATCGGAATTGATGGCTGGGGTGGCAAAACAAACCAGAATGAGAACGAATTTAAAGATGAAAGCTCATTGAAGGGGCTTTATATGTTTTCAAATGGTGTCGATTCAACAGATGTGAACTGGGGTACAATGGCACTTTCAACCAATTCAAGCGGAAAAGTAACGTATCGTACATCTTGGGCTAAACTAGGATGGAACTGGACTTTTCGCGAATTTATCGATGATTTCACTACTGATGGTGAACTGGTAAATTTAGGCTTCAATGCAGACGCTAGAGATTTCAACACTGGCGATATGCTAGGTGAAGAAATGAAAAACAAAGAGAAATATAGCATACCTACGCCCCCTGCAACCCTTTCGGTAAAAGAAACGATTGCACCAGGTGAGGAAAAAGAAGTGACTTTCTACATCACGTGGAATTTCCCAAATCGCCGTGGCTGGGATCTTGGAAAAAGCTGGTATGGTAATTTTGGTACAAAAGAAATAGTCGGAAACTACTATTCCACTAAATACAAAGATGCATGGGATGTAGCACAAAAAGTAAACAATAATATAATTACCCTCGAAAAAAAGACAGTAGACTTTGTTAGTGCATTTTGCGAAAGCGATATCCCTGAATCCATTAAAGAAGCAGCACTTTTCAATAGCTGCAATTTACGTAGTCAAACGGTCTTTCAAACTGCCGAAGGATATCCCTTTGGTTGGGAAGGAACAGGAAGTGTGCAAGGAACTAAATTGGGTGCTTCTAAAAACGCTGGTTGGGGATTGGGTACTTGTACTCATGTTTGGAACTACGAATCAACAATACCTTTTCTTTTCGGTGATTTGTCCATGAAATTTCGTGAAGTTGAGTTTCTGCATGCGACTCACGATAATGGTGCGATGAGCCACAGAGTGGGTTTACCGCTTAACGAGAAGGCCAAAAGTTTTAAACATTGGGCAGCCGATGGTCAGATGGGAACATTGATAAAAGTATATCGCGACTGGCAACTTTCGGGCAATGATGAAAAGCTGCAAGAAATGTGGCCCTACATTAAAAAAGCTATGAGCTTTGCCTGGAAAGGCATTTGGGACACCAACAAGGATGGCGTCATGGAAGGTTCGCAGCACAATACCATGGATATCGATTACCACGGACCAAATCCCCAAATGGCAGCCTGGTATCTTGGCGCCTTAAAAGCATCTATTGAGATGGCAGATTACATGGGAGACAAAGCTTTTAAAAAGGAGTGCGAAGTTTTATATAAAAAAGGAAGCTCTTGGGTAGATGCCAATCTGTTTAACGGCGAATATTACGAACAAATCATGCCTGAAAATCATAATAAGGTTGCTCAGTTAGGGAAAGGCTGTTTGGTCGATCAGTTGGTTGGTCAATACCTCGCACATACAACAGGTTTAGGCTATGTTTTAGACAAAGCCCATGTATCAAAGACCCTTGAAAGTATTATGAAATACAATTGGGTAGACGATTTTAACAACCACACAAACACTTTCCGCAGTTTTGGATTAGGCGATGAAGCTGGATTGATAATGGCATCCTATCCCAAAGGGGAATTACTGGACTTTCCATTCCCGTACTACACCGAAATAATGACCGGCTTTGAATACAGTACCGCTGTTCATATGATTTATGAAGGACAAACCGATAATGGAGAAAAAGTATTTGAGGCTATCCGAAATCGTTTCGATGGTAAAAAGCGAAATCCCTTTAACGAAGGCGAATACGGTCACCGCTATGCACGTGCAATGGCAGCTTGGGGTGGCGTAATTGCCTGGACAGGTTTTGAATATTCGGCTGTTACCAAGACAATGAAGTTTACGGATAAAGCAGGTAAGTACTTTTGGTCTAATGGTTATGCCTGGGGCATGTGTGAAGTATCGAAAGGTGGAGATGATTATAGGGTTCATTTGGAAGTGCTACATGGCAAAGTGGCTCTGAACACATTTCAATTGGGAGAGCATAAAGCTCATGCTTTCAAAAAAACGAATTCAGTTGAAGAAGGTGAGAGCCTAATGTTTAAGTATAAATTATAGACAATGATAAACTTAAAAATAATATTAACACTTGTAGCAATAGCTATCAGTACCCAAATAAGTAAAGCTGATATAAATGTTGCTGATATATTTTCCGACAATATGGTATTGCAGCGTAATCTCGCTGTAAAAGTGTGGGGGAGTGCTGATCCCGGTGAAAAAGTATTACTGAGTTTTAAGGGACAAAAGCTAAAAACCAAAACGGATAATAAGGGGAGGTGGTCTGTGCTACTGAAGCCCATGCAAGCTGGCGGGCCATATGAAATGACCATTAGTGGAAAAAATGAAGTGGTACTTAAGAACATTCTTATCGGCGATGTATGGATATGCTCCGGACAATCTAATATGCAATGGCCGGTTTCAAAATCTAATAATGCAGAACAGGAGATCAAAGAAGCGAATTATCCAAATATTCGTTTATTTGAAGTGCCACGAAGTGTCAGCAATGTTCCTGTTGATAATATTCCCTTTGCCAAATGGAAGGAGTGTAGTCCTGAAACGGTTAAGAACTTTTCAGCAGTTGGCTATTACTTTGGCAGGGATTTACAGAAAGAAATTGATGTACCGATTGGATTAATTCACACCTCCTGGGGTGGAACCTGTGTAGAAACATGGACGTCGAAGGTATCCATTACAAAGCTTCCTAAATATGAAGATTTTGGCGCACGAATTGATAATTACGATGTGTTAACCATGGCTCAAAAGTTTGAGGATGATCTAAAGGAAGCTTTAGGTGGTTTCCCTGAAAAAGAAGTAGGCATGAAAGAAAAGTGGATGCTGCCCAACACAGATAGAAGCGACTGGTTGAGTATGACTCTACCAACCTTATGGGAGAATGCTGGTTATAAACGCCTGAATGGCCGTGTATGGTTTAGCTATGATATTAACTTAAGTGCAGAACAACTTGATACAACTGCCCAATTGCATCTGGGTAAAATACACGACTCCGACATAAGCTGGGTAAATGGCCAAAGAGTTGGCGGGTTGAATTGGGCCAACGAAGTAGAGCGTGTTTATCCTGTGCCTGCTCAATTATTAAAAGTTGGTAAAAACAACATCTCAGTGCGTGTCGAAGACAAGTATTATAAAGGCGGTTTTGCCAGTAAGGCTGACAAACTATTCCTTCAGCTTGGGGAGAAGAAGCTTCCTTTAAGTGGCGAATGGCAATTTAAGGTGGATACCGTCATTCCAGATTTTAAACCCTTTCCAAATGATGTACCAAGCTTGTTGTACAATGCCATGATTCATCCACTTATTCCATATGGTATTAAAGGTGTTATCTGGTATCAGGGAGAATCTAACACACCACGTTCGAAAGAATACGAACTCACTTTTCCAAATATGATTAATAATTGGCGGGAGGATTGGCAGCAAGGTGATTTTCCCTTCCTATTTGTACAATTGGCCAACTATCAACAGCCTGTAAAGAAGCCTAAAGACGATGCCTGGGCTGAATTACGCGAAAGCCAGGCTAAAACACTACATCTGGATAATACAGGAATGGCAGTAGCTATTGATATCGGTGAAGCAAACGATATCCACCCTAAAAACAAACAAGAGGTTGGGAATAGACTGATGCTATCTGCTCTAAAAGTTGCTTATGGTAAAGATATCGTTCATTCCGGACCTATTTATAAATCAATGCAAATAGATGAAAATAAAGTCATCATCAGTTTTGACCATATTGGTTCTGGCCTGATTGTAAAGAACAAGCATGGCTACATTAATGAATTTGAAATAGCTGGTGATGATAAGTTATTCCATTGGGCCAAGGCAAAACTAGATGGCGATAAAATTATCGTTTGGTCTGATCAAGTGGAAAAACCTATCGCTGTTCGCTTCGGATGGTCCATTAATCCAGCTGAATTTAACCTGTACAACCAAGAAGGCCTGCCGGCATCTCCATTTAGAACAGATGATTGGGAAAGTATGACGGATGGTTTATCATTTGATAATTAGATTAACTAAGTTTTAATTTATGAGAAAAATTCAGTTTATGACCTTTCCAATGAATTGGAAATTAGAAAGTAAAGCATTTAGGGGTAGAGCGCTTTTACTTGTTTTAATATTGTTCGTATTATCTTGTAAGAACGATGTTTCTGGATTGCCGGAGAAAGAAGATGATAGGCCTGTTGATACAGAATCATCTGAATTTGATAGGACTATTAAGGTAGGTGATCCCACAGGAAAAAAGATTACACCTTACCTTACAGGTATCAATACGGTGTATTCTCATGAAGATATGAGAACCTGGGATGACGGTAACAAATTAAATCACCTCACAAATACCGGCATAAGTGCACTGCGTTATCCCGAGGGCCATCAAGTGAGTTTTTGGGACTGGGAATTTCCGTATCATGAGCCATATCAGGATATCTGGAATCCCAATTACGAGAGTACACTAACTCAGGCAAAACGCGATGAGCTAAAGGAGAAAAATAAGAACCGGATGCTGATAGATAACTATTTCGAAATATGTCGGGATGGTAATATCGAACCGGTTATGGGTATCAATATGTTTCAGGGGTGGAAATTTGATCGTAACGAAGAGTCCATTCAAAAGGCAGTGAGGCTGGTTGAATATTGCCTGAAACAAAACCCAAAGGTCACTTATTTTTTCCTGGACAATGAAGCAGGTCATCAACCAGAGCAGAATAATCATGTACCCATTGAGGAATATATACAACTTATACCCGCCTATAGTCAGGCTATTAAAGCTATTCATCCCGAGGCGAAGCTCATTCCAAATATTATGCGATGGAATGTGGTGGAACGAATGATAAGAGAAACCGGACAATATTGGGATGTGTACGACAATCATTGGTATTATGGTAGTGGAGGCAAGTGGGCCTATTTTAACCTTAATGAGTGGAGGGCAGAGGTTGAGAGTGAACAGCAGGTTAAAAAGATTGCTGACTTTAATAGTTGGAAGCAGCAGTATGGTATGGAGCATCTTGAGTTTAGTTACATGGAATGGAATGCACCTCCTCCAAACCTAACAGCGGACAGTAATCCTTCAAGCTTAAGTTATGCCATGATGGGACTTATTCAGGCCGATCAGCTGATGTTTTTTGCAAACAATGACATACATATGGCGACAGCCTGGCCTTTGATGTGGGAAACGGAGAGCAAGGATACGGATTTAAGTAAATACAACAGAAATCTTCTGGATAAAGACGATAGCTCTTGGCTTTCTCCTTCTGCAACTATTTTTCAAGCGTATTCACATGTGCAAAATGGTGAAATTCTGGAAAATGATAATGATCCAAATTCGGGATTAAGGGTTCTGGCCGTTAAAAGGGAAGCTAATAAAGGGTATGCTGTACTTGTTTTAAATAAGTCGTCTAAGGATAAAACCATAGAGCTTGAACTGCCTGATTCTGTAAGACGTGTTATTGAGGGAAAACACTTTACAGAGGGTGAAGGTGTGCATAATGTAGAGATAAAAACTTTGTCGCCTGAATTCAAAGAAAATAAGGTGTACATAAGCATAGAAGGTACTTCTTTTGCTTACTTGTTGTTTGACTATTAAAGGGATTGACGCTAAATCAGAGAAAAGGGAAATGAACGATAAACACAAATACATTCTATTGATCTTATTTTTGCCTATTGTTTTTCAATCTTGCGTGAGAAGTCGTAATGCTCAGCTTCCTAATTTCATCGTTTTCCTAACAGATGATCAAGGGTATAATGACTTGGGCTGTTATGGTTCACCAAATATAAAAACACCGCATCTGGACGAAATGGCAAAGCAAGGTATAAGGTTTACGAACTTTTATGCTCAACCTTTATGTGGTCCTTCGCGTGCTGCTTTGTTAACTGGTTGTTATCCTATTCGAATTGCTGAACCAGGTAATGTTAAAAATTTTCACACAAAACTTCACCCCAAAGAACTAACCATTGCTGAGGTATTAAAAACTGTCGGGTACCAGACCGCATGCATAGGAAAGTGGCATGTGGGTGAGAAGCCGGAACAAATGCCTCTAAGCCAGGGATTCGATTATTATTATGGTACGCCACAGTATAATGGTAATTCAAAACTGATAGAGCAATCTAAGCATCGATGCCGTATTTTAAGAAATCATGATACATTAAAGGTCATCAACTCGGTGGAGGAAATGGGGCAGCTCACTAAAATGTACACCCATGAGGCCTCTGATTTTATCAGGCAAAATAAGGACAATCCTTTCTTTTTATACCTGTCTCATAATATGCCACATGTACCATTAGGAGCTTCTGAAAGCTTCAGAGGAAAATCAGACGGTGGTTTTTATGGTGATGTGATTGAAGAACTGGACTGGAGTATGGGTGAGGTACTCAATGTCTTGAAAGAAGAAGGCTTGGAAGAAAATACATTGGTCGTGTTTGTTTCGGATAACGGTCCCTGGATTGAAGAAAAGATAGGTGATCATGCCGGAAGTGCTTACCCACTCAGAGGTGCTAAAGCACAAACCTGGGAAGGGGGCGTTCGTGTGCCTTGCATTATGAAATGGAAAGGGCATATAAACGAAGGAATTACAAATGATGAGCTACTTACATGCATGGATTTCTTGCCAACATTTTCAGAACTCGCTCAAGCTGAGTTGCCTTTTAACTTATCGGTAGATGGAAAAAGTTTTAGTGATGTTATTTTAAACGCCGAAAAAAGCAAACACGATCGATTCTATTACTATGCCTATACTCATTTGCAGGCAGTAAGAGACCGAGGTTGGAAATTAGTATTGCCTCGTCCAAAGAAACCGGGATATATGAAGTGGAGGGGCAGGAAGATTGACCAGGTAGATGAAATTCAACTGTATAATTTGATAACAGATAAGGAAGAACATCACAATGTAGCAGAACAACATCCCGATAAAGTGCAAGAACTGCTGGAAATGATTGAAGCTGGTCGCATTGAATTAGGTGATAACAATCAAATCGGTCAAGGTGCCCGTTTCTTTGATGAGGCATCAAAGACCGATAGAATTGATATATACAAAGAATGGCAAGCTGGTAATAAACAAGTTAATGAATCATTTAAATAGTTGGTATGAAAGAATTAATCTTAGGTTTTCTTGTGTTAGCTCTTATAGCGTCATGTTCTACAGAGAAGCATCATGTATGTAATAACGATAAAACTGAAGTAAGAAGTTGGAAAACAGACATATCAGAAACACTAAAAGTCTTTGGTCACCGTAACTGGATAGTGATTGCCGATGCGGCCTACCCTCAGCAAAGTAATCCAGCCATTCAAACCATTACCATTGATGCGAATCAACTAGAAGCTGTTGAGTTTGTAAATCAGTTAATCGATGAGGCAAGGCATGTCGATGCTAACATTTTTGTAGATAAAGAAATGGCTTTTGTTCCGGAGGAAAATGCAAGCGGAATAGAATCATACCGCAAGGCTTTACACCAAATACTTGAAGGCGAAAATGTAAAAACATTGTTGCACGAAGATATTATACGTGAGTTAGATGCATCGGCAAAATTATTCAATGTCTTAATCATTAAAACAGACCTGGCAATCCCTTATACCTCCGTCTTTTTTCAGTTGGAATGTGGCTATTGGAACGGGGAAGCAGAAAAAGAACTTAGAAATACAATTAAATAAGTAGATATATGAAACGACTTCTTACTTATGTCGCTGCTCTATTGATGCTGTCACTCTTTAGTTGTGATGGTAAAAACGGCAAGCGTTCCAATACTGAAATCAGGAAACAATACAACACAAAACATGAATCAATCGCTTCATATGATGTGCCGGCATGGTATAGCGAGGGCAAGCTCGGGATATTTATGCACTTGAGTGCTTTCTCGGTGCCGGCATACAAAAATGAGTGGTATCCTACGCTTATGTATTATGCCGATAACAATCCTAATGTCATTCATCCTGATTGGGCTAAGACATTTCGAGATCACCATGAGGCTACTTATGGTTCGCTAAAGGAATTCGGTTACAAGGACTTTATTCCCATGTTTAAACTGGAAAATTTTAATGCCATCTATTATGCTGAATTAGTTAAGAAAGCAGGAGCAAGTTATTTCGCAGCCCCGGCAGTTCATCATGATGGTTTTGCTATGTGGGATTCCGAAGTAATCAATTGGAATGCTGTTAAGATGGGACCAAAGCGAGATGTGGTTGGCGAATTAACAACGGCCATGCGTAAGCAGGGAATTAAGACCGGTGTATCCACCCATTATGGTCGCCATTGGAAATATTATACTTTTCGACCTGAGTTTGATACCTGGAATCCAGAATATAAAGGATTGTATGGGAAGCGTCGTAGAGATACAGATCCTCCAAACCCTGAAGATGCCTTCAAGTGGGAAAGTGTGATGAACGAGTTAGTGGATAATTATCAACCCGATTACATCTTTGTAGATGGAGGCATTTGTGATGCTTATACGGAATACAAAAAGCCCTATTTCAGGGATGCCATGTATCGGGTTGTTGCAAATTATTATAATAAGAGTGTTACATGGGATAAGCGGGTAGTACTTTCCTGGAAACGGGACGCCATGCAAAAAGGGCAAGCCGTATATGATACCGAGAAGAACGAGGCCGATGGTATATCAAAGCGTCCGTGGCAAGCTCATTTTACTGCTAACGGAAGCTGGGCTTATACAGGTGAAAAAGGCGCTTATCCAATCGAGTCGGTACTTCGCTGTTTTATTGATCTGGTCAGTCGTAATGGTAATCTTCTACTCAATATTGCACCACGACCAGATGGAACATTGGATAAGGCTCAGGAAAACTTATTGCTGGAATTAGGTCAGTGGATGGAAGTAAATGGTGAAGGAATAAAAGAATCAACACCCTGGGAGATTCATGGTACCGGCGAGCTTAATTCGCTGCGTGGAGGGTCAAATGTAAACGAATACGATACCGATGCGGTTCGTTATACTCAAAAAGACGGTGTGCTCTATGCCTGGTTTGTTTCCTGGCCATCTGCTAAGAACCTGACATTACCGCATGCTGGCAATTTTAACCCTGAATCTATTATTCCTCTTGGCGGCAATGAAAGACTTAAGTTTGTAAAAGATGGTGAAAACCTGATTGTTGAATTGCCTGAAAATCAGTTTGGCAATTACGTGTGGGGAGTAAAGCTGACGAAAGATTAAATCGTAATTAAATGAAAAATATTCTATTCCTTTTAGTGATATCCGTGCTTGTTGTATCGTGTTCAAACTCAAAACATGTACAAAAGGTACGACTAAAAAAGAACATCAATCGCGATTGGCAGTTTACCTTTAGCTCCGAAACAGAAGATTTTTCAGATAAAAACACAGATGGCCACTGGGAAAGGGTAGGACTTCCTCATACCTTTAGTTTACCATATTTTCGTTCAGAGAGTTTTTATGAAGGCTATGGATGGTATCAAAAAGCATTAACTATTGAAAAGGAATGGTTGAACAAACGAATCTATCTGGAATTTGATGGCGTTTTTCAAGTGGCGGAGATACACCTGAATGGTGTTAAAGTAGGTTCTCACCGAGGTGGTTATACAGGCTTTGAAGTTGATATTACCGATGCAGTTAAGCTCGGTGAAAACCAGCTGGCTATTCGTGTCAATAACTTGTGGGATGCCCAATTGGCACCACGCGCAGGAGAGCATGTGTTTAGTGGTGGCATCTATCGCGATGTGTATTTAACCGTGACCAACCCATTACATGTCACATGGAATGGCACATTTGTATCAACGCCTGGCGTTCTCAAGAATGAGGCGAAAGTGAATTTGAAGACAGAAATAGCCAACCAAAGCGAATCTCTAAAAAACATCACCTTAAAGACGCTTATTGTAGATACCAATGGCAATGAAATTGCTGAATTATCAAGTGATGAAACCATAAAGACGGGCGACACAATGGTTTGTGAGCAGACGAGTGATGTGATTAAAAATCCTGATTTATGGTCGCCGAGTAATCCAGCATTATACAAAGCCTTAACGTTCATCTATGAAAATGATACATTGTTAGATTCATATGAATCTAGTTTCGGATTCCGATGGACGGAGTGGACAGACGATGAGGGATTTTTCCTCAATGGAGAACATTTGTATCTCGAAGGAGTAAATGTACATCAGGACCATGCTGGCTGGGGCGATGCCGTTACCAAAGCTGGTGTGTATCGCGATTTAAAACTGATGAAAGATGCTGGTTTTAACCTGATTCGTGGGTCTCACTATCCGCATCACCCATATTTTACTGAGGTATGTGATCAATTAGGATTGCTATTCATTCCTGAAAACTGCGTATGGGGAATAGGTGGTTTTGAAGAAGATGGCTATTGGAATTCAAGTACCTATCCTGTGCATGAAGAAGATATGGCGGCTTATAATGAAAGTGCGGCTAATACTCTTCAGGAATTGATTCGAATCAATAGAAATAGCCCATCCGTGATAGCATGGAGCATGAGTAATGAACCTTTCTTTTCGGCCATGTCTGTTGATGCTGAAATGAAACAGCTCTTGTCTGATTTGGTGGAACTTTCGCATATTCTTGACCCAACACGATTGGCCATGATTGGCGGTGCACAACGCAGAGGTGTTGATGTATTAGGTGATATCGCCGGTTACAATGGTGATGGTGCCACACTATACCGAAATCCGGGAATCCCGAATATGGTGAGTGAATATGGTTCCTGTGTAAGCGATCGTCCGGGAAATTATACACCATGCTGGGGGCATGTGACGGATGGTGAGAAGCCTGAATGGCGCAGCGGTCATGCTATCTGGTGTGGTTTCGACCATGGTAGTATTGCCGGTAATATGGGCGAAATGGGCATCGTTGATTTTGCCCGTATCCCAAAGCGTTCGTGGTATTGGTATCGTCATTATTTCAGAGATATTGAACCACCTGTATGGCCTGAACCGGGAACACCAAAGAGTCTCCAACTTTTTGCTGACAAAACAACCATTCAGGGAACGAATGCCACCGATGATGTACATATTAATGTGAAGGTGATTGGCGATAGTGGCTTACATATTTCTAATAGTCCGGATGTGACCTTAACCATTATTTCTGGTCCTGGCGAATTTCCAACGGGACGAAGCATCACTTTTAAAGAAACGACCTATAATGATATTCAAATATTAGATGGCCATGCAGCCATCGAGTTTCGCTCTTACGAAGGAGGTGCAACCATAATAGAGGCCACATCGGAAGGTTTGGAGTCGGCTCGAATCAATATCACGACGATGGGAGAGCCAATGTATCAGGAAGGTATAACGCCGCTTGTAAAAGAAAGACCATATATCGATTATCGTCTAACGAAAGCAATAGCAGCCGGTGAACCCGTGAAAGTTTCGGATGCGCGTCCTTCACGTACCAATTCAGCTGGAAAAAGTTTACCTTCATTGGCCAACGATGGGCATAAATGGACCAAGTGGCAACCTGAACCAGAAAATGGACGTGTTTGGTGGGAACTGGATATGGAGAATTTCTATCAGGTCGACAGGGTTGAATTTACATTTGTTAAGGCTGAAGGAGCTGAGTTAATACTTGAAACCTCATTTAATCAGGAAGATTGGATGGAGGTAGCAAAAGGAAGATATATGAATAATGGTCAGACAGAAATGGTCTTCAATATTAACGATAAAACAGATGTACGTTTCTTGAGAGTTAGTTTCTTTACCAATCAGACTTTGGTTATTGGTGAAATTGAAGTTTTTGGTAATGTTAATAGATGAAAAAACACTAAATATGCAACACACTTTCAAACTATTACTTCTTGTACTAATTATTACTACAACAGCCTGTTGTACAGGAGTTAAAAAAGAAACAAATCTATCATTGTGGTACAATCAACCAGCTACCGACTGGCAATCGGAAGCCTTACCCATTGGTAATGCACACACCGGCGCCATGTTTTTTGGTGGTGTCGAAAAAGAGCAAATCCAGTTTACTGAAGGCACTTTATGGAGTGGTGGTCCGGGTAGTGGTGAAGAATATAACTACGGCATCAAAAACGAGGCCTGGAAGCATCTCGCCGAAGTACGAAGGTTGTTGGATGCCGGTAAAATGGATGACGCGCATCGGTTGGCCAACAGAGAATTAACTGGTGCCATGCATAAGGCAGACGGTTCAGAATCACTTTTTGGTAATTACGGAGCGCAGCAAACCATGGGTGATGTTTATGTTGAGGTGCAGCATAAAGGAGAAGCAATAAACTATAAACGTGAATTGGACATCGAAAATGCAGAAGGTCGTGTCAGTTATCAGCTTGGCGAAACAAATTACAAGCGTCGATATTTTGCGTCTTATCCAGCCAAAGCATTAGTGTATCACTTTGAAGCAGATAAAGCCACTGACTATACCGTTCATTTTGAAACGCCACATGTGAAGAATAAGGAATCATTTGATAACTCTGTATATTCTTTTCAGGGAGAAGTGGCCGATAACGGTATGCGATTTGAAACCTGCATGAAGCTTGAAACGGATGGGACGCTCAGCTATAAAGACGGCAAAATTGAGGTTGCAGGAGCAGGATATTTGAAAATATACCATGTAGCCGCTACCGATTACGTCAATCAATATCCCGACTATAAAGGCAATGACTTTATTGCAGACAATAAAAAGGTCCTTCAAAACATAGCTAATAAAACGTACGAGGCATTACTTGCAGAGCATCAGAAGGATTATAAAACGCTATACAACAGAGTAGAACTGGAGTTGGGCGACAATGCAAGAGACAGTATCCCAACGGATGTTCGTCTGGAAGAATATGCTAAAGGAATCACTGATTTAGGTTTTGAGGAATTGTATTTTCAATTTGGTCGTTATATGATGATTTCATCAACGCGTCCGGGTAGCATGCCAATGAATTTGCAGGGAAAATGGAACAACAGTACTAATCCGGCGTGGGCTTGCGATTACCACATGAATATCAACCAGCAGATGTTGTATTGGCCGGCTGAGGTGACCAACTTGAGTGAGTGTCACAAGCCGCTATTCGATTATATGGAGGCTTTAGTGGAGCCGGGTAGAATATCAGCCAAGGAGTTTTACAATACAAGAGGTTGGGTAGTGAATACTATGAATAATCCCTTTGGTTACACATCACCAGGCTGGAGTTTTCCCTGGGGGGCTTTTCCGGGTGGTGCTGCCTGGTTGTGTCAGCACCTGTGGGAGCATTACGAGTTTACGCAAGATAAAGTTTTTCTGGAAAAAACGGCTTATCCTCTAATGAAAGAAGCCGCATTATTCTGGATAGATTACCTGATAGAAGATGAAAACGGACATTTGGTATCGTCTCCTTCGTATTCACCTGAGCACGGTGGTATTTCAAGAGGTGCGTCCATGGACCATCAAATGGCCTGGGACTTATTGAATAACTGCATGGCAGCGTGTGAGGTATTAAGTATAGATGAGGAATTTAAATTGGAAGCACAGCGCATTCGCGACCGTATTTCGCCACCTACCATTGGTAACTGGGGACAGCTCCAAGAGTGGAAAGAAGATGTAGACGATCCGGAAAGCAAACATCGACATGTATCACATTTATATGCTTTTCATCCAGGGAAACAAATTTCAATGGAAAAAACACCGGACTTGGCTGAAGCGGCTAAAGTGAGCTTAAATGCAAGAGGTGATAATGGTACCGGTTGGTCTCTGGCCTGGAAAGTGAATTTCTGGGCTCGATTTAAAGATGGCGATCGTGCCTACAAATTGTACCGACGCTTATTATATCCGGCAACTATAAAATCAGAAAAGTTAATGGGACAGGGAAGTGGTACCTACGCCAACCTATTCTGTGCACATCCCCCATTTCAATTAGACGGTAACATGGGTGGAACAGCCGGTATGGCTGAAATCTTATTGCAATCTCATGCAGATATCATTGAATTACTTCCTGCATTACCTTCAGCATGGGCAAATGGGCAGGTTAAAGGTTTGAAAGCTCGTGGTGCTTATGAAGTCGATTTGGAATGGAAAGAAGGCAAATTATTGAAAGCAGAAATCACGGCATCGACAGAAGGCAATTGTACCATCCGATATAAGGGTACAACACATACGAAAGCCTTGAAAAGTGGTGAGCTTTGGAAAATTAAGTTATAAGCAAAGTTTTCTTAAACCCATTATTTCACGAGTCCTGATGCAGGTTGTATCCTATGTGTCGGGACTTTTTTATATCCTGTTGGCAGAGTTGCTAATGCATATGGTGGGCAATGTCGTTTAGTTAAGAAATTATACAATCTTGAGTGAATAGTACACTGTCCAACTTTCCCCCTTCGCCTCCGGCACCTGCCTGCAGCAGGCAGGCTTCCCCAAAGGGAAGATTTGATTAGCAGTTTGGTATAAATATATAAAAGACAAGCTGTACATAAATGCTCCACTTGGGGAGCTACCCGTAGGGTTGTGGGGGAATTTTACCCTAAACTAAAAGACATTTATATGGCGGGTTAAACGGTCAATTGGTCATTTTACGCTAAGCATTGTCAGGTTTATGCTCTCTTACTTTTTGATGAAGAAGTATTTTTAGAGCAATTAAAATGAATGAGGAGAAAGTACTAAGAATCAATTATTGAATAATGATATGCAAAAGATATTTAAACACATCGGCACAATTGTATTTATTGGCTTCATAATCCTATCGGCATGTAAACAGCCAGCTAAAACAATCAAACCTGGTGAGATTTGGCTGGATAACAATGGCGTTCACATCAATGCACATGGGGGTGGCATTCTATATCACCAAGGAACTTATTTCTGGTTTGGAGAGCATAAGATTGAGGGAAAGGCAGGTAACAAGGCCTATGTTGGTGTACATTGTTATTCGTCAGATGATTTATGCACTTGGAAAGATGAAGGAATTGCCTTATCTGTTGTTGAGGATACCACCAGTATGATTGTGAAGGGATGTATTGTTGAACGCCCCAAAGTGATATATAACGCAAAAAATAAGCAGTTTGTCATGTGGTTTCATCACGAGCTAAAAGGAATGGCTTATAAAGCAGCTATGACGGGTGTGGCGGTGAGCGATAGAGTAACCGGGCCATATACTTATCTTCGAAGTGTTAATCCAAACCCAATGTGCTGGCCAATTGATTATGCAGATAGTCTGAAAACGAAGGATTACAATTTTGAGCAAGTAAAACGGTGGTCGCCACAATGGCAGGAAGCCTCAAAGCAAGGTGTTTTTTTACAACGCGATTATAAACGTGGTCAAATGGCACGTGACATGACCTTATTTGTTGATGAAGATGGTACAGCCTACCATATTCATTCATCGGAAGAAAACCAAACACTGCATGTTGCAGAATTGAATGAAGATTACACAGACTTTTCAGGTCGGTATGCTCGTGTGTTGGAGGGGAAATCAAATGAAGCCCCGGCTATCTTCAAAAGAGGCGACAAATACTATATGATCAGCTCAGGTTGTACCGGTTGGAAACCCAATGCGGCACGTTCAGCTGTGGCCAATCATCCATTTGGTCCTTGGACTGAGTTAGGTAACCCATGTCGTGGAACAGAGAAAGAAATGCAAACCACCTTTCAATCACAAAGTACCTATGTATTACCTGTGCAAGGTGCAAAGGACTCGTTCATTTATTTGGGTGATAGATGGACTCCGGAAAATGCCATTGATGGTCGATACATCTGGCTGCCAATTGAATTTTCGGAAGACAAACCTGTGATACGATGGCATGATGAATGGAGCTTAAACACCTTCAATTAATGGAGATGAATCTAATATACAATACCAATCATATCATTAAAATTTCCACACGACGATGATAAAATATTTCGCGTTGATAATCTTCATTTTTGCACAAATCGATGTAGGTGCACAGAATTTTGTTGATCAAAACACAACTAATAGCTCTCCATTAATTAGTATAGGGGCGGATTATGTGCTTGAATTCAGTGATGAATTCAACGATAATACACTAAATACAGATAAGTGGAGTAAACAACTTAGCTCAAAATCCCGTGCCGCACGACCTACAATTGGAATTGATGACTGGTGGTGGAAAGAAGATCATGTTTGGTTGGAAAATGGTATGCTGGTCCTTAAAGTATCAAAGCACGATGCCAATACTATGCATTGTGGTTCCGTTAATACCAATGATAAATATGAAAGGCAATATGGGTATTACGAAACACGCATAAAAGTAGCCGAAGCCGATAAAGGTACGCACACGGCTTTTTGGTTTCAGGGAGACAATATGTCTCAAGTGGATGATACCGCCAATGATGGTGCTGAAATTGATGTGTTTGAATCGGCATGGACAGATGAATATACAAAATCGGTTATTCATATCGACGGTTATGGAAATGATCACCAGGCAAATACCAAAAGATATGAGACGCCAGGTATTCATTCTGGTTATCACACCTGGGGATTGTGGTGGACCAAAGACTTTCTGAAAATTTATTATGATGGTGTGCTTAAAGTCACCTATGATGACCCGAAATGGTTGGTACATACTCCCGAATTTATATGGCTCTCAGATGGTGCCAGCTTTGGATTAGAAGGTGATGAGTATTTTATTAATCGGCCAATAGGTACCCTAACACATGCTTATGTGGATTATGTTAGAGTATGGCGACAGACAGAAGATGAACCTTCTATAACAATTATGGATTTAGAAGCTGAAGATGCGCTTGTCTCCGGCGATGCCTATACAGAAAGTTGTAACAATGCTTCCAATCAGGAAGTACTTAACCTGAGAACCAACGGTATGGTTAGTTTTGAAGATATTGCTCTAGAAATGGCTGGTTCTTATAATCTACGAGTATCCTATATTTCAGGAAATAACCGTCAGGCAGAATTGTTTGTGAATGGAGCAATAGTTGAGACTGTAGACTTTAGCTCTTCAGGAGCCTGGTGTTATGATGGTGGCCATCCGGCCACAATTGATATTCCTGTTGACATGAATGTCAGTGCAAATACAATTCAGTTACGAAGTACAGGTGTTGCCGGACCGCACATTGATAAAATTAGCATCATACAAATACAACAACAAACAGGTATTGAAGATTTTAATCGTTTGGAGGAAGCGATTCAGGTTTATATGAATGGTAAACGCTTAGTGGTCAATAATAATCACTCTCTGCAAATTGAAAGTATTGAGCTCTATAATATGTCTGGGAAATTGATAGATAATCTGCAATTTCCGGATACTAATAAAATGGAGTTCGACGTAAAAAGTAGTGAGCCAGGTGTTTATTTAGTAAGAATGAAGATTGAGCAATATCATGTGGTAAAGAAAGTAGTTGTTAACAGCATTTATTGAACAGAACCATCCAAAAATACTGTAAGCCTTTATTTCGCTAGTCCCGAGGTGGGTACACCGGTCAATCGGGGCTTTTATGTATCCAATAGCCTGAATTTATATTCCAACAGGCTTGAAAATGCCTTCAAGTGGCCTGTGAAACCGTTCCATTGGCTGGCTTTTTCCATTCAATCGACTTGAAAAGTAGTTCCAGAGGCTTGGTAGAGTGAGCAATTGGCTAAAAATCGCCTTACCGAGGTAATATATAGGCATCCACAGGCTTAATAAATAGCGTTTGGTCAATAAAATGCGTTTCAATAATGCTCTTTATTGATTCAACGGAATTTACTCTCGCAGATAGGCGGAACAAGCTATTGTAAATCCAAATTTCGCTTAAGGCTCAATCTGAATAACAATTGGTATAAAATAACAAATGGAATATTTGAGCTAAGCATTGTCAAATTTGCGCTCAAGCAATCCTTTCTTCTCAATTACTTTAGTACAATGAAAATCTCATATCAAAATTGCCATCAATGAAAAGCTATAAAACCACATTAATAATTCTGCAACTGTGCCTGTCAGTTGCCATTTCGGCCCAAACATCATTAATTGATTTAAGCGAAAAATATGTTTCAGACTATGTCAAGACAAATAATGCCACAATCAACTTTCAGGATGATGCTTTATACATTAGTATGCAAGCCAATAAACCTTTACTTGAGTTACATTCTCCATCGAAGAGCTGGGATTTACGCTCGTATTCGTCTGTTGCATTTGAAGTGACCAATTTAGGGGATGAACCCATCCTGTTAAATGCTCATATAAGCGATTATCAATGGAACGAAGGTGTATTGGCTCTAAACTCAGGCGAAACCAGTACAATGCGCATCCTCATCAAAGGCTACCGATTACCGGAAAAGCATCCTCTCGCCCGATCGTACGAAGGTATGTTTGGTTATCCTGGTGGTTATTACTGGCACTGGGTGCCGACGGATGTTCAGCACATTGATAAAATAAAACTATCACTGATTAATCCGAGATACCCAGCGAACATTGCCATAAAGAATATTGTAGCAGAAGGCAACTTGGTAGAGAAGAGTTACGAAGAGATTCAAAAAACAGTTTTCCCTTTTGTAGATACATATGGTCAATACATGCATAAAGAGTGGCAAGGAAAGGTCCATTCTGATGTCGAACTGAAAAAAGCTGTTGATAAAGAGAAACTTGATTTAATTTCTAATCCTTCCCCAAAAGACAGAAACAAATATGGTGGCTGGACTTTAGGGAAGAAGTACAAATCGACAGGCCATTTTCGTGTGGAAAAAATCAATGGGCGTTGGTGGATGATCGATCCTGAAGGATACTTATTCTGGTCGCATGGTATAACAGGTGTGGCAAAGGCAGCGGCTACCACGAAGGTAGTGGGACGGGAAAAGTATTTCTCATCATTACCAGATAAGGAGGCATCCCTATTTCAATTCGCTAAGCCGAATAAGGCGAAGATACTGACCTATAATTTCACCGGAGCAAATTTATACCGAAAATACGGCTCTGATTGGGAACGCATTAAGAGTGAGATGGCACATACAAGACTCCGCAGTTGGGGCATGAATACTTTCGGCAACTGGTCGGATGAAACCACTTATCTTCAGCGTAAAACACCCTATACGGTCAGTGTCAACTTCAGATGGAAACGCATAGGGTGCAAACTCAAATTTCCCAATGTATTTGACCCGAGTTATAAAGCGAATCTGGAAAAAACATTTGAAAAACATAAGGCAACATGGGAAGATGATTTTTGTATAGGTTACTTCGTGGATAACGAGCTACATGGCTGGGGGAAGATAGGAAGAGCTGTGCAAACTTCATCAGCTACTGATAACGCGAAAGTTGAACTGCTTAGTTTCCTGAGTAAGAAATATGCATCCATAGAGAAACTCAATGCAGCTTGGGAGAGTGAATATGTATCCTGGAAAGCATTCTTAAATTCGACTAAAGCTGCCACAGGTAAAACAGCAGGCAGTGATTTATTGGCCTTTGAAAAGATAATGGTTGAGCTTTATTACAAAACTTGCAGGGATGTTATTAAAGCGAAAGCACCCAATAAACTCTATATGGGTAGTCGCCTGCACAACCATTATTATCCAGATGACCTTGGCCATCAACGCTGGATTGTACCTATTGCTGCCAAATATTGTGACATCGTCAGTTTTAATCGCTACCGTTTTGTGCCAAACAATATGGTATTTCATGATAAAAGTATTGATAAACCCATTATCATAGGCGAATTTCATTTTGGAGCTTTAGACCGCGGAATGTTGCACACAGGCCTACGCTCAGTACAAAATCAGGAGCAACGAGGACGCGTGTACTACGAATACATAAAGGGCGCTTTGGAAAATCCTTACATCGTTGGAGCGCATTGGTTTCAGTATGGAGAGCAGGCTGTTACAGGGCGTGGTGATGGCGAAAATTACCAGATTGGCTTTTTGGATGTGTGTGATACGCCTTATCAGGAGACCATTGATGCCAGTCGAAAAGTTGGTGAACAGATGTATGAGCTTAGGTTATACCATGAATCAATAAACACTAAAAAATTAAAAATGAAACTAAATAATCAAGATCAATGAAAATATACAGTTCAATACTATTATTTATACTATGTGTTTCAGTAGTGAACGCACAAAAAGGACCAGAATCAAATAAAAAAATGAAAGTGTTCATTCTTTCCGGTCAGTCAAATATGGTTGGTTGGGGTGATAGCGAAGAATTGCCTGATTCATTAAGGTATGGCATGAATAATAAACTGATGTTTGAAAATGGTAAATGGCAGAAACTAAAACCCCATCAGCTGGCAAATGAAAAACAAAGGGAACGTTTTGACATGAAAGAATACTCCTTTGGGCCTGAAATTTCTTTGGCAACGGAGATGTCAAATGCCTATCCCAATGAAACCATTGGCATCATCAAGAGTGCAACAGGGGGTACAGGTATATTGGCTTGGTCGCCGACTTGGACCAAGGAACAGGCTGACCGTACCAATGATGGTAGAAAAGGCGATTTGTATAAAGTTTTAATCGATAAAGTAAAAGCGGCACAAAAAGCGGCGGATATTGAAATCGTCGGATTTTTATGGCAACAAGGTGGGAAAGACATGACAAATCTTTCAACGGCTAAAGAGTATTACAATAATCTGAACGCTTTGATTACAGGGTTAAGACGAGATTTAGACCTGCCTGACTTACCTGCATTTATTGCTTGTTCGGTGACTAAACAAATGCTGAATAATGTAGATGAGGAGCAAATGGAAAAGCTAAAGAGAGCTAGACCCGGCGTTGAAGATGTTATAAGAGCCAGGTTTAAAGCCGAAGAAGAAATGCCAAATGTAAAAGTGGTTGTAACACCTAATCTGGAGAAGCATCCTAAAAATGTGCATTACAATACGAATGGTCAATTGAAGTTAGGCAAGTATTATGCTGCAGCCTACATTGAATTTGTCAAGAAATAAGAAATGAAATTGATTAATACTTTACAGTTGTATCAGTTCCTTTGGATAGTAATACTATTCATTTTGAGCGGATGTGCGACCAACAGAACAGAGGTCCTGCAGGAAGTTTGGGGTGAAGTGAAAGATAAGCAGGTTTATCTCTTCACAATAACCAATTCAAATGGGATGGTGATGAAAGTTACCAATTATGGAGGGATAATAACATCCGTTTTAGTTCCTGATAAAAATGGCATAATGGAAGATGTTGTTTTAGGATTCGATAACCTTCAACAATACATTGCTCCCAATCCCTATTTTGGGGCTGTAATAGGTCGGTTTGCCAATAGAATCAGCAATGGTCAATTTAGTATTAAGGACTCTGTTTATCAGCTGTCTAAAAACAAAGGAGAACACTGCCTTCATGGTGCCGATGAATTTAATTCCATTGTTTGGGATAGCGAAATTGTGGAAAATGAATTGGGCAAGGGAATTCGACTTCTTTATCTATCAAAGGACGGCATTAATGGTTTTCCTGGTAATTTAAATGTGGTTCTGACTTATACACTTACTGCAGATAATGCCATTCATATACGATGTGAAGCAGAAACGGATAAGGCAACGCATGCGAATATGACCCAGCACAGCTATTTTAATTTGACGGGAGGTACTGAGTTGATTTATGATCATCGGATAAAAATAGATGCTAACTATTATGTTGAAGTGGATGAGCAGATGATACCTACAGGTAATATTTCATCTGTCAAAGGTAAAAGTTGGGATCTAAGCAGCATGACTCGTATAGGCGATAATATTCATCAATTAGCCCCAAAAGGATATGATCATTGCTATGTGCTAAATAAAAAGGAGGATGAATTAACGAAGGTTTTAGAAGTGCTTGAGCCAAAAAAAGGCCGAACCCTTAAAGTAAGTACAACTCAACCTGGTGTGCAATTATATACTGGTAATTATATAAGTTCCAAAATAGTTGGGAAAAATGGGATTCAATATAAGCCACATATGGGGTTTTGCCTGGAAACGCAACATTTTCCAGATAGTCCCAATCATCCTAATTTCCCATCAACTTTATTGTTGCCAGGAGAAAAATATGAAGAAGTAGTCATTTATGATTTTGGAGTTTTTGATAAATAATGTTGCGAATGAGGTATCTAAAGTATATCCAAACCCGGCTCAGCAAATGTTAAATATTGAATTGGGAAATGGTCAAAAATCAGATCTTCCCATAATTATTTACATAGCATGGGACGGAAAATCAAACAATTAACGCTTCAAAACAATAGAAATAGTATTGGAGTAAGTGACTGGTCAACTGGTATGTACTTTATTAAGACTTTGGGAGAGCGTGCCACAAAGAAAAAAATGTGAGGTAGATTTAGTATTAATTTTGATTCAAGTTGAAATGCGGGGAGTCGATTAAAATAACTAAACTTGGTTAAGATTTCAGTACACTTTTAAAAAATATACAATGAGCATAACAAAATTATTACAACTAAGTGGTATCATTCTGTTGATTATGATTCAACAAGTTTCAGCCCAAGAGCATAAGACTACTGACTGGAATCAGTATCTAGGCTCTGATAGAAATGCAGCTGTGGATGGCGTAGCAATAGCACACAACTGGACAGAAAAGGGACCTGATAAAGTTTGGGAATTCAAACTGGGTCAAGGCTATGGCGGTGCAAGTGTTTTTAATGGAGAAGTATTTGTGCTGGACAGAATTATAGGAGAAGCAGATGTGCTTCGTTGTATTGATTCAAGTACAGGTGAAGAAAAATGGAACTATAAATATGAAGCAAAAGGTGAGTTGCCTTATCCCGGATCGAGAGCTGTGCCTACGGTCGATGAAAATTATGTTTGGTGTGTGGGTCCCCATGGACATTTAAAGTGTATTGATAAAAAAACACATCAATCTGTTTGGTCGCATAATTTATTGGATGAATACGGTGGTAAATTGCAACGTTGGGGATTTTCGGTGTCTCCTATTGTTGTTGACGATTTGGTAATTGTTTCTCCGCAAGGTGAGAAGGCTGGTGTCGTTGCTTATAACAAATTAACAGGCGATGTCGTTTGGGAGAGTCGCCGCTTAACTGGTCAACGCTTTCATGTATCACCAACCATAGGCGAATACGGAGGTATAACACAAATCATTATGACCAGTTCGTGTGTAAAAGGAGATGGATTTACAAGCGATGAAGTGGTTGCTTTTGAGGTCAACACAGGAAAAGAACTATGGCGCTACGAAGGATTTAATTCCTTTGCATGTATTGCTCCACCATTGGTATTGGATGAGAATCGTTTGTTTTTAACCTCATGTGCTTATAAAGATAAATACAATCCGGTTTCAATACTGTTAGAAATCTCATCCGATGGTGAAAACTTTGCGTTTGAGGAAGTTTTTAGAAACGAAGAAGTTGGCTGTAAAATGCACCCGCCTGTTTTTGTTAACGATCATTTCTATATTAATAATAATGGACGACCAAACGAATTAGTTTGTTTGAATTTGAAAGGAGAAAGGGTTTGGGACAAGCAATCTGCACCCGGGTTCGAAATGGGATCAATAATTTTAGTCGATGGCCTAATTATTAATCAGAATGGTAAAAATGCTGATGTGTATTTAATTGAACCCTCTCCGGAAGCGTATAAGGAATTAGGGAAAGTTTCGTTGTTTGAATCAGACAAGTCACAAGCCTGGTCACCTATGGCATTTAGTGATGGTAAATTATTTGTTCGTGACATGGAGAAGATGGTATGCGTTGATTTAGTAGGTGGGGCAGAGTTGGTGAAACACTAAAATATAAGCTATTTCAACAGACTCATGAAGCGAGCATTTATTGGATAAAGTGAAATGGTGAAAATCAACTTCGCATTATAAGTTGCACACATGAGAATTTTTAAATTACCTGACATTGCCTCACGATTCATCGAGGGGTGAATGACTTGTCATTGAGAATAATAATTAGTTAGTTATATGAAAAAAATTTGGGCAATATTTCTTATTGTGATTATAGCTACTGCAACTGCTGTAGCACAGAAAAGCCATTCTGTTCGAGTTACAAAAGATTTTAATAATAACTGGAAATTCAAGCTAGAGGACAAAGCTTCTTTTTGTGAAATAGCTTATGATGATAGTCAGTGGCGAGTACTTACCTTGCCACATGACTGGAGTGTGGGAGCTAACTTTAGCAAAGAAAACTCCGGACGTAATGCCTGGTTGCCGGGCGGTATTGCCTGGTATCGCAAAAGTTTTGTATTGCCCAATAATTACAAGGGCAAAAGTATAGAAATTCAGTTTGATGGTGTTTATAAAAATGCAACGCTATGGGTAAATCAACATCCAATTGGCATTCAGCATGATGGTTACACCAGCTTTCGTTACGACATCACAGAATTACTTAGTTTCGAACAAGAAAATACAATTGCTGTGCGTGTCGATAATTCCAATCAACCCAACTGTAGGTGGTATTCGGGCTCGGGTATTTACCGAAATGTTTGGTTGAATGTTACTTCACCAACGCATATCGAAACCTGGGGAACATTCATCACCACACCTGAGGTTTCAGAAGAAGAAGCGAAAGTGAAAATTGTTTCTACCCTGAAGAACATGGACGAGGCAAAAGAGGTGAATATTGAAACGCTAATCTATGCCCCCAATGGGAAACAAGTTGCAATTGAAACTTCTGCCATAAAAATTGGAAATTACCAATCGACTGACATTTCTCTATTCTTAAGCGTTAAGGCTCCTGAATTGTGGTCTGTTGCAACTCCTGAAATATACAGAGTCATCACTTACATTAAATCAGGAAATGAAATCTTGGATGAATACGAAAGTACATTTGGTATTCGTACCATTGAATTTGATGCAGAAAAAGGTTTCTTCTTAAATGGGGAAAACATAAAAATGAAAGGTGTTTGCTTGCATCATGATGCGGGTTCCCTTGGTGGCGCTGTTCCTGATGAAGTATGGATTCGCCGTTTGCGAAAGCTGAAAGCCATTGGCTGCAATGCCATACGCACAGCCCATAATCCGGCGTCGCCTGAATTTATGACCATGTGCGATACCATGGGTTTCCTGGTCATGAATGAATTTGTAGATAAGTGGAATAAGCCTTACAGAAAAAACGCTCCCAAAGATCCCTTTTATAATGTGCAAATGGCAGATCCTAACTTCACTGTGGAGTGGCAGCAAAACTATGAGCAAACCATTCGCCGAGATCGCAATCACCCTTCCGTGATTATATGGAGTGTTGGCAACGAGAACCATCCAGCAGGTTCCATAGGACAAAACGATGGCTTACGAAGATATGCTTCATTTGTTCGTAGCCTAGATCCAAGCCGGCCTGTTATCTCCGGAATGGAAAGAGGAAAGGATGTAAAAAATGTGGATAAAAAGGTGGACGATATTATTGAGTCCTGCAAATACATGGATCTTATTGGAATGAACTATGGTGAACAGTGGTGTAGTGCACTTGCGGATAAGAAACCGGGTAAGGCTTTTGTTAGTACCGAAAGTTATCGCTATTACAATTCTACACCCTTAAAAAGATATGCTAATGTAGAACGTTCACCTTGGCTTGATGTTATTGACAATGAGAACAACATGGGATTGTTCCTATGGCCCGGGATTGCCTATTTGGGTGAATCACGTAACTGGGGCAGGATTGGTAGCGATGGAGTATTTGATTTTGCTGGCTTTCCCAATCCAGATGCTTATTTATACAAAGCTTTTTGGTCCGAAGAGCCTACCGTTCATCTTGAAGTATATGGTAAAAAGACCGAAAAGATGAGCCAGTGGGGAATACCAGAGATGCATCAAAACTGGAATTTACCCAAAGATACTATAGTAAATCTAGTCACTTACACCAATTGTGAAACGGTTGATTTATACCTCAATAACAAAAAAATAGGTTCTCAGAATTTATCCGATTTCCCCAACTGGATAATGAATTGGCAAAATGTTAACTACCAACCTGGTATTCTAAAGGCTGTTGGCAAAATTAACGGTAAGGCTGTTTGTGAATGTGAAATTGCCACTGTAGGGAAGCTACATCATCTGGAAATGAATGCTGATAAATCACAAGTTAAATCTGGCGACATTATTCATGTAGAACTGTCATTGCACGACAAAAAAGGTAGAGGTATAACAAATGCTGATGGGGAACTGCATTTTAAGCTGGAAGGTAATGCGCAAATAATAGCCTTAGAAAATGGCAATAGTTCGGACTTAACTCCTTTTTCTAATAAAAAAACAAAAATGACTCATAAAGGCAGGTGCCTGTGTATAGTTAAAGTTGGTGATAATAAGAATGAGGAAGTGAAACTATCAGTAAAATGTACGGGTATTAACACTCAACAATTGGTATTAATTGAAAAAAAATAAATAGATGAAGAATATTTATGCAGCAATGATACTTTTTGCATTAGTAGGGCTTCTATCCATGTTTAATAGTACAGCCCAAGAATACGAAACCTGGCGTTTTATCAATATTCCCGATTACCATAATGCCGAAGGATTTTCAAAAAATAGTCCCGAACGAGCAAAACGTATTGCTGATCAAACAGAGCAATTCAAACAAATGAAGGAGCGCCATGGTGGCGAGCTAATAATTATGCCCGGTGATTGTAATGGAGGGCATTGGTATCGTCAAAAATACCTGAAGCCGTTCAAGTCAAACCCTGAATACAAAGATTTCTCTACAAAACAAGTTATTTTGGAATCCTCACGTTTGTGCTATGGTGGTTTATGGGATATTGTGCATGATGGTGGTTACGAACACTTTCTGATGGCAGTAGGCGACCATGAGTTAGGTGATAACCCATGGAAGAAAGGCAGTGAAGTAAGTAAGCATATCTCTACTTTTCGTCAGGGATTTGCCAATACCTTCACGCTTGATGAAAATGGACAATCCCGATTTAATGAAAACATTGGTAATGCAATGCCACGACCAATTGGCACCGTATATGAGCATACTTCCAATGCTGTTCAATATAAGAACGTATTATTCGTCACGCTCGATATGTTCCGTTTTGACGATAAGGATAAAAATCTGGGAAGTCAGGGCGTAATAAATGGTGATATAGATGGTGAGCATATGCAGTGGTTCGAGTCCGTCTTATCCGAGGCACAGCATATCTCATCGATAAAACACATTGTTGTGCAGTCTCATCTGCCCATTATCTACCCAGTACGAAAATACGCCAGTAGCGGCATGTTGGTAGACAAAAAGGAAAGTGAGAAAATCTTAAATGTGCTCCGTAAGTATAAGGTTGATTTGTATTTGGCCGGAGAAGTTCATATGAATACGGTGACCAGAGATGCAAAATCAGATTTGATTCAATTAGTAGGCAGGGGTAATAATCTATCAAACCATACAGCAGTGGATGTGGTGCAGGACAAACTTCTACTCAATACTTATCATGAGAATGGAGAAAAACTTGGACGTTTGACCATTGACAAAAGTTCTGATAATAAAGTAATTGAAGGAACAGGCCTTTTAACACCCATCACGCCGAATGGCTTACAAATACATTGGAGTTTTGATGAGCAATTGGATAAGAGTAATTACAAAAGCAGTGTGGAGGGTACTTTCCCGCAAAAGGGAAAGCACAATCCTTTGTTGGCAACAATTAAACACCCAGGTGTTTACATAAATGATGGAGGTTTTAATACCGATTATTCACTTATTTGTGCCGATGTTAAACAAGCTAAAGGGGTGTTGGGGCAAGCTGCTCAAATAGAAGAGTCATCCAGCTTATTTGTTTTGCCCATGGGACCAATGGGTGAAGGCTATAAACGTACGCTGTCATGCTGGGTAAAAACCACTGCTCATGGTAGACGACTAATTTTAAATAGTGGATCGTATTGGGGGCAAGGTCAGTTTTTTAACTTATCCATCAATGAAGGAAACCTGGAAGTAGCCTTGCGCCCGGAAATAGTTGCATCCACAATAAATCAGCAGATTAACAATGGTGAATGGCATTGCTTAACTGTTGTTATGCCACATGATGATGCCGTACTGGGTGAATTGAAATTGTATATCGATGGTCAGCTAGTAAATGATAAGCAATGTAACAATCCAGATATTAAGGTGAATACTTCTCAAGCTAGCTGGATGGCCATTGCAACACAAGTAGAGACTTATAAGACCGATTTGGCCAAGACAATGAATATGCAGGATTATGTAGGATTGTTGGATGATTTCAATATATGGACCAGGGCACTCAGTAATGATGAAGTTCTACAACTTTATACCGAAGGACTAAAAGGAATAAGTGCATTGGATATTGAGAAGCGTTAAACCTTTAGATTTTAAAATAAGATTGGGATACAAAAAAATGAATTTACGTCTGCTCGGAAAATCTATTTCTATAAATGAGCAGACGTTTTTTTGTGTATAAGTCTTTTAGTCATTGCTTTTCATGCTTTACTTTATTCAGAATGAAAACGGCTGTATATCGAGCTTATCATTTGAATTAACAATTTTGCGTTAAGCATTGTCCAATTTACGCCTGTTTAATTGTAAGTTGACTTTTATTTTTACAGCGTTTATAAATTAGAAGTTTACTATGCAATCACGTTTTATATTTCTCTTATTGCTCCTGAACTTATCTGCAGGACTTATGGCAAAAAATTATTACGTCAGTAATAATGGCAATGATTCTAATGATGGATTGTCGGAAGCTACACCTTGGTTGACGCTTGCCAAAGTAAATGAGGCCGCCGAAAGAGCTAATAAAGATGGATACCTTGAACCTGGTGACAAGATTCTATTCAGAAAAGGAGATACCTTTGTGGGCCAATTAATACTTTGGTGCTCAGGAACGGAAGGAAATCCTATTGAAATTAGTAGTTATGGTGAGGGAGAATTACCCATATTAACTGGTGTAGGTGCCAATCTCGGCAATAATAATGATGGAGATGCCATTGAGGTGGTCAAAATTACCAATGCAAACCACTTATTGCTGACTGAGCTTTGGATCACAAACGACCGTCAGGTAGGGCTTGGTTGGCAAGGCTCTGGTAACAGCTCCTACGGAATTTTAGTCAAAGCTAATAAATGGGGAGGTATATCTCAGGGCTTAACCTTTCGAAACCTTAAAATCACAGATGTTTTTGGCGTTGATATGATTGACTGGGAGGGTAAATTTACCCTTGATTATTATAACGCCAAAGGGATTTTCTTTGATTCAAATGCCGATGAGGATGGCGTTGAAGTTGGAATACACGATGTGTTAATCGAAGATTGTTACTTCTATAATCTGGGTAGTACAGCAATTAGTGCCAGGAACCTGAATCCGTCCAACAATCCGGTAAGCGAAGAAGGGCGTAATCAGAATTTTGTTATTCGAAACAATACCTTTGAGCAATTGGGGGGCGATGGCGTTGTGTTTGCTTCTGTGTGTAATGGTTTGGTTGAAAACAATGAATTTATTGATTTAGGTTGGGGTGACCACACTTCATCAAGCGACCGCTATTATGGCCGAGGTGAAGGCTGTTGGATTTGGGACTCACATAACATCATTGTGCAGTATAATAATCAATACCGGGCCCGAGGATTTGGCGATACCTATGGTGCTGCGGGTCACATTGATTTCTTTTGTAAGAATTCCATTTTTCAATACAACTACAGTGAAGATACTGAAGGAGGGTTTGTTGAGATATTGGGTGATTGTGAAAATAGTGTGTTCCGCTACAATGTAAGTGTGAACGATGGACACCGTGCGAATGGCCATCATCGATATACCATCTGGTTATCCGGTTATGTGGGCAAGGACCAAACACCTGTTCCATCAGACGAAAATTACATTTATAACAACACTGTTTATCTGGATAATCCACAGTGCAAGCCGGATATCTCAATTTTTGCAGAGGATACCTACATCTACAACAATATTTTTTATACCATGAATGGAGCCCAGATTGGCTCTGGCGGTGTAGAGATTGAAATGCAAAATGGAGGCGAGTTGAATGTGTCTAATAACCTGTTTTATGGAAATATAGCCGCTGCTTTCTCAAATTTAGATGCTGCAAAGGTCAATGGAGACCCACATTTTACGAATCCGGTTTCAGCTGATGGAAATCCTGATAACTTTAATATTCAAGCGACCAGCGCATCTATCGACGAAGGTATGACATTTCCAGAACCTGAATTTCCAATGGCAGGGCAGGGAATCTTTGAAAATATGACCCTTATTCCAGCAGAAGATATTTTTGGAAATGCCATGGACATTGAGAATTTGGTGCCAAATATTGGGGCCAGCAATGCTCATAGTTCGAATAGTCAGGTTGGTATTGAAGATCTCATAAAAGTCAGTGATCTGTTTAGAATCTACCCCAACCCTGTGCGAAATATTCTTAACATACAATTAAGTGACCAAAACAAAGGTGTTAGCTACAGTATATATTCTATTCAAGGTCAGTTGATTCAGTCGGTAAATGAACCAGCAGGAATCAATGAATTAAGGATTGATTTACCATCTAATGCTAAAAATGGTATTTATTTTATTCGAATAGCTCAGGGAGATTACTACCAGGTAGAACGATTTGTGATATACCGATAATTGTTAAAGAATCAAGATATGAAGTCTATTAAACGGTTTGGCTTAGCATTTATGTTTCTTTTGGGTGTAATGGCTATTAATGCTCAAGCGCAAAGCGAAGAACTTATCAATGTTAAAACCATAACGAACAAAGCATTTAAGGTTACAAACCTGGATGCGCATAATTCTGTTGATGGAATAAAGTGTTCGATTAAGGCCAATGAGAAAGGAAGTATTGTTTTTCACCCTGAAGAGCAATACTGGGATTTAACCCAATGGGTGTTCCTAAGTCTTAAGCTGGAAAACCTGACGGATCAGTCGCTACGTTTCGAACCGGTTATTTTGTATGATAATCCGCGCAGAGGAGATAAGTTTTGGCCGGTTAATAACAAACATATCGGCTTTTTGAAGCCAAATGAGATTTTAGATTACAACTGTGTGATGATTCGTGATAAAATTAATACTCCGGATTATCCACAAAGTTCCGATTTTCCTCAGATGAAAGGAATGCCCGATGGGGTCATTCTTAACTATGCAGGGATAGATGCCAGGCATATTAAAGGCCTTAAGCTCACTTTCCCTATTCAGGACTTTGACAGAGAAGTGACCATTAAGCGTTTGTATAAAAACAGACCTGCTTTGCCGGAGTTATATAAAAATAATAAGAGTGCTTTTTTTCCATTCATCAACAAATACGGACAATACAAACATGCCAATTGGCCTGGCAAAATTACTGATGACAGTCAGTTTACAGCTGCTATGAAAAAGGAGCAACAAGACCTCAAAGAACATCCTGGTTCAGAAGAATGGAATCGCTTTGGCGGTTTTGTGAATGGTCCGAAGTTTGACGCAACAGGTCATTTTAGAACACAAAAGGTTAACGGACTTTGGTGGATAATCGATCCGGAAGGTTGCTTATTTTGGTCTACCGGAGTGAATAGTGCAGGTCGACTGGAGATTCCAACACCAACAAATGGTCGTGAACACTTCTTTGAAGGTATTCCTGAAAAATTGAAGGAGAATACTCACTTGTTTGCAAAAGATCAATATAAGCATGGCTTGGCCAATCTTCATCGCAAATATGGAGAGAATAGTGATAAAGAATATGTTGCTACTTCTCTAAGGCGCATGAAAAGCTGGGGACTGAATACCTTAGGCGGCTGGTCGACCGAAACAGTAGGAGAACACCCTGAAGCAATCAAGTTGCCGTATACGGTTTATATCAATGCTGTATCTCCAGGTATCAATGAGAAGTTTCCAGATGTATTTGATGCCCGATGGAAAGCTGAAGTAGAGCTTAAAATCAAAGATAAAGCTGCCTTTGTAAAAGATGATCCCTACTTTTTTGGCTTTTTTATTAATAACGAGATTCATTGGGGTAATCCCAATAGTTTGGTCATACATTCGTTGGAAAAAGGAAATGACTGTGCAGGGAAAATTGCCTACCTCAATTTATTAAAGAATGAGTTATTAATCAAACAATTCAATGAATTGACGGGTGCATCATTTGAAAGCTGGAATGATTTACTAAATACTAAAGTGTCGCCGGGAAGGCTTAAGGTTGCTAAGCTTAAGGAGTATAATGTGAAGCACTATACCAATATGTGCGAGCTGTATTTTAAAACCACTAAAGAGCTTATTGACAAGCATGCTCCGAATAAAATGTACATCGGTTGTCGCTGGCATGGTAATCACAAGAATAAGATAAATACCACTGTTTCGGCGAAGTACCTCGATATCCTCACTTTTAATGCTTATGAAAATGAGGTTGAGTTTTATCCTTATCCGGCAAAGGAAATAGATAAACCATTTATTATATCAGAGTTTAATTTTGGTGCATTGGACGCCGGTAAATTCTTCACTGGTCTGGGATATGCCTCTAGCCAACGCAACAGGGGTGAGAAATACAATAATTTTATAAATGGAGCTTTACGAAATCCAAGATGCGTTGGGGCGCACTGGTTTATGTGGGCTAACTCTACCACAGCGGGGCGTGGTAATGGTGAAAATGCCAATTGCGGCTTGGTATCGATGACCGACCAGATCTATTATGAATTAATTTCATATATCCGCGAAACAACCTACCAAATGTACAATTATCGTATTGGTCAATAATATCGAAACTCAGATGAAGAATATTGTCATTATAAGTCTATTAATCCTTTTTACAGGAAATGCTATCGCCCAAACGAAACCGGATACAATCGTCGTTTATAAAACAGTAGGGGATGTTGAGCTAAGCATGCACTTTTTCTTTCCTGAGAATCATCAGATGAATGATGCTAAACCAGTGATTGTCCTCTTTCATGGTGGTGGTTGGAATGGAGGTGGACCCGAACATTTTTATGGCCAATGTGAGTATTTAAGTTCAAGAGGTTTGGTAACTGCCTCAGCACAATATCGAACGAAGAAGAGCAATGGAACCACACCTGCTGAGTGTGTGAAAGATGGCAAATCGGCCATGCGGTGGATATATACCAATGCATCTGCTTATGGTATTGATAAAGATAGAATAGTTGCTGGCGGTGGTTCTGCTGGCGGACATGTAGCAGCTGCTACCGCAACAGTGAAAGGGTTTAACGAAGCTGGTGAAGACACAAGCGTTTCTTGCCAACCAAAGGCTTTGGTGTTATTTAATCCTGTGGCCAATAACGGACCTGGTGGCTATGGATATGATAGGGTAAAACCTTATTATAAAGAGTTTTCGCCATATCATAACCTGAGTGAGACTGCACCTCCAACTTTAATTATGTTGGGAACAAAAGATAAACTCTTTAATCCTGAGCTTGCTAAAGCTTACCAAGCCCGAATGGAAGAATTGGGCCAACGCTGCGACCTGATTCTATACGATGGTCAGGAACATGCCTTTTTCAATAAAGACAAGAATGAAGAGATGCATTATCAAACAATGATAGATGCTGATAAATTCCTGATTTCTTTGGGCTTTTTAGCAGGGGAGCCTGCTACATTGCAATCATTCACAGAAGTAGAGTTTCAGAAAGAGGAAAATCCATTTGTTAAACATCTCTACACAGCGGATCCTTCAGCGCATGTGTTTAATGACAGGTTGTATGTTTATACCTCTCACGATGAAGATACAGCGACTTACTTTAATATGCTCGACTGGCACGTGTTCTCATCAGAAAATATGAAGGACTGGACCGATCATGGTGCAGTTATGAGTTTAGATGATATTGCATGGGCTGATAAGTGGGCCTGGGCACCCGATTGTGTCGAACGCGATGGGAAATATTACTTCTATTACCCTGTCGAACGAACTAAGATTGGTGTGGCAATCAGCAATTCGCCAACAGGTCCTTTTGTTGATCAACTTGGTAAACCTTTGATTGACAATACCGGACAGCTTGAGCATATTGGTATAGAGCCTATCGACCCATCTGTCTTAATCGAAAAAGGACAAGCCTACATGTACTTTGGTTGTCGCGAACCCAAGGTGGTGAAGCTGAAAAAGAACATGATGACTTTAAAGGGTGATGTGCAAGACCTGAAAATTAAAGGTATAGAAAATGATAAGGAACATTTTGGCGGTTTTTATGGCGAAGCGCCATGGGTGTTTAAGCGTAGAGATACCTTCTATCTGTTGTACTCTAACGGCTGGGGTAAAACAAGTACCCTGGTGTATGCTACTAGTAAGAAACCCATGGGACCCTTTACCTTTCAAGGTGAAGTAATGGATGTCGTGAGTTCCTGGACCTCGCATGGTTCCATAGTGGAGTTTAAGGGTAAGTGGTATGTCTTCTATCACAACATGGATTTATCAAATAATAACTACCGACGTTCCATCTGTTTTGATGAGCTCACTTTTGGTGAGAATGGAAAAATCAATAAATTAAAATTGTAAGATGAAGCGATTAAAAATTTTATTGGTTTTAACAGCTATTGCTCTGAATAGTGTTTTTGTGAATGCACAAAGCTCATTTCAACCTTATAATACACAAGGTGATAATTTGATACATATTACAACAGCCGACTTTGATGAGCTTGGAGCCAAAGATTATGTGGTGGCCATGACGGTTGAAGGAAAGGTAATTGCTTTCAATCGCATTGACCAGATAACAGATCCATCTGCCGATAATCGTTTATGGGAATATACCGCTTTGCCATCTATGGGATTAAGGATAATTGCAGGCGATATAAATGAAGACAGTCCGGGAGAGGAAATACTTCTACCTGGTACGGATGGTCATATAAGAGTACTCTCTTCTGGCGGTGAGCTGTTATTGGACAAAGAAGTAAGTACCGGTGCCTTGTATTCAGCAACAGTTGCTATAGGAGTTGGAGGACAAAAAGTGATTGTCACCTCAGGTGTTGATGGAATGGTTTATATTCTTAATAATGCGGGTATTTTCCTTAAAAGCTTTCGTCCTGAAACAGGGAAAGCGGGTGGAGTATCGGGCTTGGTACGCCATGTGGCGGCTGGTGATTTTGATGGTAATGGAACCGATGAAGTGCTTGCTTTTGTGAATCGCAAAAGTTTTGAAGGGAATAACTTCATTGATATCATTGATTTAGCTACTTATGATCGCCCTGCTTACTGGAATGGTGATGCAGATGAAATAAGTGATAATGTAGTGGCTGGTCTCGGTTTTACCGATAAGCAATTGGTGCGGGTTTATGATATGGATAATGATGGGAAGTCTGAATTGGCAGCTCATTGGGGTGTTTTTCATCCAGAGGATGGTCCGCGTACCAAAGTGTTTTCTACGATGCTATCTGATTCTGAAAAATTACCATTAAGTCAATATAAATCTTTTGCAAAATATGACTTGATCCAAAATCATGGCTTTCAGAAATCAGATAAAGAAGATTTAACATCTACGGGTAAATACCTGATGCAGCATGGTGTACCTGGTGATTTTGATGGTGACGGAAAAGCCGAATTGTTTACCATTTATGGCGATGATCTATTTCTTTCGCAATACGAACCTGGTACTAAAATATTGTCTATCTCAGATTACACCTGGGCTCATTCTATGTATCACTTTAGCGATGGTGCTTGTTTAGAGGATAGAAATGGTGGTGCCGATAAAATGGTACTTTCCGGCCCAATAAATGGTGATGACCATTTTTATGTGATTGATTTCAAACAATTGGATTGGAAAACTGAGGCACGCAATATTTGTTGTAAGGGACGTTTTGAGGAGTTTGAGCAAAACTTAGATATACTAACGGATAACATCGACCAATTTGCCGGTACCCTGGCAGTAGGCGAGCAACCCATATGGTATCTCGATTATTTTGCCAGTGGTTTATGGTGGGAAATGACACCGGAGAATAGTGCCATACAAGCACAGAAAGTGTATGATGCACAGCAAGAATGGTACGACAAGATTGGAGGACAGGCCAATTATCATTCATCAAAAATACGTTTGGCAGCAAGCGTCAATTCGTGTATTTATGGAATGAGCAATGAATGTGAAAATGAAAGAGTAACGGCTGAAGGAGTAAAGAATTTTTGTGCTGCACTGGCTCAAAAAGGGGCTTATTTTTGCTTGAAAATTGGGCATGGGCCGCACACTTTTATAACACCGGAAGATCTGGCTGATTGTTACGAAGCGTCTGTGGTTGATGGCGAATGTTACATGATGGCGCGCTCCAGAGAGTTAAATGAACATGCTGATTTTGAATCCTATATTCCACATCTTGATGCCTTGCTGGCTCGTGCCGAACAGATTGGTTCAGCCCCTCCAATGGTAATGCTCTGTGCCAAGGGTGCTACTTTTACAGCTTTAACACAAAATCAAGCGGATAGCTATTTTCCTAAATACAAAGATATACTGGTGCCTGGAGTAGAGAATTCCAATGTGACCGAACTGGACCTGAGTTTGGCAGAACGCGTTGGTTTGTGGATGAATGGCGATGTGGAGAATTGGGGTTGTAACGTGATTGGTGATAACCTGTCGGCTAATCGGGTAGCCGAATGGGGTGGAATGCGAAATGCCCATGTTGTTTTGCGTCAGATGTTATCGCAATACAGTTTGGGGGCAAAAGTATTCAGAACAACGTCTATTACGGCACTTAATAATCCGCTATACGAACGTGGAGATGTTACCGGGGAGGACCAGGAATGGACTCAGGTATTTCAAAAAGGCATATTGAATTTTCTTAAATTGGTTGATAAGGGCATTTACCCAAATGCACCAGATACGGAGCAAATAAAAGGTATATCACCCGTTTCGGTTGGTATTTACAATCGAAGCACTCGTCTTACAGAACAAAGCATTAATCACGATCATTATAAATATCAGCCCGAAACGGATAATTACGTGTTTAATCGATTAGCTTGTTGGAATGCCTATACCGATATTCCCGAAACAGATGCCACTTCCTATCTTTATGGTACAAAGCGTCGTTGGGAAAACATGTTTCCATCCACTCCGGGAGGATTTGTTACGATTATACCATCCACCCAGGCTTCAGAAATTGAGTCACAGACCTGGTGTAATGTTGCTTATCAAACCAATGGTGATACCTGGGAAAACCTATCACTAAGCGGGGCGAAAGAAACCATTTCTGATGAAGTATTGTCGCAACGGCAAAAGCTTGATTTTTATGTGGATGGAGATTGTTTCTGGCAGGTTACACAACAAAAGGATGATCCCTATACTTACTTTGCATTTCTAATGGGAAACAATGAACTGTCACCCATTGAACGAACCGTGAAATTGAAAGCAGGCAACTCTATTAATGGTGATTGTCAGGTGTTTGATCAACTGGGTGGTTCAGAAGCCTTGGGAGCATTGTCTACGACAACGGATGAACTGAGCGTGTCTATCCCTGCTGGTACAGCACGTTTCTTAATGATTCAATTAAGTGAATTGCCGAAAGAGGATGTGGGGATAAAAAAAGTAGAATCTGAATTAATCAAGGTGTATCCAAATCCGTCCAATGATATCGTCAATATAGAATTGAAAGATGTATTTCAGCATAAAACAGAAATTGCCATTTATAATAGTGCAGGCTTGATAATTGAAAATCATCAGCTAAGTGATGCGCATCAACAGCTTTCGGTTAGCAATTGGTTGCCGGGTGTGTATGTAATGTACATTATGCAAGGCAATAAATTTCAGGTGGTAAAATTGGTAATAAGTGACTGATAGTAGGTAATAATTTTATTGTGAGATAAAGAGTCTTTGGCTTCATTTAATCACTTTATTAATGAGTTGTGGAATGTATATAAGTTATATGAGTAAGTGCTTTGTATTGATTGTGTTATCGTTTGTATGTTCGATGTCGATTGCTCAGGATAAGCCTAATGTAATTGTGATAATGGCTGACGATTTGGGCTATGCCGATGTGGGTTTTAATGGCTCAATAGAGATTCCTACACCTAACATCGATCGAATCGCGGATAATGGTATTAATTTTACAAGTGCTTATACGACTTACTCTGTCTGCGGCCCTAGTCGTGCTGGCTTTATCACCGGTCGTTATCAGCAGCGTTTTGGATTTGAGCGTAACCCGCTTTACCGTATTGATGACCCATATATGGGCTTGCCACTTGATGAAATGACCATTGCAGAATCTATTTCACAGGTGGGTTATACTTCAGGTATTATAGGTAAATGGCATTTGGGTGCACATATTTCCAACCACCCCCTTAACCGCGGATTTGATGAGTTTTATGGTCATCTTGGTGGCGGTCACAAGTATTTTCCGGAATCACTGACCATTGAAGATAGCTACGATGCTAAAAATGAGGAGCAGAGTTATAAAACCTGGTTGTTGAGAAATCACACACCCGAAAAAACGGATGAATACATCACCGATGAATTTTCTAATGAAGCGGTCGAGTTCGTCAAGCGCCATAAGGATAGTCCTTTCTTTCTGTTTCTATCCTACAATGCACCACACACACCCATGGAGGCAAAAACGGAAGATTTAGCCTTGTTTCCCAATCTGCTTGATGAAACAGGTCATAAACGGAAAACGTATGCCGCCATGGTACATGCTGTTGATAGGGGTGTTGGACGTGTTTTGGATAAATTACAGGACTTAGATATCGAGGAGAATACCATTATTTTCTTCTTGTCAGATAATGGTGGGCCTATTAACAAAAATGCATCCGACAATGGCGTTTTGCGAGGCGGTAAAAGCGATGTGTTTGAAGGTGGTTACCGTGTGCCTTTTGCTATGCAATGGACGGGTGAAATTGATGGTGGTGGTACTTATGATTACCCGGTTTCATCACTTGATATATTTGCAACCTTATCAACTATTTCCGACTCACCCACCAATCAGGATAAACCATTGGATGGTGTCAACCTTATTCCTTATCTCACCGGAGAAAATTCTGGTAGACCACATGAATTGATTCATATTCGCAAGTTTGATCAGGATCGTCATGCTGTGCGCTATGGTGATATGAAGTACATACGGTTTAAAGCCGATAGCCCAAACCCGAAATTATATGACCTAAATACCAATATCAGCGAAAGTGATGCAGATGGAAAGAATTTATATTGGAATGCTGATTTTCGTGCGCAACGCGACGAATTACTGGCCATACAAGCCAAATGGGAAGAAGATTTACTGCATCCACGCTTTTTAGGTCTGGTACACGATGAGTTAGTATGGGCAACTGAAGTCACTTTGTCAAGTGCTAATTTAGAATTAAGCATTGATGATACGCATCAGTTGATTGCTTCTATTTTACCCCTTGATGCCTTTAACGATGTAATCGAGTGGAACAGTAATAATAGTTCTGTGGCATCAGTTGATGAAAATGGAAATGTATCTGCTCACAAAGACGGCTTTGCTGTTATTACCGCTCGTGTAGTCGATCGTCGACAAGTATATAAACAATGCATTGTGAAAGTAGGGCAGCCTGCTGAAGCAAGCAATATAAAGCTGTCTGATAATGTTTTGACACTAACCACAGGTAAACCAGCTGTCTTAACTGCTGATGTAAGTTCAGGCAGCAATAGTAGTTATGCTGTTGAATGGAGTAGTAATAATGAAGCTGTAGCTACAGTAAATGAGCATGGTAATGTATTAACGCATAGTCAAGGTCAGGCCATTATTACCGCTAAAGTGGTAGCGAGTTCAAACCTATCAGCTGAGTGTGAAGTAAATGTAGAGGACTACAGCGAAGATACCGGACTATTTGATGAAAAACTGGAGCAGGCCGATTTCTTTACTGTATATCCTAATCCAATTGAAAATCAAACTGCTATCATCTCTTTTAAAATGGATGTACCACGTGCCAATTTGCAGGTTTATAATGCAAATGGACAGATGCTGCAATCAGAGGTGTTAGAAGGAGTATATCAGCACGAATTGAAATTATCTGGCTTTACCAATGGTTTGTATTTTATCACCTTACGAACAGATAAAGAAATACAAACACAGAAAATAGTGATAAGGAATTAAAGTAATGAAGGATGTTTAGAGGACTAATTATATTTATATGGGGTATGATAAGCCTGAATCTTCATGCTCAGGATAAGATGAATGCCGTACTCATTATCCTGGACGATATGAATGATTACATTGGTGTCATGGGCGGTCATCCACAGGCAATAACGCCAAATATAGATCAATTGGCCAATGAAGGGGTGTTCTTTTCAAATGCTCACTCAAATGCGCCTATTTGTGCACCGTCGAGAGCCAGCTTTTTGTCAGGTCTGTATCCTTCAACAACCGGAAATTTTGGTTTTGATCACATTGATAATAATGAGGTGTTGAGCAACTCAAAGTTTATCATGGCATATGCTGCTGAGAACGGCTATGAGACTTATAGTACCGGCAAAATATTTCATAGAAGTGTTGATGACCCATCCGAGACCATGGGTGAGAAACAAGATCAAGGGCCCTATGCCTGGGATGGTACTAAGCCCATTCCTCATCCGTCAGTACCTGAACCATTTCGTAATGTCGGCCTTTTAAACGGCTCATTGGCGCCTTTGTCTGATGTACCACCTGGTGGCTGGCGCAACGATTACAATGGAAGTACGCCTTTTCGTTATGTGTCGGCCAACGACCGGGATAAAATGTGCGATGAGATAAGTGCCGATTTTGTGTCAGATTGGATACAGCAGCATGAAAATATGAAGACACAAGGCAATGATAAGCCTTTCTTTATTGCCTATGGCGGCATGAAACCGCATACACCGCATATTGTACCTCAGCGCTTTTTTGATATGTATCCGCTTGATAAGGTGATGATACCCGAAATTCTGAAGGATGATTTAAAAGATACCTATGGGCATCATTTTAGTGCATCCGGCTTTAACGACTACGATTCTTTATTGGTATCATACGCCACTGCCGAAGAGGGCTTACGTCGATATGTGCAAAGCAAACTGGCCTGTATCACCTTTGCCGATAGTTTGGTTGGAGAGGTTCATAAGGCCATAAAAAACAGCTCTTTTGCCAATAACACAGTTATCATGCTGTGTGGCGATAATGGTTTTCATATGGGGGAGAAATTCCGACTGGCCAAAAATACATTGTGGGAAGAAAGTACGCGTATTCCCTTCATTGTAAAAGCATCTGGTTTTAGTGCTTCAGAAGGAGCTACCGTAGCTCATCCGGTTGGCTTAATTGATATCTATCCAACCTTTAAAGATATATGTGGATGGACAGGTGACACAAAAAAGAATGCCCTGGGAGCCGATTTAGACGGCCATAGTCTTCGTGCGTTCTTGGAAGATCCAAACAGTACAACTTGGGATGGACCTGAAGTCGTGCTGGAATCGGTTGTGAATCCAGCCACGCTGGAAATTGGCAGGCAAAACTACGCCGTACGCTCAAAAGATTATCGTTATATTCTTTACCCTTCAGGAGATGAAGAGCTATATGATTTGTCTGTTGATAAGAATGAGTGGACTAATGTAATTTTTGATGAAAGTTATGCTACGATAGTGCAAGAATTACGCGAGCAACTACAAGCTTTGGTACCTCAAATCAATTTTGAAAAAAACAGCACCATTCCCTATCTTTTTTACGATGATTTTGAAAGCTATAATGAAGGAGATGACCTGCTGAGTAAAGGCTACAAGCAAAAAAACGATGAAGCAACAACGACTACTTTATCAGTGGAAGGAGACAATCAATATGCCTTCAATGTGTCGGTCAACGGAAGCGCCATAAGTATGCGCAGAAATGTTAAAAATCTGACACCTGATAAATTATACTTTTTTGAGGCATCAACACGCACAGAAACGAGTGTAACAGCTGGTTCGTGGGAAGCGAATACACCTAATACCATCACTGGCCACCAATGCGCCGAATGGCAAACATTCTCAGTGCCTTTAAAACCTAATAAAGATTCCTGGGCGAATGGAGTGGCTATGAATCTTTTTATCAGTTCGGCACAGAATAAACCCTTAACAGTGGATAGTTTTGCTTTCTATGCAGCCGAATTGAAAATATCAACAAATGGATTTAATGAAAATGAACTGATCGCTGGTAATGATTATGAGTTTGAAGCCATGGCTACTCCTGTAAGAGAATCTTACTCCTGGTCTGTTGTCGATGGAACAGGTTCAGCAAGCATTAACAATAATGGCCAACTAACTGCCATTTCAGAAGGACATGTAAAAGTGGTGGCAGCTATGGATAATTACCCATCAGTGAATTGCACAACAGAAGTATTTATCTGGGAAGAATCGGTTAATCCTGCTCTCACAATTACAGAAATTGAGAAGGAGTTACTGGTTGATGTTGCTTATCAATTATCTGCCAGTCTTAATCCTGAAATTGATATCCCGGTTCTTTGGAGTATCGACGATGGCAGCAAGGCTATTATCAACCAAACAACCGGTTTGTTATTACCCATTGACTATGGAACCATTACCGTTACAGCCAGATTATATAAACATCAGGATGTTTTTGCCACTGTTGAATTGGATATAAAAGAGGACACAGCTGTTGAAGACTTAAAGGCATCCTATTTTAAAGTGTACCCCAATCCATCTACTGGCCTCTTTTACATCGATGGAGATGGCATTGAACCAGGTTATAAGGTATATGATTCGATGGGAAGAATGATTAAAGAATCATCCGGCTCAGTGCTAAACTTAAAAGGACATGCTAAAGGCGTTTATTATTTAGTAATTGATAAAAATAATATTGAAAAGATAATTTTAAAATAAATACCATGTTGAATAGACTCATGTTTTTGATGCTGCCAATTTTAGCTTTATCATGTGCTAAAGTCTCAGAACAAAAGACAAGTAAACAACCTAACCTTGTTGTCATAATGACTGACGATATGGGGTATGCTGATGTTGGTTTTAACGGATGTACTGATATTCCTACTCCACAGATTGATAAAATAGCTGATCAGGGTGTTCGTTTCACTCAGGGCTATGTTACTTTTCCGGTGTGTGGGCCAAGCCGGGCTGGATTCTTAACAGGGCGATATCAAGACCGATTTGGTTTCACCACCAATCCTTCCATTGACCCAAATAATCCAATTTCAGGATTACCCGTTGAAGAGGAAACCATGGCGCAGGTATTGCGTAAGGCGAATTACAAGAGCGCGATTGTTGGGAAATGGCATATGGGAACTCATCCTAATTTTCATCCCCTGGAAAGAGGGTTTGATTATTTTTATGGCTTCTTATCAGGAGGACACAACTACTTACATGATCAGTTGTATTTAAATGATTTATCCGAAGTGACAAAAAGGTGGGAGTGGTATCGCACCAAAATAATAGAGAACCGTACCAAAGTAGAGACAGATGATTATCTGACAGATGAACTAAGCGATGCGGCTGTTGAATTTATTAATGAAAAGGTTGAGAAAGACCAGCATTTTATGCTCTACCTGGCATATAATGCACCGCATACACCAATGCAAGCCACTGAAAAGTACTTGTCACGTTTCCCTAATATCGAAGATAAAAAGCGAAAAACATACGCAGCCATGGTTAGTGCAGTAGATGATGGCGTTGGTCGTGTTCTAAACGCCTTACAGGAAGGTGGTGTCGATGAAAATACGATTGTTGTATTCTTATCCGATAATGGAGGCGCACACAATAATGCATCAGATAATGGTCCTTTGCGCGGGTTAAAAGGAGATTTATTCGAAGGAGGTATCAGAGTGCCTTTTGCAATGAGATGGCCAGGTGTTATTCCTGCTGGTCAGACTTATGAAAAAGCCATTTCTTCAATGGATGTAATGGCCACCATTGTGTCACAAAATAATATTTCTATCAATGCAGAAAGACCATTGGATGGTGTGGATTTAATTCCTTATTTGACAGGAGAAACTGAAGAAGAGCCCCATGATTATTTATTTTGGCGCAAATGGGAGCAAAATGCGATGGCAATATTGCATCAAAATACCAAGTTAGTAGCCAATAGTGATCAGAATGAAAATACGCCAGAGTTATTCAATTTGAATTCAGATTTAGGAGAACAAAATAATCTTCGTTCGAGTGATGAAGCTACCAGTGAATCATTGATGAAAGAATGGGAAGGATGGAATTTGCAACTGAAAGATCGTGTGTTCCCAACTCTTGGTGGCGATGATTGGTGGGTAAAATAGAATGAGTATAAAATTATAAACTAGATAATTATGAAAAAGAACCTTGGATACATAGTACTATTATTGCTGGTGACTTTTATGTATGGATGCGGTGGCAGTGATAGTGAGGAACCAACACCTGATCCTGTTGATAGTAAAAATCCTGAAATGACAATATCAGCACCTGCAGAAGGAGCAACGGTATTACGTGGCAGTGATTTAACGTTATCAGGCACTTTTACAGACGACATGGAATTGGAAAGTCTGACTGTTACTTTAAGCTTTAATGATACTAAAGCTTTCACTGGTATTGATGATCCCTGGGAACCTGCTGGTAGCCCCGAAACAATTGTTTTGTCAGGTACAGAAGACCAACTGACCAATCACACATTGTTTGGAGAAAGTATTCCGGCGGATTGTAAAGTTGGTAGTTATGTGTTAACGCTCGACTTAAAGGACAAGTCTGGTAAAATGACGAGTCAAACAATAAATGTAGTGGTTGGAGGATAGTTTCTTTAGTAAAACTATAATAAGGCAATTGGGGTAACCTGATTGCCTTTTTTTGTTATCAATACTTTCATGCGTAGTCGTTCATACCATGAAGTTACCAACCTTCAGCTTGCGTTAGCTCTGAATATTGTTAAGGCTTGACGATTATGTGTTATTTTTAATTGCGTGGTATCAATATATTCGTAACCAAAAATTAGCTGATATGAAAGGAATATTTACGGGAATATTGATGGCTGTTTGTATGCATATAAGTGCGCAAACGGTAGTATGGCAAGCTCAGGCTGAAGATGGAATATTAGGAGGTGCAGCCACCGTAAATGACCCAAGCTGCTCAAATGCTTCCGGTGGTTTATTTGTTAAGTTTGCAAATTCTGCAAATAATACACTTAGCTTTAATAATATTGATATTAGCAATGCTGGTAGCTATAAACTATCAGTATATCATTTTAATGCAAATTCAGTAAGTCTGGTCATTGAGGTAAATGGACAATCATTGGGTAGCAAAACGTTCCCTACAGCTGTGTGGTGTTATCAGGGAAACGCTGTTGAAACTATTTTCGATATTGATCTTAATCAGGGCGTGAATACTATTAAATTAAGACCTGAAGAAGGGGTGGGATCACCATTGGTCGACAGGCTGGTTATTATAGACGAGGCAGGTGAATATCTTCCTCAAAAATACTATGTTAGCGACTCTGACGGGGATGATGCTAATATTGGTACCTCGCCAGAGAGTGCCTGGAAAAGCCTTGCTCGTGCAAGTGAGCAACTTTTAAATCCGGGTGATTCGGTGTTGTTTAAGTGTGGTGATACCTTTATTGGCCAATTGAATATTATTCGCTCAGGGACTAAAGAAAAGCCGCTGTATTTCGGAAAGTATGGCGATGGAGATTTACCAATTTTAGATGGAGCCAAAGCTGAAGATGGAGCCCATTTAACCACAATTGCCATCTCTAATCATGATAATATTGAATTAGCATATTTGGAGATAACCAATGAGCGACTGACTTCTCGTTCTGGTGTTTCCGATAATTTGGCCTATGGTATTGATGTACAGAATACAGGACCCGATACCTTGCGCAATTATCATTTTCACGATTTAACCGTCAGAGATATTTATGCTCCAACAACCGAAAATCAGGACTTTAATGCTATAAAAGTATCGGCAATCAATTTCTTTACTTCAAAAAACACCGAAGTTGGCAAGGAACGAAACATTCAGGATGTATTGGTTGAAAACTGTTATATTGCCCGCACCACACGGCTGGGGATAAAAACAGGACATGCAGGAGGTGATGATGGCGTAGGAAATGATTCAATCAACCGAAATATGAATTTTGTATTTCGCAACAACCACTTTTATCAAACTGGTGGCACGTGTATTCTTCCAACTAAAACATATAACTGCCTGATTGAACACAATATTTTTGATGAACCGGGTTCTGATGCCGATCCACGAATGGCTAACAGGGGTAGTAGCGTGTGGTTTTTCAGTAGCAGAAATGGCATTTCACAATACAACAAATGTTATAGCGTTAGAGGTTATGCCGATTCGTATAGTCAGCATATTGATTTCGGCAATCGTAACATCATCATGCAATACAATTACAGTGAAGACAGCGAAGGCGGCTTTGTTGAAATTTTAGGCGATAATGTTAATTCGACCTATCGCTTTAACGTTAGTGTCAATGACGGATTCCGCGATTTTAAAGGAAATACCCTATGGGTATCGCCTTATGCCGGAAAAGACCGCGATATTTTATCCGACAGTAGCTTTATTTATAATAACTCAGTATATGTTGATGCTGCGATTACACCTGATATTTCAATGGTTGGGAAAAATATTTTCGTTTATAACAATATTTTTTATGCTTCGGGAGCAGCTACAATAGGCCAGGATGTAACGGTTGATATTGAGGCAGGAAGCGCGTTAGCGATGTCAAACAACCTCTACTTTGGTAATGTGACAAGTACATTTAAGAGTCATGATAGCAAGCCTGTAAATGGTAACCCGCAATATGTGAATGCCGGCGGATTAACAGGTGATGATTATCAAATTCAAGAAGACAGTCCGGCTATTAATGCTGGAATACAATTTCCTGAACCAATATTCCCGATGGCAGGAAAAGGTATTTTTAAGAATATCACAATTACGCCCAGAGTTGACATGTTTGGTAATCCGGTAGGTGTAAGTGATTCGATTCCGAATATCGGAGCTGATAATAATTATAACAATTCGTATGTCGGGATACATGATTTAGAATTGGTTGAAGGAAACTCATTTGAGGTTTTTCCAAATCCAGTTAAGGACAAAGCGATAGTGACCATAACAGGAAAGAAAGCCGGAGAGATAAATCTTCTCATCTCAGATTTAACTGGAGCTGTTATTCAAAAGCAGAATTATCATTTGAATATTGGGCAAAACTCTATTCAGGTGATTGTTCGTTCTGATATTCGTAATGGCATATACTTGTTAAGTATCGAAGAAAATGGTCAGTATGTGAGTAAAAGAATCGTAATATACCGTTAGTAATTCATGTTTCTCTAAAGAAAGTCTGTATTCTGTTTTCTTCTAAAAATTGGTATTTTTGAGGTATGAGTAAAAAAGATATCAGGATTTGTGCATTGAGCCTTGGGTTATTGTTGATAGTGCTGTTTTCTAAAGCAAATACGAATTTACGCTTCGAACACCTGGATTTACCTTCAGGTATTAACTCCACTGTAAAAAGTATTTTAGAAGATGCAGATGGTTTTTTGTGGTTTGGGACCTCTAATGGCTTGGCTGTATACGATGCATACCAATTAAGGCAGGTTGAAATGGTATCTGAGAATGCCTACGGCTCTTTTGGAGCTATCAATGCTTTGGTTGAAGATCGAAAACAGCATATCTGGATTGGAACCGAAACTGGTATTTTTATTTATGATAAAAATACTGAAATATCCGTTCGTATAGACGATGATTATCTAAAAGGCATTCAATGTCGGACGCTCTACTTAAGTGTTACGGGTGATGTTTTTATTGGTACCGCTGACGGATTTTACATCTACGATCAAGACGGACAATATATAGAGCACTATCTGTATCAACAGGAATTAGGTGGTGGCTTGAGTCACAATATGATACGTTGCTTTTACGAAGATAAGCAAGAGCGGATCTGGATAGGTACGTTTGATGGTTTGAACTGTTTGAACAGAAAAGAAAAGAAAGTAACAAAGCACCAATTCATAAACAAAGAATCGCAAAAGAAGAATAACCTGATTTTAAGTATTCAACCACGTTACCTTGATTCAGACAGTATTCTATTAATTGGTACAGAAACCGGTTTGTGTATTTTCAACAGTAATAATGGGGAATTCAAGCAGTATAAACACAGTAAGCATAAAAACTCTCTTAGCAACAATGTAATTAAATCTATTTGCGTCAATGGAAATGATGTGTGGATGGGCACTGATTTTGGATTAAACCTTTTCAAAGCAGATGAACAAACGTTTTATAATTTTTTTCATGACTATAAAAATACTTTTTCAATAGCTAACAATGTTATCCATCAGGTTTATGTAGATAGCCAAAATAACCTTTGGCTGGCAACTGATAATGGCATTGATAAAATGTATCTGCGAAGTGGAAAGGTGTTGATTAGTAAGTTTTATGAGACCTCAAAGGTTTTGGATGGTGAATTGAATATTACGGGACTGTCTGTTGATAATAATGGTGATGTGTGGCTGTCGACAAGAGAAGGCTTAGTGCAGTATAACAAAAACGATGATGCATATCACTACCATTTACCCCCAGCTTTACTCCATAATAAAGTAAGTGACGTCTTGTGCGATAAAAATGGAATGGTTTGGATTACGACAGCAGGCGGCCTTAATACATATGATGGAAAAAATAAGCAGTTTAAAAGTTATGTAGCTGATGCTTCCGATAACAAGGCTTTAAAATCTAATTATATTCATGCTATCGCAAGGAGTAAGAGTGCTACATGGTTTGGTTCTTATGGTGCAGGTTTGCATAAAGTAGTAAGTGATGAACAAGGAGAACTAAGCTTCTACAACTTCCGTTACAATGAAGGTAAGCCAAATTCAATTAATTCTAACAGAATTACAGATGTTATTGCAGACCAGCGTGATAATGTATGGGTAGCCACTAATAAAGGACTAAATAAAATAGATGAACTAAGAGGGGTAATAAAACGATTCAATAATATTAATAATTCAGAAAATCAGTATGTTGCTGATTTGTTTGTTGATAGTACTAATACGCTTTGGATGGCTGCCTATCACGGCTTGCTTTATACTAATACAGATAAGATAGATTTCAAGCGAATTGATGAAATACAAATGGACATTCAATCTGTGGCAGTGAAAGGTTCAATGGTGTATTTTGTATCAGATAATGGTTTTTACAATTATGATCTTAAGAATAAAAAGTTACTACGAATTCCCAATGCTGATTTGGGTGTAAAATCCATATTGCATGTTGAATTATTAGGTAATGATAAACTGGTTTTATATGGTAAAGAAGGGTTTGTAACTTTTAAATTGGACGATGTAGAGATTGATAGTAATGTTCCGGAGGTCAGGTGGACCAACTTTTCAATTCTAAGTGAAATAATCAAGCCATTTAAGATGCGGGATAGCCGCTATGTGATAAACCAACACATCAATAAAACAGAAAATATTGAATTAAAATATGGCGAGAATACTTTTCGTATTGATTTTTCGTCTCTCCAATATAGCCATGTCAATGATTGTAGTTACAAATACATGCTGGATGGTTATGATGAAGAATGGCGAACGACGATGCCTAACCAGGCATATGTGTCATATACTCAGGTCCGACCAGGTAGGTACACACTTAAAGTTCAGGCCTCAAATAAATACGGATTGTATAATGATAACTGGCGAGAAATAGCCATTCGAATTAAACCACCATTATATCTTTCGGTTTGGGCTATCATAATGTACATTGTTGTGTTGATGGGCTTGTTCATACTCTCAAGAAAGTTGTTAATTGCAAGAGAAAAAGCCAACAATGATATTCGATTTCAGACACTTCAACGACAAAAAAGTGAAGAGCTAATTGAAATAAAAACGCGCTTTTTTACTAATATTTCTCACGAGTTAAAAACGCCACTAACCTTAATTAGTAGTCCAATTGATGATTTACTTTCAAAAGAACCTGAAGAGCCAATAAAGTCTTCTTTATTATTAGTAAAACGAAATACTGACCGTTTAAAGAAATTGGTGAATCAAATCTTAGATATCCGAAAAATTGAAAAAGGAGGAGAGAAGTTATTGATTCAAGAGTATGATATCATTCGTTTTTGCGACCGTATTATTGGCCAATTTAAAGATGAAGCGGAACGTAGGAGTATGCTATTGCAATACAACACCGAAGAGTCATCGCTATTGATGTGGTTCGATATGGAGAAAATGGAAAAGGTATTAGTTAACCTTCTTTCAAACGCCTTTAAGTTTACTCCTGATGGTGGACGTATTAGAGTGGAAGTAAAAGATGCCAGAAAATTACCTGGGAAACAAAACAAAATTGTTGTAGCTATTTCTGACGATGGCTGTGGTATTAGTAAACACGCACAAACAGATGTTTTTGACCGTTTTAATACGCAGGCTTCACCTAACTATAGCAATCAGCAAGGTACAGGAATTGGTTTATCCTTGGTCAAAGAATATGTTACCATGCATGGTGGTGAGGTAAAAGTAGAAAGTGAACCTGACGATGGCAGTTGCTTTATTTTTACAATTCCATTGGATAGAAATAAGTTCGTGAAATTCAAAGAACAAGAGGAGGCAGAATCTGATAATGAGGAAACAAAAACGGAGGAGGTTATTGAAATTGAAGAACCAACTCCGGAGCCTGAAAGTGGACGAATGGTGGTGTTGGTAGTAGAAGATGATAGCGATATGCGTGATTATATTGTATCCGGGCTTAAGGAGCAATACAAAGTATTATCAGCAGAAAACGGCGTTAAAGGTCATCAAATCGCATTAAAAGAGGTTCCTGATATTATTATTTCCGATTGGATGATGCCCCAGATGAATGGCATTGAGCTATGCCAAAAGATTAAAGGCGACTTAAGGACATGTCATATTCCATTAATATTATTAACTGCCAAAGGTGGCCTGGAAAGTAAGACAGAAGGCATTGAAACAGGTGCCGATGATTACATTCAGAAGCCTTTTAGCATGGCCTACTTAAAGGTAAGGATTAAAAATCTATGGCAACAGCGAGAACGCCTTAAAGCAGTTTATCAGAAACAAACAAGCCTGGAGCCTTCAGAGGTAACAGTGACATCGCTTGATGAAAAGTTCTTAGCTGACTTGATGGAATTACTCGAAAAAGATATGGATAATCCGGAACTTAATGTGAAAAGTTTGAGTGAAAAAATGGGAATGAGCCATACCAATCTTTATCGAAAAGTGAAAGCGTTGACCGGACAAACCGCAACAGAGTTTATTCGAACGATACGATTAAAAAGAGCAGCCCAATTGTTAAAAAGTGGTCAGCTTAATGTGAGTGAAGTTATGTACATGGTAGGATTTTCACATCGTTCATATTTTACGCAAAGCTTTAAAGCCATGTATGGAGTTTCTCCTAAAGAGTATAAATAGTTTTAAAAGTATTTGAACTAAAAATAAAGTCCGGACTAAATTAAAAGTCCGGACTTTATTATTTTAAAAGATGTTCAGCTTTATTTAATAATTATCTTACGGGTTGCTATTTGACCATTGCAATTGATTTTAACGATTGTTAAACCTTTAATAACTGCAGGTAATTCAATCAGGTTACTGCCTGCCTTTATAGGTGATGAGTATAATTTCTGTCCGGTCATTGAAAATACCTCTAGACACCCATTGCCAGCTTCTGTCATTACTGTAAATGAGCCATAATTAGGATTGGGAGCAATTGACATTTCAACACTTGACTCACGAATTGTTGTAGGGGTAGTGAATTCAAATGCACCAATGTCAGGAGCGCTTCCCCTGCTTGTACCAATCATGTCTGTAGCAATTGTGGTAGAAGCATCTGCTGCATCAATAGCAACACTGCCTGAAAGGATAGGTAGTGTGTAAACTCCATTAGTACCTTTTATGAACGTGCCGAACTTTATATGGTTAGCAGTTGCATTTTCTTTTGAAATGCAATCTGTCCCAATTCCGAGGTTCCATGCAAATGAAATGATATTATGATGATTTGTACCTCTTTTAGTTATGTCAATGATATCACTAACAGTCGAGCTTATTTCAAGTCCTGAGGAACTAAGATTATTAGTTGAATTAAAAAGGATTGAATTGGTTAAATGAAGATATTTACCTTTACTAAAGCGAATTCCAACTGTCTTAGTACCTGTGCTGGGGCTTAAAATATGGTTGTATGCGAGTGTTGAATTGTTAATCTCAACGGTTCCGTAGTCCGCATTACTATTGTCCGAAAAAATAGCGCAACCACCTCCATTATTGTCTGATGCTGTAGTTGCATTATTATAGATAACTGAGTTGTTAATAGTTATTTCATTGAGCTGATTAGCTTGTTTTGAGTAGCCCATAATTGCTCCACCACGAGTGCCACCAGCTATGTTGTTAGCAATGCAGCTATTTGTGATGTTTATACTACCCCAACTGGCAATTGCGCCACCGTTATTCTCAGAATAGCAATTTAAAATATTACATCTATCAATACTTATAGACTGGCCGGCATAGACGATTATTGCTCCACCAGCATCAGCATTATTACCATACCTGATGGTTAAATTTTTTAAGGAAAGATTTGCAGTGCCAGCTAGAGTGAAAATTCGATTGTTTGCAGATGTGCCTGTTCCAGAGTAGTCTGGTTCATTAGCTTGAGCTTGTATTATCACAGCATTGGCATCTCCATCTTGGCCTTCAATGCTAAGATTCTTATCAATCCATATGTTGGAGTGAGTATAGGTGCCCGCAGCAACTTTTATAATATCATTATCTGCAGCTTCACCTACTGCTTTAAAGATGGTGGCAAATGGAGAAGATTCACTCTGACCATCATTGATGTTGTTATCACCAGAGCTGACATCTACATACCAGGTTGTTTGAGCAACAAGTGATCCAGAAAACAATAAGAAGAATGTAAAAATTGAGAGTTGAATTAATTTCATAAGATTTTCTTTAAGTTAATAACTGTTTACAGATTAATGGAATAACAACCATTTTTATATAATTAAAATTAAAAAGTACCTGCATGAATTAGGTGCTGTAAGTCGTTAAATATTAGTGTGTAGTTCGATTGTATAACACATAATGGACTGTTGTTAACAGAAATAATACAAGATGTGTATGTGTTAGAATTTGACGTTTATCAGGGGCTTCAAATGCGCCATGCTTCTTAAGTTTGTTGCTATGAAGTAGATAATATGAGAAGGACGATCATCAAAGAATATTTAGTAGAAACTATAATTGTAATCTTATTAATTGGAGGAATGCTAATCCTATTAATGAGTTTATTTGAAGTTTATTTTTAAAGCCAATTAAAAGGGCAGAGCAGATAATAGAATGAAATATGATAATCATTATTGCCATTAATATACTCTGCTATTTTGATTGTATGTGATGAAGGAAATAATCTCACCTTTTGGTCTATTTGCCTGTGAATTCACTAACAAGAATTGTTGTAAAAAGATAAGTTTTATGCATCAAATAACTGTATTTATAATTGGACTGTTTCTAGTATTGAGCAGTTGCTCTCAACCACAAGAACGTGTCAGAACTTCTTTTAATGAAGGATGGTTATTTTGCAAAGGCGAAACGGGAGAGGAGTACCTATCCGATTTTGATGATAATAGCTGGCGACAGCTAAATGTTCCGCACGATTGGGCAATAGAGGGCCCTTTTGATAAAGAGCACGATACGCGAACGGGAGGTTTGCCGGTATATGGAACAGCTTGGTATCGGAAACATTTTTTTGTTGATAACGAGCAGACAGGTAACTGCGTGACAGTTGAGTTTGATGGTGTTATGAATAATGCCGAAGTATATTTGAATGGACAAAGGGTTGGTCAACGTCCGTTTGGTTATATGGGATTTGAAGTTGATTTAACTTCTCACATCCAGTTTGGAGAAGAGAATGTGCTGGCAGTTAGGGTTAATCCTGAAGAATTATCGGCACGCTGGTACCCGGGAGCTGGTATTTATCGTAACGTTTGGTTAGAATACAAACATCCGGTTCACATCAAACATTGGGGAACATTTGTTACAACCAAACACGTGCAAGCAAATACAGGGGTAATTAATGTTGAAACGACTATCATTAATCCGCAACTGAGTGAAGGAGATTTTGCCTTAGAATCTTTTATTATTGATACTTTAGGAAATAAAGTAGCATACACTAAAAGTGAGATTAATTTTTCAGATTCAAAAGAAGCTGTTGTGAATCAGGAATTAACGGTGAAAAATCCTCAGCTGTGGGATTTAGATAATCCATATCTTTATCGTGTCGAATCGAAACTGAAAAAAGACAATTCTTATATTGATGAGTATCATACTACTTTTGGAATTAGGACCATTCAATACTCAAAGGATAAAGGATTTCTGCTTAATGGAAATCAAGTTCGTTTCAATGGTGTTTGTTTGCATCACGATCTTGGACCATTGGGTACAGCTGTTAATTACAGAGCAACAGAACGCCAGTTGGAAATAATGAAAGAGATAGGTGTTAATGCTATTCGTACCTCGCATAACCCACCATCACCTGAACAACTTGAATTATGCGATAAAATGGGAATTTTAGTGCAAGTTGAGGCTTTTGATGAGTGGGAATTACCAAAGGTTGAGAATGGGTATAATAAATATTGGGATGAATGGCACGAAACCGACTTACGTGATATGATTAAACGTGATCGTAATCATCCATCTGTGGTTATGTGGAGTATTGGAAATGAGATAAAGGAGCAGAGGAAGAAGTATGGAGGTGAATTTGCTCAAAAGCTTGTGGATATTTGCCACGATGAAGATTCAACAAGACCTGTTACAGTTGGACTTAGCCAATATCCCCAATGTGTAAAAAATGGATTGGCAGATGCAGTTGACTTAGTAGGATTGAATTACAAACCAACTCAGTATAATAATGCGCTAAAGTACAATCCTGAATTTATTGTGTATGGCTCAGAAACGTCCTCGGTTGTTAGTTCAAGAGGAGTGTACCATCTACCAGTCAAAAATTACGAAAAACATGAATCTTTACAAGTAAGTAGTTATGATATAATAAGTCCGCCATGGGCTTACCCACCCGATTTTGAAACGTATGCACAAGAAACGATGCCTCATTCCTTGGGTGAATTTGTATGGACTGGTTTTGATTATTTGGGCGAACCAACTCCTTATAATGGCAAGGATAACATGACACATGGTAAATGGGGTGGTGATTGGCCATCACGTAGTTCGTATTTTGGAATAGTCGATTTGTGTGGTTTCCCAAAAGACAGATACTATTATTATCAAAGTATCTGGACCGATGAGCCGATGGTACACATTCTGCCACATTGGAATTGGGCTGGTAGTGAAGGCAAAAATATTCCAGTTTATTGCTATACAAATTGTGACGAAGCAGAACTGTTTTTAAATGGTCGCTCACTTGGTAAAAAAGTGATGGGCGTGGATAAGACGACCATTCCTGCGGATTTCTTGTGGTGGAAAAAGCCTGAAGTAACATGGGATTCGCCTTATCGTTTGAATTGGAATGTGAATTATGAGCCAGGTGAATTGAAAGTGCTTGCCTATAAAGATGGAAAGACAATTGCACAAAAAACAATTGTAACAGCGTCAAAACCACATAAAATTAAGTTACTAGCCGATAGAAAAACCATCAATGCAGATGGAAGTGATTTGTCATTTATTACTGTAAAAATTGAAGATAAAGATGGTAATTTCTGCCCATTAGCAGATAACTTAGTGAACTTTGACATCGTTGGTCCTGCCTCAATAGTGGCGGTAGGTAATGGTGATGCAACAAGTACAGAATCATTTCAGGCCAATTACCGAAAAGCATTTAATGGCTTATGCATGCTCATTATTAAAAGCAAGCCTGGAGAAGTCGGTGAGGTAACGATTACAGCCACTTCTGAAAAATTAAAGTCGGCACAGGTTTCTGTCGCTATAAAATAACGAATAATAGTATTAGCTTTAGGGCTTGTATAGAGATTAATATCAGCTATGAACAAAGTAATTCAGTTAATAGTAGTCCTCAGTTTTACTGTCACATCTGTTTGTGGGCAAAATGATTGGGAGAATGAACAAGTAACTCAAATAAATAAATTAGCTCCCAGAGCAACATTGTTCTATGATGATGCAAGTGATGATGTGGAGTTATTAAATGGGCAATGGGATTTTACCTGGTATGCTGATGTGACTGAAGTGCCTGAGGGTGAGATGCCAGATAAATGGAATAAGATAGAGGTGCCCGGCGCCTGGCAGATGCAGGGCTATGGAAAACCTATTTATACCAATATTGTGTATCCTTTTGATGCGAATCCGCCATTTATTAAAGGCGATAATGGTAATCCTGTTGGGATTTATCAGCGTGAAATTACCGTGAATAAATTTGATAAAAACAAGGTTTATACCATACGTTTTGAGAGTGTATCTTCTGCCTTTTATTTATGGGTAAACGATCAAAAGGTTGGATATAGTCAGGATAGCTGGTCTCCTGCTGAGTTCGATATTACTACCTACCTTCAGGAAGGAAACAATACCGTGCGCATGCAGGTTTTTCGCTGGTGTGATGGTAGTTATTTAGAGGATCAGGATGGATGGCGTATGTCTGGAATCTTCAGAGATGTGTACCTGATAAGCAAACCAAAAGTTCACCTGAACGATTATTTCGTGACTACACCTGTTCTTATGGATGGGAAAATGGGACTAAATCTGAAAGTAGCAGTCGCAAATGCGAAGAATGTTGACCTTGATAAATATGCTATCACTTATGTGTTGAAAGATGCACAGAGCCAGAAGATTATCGAAGCAAATCAAGGCCTTATGGTTGTTGGTTCTGATGAGAAGTGGAATGTACAAATCAAGAAAGTGCTTAATGATGTCGACTTGTGGTCGCATGAAACTCCTAATTTATATGACTTAAGGATTGTACTGAAAAAAAACAAAGTGGTTTTAGATGAACTTTCAACTAAAGTTGGATTTCGTGAGATATCTATCTCAGATAAAAAGGAACTTTTACTCAATGGCAATCCGATTTTAATTAAAGGTGTGAATGTGATTGAGCATGATCCTATTTACGGAAAGTATGTGCCTAAATCACGAATGGAACGTACGGTTAAGTTGTTGAAGCAAAACAACATTAATACCGTTCGTACCTCGCATTATCCTGCCTCACCATACTTTTATAAGTTATGCGATGAATATGGCATATTAGTCATTGATGAAGCCAACGTTGAATCACACGGTATGAGATACGGTGCGGCTTCACCAGCCAAACACCCCAATTGGGAAAAAGCGCATGTCGAACGCATGGAGGCAATGGTTCAGCGCGATAAAAACCATCCTTGTGTAATCATGTGGTCCTTCGGTAATGAAGCAGGAAATGGTGTGAATATGGTGGCTATGCAGAAGCGCACTAAGGAAATTGACACAACGCGGCCTACGCATTACCACTCTAGTGAAGAGCCAGTATCGTATGATACATACGGTGGTGGTATCTGGAAAGGTGGTAAAAAGCATAAATTTGGACGATATCAATCGGTTGAGGACATGATTCATATAGGCGAGATGGAGTTGGATAAACCCTTCTTACTGAATGAATATGCCCATGCTATGGGGAATAGCGTTGGTAATCTGCAGGAATATGTCGATGTGTTTGAACAGTACCCTCATTTAATCGGAGGTTGCATTTGGGATTGGTCTGACCAGGGCATTACAAAACATGTGGATGGTGCTTATGGAGATCAAATCAAGGATGTTTCAAAAGCGCATGAGGCTTGCCTGCGACCTGAAAGTGATTACTACTGGGCGTATGGCGGCGATTTTGGTGATACACCGAATGATGGTAACTTCTGTATGAATGGCATTATGATGGCTGACTTAACGCCAACACCCAAAACGGTGGAAGTGAAAAAAGCATATCAAGACATTGCCTTTCAATTATCAGACAGTGACAAAGGCCTTGTAAAAATCATTAATAAGTATCATCAGGCAAATCTTTCAGCTTTTTCATTTGATTGGCAATTATTAAAGAACGGACAGCGTTTCAAAAATGGTCACCTGGATGTGCATTTAGAAGGTTTGAAAAGCAATGTATTTAAAATTCTCAACTGGCAAGCGATTGAAGATAATGATGCTGAGTATGTTCTTCAGGTAAGAGCATACACCAAAAGCTCTACTCCATGGGCAAAAGAAGGGCATCTTGTTGCCTGGGAAGAATTTCTTATTCGTTCAATGAAGATGGAGTTGTCAGTTCCTGATACAAATCAGAAGGTTAAACTTAAGAAGGGAGACAGTCACCTATTAAATATTTTCTTTGAAGGAGGTAAACTGGTTTTCGATAAAGAACGTGGCGAAATTATACAGTTAATCAAGAATGATGAAGTGCTTGTTGATGGAGGTTTTTCACTCTCTTTTGCAAGGGCTTACATCGATAATGATAAAATCAAAAAAATGCGTTCGCAATGGGATGCCATTGATTTTCATAATCTGCTAACGAAGGTGGTTGAACTTGAGGTTCTTAAAGAGAAAGACAACGTACTTATTGCCGTACGTAAAAATCATCAATCACCATCGAATGAAAAAGGATTTGATACAGAAGAGAAGATAACGATATATTCGAATGGTATCATTGATATGGACTTGAAGGTGAATTATATTGGTGAAAAACTTCCTTTTACGATACCTCGTGTGGGGTATGAAGTCATGTTGAATTCCGCTATTTCAAATAGTGAATGGTACGGTAAAGGTCCGGGAAGCTCGTATAAGGACAGAAATACAGGGATGCAGTTGGGAATATATAAAGCCAATATTGATGAGCACTTCATTAATTATGCCAGTCCACAAGAAAATGGAAATAAATCAGAAGTTAGATGGTTTAAAGTTTATAATAACGAGCGTAACGCCTTGACATTATACGCCAGTAAAGCTCTTAACTTTTCATTACGCAAGTATACTACACAACAGTTAAACGATGCGACGCATCCATATCAGCTAAAAAGTAATCCATTTAATATTTTAAATATTGATTTTGAACACGGAGCAGTCGGTAATGGCAGTTGTGGACCAATGCCAATGCTTAAGTATTTTACCACGATCGACGATAAGAATTATCGTTTAAGGTTGGATTTAAATAATGAATAAATAGTTAAAAGAGTAACTGATGAAATGCCAACAATTTAGCTTCTGCCTATTTCTTGCATTATCATTATTGGGCACACTGAATGGGTGTAAAAATAATGAGAGAAAACTCAATGTTATTGTGATTCTGGTTGATGACCTGGGTGTAACCGACTTAGGGTGTTACGGCAGTGATTTTTATCAAACGCCTCATATTGATCACTTGGCAAATGAAGGGATACGCTTTACTAATTCTTATAGTTCATGCACGGTTTGTTCTCCAACCAGAGCCTCAATCATGACTGGGAAATATCCGGCGCGTCAGCACCTGACAGACTGGATTGAGGGACATAAATACCCATGGGCTAAATTAAGTGTTCCCGATTGGACAATGTATCTGGATAGTGCAGAGCATACCATGGCCGAGACATTTAAAAGCGCAGGATATTTTACTGCTCATGTGGGTAAATGGCATCTGGGCGAGAATGAGAAAGATTGGCCTGAAAACCATGGTTTTGATGTGAATATTGCTGGCTGGGCAAAAGGCGCACCACATCGAAATAAACAAAAGGGCTATCAGGGCTATTTTTCACCATATGGCAACCCTCGCCTTGAAGATGGACCAAATGATGAATACCTAACAGAACGTTTGACAAATGAGGTGTGTACTTTAATTGAAGAGCAAGGGGATGCGCCATTCTTTATCAACTTCTGGCTGTATAATGTCCATACTCCTTTACAAGCATGTCAAGATAAGATTGATAAATACAAAGCCTTGGTAGATTCTACCAAGCATCATCAAAACCCAATTTATGCAGCAATGGTTGAGCATACCGATGAGGCAGTGGGGAAAGTGATTGCTAAGTTAAAAGAAAAGGGTCTGTATGAGAATACCATTATTTTGTTTTCATCAGATAATGGTGGTCTAATCGGACGTAAACGAAATCGTGTGACAAGTAATTACCCATTTCGACATGGAAAAGGCGGCATGCATGAAGGCGGCGTTCGCATTCCTACCATCCTTTATGCTCCCAATATTGGATCAAAAAAGCAAGAAGTTGATGAACCGGTTATATCGAATGATTATTACCCGACATTGGCACAATTAGCAGGAGTATCAATTCCGGAAAAGCAAAGCGCAACAATGGATGGAAGTAGCTGGATGCCTTTATTAAACGGAAGCGGTGAATTAAAACGGGAAGCCATTTATTGGCATTATCCGCATTATCATCAGCAAGGGGCTGTGCCCTACAGTGCTATACGTATGGGAGACTGGAAACTGATAGATAATTTCGAAACGAATAAATTACAGCTTTATAACTTGAGTAATGATATTGGTGAAAGTTATGATCTGTCTAAGTCACATCCTGATAAAACAATCGAATTAAAAGAAAAACTGGATGCTTGGCGAGAGTGCATTGATGCTCAATTTCCATCAGAAAATCCCCAGTACAACAAAAAAAAGGAACGCAGAAAAAAGAACTAAAGACTACTAGGGTTAGGGTTGACGCTCTTCGTTTTGCACATTAAACATGTGGTTTGACGTACTGTTTAGTTTCTATCGATTCATTATAAATGCTATTCAAGCTATTGGTAGATGGATGAAACCTGACCATTCTGATTCTTCATTAAAGCAATATCGTAGTGACAAGTACCTTTATGAGTACAAATAACTGCATGATTCGAATGGATAGCCGACACAGTGTTTTATATTTACTCTTAATCTACCTGTGAAGACTTCATTTATAACATTATCAGTGCGCTGTATTTGAGCTGCCAACACCGTACCTGCTTCGTGCCTGTAACGGATTAACCTCGCTGAGAGCGTAGTTAAGCCGAAGGAGGTGCGAAGAAGACCCAAAGGTGATACGAAGAAGACTCAAAGAAAATATAGGTGTGTTCCGAATAATCTCAAAATAGCCTGATGAGTATTGCGATGGATATTGGCTGGAAAATACCTTAGGAACCGAAGAGCATTGCATGGTATTAGTGATGAGTGTTGGGTATTTGTCCGAACTAATCATCAAATCAATTTACACTTCATATGTGACTTATAACAAACAGATTATGATATGCTTTAAAAGAAATCGCGACTTGGAAGCTAATTGTTCTTGCAATTTATTTGTTTGCTATACTAAAGTGAAGGAAGAAAAACTATCGATTCTATTTCTGCTTGAATAGAAAAGTTCTAGCTAATTCTTCGAAACCGATGATTTTTACGCTCGTAAATGGAAATTCCATAAAATACCGTGTTACAAAAAAAGGTCTCTTTAATTTCGGCTACTCAAACTTGTGAAATTTTTGTTAAAAGGAGCATCCTCTGGTGCATATTAAATTTTCTATGTTATTTTTACGAGCATTAGCTCATGTGTGTTAGTTAGTATATCAAATGCACATAGAATAATAACCCCCAAAAGACAGATTTATGAACAATCTAAAAAGATCACTATTCTCATTTTTCCTTATCGTCGTTGTTAATGGTATTGTTGTAGCTCAACTTCATGATTGGCGTGGAGCAGAGCGCACGGGCGTATACAATGAAACAGGATTGTTAAAACAATGGGCAGAGAGTGGACCTGAATTATTATGGTTTTCCGAAGGCTTAGGCATGGGATACTCATCGGCAACTGTTACCGATGACGCTATCTATATTACCGGAAGAAAAGATACCATTGATGTCATAACGGCCTTAAATCTTGAAGGAGAAAAACTCTGGGAAACACCTTTTGGAAAATCATGGTTCCGTTCATATACCGATGCACGCAGCACGCCAACTTATTACAATGGAAAAATATATCTCGTGAGTGGAAGTGGTGAGATTGTTTGTGTCAATAAAAAGGGGAAAATACTTTGGTCTGATAATCATTATGAAAGATTTGAAGGCGTATTCCCTCGTTTTGGAGTTTCTGAATCGCCATTAATTGTCGATGATAAAGTTGTTGTGAGTCCGGGAGGCGATGTGGCTTCTTTGGTAGCTTATGACCTGAAATCTGGTAAGCTGATATGGAAAGCTGAACCGGTGAATGAGGCAACGCATTATGTGAATCCTGTATTGGTGAAGCACGGTGGCCGGGAATTAATTGTAACGCTTACTGAAAATCACATTATCGGTGTGGATGCTGAAAAAGGCCAGCTGCTATGGAAGGTCAATTACGCAGGTATGAATGAAAATACCGGCAAACGAATGAGAAAGAACCATGCCAACACACCTATCTATCGTAATGGACAAATCTTTGTTTGCAGTGGTTACAACCACACCTCAGTGATGTTAAAGTTGAACGAAGATGCTTCACAGACTGAAGTGGTATGGAATAACAAAGATATTGATCCGCATCATGGCGGAGTGGTGCTTTTAGGAGACCATCTGTTCAGTTCCAATTATGAAAATAATGCCAATGGCGACTGGGTATGTGTGGATTGGAATTCAGGTGAGACTCAATGGATAGAAGAGTGGCACAATAAAGGTTCGATTATTTCGGCTGATAACATGTTGTATTTCTATGAAGAGAAGGCTGGCAACATTGGATTAGTAAAACCAAGTGCTGAAAAACTGGATGTTATCAGTGAATTTAAAGTAGACAAAGGAACCGGTCCTCATTGGTCGCATCCTGTTATACGCGATGGTAAAATGTATATCCGTCATGGAGAAGTTTTGATGGTTTATAAGGTAAAAATCGATTCGGGTCTTGCATCTGCCGAGTAGAGAAGAGTTGAATGTTCATTGGTTAACAAAGAAATGAAAATGGAGAATATAACAATTTGTGCATGTCGATCACGCTCTTTTATGGTAGCCTCAGATACTGCTGATATAGTTGCTGCACTGCGAAACGATGGGCATAATGTTGCTATTGTCGATGATTTATGTCGATTGGTTGCTGATGAACCTGAAGAAGTAAAACAACTTGCGCAAGGTACCATCATTGCCTGTCATCAACGAGTGGTGCAATCACACATGGATTTGCTGGGGATAAAACCTGGCACTATCATCGAGGCACGTAAAAAAGATACAAAGGAAGTATTAGCATCTTTTAATATATCAGACAATTCAACTGAACATCGACCAGAAGATATTTTGAAAGAGATAGAAGCACTGCCAGTATACGATAGTAAGGATGCCTGGTATCCTGTTATTGATAAAAGCAAATGTACCGAATGTGCCAAGTGCTTCGATTTTTGCCTCTTTGGCGTTTATACAGTCGAGAATAAAAAGGTAAAAGTTACTCAACCAAATAATTGTAAAAACAATTGTCCGGCTTGTGCCAGGATGTGTCCGGGAAAAGCCATTGTCTTCCCTAAGTATGATAAATCGCCTATAAATGGTGGTACAGAGATTGAGGAAGTTTTTACAGAAGACGACATGGAGGAGATGTATCAAAAACGCCTACAGTATCGTTTGCAACAAAATCGCAGTCGTTTTTCAATGCTAAAAAAAGATAAGTAATGACTATCAAGGAATACATTACTAATATAAGAACAGCATTAAGGGTACCATTGGAGTGCTCACCTCGCCTGATATGGAAATTGATGTACAATTTCGCATGGAGAAACTTTATTAATATCAGACAATTTGAGAAGCGTCAGGCGCAAGGGAAACCTTTTTTTCCTGCTTTTATAATGATATCAGTGACCGAAAAATGCAATTTAAGTTGCAGTGGTTGCTGGGTAACAGCCAGGGGAACAAAATCATTAAGCTTACAACAACTCGATGGCATTATCACTGAGAGTAAAAAGAAAGGTTCCTATTTCTTTGGGATACTTGGTGGTGAGCCTTTATTGTACAAAGGTTTATTCGATATTATTGAAAAACACGCAGATTGCTATTTCCAACTTTTTACCAATGGTATGCTAATAACAGAAGATGTAGCCATGCGCATGAAAAAGCTGGGTAACATCACACCGCTGATTAGTATTGAAGGCTTGGAACAGGAGAGTGAAGAACGTAGGGGGAAAGATGATGTGTTTCATAAGACCATTGAAGGGCTTAAGGCTTGTAAAAAAGCAAAACTGTTTTTTGGGGCAGCAGCAAGTATTTGCAAGGGCAACTATAATGATTTAGTTAATAGAGAATATATTGAGCGATTGGCAAAAGAAGGTGTTCACTATCTCTGGTATTACATATACCGGCCTGTTGGTGCAAATCCTAATCCTGCCAATGCCCTTGATGAAGATGAAATATTAGATTTACGGAAGTTCATTGTGGAGCAACGTAAATCGGCACCACTTATGGTTATTGATACTTATTGGGACGACGAGGGGAATGCTCTTTGTCCGGCTGCTACAGGCATGAGTCATCATATATCTCCTGGAGGAGCTGTGGAGTTTTGTCCGCCTTTGCAAATGGCGCGTGATTTTATCAATGAAGATGGTTCTAACTTAACGGACGTTTTTGAGAACTCACAATTCATGGCTGATTTAAGGGCGATGACGGCCGAAACCAGCCGAGGGTGTATTTTGCTCGAAAATCCTCAACAATTGGTCAGTTTTGTGGAGAAACATCAGGCGATAGATTCTTCAACACGTCAAACAGTCTTACAGGAATTTAAAGATATGAGCCCAGTGGCCGGTCATGACCAAAAAGGGAAAGAAGTTCCGGAGGTGAACCCGCTTTATAAAGCAATGAAAAAGAAGTACTTTTTTGGATTTGGAGCTTATGGTTAAAGATTCAAACGATATGGACATTACTCAAATTAAGTTTGAGGTACCTGCAACGCTACAAGAACGCTTAGCACTAAGGGAAAGCATTCGTGAATATGTGAGTGAGCACAAGTTGGTTCCACCTGTTTCAATGGATTTGTTATCTGATTTAACCAGTCAATTGATTCAAAAGCTTCAGCTGAAAAGTGGAATTAAGGGATGGCTAATGGTAGAAATAAACAATTGTGTTTGGAAAGATACCGTTGCTTCTGTGCCTTTCAATAAACGGATTCTCTTACTCCCAAAATGCTTGAGCAATACCAAAAGTTGTCAGGCTGAGGTTGATGATTTGGGCTTGCTCTGTAATATGTGTAGTCAATGTAATATACCTGACTTGCAAACACGCGCCGAACAATTGGGTATGATGAGTTTGGTTGCTGAAGGCTTCACCTCTGTTGTTGGACTTGTTGAAAGCGGCGTTGTTGATGCCGTCATTGGGGTGAGCTGTCTTGATTCTTTAGAAAAGGCCTTTCCTTTGTTAATCAATAATGCTGTGCCCGGATTAGCGATTCCGCTCAATGGAGATGGTTGTAAAAATACGTCTGTTGATGAATCATATGTCTATCAGATGTTGGAAATGAAGTCGGAGTCAGACGCTAACTTTCTGGATTATGACTTCCTAAAAACCAAGATCAAAACCTGGTTTGAAAAAGAACAACTCAATAGTATCCTTTCATCACATACTGACCTGACCTCAAATATTGTCAGGCATTGGATGGGAGGAGATGGAAAACGTTGGCGCCCATACTTGTTAGCCGCTACTTATATGGCTGTGGCTGGTAAAAATGAATTACCTGAAAAAGTGCATCAGGCGGCTGTTGCCATAGAATGTTTTCACAAGGCTTCACTGGTTCACGATGATATACAGGATGGAGATCTCCTTCGCTACGATAAAGAAACGGTTAATGCAACATATGGAGTACCAATAGCTATCAATGTTGGTGATATGTATTTGGGTGAGGGGTACCGATTATTGGCTATGTGCGAGCAGTCTAACCTGGTTAGGGTTGCATCAGATGCCCACATTGCTTTGTGTAAGGGGCAAGGCTTGGAATTTGAATGGTGCAATAGCCCTCAATCATTAAATATGGATGAGGTGTTGGACATATTTCGACATAAAACAGTACCTGCTTTTGAAGTCTCTTTGTTGATTGGGGCAATGTGCTCCGGTGCTGACGAAGCTACGCTACAAATATTAAGCAATTATTCTAATGCCTTGGGTATTGCCTACCAGCTAAAAGATGATATTGCTGATTTTGACACCGATGAATTTCTTAGCCTCAGACCATCTGTAATACTGGCTGCTATTTGTGAAGCTAATTCAGACAAGTCATTTATTAAAAAGCTTTTACATACCGATGATTTAAAACAGTTTTTACGATCAGGAAATAACGAACAAAAGCTCAACTCTGCTATTAAACGGGTGGAGTCTATGGTTGATAAATATCACAGGGAAGCCCTGCTAGTTTTGAATGATATTAGTAATATAGAATTAAAAAGGTTGTTGTTCCGTGTTACCGGAAGGATTCTAAAATAAACTAATGCACTCCATTTCAGCAAAAATATTAGAAACACTTAATAATGGTAAAAGGCAGCTTGGGGAAGACGCCTTGAATCACTTATCTGCATTTATTCAATCGCAATTGCTCGAAGATCAATCTTTCAAAGATAAGTCGGGGAAATCAGATATGTACTATACGGCCTTTGGCTGGATGTTGTGTTTTGTGCTCAATATTAAATTGAATACAAAAAAAATGGCTGAATACTTATCCGTATATAATGAAAATGAATTGGATTTAATTCATTATGCGTCTTACAAACGTTGTCAGCTACTGCATTATCTCATGTCTAAGGGAAGCTTACTCACCTGGTTGAAGACTCATAGAAAACAGACTATCAAAACGCTTGAGTCATTCAGGAATGTACCTCATGACGATATTAATGCACCTTATACGCAGTATATCTGGTTGTCATTGTTAGAAGATACGGGTAACAAGCTCAATGATAGCGAGAATGTAAGTAATGCCCTTAAGGTATATCAACTTGACGAAGGAGGGTATATGAATGTTAAGGGAGGTAGTGCTGCAACAACAAATGCAAGTGCTGCCGCCTTATCTGTTCTCGGACAGATAACTAATTATCAATTCGACAAAAGCCTGGAGTTTGTTAAGAAACAACAACATGTTTCGGGAGGCTTTCTGGCAACAGGTTCATCACCAGTTCCTGATTTATTGTCCACAGCTACCGCTTTATTTGTGTTACAATGCTACCAGCAGTCTCCTAATTATGAGGCGCACGATTTTATTGAAGCGCATTGGTCAGAATCAGGTTGTTTTATTGCAACGCTTTTAGATGATGAAAGTGACGTAGAATATTGTTTTTATGGTTTGTTAGCTTTAGGTGCGGCCCAATCAAATAATTCAGATGCAAAACGATAAAGTAAATGAAACAATAGAGTATGTTAGCAGGGAGTTGATGAAAAGACGCCCGAAGAATGGTGACATATGGACAGGCTTGTTATCGTCGAGTGCCATATCTACCTCTGTTGCTCTGTTTGCATTTTACATGTTTGATAAAAAATCTCATCAAGCGATTATTGAAAAAGCTGGTGAGTGGCTTAAGGGTACGATGCTGTCGGATGGTACATGGGGCGACACTATTGAGAGTCCATCCAATATGACGGCAACATTACTTAGTTATGCGGCTTTAAATGCTATTGGTCAGGCACCTGAAGAAACAAAAGACTATCTTAAGCAAAGATTTAATGGAATAAGGGACCAGCATATAATTACAGGTGTACTAAAATACTATGGAAAGGATTTAACTTTTTCTGCTCCAATATTGGTTATGTGTGCACTTTCGGGGCTAATTACCTCATGGAAAAACATCCCCCAATTACCCTTTGAAGTATCTGTTTTTCCGCAAAAACTATTCAGGTTCTTTAAATTGCCTGTTGTCAGTTATGCTATACCCGCATTAATTGCTGTCGGTATTTTAAGATATAAAAAAGGTGGCAGGAACAAGTTGAGGGAAATATTTATCCCTGCCTCACTTAAAGTTCTTCAAAAGTTGCAACCTTCTAATGGTGGCTTTCTTGAAGCCGCCCCTCTAACAGGTTTTGTGACCATGTGTATGTGTGGCGCAGGCTATAGTAACCACGTTTCTGTTAAAAATGCTGTCAGCTTTCTCAGCGATACTGTTCGTGAGGATGGCTCATGGCCTATCGACACCAACCTGGCGTCTTGGGTAACATCGCTTAGTGTTAAAGCCTTAGATGGTAATTTAGAAGATGGAGAACATATCTCTAATTTGATTAAATCAAATGCTTTTAACTTTCAGCATCCTTTTACCGGTGCCAGGGAAGGTGGCTGGGGGTGGACGAATCTGCCTGGCTCTGTACCTGATGCCGATGATACAGCAGGCGCTTTAGTTGCCTTGCATAAATTAGATAAGGGAGTAGTGAGCAGCGAAGTAATCAAGGGTATTGAATGGTTATTACATTTACAAAACTCTAACGGGGGAATACCGACGTTTTGCAAGGGCTGGGGTAAGTTACCTTTTGATAGGAGTAGTCCTGATATTACTGCTCATACATTATTTGCCCTTCAGTTATGGCGTGACAAGCTGTCTGATGAACTGCGAAAGAAGTGTAATGATAGGATGCTTCGAATGTTGAAATGGATGCAAATAGAACAAGCTGATAATGGATGTTGGTATCCGCTTTGGTTTGGAGATCAAGATGCAGAAGATGAACGTGCTCCGGTGTATGGCACGGCCATTTCGGTAGAGTATCTGGCTGATATTGAGCACCCCATAGCTAAAAACATGCTTGCAAAAGGTGTAGCATATCTCATAAGTACTCAAAATGAAGATGGTGGATGGGGAGGAGCTATTGGTCTTCCTTCAAAATTGACTTTTACAGCAAGAGTACTAAGTGCGTTATCTGGTATTGGAAACATTGAACACACAATACTTAATAAGGCATTTGATTATATATTTATAAAGATTAAACAAAATGAGTTGTTAAAGCCTGAGCCAATAGGACTTTATTTCTCACGACTTTGGTACTCTGAAGAGATGTACAATATCACTTTTGTATTAACGGCTTTATCTCAATATAAAAAGAAGATTACCAACGGAAATTAGAATAGTTAAAACCGTATTTTGTAACATTGGAAATAAGAAAATGATTAATAACTAGGTAACCGTTTAAAATAGTCTCAGGAGCATTAGTATAAATGAACAAATGATTATTAATACTCCAAAATGTTGAAGTATAAATTTTGAACAGTTACTAAAACCCAGATAAAATGAAAAATGTACTAATCTTATGTTTGTTGATGGTTGCAGCTTTTATGAATGCTCAGGATAACATTCAATGGCGCGGAACCGACAGAACAGGTATTTACAACGAAGAAGGCTTATTGAAACAATGGCCGGCTGAAGGGCCAGAATTATCATGGCATTATGATGGATTGGGTGATGGACATTCATCCGTTGCAATCGATGATGATAAAATATACCTGACAGGAATGACAGATAGCATCGGTTACTTGTATGTGCTTGATATGTCAGGAAAATTATTGGATAAAGTTAAATATGGTGGCGAATGGTCTAAAAATTATGAAGGACCGCGAGGCACAGTTACCATTGATAGTGGTAAAATTTACATTATAAGCGGAATTGGAACTTTGTATTGTTTAAATCAAAAATCACTTGAGCTGGTCTGGAAAAAGGACCTGTTTAAGGAATACGATGGTAAGAATATTACATGGGGAATTAATGAAGCGCCTTTAATTGTTAAAGATTTGGTGATTGCCACTCCTGGTGGTGAAAAACACAATTTAATTGCCTTAAACAAGAAAACAGGAAAGCTTGTTTGGAGCGCGGCTGGTGAAGGCGACTTGTCTGCTTATTGTTCGCCATTATACATTGAAGAACACAACATAATTGTGACCATGACAGCCAACCATATTATTGGTGTTGATGCGAAGTCGGGTGTTAAACTATGGTCGGTAGAGCAGAAAAATCGCTGGTCTGTACATGCTAATACACCGGTGTACAGTGATGGTATGATACTTTGCACAAGTGGATATGGCAAAGGATCGGCCATGCTTAAGTTGTCTGGTGGAGGCAAGTTGGTTGAAGAAGTATGGTTCTCTGAATTATTGGATAACCGTATGGGTTCGATGGTTAAGATTGGTGATTATGCCTATGGTTCAGGTGATAAAAATCGCTATTGGTTTTGTGTAGATTGGAAAACCGGTGAGATTAAATACCAGGAAAAAGGTTTAGCGATGGGCAATATTATCTCCAATGATGGAATGCTATACATGTATACCGACCGCGGAGAAGTTATATTAGCTAAGGTAAATCCTGATAAACTAGATATTGTTAGTCGTTTTTCTGTTACAATGGGAACAGCTCAGCATTGGGCACACCCTGTTATCTACAATGGCGTATTGTTTGTCAGACATGGTGATACCTTAATGGCTTATAATATCAAGTAATTCAATAGTTGAGGTAAAATTATCGAATACAATTGTATGGCTGATGCTCGCAATTGTATTCGGTTTGCTTCACAATATTCCAACGATAGGGCGAGCCGTATTTTAAATTGTGGTTTTCCGAAGAGAAGATAATTCAAGGTGAATAAACAAAGGATTATACAAACGATTACCATCGTAACTGTCTTGGTATATACAGGCCTGATTGCAGCTTGGCAATTAATGCCTGCCAATATGGATTTCGCAATACAGGCACCAGGAGCTGATAATCGTCCGGCTGGTAAAACCCGTGCTGCAAATGATGTTGTAATCGGTGAATATTTTATGAGGTACGATAATGAAACGTCTGCCTTATCAGGTAATTGGACGAAATTTAGAGGTCCTCTTCATAACAATATCATTCATACCGAGGATGATATTCAAATACCTTCCGGTTTATATCCAGAGATATGGAGTGTTGAAACTGGTGAAGGACATGCTTCTCCGGTGATATTTAATGGTAAGGTTTATTTCCTCGATTACGATGAAAAATTAAGCTCTGATGCTTTGCGTTGTTTCTCATTGGAGACTGGCAAGGAGCTTTGGCGACGCTGGTATCGTGTACCTATTAAACGTAACCATGGATTCTCGCGTACAACACCATTCATTGCCAATAACTATATTATTACCATTGGCCCTGAAGGACATGTGATGTGTTGTGATCCATCATCAGGCGATATGCTATGGTCATTGGATATGCAAAAAGAATACACGACTGAAGTACCGTTTTGGTATACCGGTCAGTGCCCTTTGGTTGATGATGGCGTGCTGATTCTGGCGCCCGCCGGAAAAGAAGTTTTAATGACCGGACTGGATTGTTTGACTGGTGAAATACTTTGGACAACACCAAATTCACCGGCTTATAAGATGTCACACTCTTCTGTGGTTCCAATGTCATTTGATAATCATGAAACCTATGTGTATGTTGGAATCGGGGGTATATGTGGGGTGTCAGCAGGGCCGGAAGATACAGGAAGTCTTCTTTGGCATATGAATGAATGGCAACCCTCAGTTGTCGCACCTTCTCCTGTTCAGATTTCAGATAATCAATTCTATATGACGGCCGGATACGGTTCGGGAGGTGTTTTAATTGAGCTAAATAATTCAGGCAATAAGTGGAGTACTGAAGTTCTGGATAAATACAAACCGAATGCAGGGATATCAAGTGAACAGCAAACGCCAATCTTTCATCAGGGTAAACTGATCAGTGTTATGCCTAAAGATGGCGGCCGCTTAAGAGGTAAGCTGGTTAGTTATTCCCCATCGGATTTGCACACACCCTTATGGACATCTGCTGCCGATGAAAAATTTGGCTTGGGACCATATTTGGTAATTAACGACTATTTGTTCGCTCTGAAGGATGATGGGGAGTTATACGTCTATCAAATTGAATCAGATGGGATGACACTCGTAAAGAAACAACGTATCATGGATGGCAGAGATGCCTGGGGACCTATGGCCTATGCCGATGGAATGTTGATAATAAGGGATGCACATATTGTTAAGTGCCTGAAGATAATTTAGCAGAAGCCGTTTTAGAGACTACAAGAATGAAATTTTAGACAATTTGCTTATCGTATGAATAAATCAGTAAAGACATTCGTTAATATTTTCATATTCATCATTGTGATAGGTTTTATAGCCTATGTGATTCGATCTTTCAACACGGAGGAGAGAGTATTAACACAAGATCCGTCAATAATTTCGTTCACTAGTGATTATGAGCATCTGTTAACCATCCCTACTCAAGACAGTATCATTGCTTTTGATGTGTTCAATGAACATTTTTATGTGGCATCTGAGAATCAAGTAGGAATATATGATCTACAAGGTGATTTACTATCGGATTTTGAAACAAAATCCAATGTACGCGACATTAAAATCAACCGTAAGAGCATCTTCCTTTTATATTCTACTTCTATAGAACAATACTCCTTAGAAGGTGACTTGCTTTTATCGTGGGACGCCTGTAGCGATTTGTCGGATTATTGTGGCCTTACCATTGTAAAGGATTTTGTTTTTGTTACAGATGTTAGCAATAAAAATATCTGTCAGTATACGCGGGAAGGTAATTTTGTTCGCTTTATAAATAGTCCCGTAGATTTTATAATACCCAGTCAATTCTTTGATATCACCAGTAAGAACGATACAATTTATTGCAGCAATCCTGGTAGGCACCGGATAGAATCCTATACATTGGATGGTGATTTTATTACGGCATTTGGCAAGCCGGGTGGTGATATCGGCTATTTTGCAGGATGTTGTAACCCTTCCTACATAGATTTCGACCAAGAGGGAAATATCTTCACTTCAGAGAAGGGCAATCCCAGAATTAGCAGTTACAATTTAAGTGGCAATCTGAATAAATTATTACTTAATAACCAGCTTTTGGGAGGCGGACACTTGCCTTATCAATTGAAAGTTGTTGATATGAAGTTGATGGTGGCCATGAAGAATGAAATAAAGGTATTTCAAATAAAGAATAATATAAAGTCCTTATAAATAGCTATATGCATTCGAATAAAAGCAAAATACAATCAATGTCGCGAAAAAAGTTTCTGGAAGTTGCAGGCTCATTCATTGCAGGTGGAGCTATTGTAGGAACAAGTGCTTATTTGTTGCTAAACAGGTCCAAAAGTTCAAACAACTGTACGGCTACGCAGCTTAGCTCAAAGTGTGAGACTTGCAAAATTGACTGTCCCTTGCGAAAAGGCGTAACATTTTAATGGCTATGAAAGAAGATAAAAAAATAAAGAGTCCGATTGAGCGCCGAAAGTTTATTAAGATGTTGGGTGCGACAGTAGCTGGTGGTTCAATTCTGGCTACCAGTGGACTCATGATTAATAAGTTTGTTGATGGTGAAGCTGATCATTACTGGCAGATAGACCCACAAAAATGTACACATTGCGGACGATGTGAAACACATTGTGTTTTATCAATGTCGGCAGTGAAATGTATTCATGCCAATAAAATATGCGGTTATTGCGACCTTTGTGGCGGTTATTACCGATCTAATGTAAAGGACTTGAATACGGCTGCTGAAAACCTGATGTGCCCAACAGGCGCTATTCAACGAAAGTATGTGGAGGATCCATATTTCGAATATACCATTGACGAAGATTTGTGCAATGGCTGTGCAAAATGTGTCAAAGGATGTACGGCCTTTGGTAATGGCTCACTCTATCTGCAAATAAAACGCGATTTGTGTACAGATTGCAATGAATGTGAGATTGCGAAGGTATGTCCTTCCGATGCTATTTCGAGGGTTCCACTGGCACAAGCTTATAAACTAAAAGATTAAATGAAGCAATTAAGCACTTTTCTATTATCTATATTAGCATTTGCAAATGCCGGTGCACAAAACCTTAACAGGTTTCCAAAGCCCGACTTTGAATCTGGCTATCAATACCCCGATGCACATTACGCTTTACCCAATGAACAACTTTGGCTAGTTATCGACATAATACTTTTAGTAGGCTTAATGAGTTTTGTAGCCTGGGCAGTTATTAAGAAACAAACGCGTAAGCCCATTATATGGGTGTCCATTATATCTGTGGCTTACTTTGGGTTTTTTCGCAGTGGTTGTGTTTGTAGTATTGGCTCAATTCAAAATGTTGCATTAGCATTTGTTGATTCTTCTTATGCGATACCGCTTTCGGTCTTTTTGTTTTTCATCCTGCCCATCGTCTTTGCTTTTTTATTCGGACGTGTTTTTTGTGCAGGTGTTTGTCCTTTTGGGGCCTTGCAAGAGTTAGTGAATATCCGCAACTACAGGTTATCAAAATCTGTAACAGCCGTACTGGAAGTCATACCTTGGCTGTATCTGATATTTGCCATCTTATATGCGGTAACGCGCACCAGTTTTATCATCTGTTTATACGACCCATTCATTGGTATATTTCGCTTGGGTGGAGACTTTGGTTTAATACTGTTTGGTGTGGTATTACTTATAGCTTCTGTTTTTACAGGTCGCCCATTTTGTCGCTTTATATGCCCTTATGGTGCTTTATTGAGTTTGTTTTCAAAAGTTTCCATCTGGAAAATACAAATTACCAAACAAGCTTGCATTAATTGCGAATTGTGTCACAATGCCTGTCCTGTTGATGCAATAAAACCACCATATGAGAATAAAACAAAAGAGGAGCGATTACAGGGAGTCAAACGACTAATCATGTATTTTATATTTCTTCCTTTGATGATTGGAGCTTCGGGCTATGTGATGCATTATGCAAGTCCTGGACTTAGTGAGGCACATAAAGATGTGAAGCTTTACAATATGTTAATGGAGCAAGAAGCAAATCCGCAAGTCTTAATTCCAATTGAACTGGAAGCATTCTATAGTCTGGGAGGAGAAATACATCAACTTAAACAGGAAGTAGATCAGGTAAAAGCTGAATTTGAGTTTTACAGTCTTGTTGCAGGATTATTTATTGGATTGGTTCTGGGTCTTGCCTTAATCAAACTATCTGTGAAACGTTCGAGAAAAGTATATGAAATAGAGCACGATGATTGTGTCGCATGTGGAAAATGCTTTAGCTATTGCCCGAAGAATACATTTTTAATACCTGAAAACCTATTGCAAGCAGATGAAACAAACAATATATAGAAACATAGCAGCCGTTTCGGCTATTTTTATCGTCACATTGTCGATAATGCTCATCACCAACTATTTTCAGGTGAAAGAGGTATCGCCTCTTCAGTCTGTAGTGGTGGAGACCTTAAAGCAATTAAATGACCAAAATGCCAATAATCCTGAATTGCAGGAGCAAATTCGACAACTGGATTTGATGGCACGTAAAGCTTATTTTTTGAATATGGATCATTTAAAGAACGGGGTCTATCTTTTATTGGGAATGCTGGCCGTGTTTCTTATTTGTATTCGAATGTATTTTACCGGTTTCAAAGATATTCCTGATAAGGAAATTGATCCGATTGATGAGTGGGCTATTCAGTCCTCAGCAAGAAAATATATTGGTTTTGCCGGTATCAGTTTAGTTGCTCTGGCTGCAGTGTTTATTGTATTTAGCATTCCTTTGATGCAGCCTACAGACAGCAGTGCATCTGAAGACAAGCAGGAATTGCTTGCAAAGGCTGAGATATCTGAAAAAGAGAAAATAGTTGATGTTCATGAGCCTTCCCCATTACCAGTTAATGGAGAAACTCAAACCACTGCTAATGAAACTCAAACAGATACTGAAGAAATAGAAACCAAAGCAGTACAGATTGAAGTAGAAACAAAGACTACTGAACCTGTCGAAGAAGAAGAAGTTGAACCTGTGATTAAGGAACAGGTTGTAGAGAATGACACAGAGGTGAAAGAGGAGGCAAGTAGTGAGGAAGCTCCTGCTGCAAGTGAGGTAAAAGAAGAAATAGCTCTGCCCAAAGTCAATAGTAATGCATTCAGGGGGCATTATTCCAACGGCAAGTCAGAGGCTAAAAATCTACCTGTCAAATGGGATTTAGCCAATGGAACGAATATTGCCTGGCAGACAAAGCTTACACGCAAAGGACAAAGCTCACCAGTTATCAATGGTCACAAAGTATTTATAACTGGTGGTGACGAAGAAGCACGTGAACTATTCTGTTATGATTTAAATACCGGAGAAAACCTTTGGACATTAAGTGTGGCAAATATTCCCGGTTCACCTGCCAAGGTACCTGATACAACAGATGATACCGGTTTGGCATCCGCATCAGTTGCAACCAACGGGCAACAGGTGTGTGCTATTTTTGGTACTGGAGATCTTGTTTGTACCGATATGGATGGTAAGCAGTTATGGGCTAAGAATCTGGGAGTGCCCGACAATCATTATGGATATGCCTCATCCTTAATCATTGAGGGTAATAGCCTTTTTATTCAGTACGACAATAACAATACTCATAAGGTGTATGCTTTAAATACCGAGAATGGTAATGAGCTATGGGTGAAGGAAAGAAAAGATAAAATTTCATGGAGTTCACCAATGATAGCTCAGGTCAATAATAAGCCTCAATTAGTGCTGATGGGAAATCCGGGAATAACGGCCTATGACCTTGTTAGTGGAGACCAACTATGGCGTGTCGAATGTTTAATGGGCGAGGTTGGTGCCAGTGCATGCTCTTATAACGGGATTATCTATGGTGCCAGTGAATATGCTACCATGGTTGCCATCGATGGTACTGATGGAAAGGTTCTGTGGGAATCATCAGACTATTTGCCTGAAGTGGCAAGCCCTGTAGCCACTGAAAGTAATTTATATATAGCGACAAGCTATGGCGTTGTGGCTTCCTTCAATACCGAAACTGGTGAACTTAAGAAAGAGCATGAAACGAATGCTGAGTTCTATTCTTCACCAATAATGGCCGAAGGGAGAATTTACCTAATCAGTAACGATGGTACGATGCATATTTTCAAAGCCGATGATGAATTTACTTTGTTAGATTCCTTTGAAACTGGGGAAATGACCTATGCAACTCCTGCTTTTACAGATGGTAAAATTGTGGTGCGGACGAATAATAGTATTTATTGCGTAGAGGCTAATTAATATGAGCGGATGTAATTGTGAAAATAACGATAAGCTAAGCTACGAGCAGATAATAGCGACAACTGATGGCATTATTGAACGTGTTGGAACATCGCCCGAAGTAGTAATACCCTTATTGCAAGCCATTCAGGATGAGTTTAGTTACCTCGCATCTGAAGCCATTGAGCGCATTTATGAAAAAACAGAAATAGACAGGGCGCAGTTGATTAGTGTTTCCACTTTCTACTCACAGTTCAGGCATATTCCTTATGGCCAACATTTGATAAAGGTATGTGCGGGGACTGCCTGTCACGTGAAAGGAGCTAATAATGTGTACGATGCCTTCACCAGAGAGTTGAAAATTGAGGGCGATTCGATTACAACTGAAGACCAACTTTTTTCAATTGAAAAAGTAGCCTGTTTAGGTTGCTGCACACTAGCTCCGGTTGTACAGATTGACGAAAAGATATATGGTCATGTGCTGCCGGGTAAGGTCAATGAGGTTATTGCCACCTTTCTGGATGAGCAGGAAACAAATAAAGAAAAAGAAAATAAAGCAGGTAATTATTCCATTGCCGGAGAAGTGCGTCTGGGGATGGGCTCATGCTGCCAGGCTAGCGGTTCATCAGATATATACCTGGAACTGAAGAAGAAATCTGATGAATTGGGTATCAGCATTGATATTAAGTCAGTGGGCTGTGTAGGGGTTTGTAACCAGGTACCTTTAATTGATGTAGTGTTGCAAGATGGTTCGGTAAAACGCTATCCTAATGTCAAAGCTTCTGAGATAAAAGAAATTTTGCATCATCATTTTAAGTCGGGTAGTCTTCTTAAGCGGATAAAGAACAGCATCATCAATAGGGTCGATACCTATCATACTGATACCACCTGGGACAATGTGGTGTGGAAACCGGAACATGAACGCGTTGAGCTGATCGATAGTTTTTTATCGGAGCAAAAACATATCTCAACCGAGGGATATGGTTACCTGGCACCATTGGATTTAGATGAATACATTGCCAATAAGGGATTTGAATCGCTTAAAAAAGTAATTGCTTCTTATAGTGCTGATGAGGTATTAAGTAATATACTGGACAGTGGCATTCGGGGGCGCGGTGGTGGCGGTTTTCCTACCGGTGAGAAAATGAAGATTGTAGCCTCATCTGATCAATCTGAGAAATATGTGATATGCAACGGTGATGAAGGTGATCCCGGTGCCTTTATGGATAGAATGATATTGGAATCTTACCCTTTTCGTGTCATTGAAGGTATGCTCATTGAAGCCTATGCTGTTGGTGCCACTAAAGGTCTGTTCTATATAAGAGCTGAATACCCCCTGGCGGTTCAACGTATCAGAAAGGCCTTGGATTTATGTCGTGAACGCAATTTAATAGGTGAGCGGATTCTTGGAGGTGAATATTCATTTGATATTTCCATCTTTGAAGGAGCAGGAGCTTTTGTTTGTGGTGAAGAAACGGCTTTAATCGCATCGATAGAAGGCGACAGAGGCTTTCCAAAACAAAAGCCACCGTTTCCGGCAGTTGAAGGTTTAAATGCCATGCCCACTCTTGTAAATAATGTTGAAACACTGAGTCAGATTCCTTTCATCATAAGGAATGGGGGAGATAAGTACGCTGAGATTGGAACAGAGAATAGCAAGGGAACCAAAGTATTTGCCTTAGCCGGAAAGATAAAAAACGGCGGACTGATTGAAGTGCCGATGGGAATCAGCCTTAATCAGATTGTTGAAGAAATAGGTGGTGGCGTAGAAGGTGGTGAGAAGCTAAAGGCTGTTCAGGTAGGTGGTCCTTCTGGGGGCTGCATTCCGGCACATCTTTGCGATGTACACGTTGATTTTGATTCATTCAATCAGATGGGTGCCATGATGGGATCCGGTGGCTTAGTGGTGCTTAGCGAGAGTGATTGCATGGTGGATGTGGCCAGGTACTTCTTAAGTTTTACCTGTGAGGAGTCATGTGGCAAATGCACATTTTGTCGGGTTGGCATTCGCCGAATGCTTGATATCCTGGATAATATCTGCCAGGGTAAAGCTAAGTTGGAAGATATTGATACCCTGGAGGAATTAGCGAATAATGTAAAAATATCGTCCTTATGTGGATTAGGGAAAACAGCGCCTAACCCGGTGCTGACTACTTTAAAGTATTTTCGCCATGAATATGAGGAACACGTAAACGGCGTTTGCAAAACAGGCAAGTGCAAGGACTTGATTAACTATGTGGTAAACGATGCTTGTATCGGCTGTACCAAATGTGCCAAAGCTTGTCCTGTTGATGCCATACAATATGAACCATATGAGAAACATAGCATTCAATTGAATGACTGCGTTAAATGTGGTTTGTGTGTGGATGTATGTGAATTTGATGCGATTGAAAAACGAGCTGTAAAAGAATTAGTTAAGGAATAAAACCAATAATAAAAAGTTGGTAAGCTTCGAACTATATGCAAATAGAAATAAACAATATTCAGGTTAAGATAGAAGACGGCGAAACAATTATTGAGGCTTGTCGCCGCATAGGTCTTGATATTCCATCACTTTGCTGGTCAAAAAATGCGGTGCATAAATCGTCCTGTATGGTTTGTGCCGTCCGAAATCTGACGAATGGTCAAATTATACCATCATGCACCACCCTGCCAACGGAAGGTATGCATATAGATACCGAAAGTGATGAGGTAAAAGGCGTTCGAAAAATGTCTCTTGATTTGTTGTTAAGTGACCATCGTGCCGATTGTGAAGCGCCATGCTCTTTGGTGTGTCCTGAGGGATTGGATGTAGAGGCAATGCTAAACAGCTATGATAAAGACAATCTCGAAGATGCGTTGGGACTTATTAAACATGCTTTTCAATTACCCGTATTGGCTTGTGATACCTGTAAAGCCCCTTGTGAAAAAGCTTGCAGGCGCAGAAATGTGGATACGGCTGTCAGTATACGTCAAATAATTAAAGAGATAACGGAGATGTTTGATGCTTCAGAAGTGAAGGAAGTTGAAAATGCTGTTATTGAAAAAAAGATGTTTCAATCCAAACTTGGACGTTTTACTGATGGTGAAAAACAACGCTTAAAGGAAACGGTCTCCAGCAAATCAAGTTGCTTGCATTGTGCCTGCGATGGCAGAAGCGGGTGTTCATTACGACAATATGCAGGCGATTATCAAATTAAACGTCCCCGCTACAACATGGGGTCAGCCATGCCTGTAATGACTAAGGAGAATATAAAAGGTCAGTTATGGTTTGAACAGGCTAAATGTATTCGCTGTGGTTTATGTGTCTACAATAGTAATAACGGCTTTACTTTTAAGGACAGGGGCTTTGGGATGGAAGTCATTTTACCTGAGGAGAATAAGTCAAATGTTCCCGAGGGTATCGAATCACTTTGCCCTACAGGTGCATTGTATCTTAATGTAGATTAATTTTAAAAAAATGAAGAACAGCTCACCGTTAATACATGATTCAGCCAATAGCATCAAGAGCATGCTGGGTATTTTAATCCTGCTGTTAATAATCACATCGTGCGGAGTTTCCTCGGGAGATTCCGATACTGATAGTGATATGGATTGGCATCTGTTTAGGGCCAATGCAGGTTTAAATGGTTCAGTTGATATAAGCTTACCCGAAAAGCCGGGTTTGTTGTGGGCATATAAAACGGGGCAACGCACAGCTTCTTCTTTAGTAATTGATAATGGTACAAGCTATTGGTGTAGCCGAAAGGGATTAATTACCGGAGTGGATATTCATGGTCAGCTTGCTTTTTCCTATGATCTAAAAACACCGGTAGAGGCCACTCCAATGATTAATGATTCGGCTTTATACATTGGAAGAATTGACGGTTTTCTTTCGGCCATTTCACTGACAAAGAAAGATACTCTTTGGAGTTATGAAACCCTAGGTCAAATATTAGCATCACCTAATATTGTCCAATATGAAGGGGAGGAAGCGATTGTATTTGGCAGTTACGACAACTATTTTTATTGCCTTAATAAACAGACTGGCTCTTTACTTAAGCGCTTCGAATCGGGTTACTATATTAATGGAGCCGCAGCATTATGGAACAAACATGCTTTATTTGGCGGATGTGATGCCTGGTTAAGAATTATTAATTGTGAAACAGGTGAAAGTACTGATTCTTTAGAGCTTGATGAATATATACCTGCTTCACCATCGGTATATGAAGATGATTGTTATGTAGGTGATTATGCGGGTAATATCTATCATCTTTCACTAGATAAAGGAAAGATTAAAAACCATAAAAAGGTGCTTCAACCTGCTTCTGATAATGAATCCTTTCTATCAATACCTGCCATTAACGCGCAAAGTGTTTTCGTCTATGCTGGTAACCGCCACCTTGTATCTATTGAACGTTCAACTGGAAATATTAATTTTAAATTCATGCTAAAGGGCGATGCTGGTGAAAGTGCTCCTGTAGTATGCAAGGATAAACTAATTGTGTGCACAGAAACGGGGATTGTATCCATTCTTGATAATCGAAGTGGTGAATTGCTCTGGGAGTACGATACGGGCGAAAGGATAACCAGCTCACCTGCTGTTATCGGTGGTTATTTTATGATACTAACGGTCAAAGGAACGCTTCTTTGCTTTGGCAGTCAAGCTAATTAAAATCTGAAAAATGTCTATACTCAAGTTATCAAACATACACAAGAGCTATGCGGACGGCAATAATCGTTTAAATGCTGTATTGAAAGGCCTCAATCTGGAAGTGGAGGAGGGTGATTTTATTTCAGTGAAAGGTCCTTCTGGTTCAGGAAAAACGACCTTGCTATCCATACTGGGAACTTTGTTGCCACCCGATGAAGGCCAGTACTTGTTAAACGGGGAGGACTTGACTTCGACGAATGCCGACCTCTATAAGATTAGAAATAAATTAATTGGTTTTGTTTTTCAGGATCATCGTTTGTTACCGCAATATTCAGCTCTTGAAAATATTCTATTACCAGTTCTTGCTTACCAGTCGTCTGTACCTCAGTCGTTTATTGATTATGCTCACTATTTGATGGAGATGACACAAATTGAACATGTTGCCAATCAACTACCAGAGAGTTTATCTGGAGGTGAATCGAGTCGGGTGGCTGTTTGCAGAGCACTGATAATGAAACCATCGGTATTGTTAGCCGATGAACCAACCGGACAGCTCGATATGGAGAACGCACAAAACATTGTTTCTTTATTATCTGAGGTTAACAAGGTGCTAAACACAACAGTTATCATGGTCACACATTCTGATGACATGGCCAAGGCAGCCAAACGGATTGTCACACTTAAAAACGGGATATTACAGTGAAAACCATTGACCTTATAAAAAAGAACGTCGTGTTCTTTGCCCGCTTTTATAAACTGATTGCAATCGCTATTTTGATTGCTATAGCTGTCATTGCCGGTAGTCTTGTAATAGGCGACTCTGTTCGCAATAGTTTGGTTAAACAGGTAGATGAAAGATTGGGAGATGCGCAAACAGTTATATTTGCTCAAAACTCCTTTTTATCAGAACAGTTCACCAATCATTCTTTATTTGAATCTTCTGCCAGAGGAATTCTTCTTTCTAATGGGTTTGTTTCTCATAATGGCGCAATGATACCTGTTGTCGTTTGGGGCGTTGATGATATGCAAATTGCCAAAGGTGATGCCAAAATCAATAAGGCATTAAAGGAAGATATGCAATTGAAAGAAGGTGAGACCCTTGTGCTGCGTTTACCTTCACAGGGTATGGTTCCTTCTGGTTCCATGTTTGTCACTGAGAATTACACCAGCAGTCTTCGTCTTGAGTTAAATGAGGTGGTGGGTGTTGATAATGGCGGTAATGTAAGCCTGAAAAACGAGCAGAGTGTACCATTTAATATCTTCGTTAATCGTGATGAATTGGCCGAAGCAATGGGAGTGCCCAATAAGCTGAACCTTATTCTTTCAGAAAGGCATATAAGAAGTGAAGAATTGGAAAAAGCATGGAACCCACATCTGTCAGGTATCGTGGTTCGTGAAAAATCGATGGGCTTTGAAATTACTTCGGACAGAATTTTCCTTCAAAATGAAGTCATCACAACTGTACAGGCGAATAACCCCCAATCTAATCGCGTATACTCCTACCTGGCCAATTCTATTTTTAACGATAAGCATTCCATTCCCTATTCATTTATTACTGCCATAGATAGTTATGAGGGCGAAATCCTTGGAGCCGATGAGCTTATCTTATCTGATTATTCGGCCAGCAGACTTAAAGCTTCTGTTGGTGATGAGGTAACAATACGATTCTATACATCTTCGGATTTTAAAACGCTGGTAAGCGATTCTGTACAGCTAAGAGTCAAGAAAATTGTGCCATTGTCTGTTTTAAAGGCAGACAGTACCTTAAGTGCCAATTTTCCAGGGTTGTCCAATGTTGAATCTTGTACCCAGTGGGATAGTGATTTGCCCATCGATATGGATTTAATCTCTACTGAAGATGAAGCGTATTGGGAATTGCACCATTCGACGCCTAAAGCCATTTTATCTTACGAGGCCATTGTCGAAAAATGGGGAAATAGCTATGGCAGTGCAACCGCTATACGATTGAAAGGGAGCCATCACGATCTTACGAAACTAAATCCATCCATGTTTGGATTGCAAGTCTTCCACCCCAGAGAATCGGCTCTTTATGCTGCTCAAAACGGAGTAGATTTTGCTGGCTTGTTTATGGCTTTGGCTTTCTTTATCATTCTTTCTGCCATTCTGTTAATGGTAATACCTGTATCTGAAATGATTATTCAGCGCCAGCAAGAGCAGGAATTGATGAAAGCACTTGGGTATACCACAAAACGCATACGTAAGCTCTTATGGATGGAGTCACTTCCGGTGGTTCTATTGGCTTCTTTAGTCGGTGTGGTAGCTGGTTTTATATATACCGGTTTAATCATCTGGCTTCTTAATTCCTTGTGGCAGGGAGCGACGCATACAAGTAGTTTGTCGGTTTATCCTAGCTGGTTAACGGTTGTATATGGGTTTGTAACAGGTATTTTGCTCTCCTTATTTATATTACATCGTGTTATTGCCAGTAAGCTAAAGAAAGAGCCAAATAAAAGGAATCGGCTGCGCATGACTATTAATGCAAAGAGATGGTTGGCATTATCACTTAGCCTTATTACTGTTTGTGTGGCCGTTTATAATCTGTTATTTATCACCTCAGTCTCACTTTTCGCCTTAACTGGAGTATTGTTAATGTTCACCTTTGCCTTTTGGCTTGATTTTGAAATAAGCAGGCATGGGAGAGAATCTGGCAATTACTTTAACGATTACAGAATGATGTGGCGAACACTTTATGCTAATAAAAAGCAGGCTATGCTTTCCTATTTATTGTTGGCTTCAGGAGTGTTTATTATATATTCTGTTGGTCTAAATCGGCAGGATTTTAATGACACAGACAAGCTGTCAGAAGCAACTGGAGGATACGCTCTATGGTGCGAAAGCTCTATACCTGTTTACCACAATTTAAACACTGCTTATGGTCGAGAAAAACTAAACCTTCAGGATTTAAATGCTGATGGCTCCATCCTTCAGTGCTTGCGTTATAGCGCCGATGAAGCCAGCTGTTTAAACCTGAATAAAGTTAGTGCTCCAACTGTGTTGGGTGTTGATATGCAAGCTTTATTTAATAGTGAGCTTGGCTTGCAAAATAATATTTATACGGCCGATAAAGCCAATCTACTTGAGCAATTACAGAGTGATAATGACAGTGTTTATCCTGCGTTGATTGATGCCACCGTTTTGCAGTGGAGTCTGGTCAAAAATCTTGGTGATACTATTTATTACACTGCTGCAAACGGCCAGGAAGTGGCTGTTCGCTTAGTCGGGACGATGCCTAACACCATCTTCCAGGGGAATATTTTAATGGATAAGAAGCTTTTTTCAAACATATGGCCCGATATGAGCGGAAGCGAAGTGTTTCTACTGGACGTAGAACCTAATAGTGCAAAACAAGTAAAAACACTGTTGTCGCAAGCCCTGCATGAATATGGTATTCGTGTCACGACGACCAATAATCGCATGGCTCAGTTTAATAGTGTGACCGATACGTATCTGTCCATTTTCATGACCTTGGGAGGTATTGGTATATTGCTAGGAATAATGGGTTTTGGTATTATTGTACGTAAAAATCTGAGTGTTCGTCAATATGAAATAAAGATGAATGCGCAACTGGGATTTAACAAGCAGAAAACAGAAGCATTGCTTTTTCGTGAAAACATGCTGATTCCTTTGTATGCTATCATAACTGGTTTGATAAGTGCTAGCATTAGTATTGGCGCTAATTTCATTCATGTGGATAGCAGTACCTGGATAACAGCTTTTACTTTAGCGGCTTTGTTTGTACTTTGTATTCTTGTATTTGTTAAAAAAGTTGTAAGAACTGTGGTTGATAAGGATTATTCCTAATTGCTGTGCGCTCTATTAACCAGATATGTGATTAGTATCTTTATAAGTATGAACAATAGCGTCCTAAACGTATTTATTCGTACCTCGAAACATCATGTTACAAAAGGGCATCAGCAGGTGAGACAAAAAACAAGGTTGAAATGACGTTTAAGAATTGTTTTCTGTTTGAGGCTTTTGGAGGTACGAAAAAAGGCGAGTTTAAAACAATTTCAGTCATCAACTGTAGTTTTTTGATTGAAGCTGGTGCAGCCTTGATGCTTTTTCCTTAGTTTTTGTCATCAAGAACAAAAAGTAAGTCGGGTTTGGGCGGACAGCCCAATTGAAAATAGAATTAGGACAACAATGATTAAAGATTAGATTTTGGATTAAATAATGAGCTAATTGTTGTAAATATTCATCTATGAAAATTGTATTTATCGTACCTGGAACTGGTGATTCATTTTATTGCGGCAACTGTTTTCGTGATAATTTACAGGCCTCAGCACTTCGGAAGCAAGGGCACGATGTGATGGTTATTCCGCTTTATCTGCCGGTTAACAATAAGGCATTCAAAACAAATAGTCCTGTTTTTTTTCCTGCTACATCATTCTATTTGGCTCAAAAATTCTTCCAACGAATAAAGATGCCCCTTTGGTTAGAGCGAATGCTCAGCTCCGGTTCAATGCTTAAGATGGCAGCATCCTTGTCCGGTACTACATCTGCTGATGGAATGGAAGGTATGACTTTGGCGATGATTAATGGTGATGATAAGGTCTTTTTGGCGGAAGTAGAACGATTAGTGTCATGGCTAAAAGAAGACGAGCAACCGGATATCATACATCTATCTAGTACATTGTTAATAGGTATAGCCAAAGTATTAAAGGAAAAACTGGAAATTCCTGTTGTATGCTCAGTACAGGATGAAGAGGTATGGCTTGATAGTATGAAAGAAAAATACGCCAATGATGCATGGTATAGTATTGAGGTCAATCTTCAATATGTTGATAAACTGATAACCACCAGTAATTTTTATAAGAATGTTCTTCAGCAAAGGCTTCCTAATAGTAAAGAACCCGAGGTTATCTATCCTGGCATTGATCAGACCGATTATAAGCAAGTGAATAGACCAACGGATCCGGTGATAGGCTTCTTCTATCGCATGAACCATTTAAATGGTCTAGATATATTAGCCAAAGCCTTTTTGATATTAAAAGAGAAGAATAATATTCTGCAGCTAAAACTTAAAATAGGAGGAGGCTATACCAATGCCGATATTAAGTTCATAAAGAAGCTTAAGAAGATGTTGGAACCCTACCAAAGCGATGTTGAGTTTGTTGATGATTATGCAATATCTGATCATGCTTCTTTTTATGATGCTGTTTCGCTTATTTCAGTTCCACTGACATTTGATGAGGGCGTGGGTTTATATTTATGCGAAGCTTTCGCTGCTGGTATCCCAGCTGTAGTCCCTGATACAGGCTCTTTTTCTGAGATTGTAGATGGAGCAGGTATATTGTATCAGCCCAATACTCCCGAAAAATTAGCAGAAGCTCTGGAGGTGTTATTAAGCGATAAGGAAAGGTACCAAGGAGCAAGCATTAAAGCGCGTCAACATGCTGAAAAAAAATATAAGGATACAGTCCTGGCTGATAAACTTAATGAGGTGTATCATGCATGTATCTGGCAAAAACACACAAGGCCTGGTAATACTTTTTAAATAAATATGGAAAAGATTCTTGTGTTATGTGGTAGGTTTGTTTCAATGTTTAGTTATTGATGCTTCAAAACTATAAATAAATATAACTTAATAAAAATGTCTTCCATAAATCAAGCTTTCTGCAGTGATCAGGTGTGGGATTGGTTAAATAGAATCTGAAGCTTTAATTATATGACAATGATATTTTTGATTACCTGTTATAGTTATACTGATAATTGGTACAGTTGTGTTTGGTATTGGGATTCGATAAATCGCGATGTTGCTTCAATCGCCCATCTCAAAAACTTATAAAAGCAAATTATTAGTTACATTTGTCATGGGAAGAGATAAAACCAATTAAAATCTGGTGAGTAAAAGAGATTGGTAGAAGGGTCCGTATTTCGAAATTATATATGAGCTATCACAGAAACCTAATAGTTGTATTGTGTCTTTGCATTAGTAGTGTAGTTTACGCTTCTGATTATACGTATGTTCCTGATATTACTACATTTGATAAAAAAGATTATAGTGCGGGCAGACAGAATTGGGATATTGAAGTCGATAAGGATAATGTCATTTATATAGCTAATAATGAGGGGTTGTTACGCTACGTTTATGGGCAATGGATTCTTGATGAGTTACCATCTGGCAAATCACTAAGAGCTGTTTGTCATTATAAAAACAAGATATGGTGCGGAGGTGATGAAATAGGTTTCTTTAATATCGATGAAAGTGGTAAACTATCGTACGAACACCTTTCTGATATCAATGGCAATGTATGGAATATTGAAACAAATGGTGATAACGTATTTTTTCAGTCAAATAATGTAATAACAGTTTACAGAATCTCTACTAAAAGTTTAGTTCAATATACTTTTCCTAAAAGGTTGTCAGGTCTGGGTAAGTGGAACAATAAAATATGGACCATCAATGGCGACAATGGTATAGGAACACTTGATGTCGACGGGTTTAATTTCGTTCAACCTTTTCCGCAAGGGCAGGAACAAGAAGTACGTGTACTTTTCGAGCACAATGATAAACTTTTCATTGTGATGTTTGATGGTCAGATATTTGCTTATGATGGCTCACGTTTTGAAAAGATAAACCTACCAGAGCAAACAAGCTGCTTCTCGGCTGTTCATTATGATGAGAATACACTATTTATAGGTTCTATATTAGAAGGAATTATTCCTGTCAAAACACGAGATGAGCAGCTTAAATATCAGCGAAAAATTCAGAACAAAGACGGCTTGTTAGATAATACGATTCTTTCTTTAGCAGTTGATAATAATGGTAATTTATGGGCAGGCTTAGATTATGGTATTGCCAAGATTAACAAAGAAAGTCTTTTAAAATCAATTATTAGTAAAGGGGCTACCTATGATATAGAAGTAAATGATGCGACAACCTATGTTGCTACCAATAAAGGACTTTATACCAATTATCTGTCAAATGATTTTACATTGGTCACAGGTACGCAAGGGCAGGTTTGGGCATTAAATGAATCAGCATCGGGTATTTTTGCCTGTCATAATAATGGTTTAATCAAGGTTAAGAACAATACATCACAACTGGTATTCGATAAAACAGGGGTAATGGATGTTGCTCAATTTGGGAATAGTAAGAATTACTTATTCTCGGCCTACACGGGCACTTTATGGGTGCAAGAGATTAATGGTGAGTATATTGAAAGACAAAATTTGTGGCTCTGGGGTAATCCAAAATTAAGCTATGATAAATCAAATAAATGTGTTTGGGCTTATGGAGGTAGTGGCAATATTGCTGTTCATTGCATTAAGATAAATGATGATACGTGTGCAGTTAATGAGACGAGCATGCAAAATGTATTTTCGACCGGTAATGGCTTATTCTTTTACGATGGGAATAAGATATTTGAATATATTGATGAGACCTTTGTCGAAAGTAGAATGGCCTTAACGCGGAGCATCGTTGGAGAAGGTATAAGCGCTTTAGAAGTATCGCCCGAAAATAATATTGCAGTATTTATTCAAAATGAAGAAGTTAAGATGATAGAAGAACTGGCTGACGGTTCTACTATTGTGCATGGTAAGTTGTTAAGTGAGGTTAATAATGATATCATCGAACAGTTTGAGTGTTTAAAAATACGCGATAAGCTTCTTTATATTGCTACTGAACAAGGGGTTAAGGTGCTGCCGTTAAGTCTCAGAAATAATAGACAGACATTGAAGAATCCGATAATTTCAAAGATAGAAATAACGGATTCAGAAAATAATAATCCGAACTTAATTTATTACCCATACACCAACCAGGAATTAACACTTGCCAGTCGTCAGTTTAAAACGATCACTTTATCGTTTGCCAATAAGAAGAAGCAAAACATTGAATATCGATATCGCTTATTACCGTATAATAAGGAATGGTCAGAATGGTCCTTTACTCAAAAACAGGTAGCTTATGGCGACTTAAAGCCTCGCCAATACACTTTTGAGCTTCAGTGTCGTTACAATGGCACTATCGAAAGAGAAACAATGCTTCCTATTAAAATTGAAGGTATTGGTTATTATTACCTGCGTATTGGTATTCTTGTGTTTGTATTTCTTGCACTTAGCCTTATCATTTTACAATATGGAAAAAATAAAAAACTAAGTTTACGCCATAAATATTACCAAAAGATTTCGGCTGAAGAACAAATACAATCGAAGAAAGAACAGCTCTTGCAGTTTACAGAAGTTATAAGACACAAAAATTCTTTTTTAGTTGAAGTAAGAGGAGCCTTATCCCAAATGAAGAATAGTGCCGCTGCTCGATGGGTCAATAAAATAGATGATGAGATAAATAAGGAGAAAAAGGAGTTTTTATTTCATAAGGTTTTTTCAGAAGATCAACAGGATTTCATTAAACGTATAACCTCAAAGTATGAGGGGCTCACCTCGCACGATGTTCGGTTATTATCATTTATACGAATTAATGCTAACACAAGTGAAATAGCTCAGTTCCTTAATATCTCTACCAGTAGTGTTGATACTGCCCGTTATCGACTTCGGAAAAAACTAAATTTAGAGCACGTTCAGAACCTCAATACTTTTATAAGAGAGTTCTAAAAAGGCCGAGTGTAATTGGAGGATTATTGACTTATACTTTGCCTCTATAAATATAAAGGACATTTAGCTTTTGAAGTCATCGGAGCTTATAAAGTATACATACCTAAGCGTTATTTTATAACTATGCTAGTCCCTTTATTCTGCATTATTTAATTGCTTAGAGCTAAGTCATCACAGAGAGCAAATCTCATTTATTACGATAGAGATTGGATGGTATAGTATTTAGTGAATATTACAAACACAAAGTCTAACTTCTTTCCCACATCGCCTAAGGCACTTTCCCAAGGTGAATATTTAATTGGCAGTTTGGTGTATATGCCAACAAATGCAAGCTGTACATAAATGCTCCACTTGGGGAGCTAACCAAAGGGTTGAGAGGGAATCTTTAACTAAATGGCATTGATATTACGGGTTAAACATATTCGAATGTGTAACTAGCAGGAATGCTCTTTGAAGTAAGAGATTATTAATATGCATGCTCTAAATGTACTGTAGGAGACACCATTTTATAAAAATATAGACTCACATAAATGCCATTTTTATTAAATTTATTGATTTATGTAAAGTGTTGTGAGTGTGATTTTAACGGGTGTGTGTCTAGTTGATTTAGCTTGAGTTTTTGACCTGTCTACCTTTAATCTATGTGCATTGTTGTGGCTGGCAATCCTTAATCAATAGTTTTACCATCGCACAATCAAAATAGATAATACAAGGTCATGAATAAGACTAAATCAGTTAAAAAGTAAAAGTACTATGAAGAAGTTGAAACTATTTTTCGTTGCATTGCTGTTATGCAATGTAACAGGTTTATTAGCTCAAACATTATCTGTTGCCGGTAAGGTAACAGATGATATTGGTAGCGCTATACCAGGGGTTAATATTACAGTGAAGGGAACGACCAACGGCGTAATAACTGATGTCGATGGAAACTATTCAATTGAAAACATTGCATCTAGTGATATTTTGGTATTCTCGTTTATTGGTATGGAAACCCAGGAGGTTCTGGTAAGCAATGTGAGTAACTTGGGTGCTTTAAATATTGTCTTAGAATCGGGTAACATTAGTTTAGATGAAGTTGTGGCAGTGGGATATGGAACCCGTAAGAAAAGCTCCCTGACAGCAGCCATCTCATCAGTGGGCAAAGCCGACATTGAAAAAACACAAAACCTTAGAGTTGAGCAGGCACTGCAAGGACGTACTGCCGGAGTTACTGTTACCAGTAGTTCTGCTCAGCCAGGTGCTGGTATGTCAGTGCGGATTCGTGGTGCTGGAACCAATGGTAATTCTGACCCGCTATATATCGTGGATGGGCTTCCTGTGGGGGGTATCGACTATTTGAACCCGAGCGACATTGAAAGCATGGAAATATTAAAAGATGCGGCCTCATCATCAATCTACGGTGCACGTGGTGCCAATGGTGTTGTATTAATTACCACTAAAAAGGGAAGTGCTGGTAATTTTACAGTATCGTATGATGGCTACCATAGTTTTCAAAATCCGGAAAGAAAATTGGCCTTGCTTGATGCTGATCAGTATACCATGTTTTATAACGAAGCGGAATTAAACGATGGTGTTAGACCAACTGACTTTAACAGTCGCGCTAATACTGACTGGCAAGATGAAATATACAACAAGAATGCACCAATGATGAACCACAGTATTGCACTTAATGGTGGAACTGAAAGAGCAAAGATTGCGACTGGTATATCTTATTTTGGTCAAGAAGGATTGGTTGCGCCTGATAACTCTAACTACGGTCGTATTACTGCCCGTGTTAATGCCGAGACAAAGAGCCATAACGATAAGTTAAGAACAGGTACTTCATTGTATTACTCAAATATTGAAAGTAGTGGTATTGATGTAAATAATATCTACGGAGGTCCTTTAGCTTCAGCCTATAACCTTGATCCTTTAACGCCAGTTCGTGATGAGAATGGTGAATATGGCGTATCTGAATACGTGGCACAGGGCATTACCAACCCGGTTGGTAAAATGGAATACCTTCATTCACAAACAAGAACTGACAAGTTTGTTGGTAACATGTTTTTAGAATATAGTATTCTGGACAACCTAAAGTTTAAAAGTTCCTACGGTATCGATTTAGCTTATGTAACCTGGGAGAATTACAACCCTGTGTATAAATTAAGTCCGTCTGACTATAACCTGGTGGATGATGTGCAAAAGAGCATGAATCGTTACTTCAATTATAACTGGGAAAACGTTGTAACCTATGATTTAGATATCGCTAAACATAGCGTTAATGTGGTTGCCGGTAGTACCATTCTGGAAGAGTCTTCTCATAGTCTTTGGGGAAGTGGTGTTGACATTACAAAAACACCTAAAGGAAAAGACTATGCCTATATCGATAATACGCTAAGTGATAAAGAAACACGCAATGCAAGCGGAGGAAAAGGAATTCCAAACAGATTAGTGTCTTTCTTTTCTCGTGCTACATACGATTTTGATGAAAAATACTTCTTCTCGGCAACATTCAGAGCAGATGGTTCATCAAGATTCGGTCCTGATAACAAGTTCGGCTATTTTCCTTCTTTCTCAGGGGGATGGGTCTTAACCAATGAAGAGTTTGCTTCATCCTTAAAAAGCTTCACCAATTTCATTAAACTACGTGCCAGTTGGGGACGGAATGGTAGCAACCACATTGGTAACTTTGTGTATGTGTCAAATATATCCGATGCTGGTAGCTATGTAATGGGTAATCCGATAACAAATGGGACATCTATGCAAGGCTTAGCGCCTAATACCATTCCTACACCCGATATTCGCTGGGAAACTTCTGAACAAACGGATATTGGTTTAGATGCGCATTTTTGGGATAGCAAATTCACCTTTACATTTGACTACTATAATAAATTAACCAAAGATTTACTTTTAGCAGTTAAGATTCCAGGACATTATGGTAGTAATTCACCAATAGATAATGCAGCTGAGGTGCGTAACAGAGGATATGAATTTGAATTTGGTTACAACGATAAAGCAGGTGAATTCTCATGGGGTGCCAATGCCAATATCTCATTTAACGATAATGAAGTGACGTATATTGGTAATGATGAAAAGGTATTAGCAGGAGCTACTGTTCAGACTTATGGTTTAGTAACCAGAGCCGAAGAAGGTGAGCCATTGGGCTATTTCTGGGGTTATGAAACAGATGGATTATTCCAGAATCAAACAGATATTGATAACATGCCTGTTTCAGTGAATGAGAATGGTGATATCGTAAAAATGTTGCCTGATGCACAGCCCGGTGATGTAAGGTTCATTGACCAAAATGGCGATGGTATTCTGGATGATAATGATAAAATTAACATTGGTAATTCTAATCCTGTTTATTTTTATGGTTTAACCTTATTTGCTGACTGGAAGGGATTTGATGTTTCAGTGTTTATGCAAGGTGCAGGCGGGCATCAAATTGCCAATCTTTCTCGCCGATTAGACGCAGGTTTAACCAACCTTCCTGAAACCATGCTTAATCGCTGGACTGGAGAAAATACCTCTAACAGTGAGCCTCGTGCAACGATTGAAGATCCAAATAAAAACTACAGCCGATTCTCAGATAGATATGTGATTGATGGTGATTACCTGCGTATTAAGAATTTGCAGTTGGGTTATACCTTCAATAGCAAAGTATTATCCAAAATGAAGATTGAACACCTTAAATTGTATGTAGCAGCACAAAACCTGTACACATTCACAAATTACCCGGGTGTTGATGTTGAATTTGGTTCGGGTACGATTAACTCAGGTGTTGATACAGGCACTTATCCTCAAGCCAGAACCTTTACTGTAGGTATGAACTTAAGATTTTAATAGAATAGAATCTTGAATCACAATTTTAAAAGATACAAATAGGCATATAGTATGAAACGACATATTTTACATATAATAATGGCTCTGCTTGTTTTAGGAGCTACTTCGTGTGACGATTTTCTGGAAGTGGATAATCACACGGCAACCACAGAAGATAATTTCTATCAAACTGAGGAGGATGCTTATGCAGCGCTCTATGCGGCATATAATGCCACAACTGATGATAAAGGGGGAACCAATGAATTTGAATTTTTCCTTAATATGTGCTCCGATGATATGTTCACTGGTGGAGGAAGTTCTTCAGACGGTACAGATATCAGACGTTTTGAAAAGCATAAAATGCTGGCTACCGATTGGCAGCACGATCAATTTTGGTGGAGAGGATATGTAGGGATTTATCGTGCCAATGTTGCACTTGAAAAAATTCCTCAAATCACCTTTGCTGATGAGAATGAAAAAGCCAGAATATTGGCTGAGCTAAAATTTATACGAGCTTACATCTACTCTAACCTGGTGCGTATGTACGAAAACATCCCATTGATCACCGAACCAATTACCTTGGCTGATGCTGCGGTTGGTCAGGCCAATCCGGATGATGTATACGAGCAAATTGCAACTGACTTTCTGGCCGCAATAGAAGGTTTACCAGAAACAGTGGAAGGAGAAGAAGGACGTGTTACTAAATATGCAGCTCAAGCACTTTTAGCACGTATGTATCTGTTCTATACAGGTTTTTATGGTCAGGCAGAGATGCCAGGAGTAACACTTAGTAGCATAAGCTCTTTGCTTGATAATGTGATTGAAGATAACCACTATGGTTTAGTAGATAACTTTGCCAACTTATGGTTGGTTTCAGGTTCTGTAGAAGCCTATTATAGTAAGGAACATGTTTATCAGATTCCTTATTCATATAATGGTAAAGGAACCAGCCGTGGTGATGTTCAGTTTTATGGATTAAGAGACTTGTCAAATACTTCAACATACGCTGCAGGGTGGGGATTTGGAACTATTCATCCTAATGTATATGCCATTTTTGATGCGAATGATGAACGTCGTAATGCTACTATCTTAGATGCGAATGATGAAGTAGGTGAAAATGGTTATTCTAACAGCTATCAACATACCGGATATTACTTTAAGAAGTTTACGCCTTTAAGCGAGTTTGTTGACGATGCCGCCTTTAGTGGTCACCCTGATGGTCGCCCTGTGGTACGATATGCTGATGTTCTGTTAATGGCCGCTGAGCTGTCATTAAATGGTGGTTCTTTCTCTAGAGAGGCACAGAGCTATTACGAGGAAGTACGTGTGCGTGCCGGATTTAGCACTCACCCGCCGGTAAGCCTCGATAGAGTGTATGAAGAGCGTAGAAAAGAGTTCTTTGGCGAAGGTTTACGTTATTGGGATTTATTAAGACGTGGTCTTGATGTTGCCGATGCTACCATCACTAACAATTACGAAAGCCCGTTTGATGTCACATTTGATAGAGAAACACGTGGAGTTTGGCCAATTGCCGATGTGCAAATTCAATTATCGAGCTCTAGTGCAAAGCCATTAAAACAAAACCAAGGGTATTAAGCAACTAAAAAACTATTATTATGAAATATTTATCACAACTACTACTGGTCATTTTAGCAGTCGGTGTTTGGAATTGCGAACCAACCGAGGTTGGGGTAGTAGACGACTATAAGAAACAAAATCCTGAAAGCTTAAACGAACTGGCTGAACAGCTTCAAATTAATGTTACAGAACTTGCTACTCAGATATATGAGGTTGAATATGTTCGTGGAGCAGGAGGAGAAGCCGATAATGCCGTACAGTTTATCACATGGGATTTTGGCAACGGCGAATCGAGTTCGAAGGATAAGGATACCATCTATTACAATTATGAGGGAGACTATATCCTTAAATTTAATGCTTATACATATGATGGCGAGTTGTCAACGGAAGTAGCCACTATTGAAGCACGCGAGACCTTAGATTGTAATATTGGTAAAACCATTTTAATGGACAACTTTGACGATGAAGCCGGATATTCAGGTTCGTGGGTGCAAAAACACCCGAATGATGTAGCGCTTTTCAAAGATTACCATGTGGATGAAAATCCTTATCAATTTCCCGAAGGTAACAATGTGCTGTTAATTGGTAAAGCCGGTGGCTGGTGGACTGAAGTAGCTTATGATTTCGATTCTGATGTTTTTGACTTCTCACCTGCGGGTATGTGGCGTAAAGTAGCCATGCGTTTTCACATTCCAAGCACCTTTGAAGTGAGCCAGGGTAATTTCGACTTTAATATTCCAGAGTCTTACTTAAACCTAAAAATTGGTTTAAATGATGGTTCTGGTCGTCAGGAGATTGAGCGTAAAATCAAAGTAAGCGAATTAGATCAGTGGGTAGATGTAGAGTTTGATTTTACTGATAGTTCATTTGAACAGATTGACCCAACTCAGGTAAAAAGTATTTGGGTAATGTTTACACATGCATGGGACAACGACAGAGGTGCAGGTCGTGATGGTACAGGTGTGATTATGGTTGACGATATTGAATTAATTCAAAAAGTTCCTGGTTGCTTTGAATAAAGTATGCATTCTAAAAGATTAATACAATGAAGAAAATATTATATACGATTGCAATCGCTGTATTGGCATTAACAGTGGCTTGCGAAGATGAAAGTAAGCCAAAAGACTGGAGTGAGAATGTCATCGATCTGGATGTTTCATTTACCGATGTTTCAAATGAAATTGGTATTGCCAATAGCTATGCTTTTGAGAACAATACACCAGATTTGAGTTACATTGAGTGGGATTTTGGTAATGGCACAACCGTGCGTCAGCAGTCAGGTGTGTTTATTTACACCGTTAATGGCACCTACCAGCCAAAGGTAACGGCTGTTTACGGTAATAGAGTTAACGTTGAAACATTTGATGAAATCAGTGTTTTGGCAGATGAATTGATTGTTGTAAGCGATGTTTCTACGCCTGGAGTGGCTGGAGAAGAGAATTTAAGACGCTTACAAATTAGTGCTGATGCTTCAACTGTATTTACTGACAGTCGCTGGGATTTTGGTGATGGCGTATGGGTGAATACCGATGAAACAGACATAACGAAGCGCTACCTTGATGCAGGAACATATACAGTGAAATTTGAAGCGACTGTTCAAGGGGCATTCTTAAGTGCTGAGGCAACCGTAAATATTGAGCAAGGCAATATTCAGAAAGAAAGTGTGCTATTCAATAACTTTGACGATGATGCAACTTATGCAGGATCATGGGCTGAAGCCAATGGTGATACCAAACTGTTGAATGATTATAATCCCGATACCAATCCGTATGTATTTGACGGAAGTAATGTTTTACTGATGGGTAAAACTGGTGGTTGGTGGACCGAAGCGAATTATGGTATCTCTCAGGGTTCTCTAAATTTCTCCAGCGAATACACCGAGGTAGCATTACGCGTTTATCTTGAAGGCAATACCGTTAATATCGGCGGAATAGATTATAATTTTAATATGCCTGAGAATGAGCGCACATTAAAAGTCGGTCTTACAACAATTGATCATTATGACGGACGTGTTGAAGTGGAACATACTATCAATTCTACTGATGGATGGCTTGACCTGTCATTTGACTTTTCCGACAAGGATTTCTCTCATGGTAATATCGATGCCAATGATATCAGACATTTATGGGTAATGTTTAGTCATGGTAAAGGCACGCACGGTGTCGTATATGTCGATGACATCATGTTGAAGAAGGAATATCCTGGTATTAAAAAGCCATAATTATAACAGAGAATAAGGCAGAAAGGTGAATGTTCATTCACCTGCTGCCTTACTCAATGTGAATTAAACTGCTGTAGTTTGATTCTTAGATTTATAATAAGTGCAGGTTATAGTAGTTTAAATATGGTAGAATATAAAAGAAACAAGATGAAGTATATATTTCCTTTAATTGTTTTAGCCTTAAGTTTTTGTGCGATTAATGCCCAAACACTTAAAACCGATGGTAAGCTAATTAAAACCGATCAGGGAGAAAAAGTAATCTTACGCGGTGTTGGCACAGGTAACTGGGTGCTAATGGAAGGGTACATGATGAAAACAGCTGGTGTTGCCGGAACACAGCATGAGTTTCGAGCAAAACTAACTGAGACGATTGGCAAAACCGTAACAGATGAATTTTTTGAACTGTGGTGGAACAATCATATGACTAAAGCTGATGTGGATTCCATGGCTAAATGGGGCTTTAATAGCTTGCGTCTGGCCATGCACTACAACCAGTTTACACCTCCTGTTGAAGATGAAAGCGCCAGCAATCTGAGTACTAAAAATTACACATGGTTTCAAAGTGGCTTCGAGCGTGTCGACGATGTATTAAGCTGGTGTGAAGCCAATAATATGTATCTGATTCTTGATTTGCATGCGGCACCAGGCGGACAAGGGCGAAATGCTGATATTAGTGATTATGACGATAGTAAACCATCTTTATGGGAAGATGCGGATAACCGACATAAGATGGTGGCTCTGTGGCGTAAATTAGCCGAACGTTATAAAGATGAGCCCTGGATTGGTGGCTATGACCTGTTGAATGAAACGAATTGGAATGAACTCAAGGATAATGGCAATGAAATGCTGTGGAGTTTGCTGGAGGAATGTACAGATGCCATTCGTGCTACAGGTGATGATCATATTATCTTTTTGGAAGGTAACGACTGGGCTAATAACTACGATGGTTTGCCAGATCCTTTATGGGATGATAACCTGGTCATTAGTTTTCATAAATATTGGAATAATGTAGATGCCAATTCACTGGATTGGATAATTGAAAAAAGTGAGCAGTACAATGTGCCTTTATGGTTGGGGGAGAGTGGTGAGAACTCAAATGTGTGGTATACGCACTTGATTTCCCTTTGTGAAAGCAAAGATATTGGATGGTCGTGGTGGCCGGTGAAAAAGAATGGTATTAACAATATCATGTATGTTGAAGAGCCGCAGTCCTACAAAAAGCTAATTGATGGCTGGCGCACTAGTGAAACATCAGATGATGTTACCGGACAGGCTGCGATCGATGCTGTTAAAGAATGGGCCAATAACCATAAAATTGAAAATGTAACGGTCATGTATGATGTGATTGATGCGATGATACGTCAGCCACAGACTTATGATACGAAGCCATATAAGTCGCATAAGATTGGCGATAGAACGTGGTTTGCCGATTACGATTTAGGACGCAATGGTTATGCTTATTGGGATACTGATACGGCTAACCTGAGTCAGGTGACTGATTATACCGATTGGAATACCGGCTGGGCTTATCGTAGTGATGGTGTAGATGTTCAACATTGCACCGATACTCAGCAAGATGGTTCTTTTGTGGAGGCGCCTTATAATGTTGGGTGGACCGCTGATAATGAGTGGTTGCAATACACTATTAATAATACGACCGAACAGTCCTACACACTTAATATTCGTCATGCTGGTAATGCTGCAAAAATTAAGTTAATGGTCAATGGTCTTGATGTGACCTCTGTACTTGAAGTACCATCAACGGCCAACTACGAAACATGGACCACAACGGCTTTTAACAACATTATTTTGCCGGCAGGAGAGGTGAAAGTGGTGTTTTACTTTGAGCAGGGAGGAGCCAATTTGAACTTCTTCGAATTTGTAAATCCTCAGGCTATCAGTAATGTCGATTTCAAAGCTTTTTCGGCTGAATCAGACAAGGAAGGCCAGCTTGTTTATTTGACACTTAATAAAGCTGTTGATGCAGGTGCCAGTTTAAGCCTGGGTGAGTTTACCTTAAAAGATAGAGCTAATGAGCCCGTTCAACTAAGTGATGTGCAGGTGAGTGCTCATAATCCTAAAATATTGGCCTTGACCACAGCGTCCAGGTTTACCTATTTTGATGAATTATCCCTGACTTACAGTGGTACAAGTGTTGTATCAGGGACACAAGCCCTTGGAAGTTTTAGTGATATGCCTGTGGCTAATAACTTGCCTATGCGCCATGCTGTTCCTGGTAAAATCGAAGCCGAAGATTTTAAGCATAATAATGGATTTACGTTTGAGAATTGTTCCGACGAAGGCGGAGGTATGAACTCCTCGTATGCCCGCGAAGGCTATTACCTCGACTATCTGATCTCTGTGCAAAATACGGCTTACTATGATTTAAGCATGCGTATTGCCTCTGAGAATAATGCGCCAAAAGTATCGATGTGGCTCAGTAAGGACAATGGTGAAACATTTGAATCTGTAGCGACTATTTCATTGCGAAGTACCGGTGGCTGGAGCACATGGGAAACACAGAATGGTACCTCTCTGTTACTTAATAAGGGTGAATACCATTTACGTTTTAAGGTCGAACAACAAGAGCATAATCTTAACTGGTTTGAATTTAAGCAAGTTGGAGCTGTTATCTCTGATGATCTTGACGAAATATTCTCTGCTACAAATTTTCAGATATCGTATGTATCCCCATCATGCTATCAATTAGCTGATGGGAATATGACGATTCTTAGTAAAGTAGCACCGCTTACAATAGAATTAAACGATGGTAGTACGCATCCGATCAGCCAGGATGTGCCCTACACAATCTCTGACCTGGCAGCAGGGGAATATCAGCTTGTTGCTACATCTGTTAATCTTTACGATAGTTATTACAAAGTGGTGCTAAAGGAGGCTGATGCCTTAAAAAGTAAAGCCATATTAAAAGGTAGTACTGTGGCTATTGAGATTGAAGGAGGAGAAGCGCCATATACCATCGAAGTAAATGGTCAAAGCTATGTGAGCCAGTCATCAAGCCTAAGCTTAAAAAATCTGGCTGCCGGAAACTATACGGCTAACATCATGGACAGTAATCAATGTTCGCAAGATACAGAGCTGTCTTTCACAATTGATGCGATTGATATTTATCCTAACCCGGTTAATGAGGGTGTTATTTATATCAATTGTCCCATTTTTGATGATGAACAGGAGTATACACTGGAAGTTTATTCAATTAATGGACAACGTTTGATAGCCAAACAACAGAAGACATTAAATAATCAAATGATTTTAAACGTAAGTCAGCTCAAGAGTGGGGCTTACCTTTTAAAAGTTGTCAATGATTATTATTCAGAAACGATCAGCTTTATTGTATCATAACAATCATTAAAACAAAGAATTATGCAAAAACAATTGATGATATTCGGTTTAATGGTGGTTTTGTTCGCTTGCGAAAAATCAGAAGATGCTAATCTGGCACCCAATATACCTGTTATTCTTAATCCCGCCGAAGGTACCACTTGCGAACTTTTAAGACCTTCGTTTACCTGGGAGGCAAGCGACCCCGAAGAAGATGAGCTGACATATACCATTTGGTTAGGAACAGAAGAAAATCAGCTTAGTGTAGAAAGCGCCAATTTGCAACACACTCGCTACACGCCTACAGAAAATTTAGCTTTCGGCACAATATATTACTGTCAAATAGAGGCACATGATGCTGCAAATAGCACTAAAAGTGAGGTTGTTTCATTTTCAACAACCGGTGAAGGCGAAAGTGGCGTGTTACCATCCCGACCTGTCGTTATCGCACCAAAGACCAACATCCTGGCAGGCGATATTGCATTTAGCTGGAATGAATCAACACATGGGGTGGGTACTATTGTTTACGATTTATATGTGCAACAAGGCGAAGCTTCTGAATTTTCATTACTGGAAGCCGAAATATCGGGTACCGCTTCTACTCATAATATAACTGCAGGCAAGCTGAGCTGGTATGTTGAAGCAAAGGATAGCAGAGGGCAGGTAGCCAGAAGCAGCACTATCAGCATAACACTGAATTAGAAAAAGGCAATTAAATATTATTGAAAATATCATGCTGCATCAGCGGCAAGAGTCATGTCTATTGAGAATTAATTTTTTACAGATGAAACGAATAAATACTATAATTGCGGTCATAGCCATATGCCTATCTTTTATAGCTTGTCAGCCCGAAGAACAGACTTCGCCGTATGAGCAGGAAATAGATAAGATATTAGCGCAAATGACTGTTGAAGAGAAAGTGGGGCAAACAGCTCAATTCACACTTGATGTCATTGGAGAAGGTGAGAATGTTTACTCCAGTCATTTCCCGTTTAAGTTAGACGAAGTGATGCTAAAAGACGTATTAGTCAATCGCAAAACGGGTTCCATCCTTAATACAGCCTCCAATACGCCATTAAGTCTAAAAGAATGGCATGCTGTTGTGAGTCGAATTCAGGAAATGGCAATTGAAACAACGGGTATTCCTGTTATCTATGGTATCGATGCCATACACGGAACTACTTATACACAGAAAGCTACATTCTTACCACAACAAATTGGTCAGGCAGCTACTTTTAACAGAGCGCTCGTGCACAAAGGAGCTCAGAATACGGCTTACGAAACACGTGCATCAAACCTGCCCTGGAACTTTTCTCCGGTATTGGATTTAGGTCGTAATGCGGCGTGGCCACGTATCTGGGAAACATTTGGTGAAGATGTTTACCTGATTTCAGAAATGGGTGAAGAGGTGATAACAGGTTACCAGGGAGCTAATAAAGAGGAAATTGGACAATACAATGTTGCTGCTTGTCTCAAGCACTATTTAGGCTACGGAACACCGGTAAATGGTAAGGACCGAACGCCTGCTAATATTCCTTTGCAGGAGCTAATCGAAAAGCACTACGAACCATTTGTAAGAGCCGTTGAGGCTGGTGCCTTAACCGTAATGGTTAATTCAGGTATTGTCAATGGTGAATCAGTACATGCCAGTTATAATCTGGTGACGAAAATGCTTAAGCAGGATTTAAATTTTGATGGTGTGGTAGTAACCGACTGGCAAGATATTAATAACCTTTATGCCCGCGATCGTATTGCTAAAAGTGATAAAGAAGCCATTAAAATTGCCTTTAATGCAGGTATTGATATGGCCATGGTGCCTTATGATACTGCTTATACCTGCCACTTTGTAGAGTTGGTTAACGAAGGGGAGGTATCTATGTCCAGACTGGATGATGCGGTGCGTCGTATTTTGCGCTTAAAGTATCGTCTTGGCTTATTTGAAAAGCCGGTGTTTGACTATCAGGAATATGAAAAGTTTGCGAGTGATGAGTTTAAGGCTGATGCACGCCTAACAGCCGAAGAGTCCATCACTCTATTAAAGAATGAGGACAATATTTTACCATTATCTGCTAATCATAAAATCCTTGTAACGGGTCCTAATGCACACTCCTTACGTAGCTTACAAGGTGGATGGACACTCTCGTGGCAAGGCGAAAAAGTCGAACAGTTTATCGATAACAAGAATACCTTCCTGACCTCCATTAAGAGCCATGCTAAAAATGTGGTGTATGCAGCAGGTGTATCATATAAGAAAGACGCCTATTGGAAAGAAGAAAGTACAAATATTGCTGAAGCTGTAAAGGCCGCAAAAGGCGTAGATGTTATTGTAGCCTGTGTGGGTGAAAATACATATACCGAGAAACCAGGTGACTTAAATGATCTTTCATTATCGCAAAATCAGCAAGATTTAGTAAAAGCATTGGCTAAAACAGGTAAACCAATTGTATTGGTGCTAAATGAAGGTCGTCCGCGTACCATTCCTAATATTGAGCCTCTGGCAGGAGCCATTGTGCATACTTATCTGCCGGGTACATTTGGTGGAGAGGTAACAGCTGATATTTTATTTGGTGTGACTAACCCTTCTGGTAAGCTACCTTATACCTATCCAAAGCATCCTAATTCACTGATGAATTACGATTATAAGCCGGCTGAGAACAGAACGGAGATGGAAGGAGCCTACAATTATGGTGCGGTGCAGGATTTACAGTTTGGTTTTGGACATGGACTGAGTTACACCACATTTGAGTATAGTAATTTAAGGGTTGATAAAACCAACTTTACAGCTACTGATGTGTTAACCTTCTCCATTGATGTTACCAATACGGGACAACGAGCAGGCAAGGAAGCAGTATTGCTTTTTAGCTCAGACTTATATGCCTCTATTACGCCAGATAATCGTCGATTAAGAGGTTTTGAAAAGGTAGAGCTACAGGTGCAGGAAACGAAAACCGTTGAATTTGAGTTAAAAGCTTCAGATCTGGCTTTTGTTAATCTTAATGGAGAGTGGGTGCTTGAAGAAGGTGATTTTAAAGTACAGGTAGGAAGCGAAGTGCTTATGATTCATGCTACTCAGGGAGGCCAATGGGCCAACCCTTTTAGATAGAACACATACACAAATAGTTACACAAGGCAGGGAGTGATGGTTTACACCATTATTTCCTGCCTTTTTTATATTCAAAAATTAGTGAGTTGGTGTTTCTATATTTTTAATCATTATCTATCCATTGCCTGTGCCATCAAAATAGCACTTCCTGCCAAACTGAGTGCAATGTAAAGGAATAAGCTAATTGGCTGATTGTCAATTTAAGTTAGACTTACAGTCCAAGTTGTGAACATTGTAACTTTCCCAATGCGTTGTACTGGGCTTTCTTAAACTGCACTTTATTGCGACATTAATATCAAACACACGATAAATAATCTTCTTTGTTGGATGCAGAACGATGAAATGCCACCTGTTATCATTTGATTTTGATGTGTTTATCCATTATGGACGCTATCAACCCGTAGTCTTTTAGATTGTCCCTTTAAAAGCCGAAAAAGTATCTCATTTACTTGATAATAATACTTCATAAGACATGATGAGTTAACGTGTTTGTGAGTTGTGTAAGTATTAGGTATACAGCGTTATAGTGTTGTTTGTCTATTGTTTGTGCAATACGCTTATTCAACTGTACAGATTAAATAGAGCTTACATATTGGTTTTCCAAATAATGAATGTTTAAAATCGTAAAGAGTTGTTAATGTAATTGCATTGTTCAAATATGACAATGACAAATATTTGCAATTACTATACCCTTTTATTAACTAATTAAAATGAACAACATGAAAAAATTATTTACTCTATTAACTGTTCTAATGCTATCTATCGGAATGACTTTAGCACAATCATTACCCTTAGATTTTGAATCTGACTATGGTGATAATCTAATATTTGGAGATGGAGGACAAGGTGAAATTGTTGGTGACCCTGCTGTTGGTGGAAGTCATGGACAGGTACTTAAATATACTGAAAACGGGCCTACAGTAGCATGGGACCAAGATGGCCCGAAAGATTGGCAGCATGCGAAAATTATATTAGCAGATAATTACATTGATTTAACAGGAGCAAACAAGACTGTAACATTAGATGTATATACAACTGTGGCTACTGGTGGTTTATTAAAGCTTGAATCTTCCTTAAATGGTGGTGGTGATGTTGAAGTTGGTTTCTCAACCCTAGGTAACGGATGGGAATCGATTAGTCTAGATTTTTCAACTACTAGTGCAAATGACGAATATCTTCATGTTGTTTTTCTTCCGGGCTACGGCGGTTCTAATGGCATAACAGATGAGGTATTTTATTTTGATAATATAACTGGACCTATTGGTTCAGCAACAACACCTGACCCAGTGCCTGTTAATTTGTTGAATGATTTTGATGGTGCCAGTGTTTGTGCAGTTGTGGAAACGATGGGAGCACCAGCACCTACCTTTAACATTGTAGATGATCCTGCAGGAGGAACTAATCAAGTGTTTGAATTTGTAAAACCTACAACAAGTGGTTGGAATCACTGGGATAGAATTCATTTTGAACTCAATGAGTCTATTGAGATTATTGGTGGCAAAGCGGCTTTTAGTATTAAAGCGTATTCACCTGCAATCAAAGGTTTCTTATTAAAAATTGCTGATGATGCTGATTCTGATAATGCACCTAATAAGGCTGAAATATGGCAAGATGTAACGCAGGTAAATACTTGGGAGACATTAACATATGTATTTACAGGCTTGAGTGATGCTGAATATAAGCATGTTTTTATTTATCCTGCAGGAGGCGATGGTGACTTGAATTCATACTTTATTGATGATGTTAAAGGTCCTAATTTAAAATCTGCTACAGCAATAGCTGAAGCGAATGTAGAAAATTTGACTATTTATCCTAACCCGGCCACGGATATACTTAATATTACTAGTGCAGAAGAAGGAAGCACTATTGAAGTATATGGTATCAATGGTGTGCTGGTAAAACAAGCAATGGTAAGCAATGGTCTTATCTCAGTTGCTGAATTACAGGATGGTATTTACTTTGTAAAAGTTGGTGATTTAGTTACTAAGTTGGTTAAGAGATAATTAACAATAAGTGATGTTAAAGGGGATAATTTCTAAGCGAAGTTATCCCCTTTTTATATGCGATTTTTCAACATCATGTTAATCAGCTCTTCCCTTTGCTATTGAAAGTAAGGGGAAGTACCACACCGTTCGGGGTGGGGATGGGGATTTAAAATGGCTTGCAATGATTCGTAAGTCCAAATGTAAACGAGTCCTGTTATTGGATACACTTTTTTTGTTCTATATTTCGCTCCAGATAATTCACTCCTTTTATCAATCTGATACCTTTTGCTTTATGACCAATAACTTTAAGGATGCGTTGCCCTTGTTTTCCCAACTTCTTTCCAGGTCTTTGTCGACATGAATAATATCTCCGGTATTAGCAATTATTTCTTCGTTGGATAGGATAAGTGTTCCGCTTCCTGAACTAACATAAAAGGTGACATCAATAGGTAGGGCATGGGCCGGTACAATACCACTTGCGTCAATATGTAATTCAACAATATCATTTTGATTGGTTGAGGCCAGTAAATACCCCGTGGTTATCTCGCTATCGAGTACCTTGGTTTTGTTTGAGTACTTGTAGTGCATAGTGAACTTTTTTGTAAATATACATGAAGACTTTATATATTTTCTGATTGTCTAGATGTGCAAATCGGGGAGTTAACTTGTGTTGATTCATTAAATGAATGGGGCAGGGGCGATAATAGGTTTTAATTGATTGCAATGACAAAAGGCATTCGCTTAAACGATGAATTTTCATTTCCTAGTTTGCTTATATTTTTGTCCTCAAGCCGGACAGGCTCATCCTTTCTCCTGCAGTCGAGAAAGGACGCAAAGAGTCCGCTGACTGCAGCACTCACTTACCCACTAATATTTCCTTACAGGGAAGATTTAATGATTCTCAATTCATGCTCCAAATCTTCCGTTCTTCCACTCAATAAGTGGGGCCCAAGTTGCGTTGCTGATGTCAGGCCTCCTGTAAACTCAATGGGTTCTTGGGTGGTGCGTTGGCCTGTCGGAAAGGGAAGGCCAGTGATGGAGTGAATTATTTCTTCTTGTAATAATTCAATGAAGGGGCTTGCCTTTATGTTTGCAAAACATCTTACTTCATTAGAATTATTGAGAAGAGAAAAGAGCGGGAGGGTATTCTTTCCGGCTAGTCCCGACATCGATTTTGTAGGATTTTAGCATAAAAATCCACAAAAATCATGAGCGGGATTGTTCCTTTTGGGCAATGCAAAAGGAAGTAATAATTGGCGCTTCGCCCAAACCAGAGTTATTTTTTCCAGCAGGTGAAAAACTAACGAAAAACCCCACTGACGGCAGCACTCGATGACCTTTCTAATCTTATTCACTGAATTAAAAGAACTCCCCCGATTATCATCGGTCTCAAACAGCTTTTAATTCTACGCTCACTTCGATTGAAAGGTGCCCATCTACGTTGCCGATGTCAGAACCCTTGGAAATTATCGTCTTTTCATTCACCACTCGAAACAAGGTTTCGAATCATTGAAAGGAAGTGATAAGAGTGGATATTGCGAATTGGAACAAAGTGGAAATCGTGAATACATAAAAACAAAAACAAATGAACAAATGTGGCTTCGACAAAGGAGAAGGGAAGCCTGCAGCAATAAATCCAACTCTGATGCGCAGCAATCACCTCTTTCAATAAGGTTTTTGTTTCCCGTTTTTCTAAAAAATGGGAATGCCTTCCCGGCACCAGGGAGTTGAAGGTATTATTCATAAAACAGCAGTAATTATATACAGTTTTTAATTCTACGTTCACTTCGCTTGAAAGGTACCCATTTACGTTGCTGATGTCAGTCCCCTTGGATATTCATTGGGATTTTTGGATGGCGTGTAGGCCGTGCCGGAAAGTGGAGGCCAGTGCTGGAGTGAAAAACTAATTTCGTGATACTTCTTAAAAGGAGCTTGCTTTTGCCTTTGATAAAAGGCTTTACTTTTAATAGATATATAGAAATTAGTTTGAGCGCGAGGGACATTTTGCCAGACTAGAATTTTTCTGCCTTTTGTGGCAATGACAAAAGGCAACCAGTCTGGTAAGACACTAACCTTGGCGCTTCGCCCAAACCCGAGTTACTTTTTTCTTCAGGAAAAAAACTAACGAAAAATCCTGCTGACTGCAGCACTCGATGACCTTTCTAATCTTATTCACTGAATTAAAAGAACTCAACCGATTATCATCGGTCTCTAACAGCTTTTAATTCTTCGTTCATTTCGATTGAATGGTACCCATCTACGTTGCTGATGTCAGGCCCCCTGTAAATTCGACGGGTTCTTGGGTGGCGCGTGGGCCAGTCGGAAAGGGAAGGCCAGTGATGGAGTGGATTATTTCTTCTTGTAATAATTCAATGAAGGGGCTTGCCTTAATGTTTGAAAAACATCTTACTTCATTAGAATTATTGAGAAGAGAAAAGAGTGCGAGGTATTCTTTCCGGCTAGTCCCGACATCGATTTTGTAGGATTTTAGTTTTAAAATCCACAAAAATCATGAGCGGGATTGTTTCTTTTACAGCAATGTTAAAAGAAAATCTGCCTGATAAGGCGTTCGCTAAAGCCGCGAAGGCTTATACTTTCTCCTACAGTCGAGAAAGTATACAAAGAGTCCGCTGACGGCAGCACTCGATGACCTTTCTAATCTCATTCTCTGAATTAAAAGAACTCAACCGATTATCATCGATTTCAAACAGCTTTTAATTCTTCGTTCACTTCGCTTGAAAGGTACCCATCTATGTTGCTGAGGTCAGTCCCCTTGGAAATTCATTTGGATTTTTGGATGGCGCGTTGGCCTGTTCATTTGACGAGCCAGTGATGGAGTGAATAATGAATAAGCTAGTAGAACAGCAAAGGAGTTTACTTACTTTGCGTGTGATGCGCTTAAGAATTAGAGCGTGTGAAAGCATCAATGGAACTAGCTGATGTAAAGATTCATTTAGTCCGCAACTTATACAGTGACCCCTTATTTATAGATTGTACGTCTTTAGTGATTTTAAACTTTGTGTACTTATATCTTGCAAATCATTGCATTATAACGTCAATATTATGTCAAAGTCATGCGATTTCAAAGAATTACTATCATTCATCAGGTAATTTATGTTATTTATCAAGTGAAATAAGCTGTTAACCAAAAGCAGTTAGTTGGGTGACGGATGTCATATTAACCTAATATTAAATAGAGCTAGCTTTATTATTGAAATTTTGCAAAGTAAACCGCCGGCTGGTCATCAACCTCTCTTAGTTTGGCGACGCGGATTGGACGATGTGGCCGGCGGAGCTTTGCAAGATAGGATTTATAATTTATTTATTATGGCTTTACGCTATGGACTTGTTCCAAATCATCTGACTGATGATCCTAATGACTGCATGGCAGTCACAACCGACAATGACACCATTAATGTGGAACAAATTGTTGAATCAATGGTTGGTAAAGGCTCTACCGTTACCAGGGCCGAAGCACTTTCGGTTATAGAAGAGTATGAATACGCCATTGCCGATGCAATACAGAAAGGTAATAATCTGAATACGGGCTTGTTTAAGGTACAACCTAGTATTTCGGGGGTATTTATGAATGATGAAGATGGTTTTGATGTCGCCCGTCATGCTGTTAAGTTAAACCTTAACCCTGGCAAAAGGCTTATTGAAGCGTCTGGAAAAATTGAACTTAAAAAGGTGGAAATCAATTCACCTCAACCCGTATTGCAACAGTTTATCAACCTAAAGAGCAATACCATTAATGAGGACTTTACGCCCGGTCAAGTGGCATCCATCAAAGGCTCCTTATTAAAGTTTGACACAGAAGATTCACAACAAGGCATCTTTTTTATTGCCGATGACGGTACTGAAACAAAAGTATCCAATGTGATTAAAAACAAACCTTCGGAATTGCTATTGTTTGTGCCTGAAGGATTAGCAAGTGGCATTTATCAGGTGGAAGTGAGAGTTATTCTCCACAAAGGAAAAACACTAAAAAAAGGAAGATTACTTTTTGATTTAGTTCCAGCATAGAACATGCTAAAGAGTCTGGCTATTAGTCAGACTCTTTTTTTTAGTCATTCCCCTAATTATGCATGTTGATACCCAAACCACTTGTCCTTATAAGCCCAAACCGCTAGGACTTACTACCCCAAACACATTGGAAGCATAAGCCCAAATAACTTGGTGGGTATAGCCCAATCAATTTGGGCAGTACTGCACAAGGTGCTTGAGTAGAAAAAATGTCATCATCGCTTTCGGGTAAGCCATCGCACTGATGCATATATCTGCTTGCTAAACGATGCTATCCATTCATCAACACAATGAGGTTATTTATCGACATAAGCATGCATAGACCAGAAAATATTTTAATTTAGCATTCACTAATCGGAAATAAGCTATTCCTTACCAACTGGTGGGAGAGGAGAATCAATAAGGTAGTAAATAGTAATATTAAATGTATCTGCACATAGGTGCGTATATATGCTAATATAATATCTGTATGTTGGGCTTAATAATAAAAAATGAATCCTTCTATAATTTTAAAATGTGAGCAAATAATTCGGGACTTAGCGAATGATATAGCTGCCAGAATAAACGATAAACCTTTTGTTTCAGAAATCACAAAGAAACTCAAGTTTGAAAATGCAAACGATTGGAGTGTCTTATGCAGTTTAATGGATGTTTTATCGGACACAGAACTTGCAAAAGAAAACTTCCTAAAATTTGGTATAGGTGGCCCTACTAAGATTCAAGATTATGGAGAACAATATTTAAGACTATACGGAATCACAAATGCAATATATCTGCAAAAATCTGCTGTACTATCCTTTATTGAACTAATAAAGCTCCCAAACAAAACAAAAGAAAAAAACAGAATCAATAGTTGTAAATTAATTGAATTTAGAAATATTGTTGGGGCACACACAGTTGACTTTCTTGATGATGGAGTAATTAATCCACATCAATTTCAAAGAGCTCTAATTGACAACGGTAGTATTTCAGTTTCCGATTCTAACAATACTTTTAAAGAATATAATCTTAAAGAGTTATTCGAAGAGTTTAATAATATTATCGAAGACATATTAATACGCTCAACTGAAAAATTCATTAAAACTGTTCTTAAACAAAATGGTGGGGAAAAGAAAAAAAAGTTGATTGATAAAATAGAAGCATTAAAAACTATTCAAGAAGGTGGTATAGTAATCTGGCCTGACAATGAAGAGGAATTATTTATTGCAAAAATAAAGAAATAAAAGTACTAAGCCCAATAAACCGCAATAGTCCTTTACATACAGGGTGCCAGTAATACAAATATTTTGAAAGGTAAAATCAAGTTTTAATAAGTTGATTTTAAACGCTAAATAACATGATTAACGAACCTGGACTTAAGCTACAAGACAAAACTGATAAAGAGCTCGAACATTTATCAAAGGAGCTTGATTATTACTTTGGTGAAGAGAAACAACAAATAATAGAGGAAGTTAAGCGTCGGAATTCGTTAAAGGCGAAGAAAGTTAAGCAAGAGAAATCGGTTTATCATTCTAAGTTGGAATTAATAATTGTATTATTTCTTGGCTTTGCATTTATTATCTACAATTCAACAATAGCCATACTGTACGACTACACATCAGATGAAATTCTTGTTTCGAATAATGGCAATTATATTTTAACCTTATACCAAATTATAACATTGGCCATCATCGGGGTATACTTAAAATATCGAGGTTGGAAATTGTCAGATTTTAACCTCGGCTTTAAGTTCCGAATGATATTGATTGCCATACTACTTTTCTATTTTACCAATCTGTTAATCAATATTTCATCGGGCATCACGGGCTTTGTTAATCCAGAATTATTTAATCCGGGAAACAACCCGGAGTATACACTTAATGCCAATTGGATAAGTTTGTCAATGATTTTAGTAATCAATTCGATATATGAAGAATCATTGCTGATAGGATACTTGTTTAAGCGTTTAGAGAAATTAAACCCAATAGTTGTAATCTGTTTTAGCATGCTAATCAGACTATCTTTCCATACTTATCAAGGTTGGCTAATGCTATTTACGATTATCCCGATGGCTCTGGTTTATGGAATATATTATTGGAAATTTAAAAGGTTATGGCCCCTTATTATTGCCCATGGAATACATAACCTGTTAGTGTTTTTAAGTTTACAGTACCAATGGCACGAGAAACTTCAGAGTTTAAACGATGCTTTGTAGAAATAAGGGCAAATATGGTTTTAATAAGATGCTACCAAGGCATTCACACCAAAGGTCGTTTTAGCAAAGTAAAACGACCCCGAGAGTCAATTGGAGTCATAATCTGACTCATTTATCACTATTATTCATTCTCACCAATTAAGGTTATAGTGTCCTATACGCTTTTATTCGTACCTCGAAGTGTCTCACTCATAAAAAGTCTCTATGTTAGGTAATTCTAAACCGGTGCCAGCTATTAGAACCCATTGCTTTAGTGAAGTTTGTTTTTTGTGTTGGCAAACGCAGCTGATACTTGATTTTGTTTCAAAAAAAAGCCCCATTCAATTGAATGAGGATTAGTGTATAAAACCCCTCTTATGAAACGACAACTAATGATAGTTGAGTTAATTATTTTATAATGGTCGCAATTATATTTTTAAGTATGTCTTCAAATGCAGGGTTGGATGAGAGGTGTAAAAACATCAACGATTTATTAAACTTTCAAATCCCAGTTTGTTCATCCAGTTTTGCACTTTCGCCTCATCTGCAATCTGTTGAATTCGACTTTTAAACTCTTTACGAATTCCTTGTTCGTCAACATATTCAATAGCATCACCAAACGCTTTTAACATGGCCTTATAAAACGCCTCTTGCTTAATGTGCTGTTCAGATGAATAGGTTTGTGCTATCTCTATATGATAAAACATGATATCAGCTACCAGCGAAGGTTCAACACCTAATCGATTAAAATGACGAATATACTTTTGGGCCACCGAACGCCTCATCTTGGCCTTTTTTCTTCTGCCAACGGGGAAGTACTCATTAGAAATCTTCATTTTACATTCTTCCATCAATTTGTTTTCCTTAGGGTTGAATGCAAAATCGTAAAACTCTTTTACTTCTTTAAAGCGTGTATACAAATCGGTGATTTGCTCTTCCAGCTGTTTCTTACTTAATTCACGTAAATATTGTTTCAGGTCTTTTTTACTCATGGCGTAAAAGTAGTCATTCATCAGGAAACTGGGGTGGGGAAGTGGTTCCCGTTTTTTAAAATTGGTAATACGCTTCGTTAATACTTTGAAAAAAAGAAGGGATTTGATTAAATAAGCTAATAGAAATGGTTCAGTTATACTGATTACTAATTATAACTAAAAGTAATTTCTGTGGCTGCGCTTTGTTGGTAAGCTTTGTATATATCCGCTTTTGAGTTTAGTTTTGAATTGAAATTTAAATTGAAAGCAAAAATAAAGTATATGTGTTATTAGTCACGATATGCTATATGTCATGTTTTAATTCGTTACATTTATTGAGTTTTAGATAATAAATCAATATAAATACAACAACATGGCAAAATTATTTATTCCAAAGAACTATGATCCAATTCTGGATTTAAAACAGACTGAACATGCTATTAAAACGGTGAAAGACCATTTTCAAACGGCACTATCAGCCGAATTGCGTTTAAGGCGTGTTACGGCACCATTATTTGTAATGAAGGGTACAGGTATTAATGACGATTTGAATGGTATTGAACGCCCAGTGGCTTTTCCAATTAAAGAATTTAATGATCAGGAAGCAGAGGTGGTACACTCATTAGCCAAGTGGAAGCGTATGATGCTGGCCGATTACGATATTGAAGAAGGGTTTGGTCTATATACCGATATGAATGCCATTCGTCCGGATGAAGAGTTAAGTAATATTCATTCTTTATATGTTGACCAGTGGGATTGGGAGCGTCACATCGGAAAAGCTGATTATCAGTTGGATTATCTCAAATACATAGTTAAAAAAATATATGAGGTAATGAAACGCACTGAGTTTATTGTTTATGAACGCTACCCTAGTATAAAGCCAATATTACCTGAAAAAATAACTTTTATCCAATCGCAGGATTTATTAGATAAGTACCCTAATTATACTCCCAAAGAGCGCGAAGATGCAGCCGCCAAGGAATATGGTGCAGTATTTTTAATGGGGATTGGTAATAAGTTATCCCATGGCGAAAAGCATGATGGACGAGCTCCTGATTATGATGATTGGAGTACCGAAACGGCGGATGGCTTTAATGGATTAAATGGAGATATCTTAGTTTGGAACCCGATATTGGAGCGTTCGTTTGAAATATCATCAATGGGTATTCGTGTGTCGCCTAAAGTATTGGAAAAGCAGTTGGATATTGAAGGGTGCCCTGAGCGCAAAGAGTTATTATATCATAAGCGCTTATTGAATGGCGAACTACCACTTTCGATAGGTGGGGGTATTGGTCAGTCGCGCTTGTGTATGTTCTTTTTGCGTAAAGCCCATATTGGAGAAATACAGTCGAGCATTTGGCCCGATGGCATGAGACAGGAATGTAAGGATAATAATATTGTGTTGGTTTGATACTGATTTCAATTGGTTTTAAAAATATAATGACTCGCCCATCGTTGATTTCAACTTGGCGCGAGTTTGTTTTAAATAGTTAGTTAATCCTTACGAACTAAAAAACACTGGAGATATGCTATAAGTTTTAAAGTATATTTCCAGTATTATTTTTAG
>NZ_JAENRR010000130.1 GCF_016612505.1 Carboxylicivirga marina
ATTGGAGCTGCCAATCAATCTTCCCCATGGGGAAGTGCCTGAAAGGCGATGGGGGCTTTTCAACCATGCTGCAAATAATGCGCTGAAAGTGCTATATATAATAGCATCGTGCAAGCGTAGCGACGCCCTATGACTACATCGTGCAAATAAAACCGGTGCAACATGAAGTTGATAATTGTAGGATGTTATTTGCACCGGAATGTGTGATAAATACCCCCACAGCCTGCGGCAGCTCCCCAGGGGGAGCATTTGATTGGCACTGTGTAATACCTCTCTGTCATCTCTCCTTAAGGAGAGAATTGATTGACAGCTTGTAAAAGTAAAACCACAGATTACGCAGATTAACACAGAACTTGTCCCGCCATAGCGGGATTAATATCTTCAGAATATTATTTTACCGCAGAGTAAAAGAAGGGCACAGAGTTTTTATGGAGCTGCCAATCAATCTTCCCCTTGGGGAAGTCCTGTAAGGGATGGGGGGTGTTCATCTTCAAGCTGCAAATAATTCGCTGAAAGCGCTATTCATACTAGCATCGTGCACAGCGTAGTGACGCCCTATGACTACATAATGTAAATAAACCGGTGCAACATGAAGTTGATAATTGTAGGATGTTATTTGCACCGGAATGTGTGATAAATACCCCCACAGCCTACGGCAGCTCCCCAGGGGGAGCATTTGATTGGCACTGTGTAATACCTCTCTGTCATCTCTCCTTAAGGAGAGAATTGATTGACAGCTTGTAAAAGTAAAACCACAGATTACGCAGATTAACACAGATAAAATAAATGATTGTTTAATCAGAAGTAAATTAACACAGATAAATTCCTTTGGAATTTTGTTTTACCCCAGAGTTTAAGAGAACACAGAGAGTGGCACGTGTCCCGAAACTTCGGGAAGCTGTAAATCAGCTCTCCACCTTTTTAAAGGGGGAGTACGCCGTGTATACGGTGGGGGGGATTATTAAGTTGCAAATAAAAGCCAATGAATTTTAGGCTGGATACGTAGCTGACAAAATAACCAAACAACGGCAAAATACATTTACGTATTATAGTAGTTTATAGGATGTTGTCTTTATTCCGCTACTCTACTCTTTAAATCCATTTGCTCGTGCAGAATTCTTGTTATTTCAATTGGCTTTTCAATAGATTTGCGATAAAAAATTATGTGTCGATTAGCTTTCAAACCATATAAATCAGATGTAATGCCAGTATAATTTCTTCCAATTTCAGGGTTATCTGCAATATCCTGGCAACTGCTCAGTAGCATTTGATAATACTTATCGGCCTGATATTCTGATCAGGTATCATAAGTATAATCCCAAATAGTATTTAAGTCATTAACAGCTTTGTTAGTCAATGTATAATTAGCCATTGATTTTCTTTTTAGCTTTCAATTCCTCAAGATTTTTTTGGGGATCAAAACTGTGAGCAATTCCACTATCAATGCCTTCCTGGATAGCATTTCTTAATGCAATAGCTTTACTTTCCTCATTTTCCAGAAGTCTTAGCCCTGCACGAATAACTTCGCTAACATTTTTATATCGCCCTGCAGAAACCTGGGCCTGAACGAATTGGTCAAAATAATTTCCGAGTGATATTGAGGTATTTTTCATCTGTTTTTTATTTTATTTTTTTGCCAGATGGAACGCTCATCAAATTTCAGTCAATCTCCTGTTTGTAACACGAATAATTGAAATTAGCAGGTCGTTTCATTTTCGATGTTTTTATCAAACTTACCAAATATTGGTAAAAAATCCAAGTGTGTATTATTCAATCAAACACCATTTACAGTCTTAGCCTTACACAGATTAATTCCTTCGGAATATTATTTTACCGCAGAGTAAAAGAAGGGCACAGAGTTTTTATTGGAACTGCCAATCAATCTTCCCCCTAGTGGAAGCCTGTAAGGGATGGGGGGCATCTTCAAACTGTAAATAGTGCGCAGAAGGCGCTATATATACTAGCATCGTGCACAGCGTAGTGGCGCCCTATGACTACATAATGTAAATAAAAACGGTGCAACACGAAGTTGATAATTGTAGGATGCTATTTGCACCGGAATGTGTGATAATTACCCCCACAGCCTGTGGCAGCTCCCCCTAAAAAGGGGAGCAAGGATTTACAGCATGTAATAATTTAAACCACAGATTACGCAGATTAACACAGATGAATATCTTCGGAATATTATTTTACCGCAGAGTAAAAGAAGGGCACAGAGTTTTTATTGGAGCTGCCAATCAATCTTCCCCCTAGTGGAAGCCTGTAAGGGATGGGGGCGTTCATCTTCAAGCTGCAAATAATGCGCTGAAAGCGCTATTCATAATAGCATCGTGCACAGCGTAGCGGCGCCCTATGACTAAGTCGTGCAAATAAAATCGGTGCAACATGAAGTTAATGGTTGTATGGTTTTTTTGCACCAAAAGGATTAATGCATTAACCTTTATTCCAGTTTATTTCAAAATCATAAATAGTTTGCTGGGGTCTTGA
>NZ_JAENRR010000131.1 GCF_016612505.1 Carboxylicivirga marina
TAGGTGTAATTTTATTCACACTCTCGTGAAAAAATTATGATTTTGAAAAAGCGCTTTGGAGAACCTGAGTTGTCACAGAAAATGAGTAATTGGTACCCTGATTTATTACCCATAATGCGAGAAGAGGATTATCATACGCATTATCTAGGAGAGACAGAGAAAGGTATCTTGTTTTTTGGTTATGAGACTTTTGTCTTTCCTAAAGGTTTCTCAAGTGAGAACTGGGAAAATGAGAGATTGGAATATGCATTGGTTTATCTATTTGATAAAAATGGAAATCATATTGAAACAAAATATAAACTTGCGGGTAAGACGAGTGATATTTCACCCAACCAAACTAATAAAATGCTTTCTGATTTAATTTCAGAACTAGGAAACTTTATCTATAAGGATATCAAAGTAAAACCTTTCAAGACAACAATAGATGGAATTGAATTTGGGTTGGTTCCTAATGAAGAGATTCAGATGATTGAACTTCAACCAAGTTCTACTATTGCATTTGGCGAACCTTGGGATGGAGAATATGATACTTAAAGAATAACTGTGCACAATAAATATACGTAATGCGTAGCGCATTTTGTGAATTTTAGTTTTAGAGCAACTAATAACCATATTAGCGGTTTGATTGTGCAGTGCCTTGAAATACCGCACTACGCATATGCGAGCCGTTCTGTTTAATTGAAGAGTAGACCTATGAAGAATATTTTCCGAATAAGAAAGAAGAAAGATAGAGTAGGAAAAGAAATTGACTTCAAAAACTCTTGGGCAGTTTCAAAACTTGAAGACAAGTTGGAATTTTTTAAACGTATTTTGACTTTAGTGCCAGATAATTCAATTTGGGCAATTGAAGGAATGTCAGATATGAAGCTGATAGAGTATTTACAAACGTTCCCTATTGAAGACAGTCTAATTGTGAATAAGGGGACTATATGGCCAAAACAAAAGACATTAAAAGTGCTAATAAATCCAATTAGTAGGAAGTCTCTAATTCAGAATATCACTTTTGAAAATCTGGACTGGGAAATTATTCATCAACACATTTATAACGATGAGAAATTCTACTTGACTTCCTACGACAACCTACACGAGGCTTGCACATGGATTTCAAACTAGTTTACAAAAGATGATTTCAAGGAATTAATTGAGAATAATACAATTGAGCTTATTGATAACAAATAAACCCAACACGCTAGTATAAAGCAATTGGCGTTTGTGAGGCTTTGGAAGCTAGGTTGGGTAATTGAACACCGCCAAATCTTTGATTTATGAATATTGTGTTTGTGTTTTAGGTATTCATGATTTTCAATTGAGCTTTAGAATGAAAAGATAAAAACAAATAAAAGATTTGGCTCAGAGAGATTTTGAAAGAAAGTAGGGTTAATATCTCGCCACACGACACTATGCAGCGAGACTGTTGGCAATCATATAAATTCGATACGAATAGCAAACTATTTAAAAAAAAGAAAAAACATGAAATCAATAAAGATTATTGCCTTGTTTTTAGGAATATTTCTAATCATTAGCTGTGAAAAAGAAAGGTTAGAGAATTCAACTATAATAACGACTATGGTAAAAGGAATCGAAGCTAGCAAAGCTATTAGCGGTGGAATAATTGGAGATGAAGGAGGTTTGCCCGTGTTATCCCGAGGCGTTTGTTGGAGTGTAAATACGGAACCATCCCTGGGTGATAATTATACGATTGATGGTAATGAAATAGGGACGTATGAAAGTGTAATCTCTAATGCGAATGCAGGAAAGACATATTTTGTAAGAGCATATTATATTAATGAAAGAGATACTATTTATGGTGATCAGGTAGAATTCACAACAGAAGATTATATTCAGTTTAATCCTGACTTAAAGTATGGCAATGTAGAGGATATCGATGGAAATGTTTATAAAACTATCCAAATAGGAGAACAAGTCTGGATGGCTGAAAACTTAAAAACAACAAGGTATCAGAATGGTGATACAATTGAACACGTTACAGACTTAAGTAGATGGGGACATTTTCATAATAATACAAGTGCTTACGTTTATTACAATAACGATAAGGACAATAAGGCTATACATGGGGCTCTTAATAACTGGCATGCAGCTTCAGATGAGCGTAATATAGCACCAGAGGGTTGGCGTGTCGCAAATGTTGATGATTGGCAACAATTAATTGATTATGCAGAAACCTATTCGAGTGAAAATTATGGACATAAGTTGCGGGAAACAACTTCGGCCCACTGGTACCCTAATGAACGGATTTTCTATAAAGCCACTAATAGTTTAGGATTAACTTGTTTACCTTCTGGTATGGTTGATACCGAACAGTTTCATGATTTGGGTGGTATTTGGGCTCGTTTTTGGACAAGGACAGGGACATATGATGGATCGAGCTGTATTTATTTAAAGGATCGTAACTACTCACGTACTATTGTATTCTTCTAGATTAAGCAAACAGCTTCATTATTATTAGCTGCATTAAGGTGT
>NZ_JAENRR010000132.1 GCF_016612505.1 Carboxylicivirga marina
TTCAATAGGCAGCAAGGAACTAAAAGTAATTATAACCGCTGCAATAGTGGTCCAGTTTTGGAACGAAAAGAGCAATTTTGATATTGGAAAAATTTAAAACAATTACACAACTAGTATTGACACCGCATTTGATACGCTAAAAACACAAAAAACCTACAAATCAATTGATTGCAGGTTTTATTTAGTAGTCCCTACGGGAAAACTTTTAATTGGCTATATGACTAATGTCCAGTTATATATAGTGTTTTAGTAAATTGTGTTACACCGAATTTTACATCATTTAAATGATTCTATTTAGTATCCTTTGATACTATACAATGTACATACTTTTTTTGAATTTGAGAAGCTCAAGTGTTAGAACCACTATTCTGTATCATCGAAATCAAAAACATTTCGCTACTATTACGTATTATAGTATACGTCAGAAGCTACAAAGCTTTATTTACATGTTTCACTCCTGTCTAAAATTGAAAGCCGACATTTGACACCCTCTATTGATATTGTACATAGAATGATGAAAGGGGTTGCCGATGGTGTAGACCAGTTTTTAAACGATAACTAAAATGCCTTGATAGAGATTCTGAACCACGAGCTAAATGAATAAGACTACTTTTTGGATAATAGATACAATTCCCACCAAAAATAAAAAGCAATTATTTTTTTATCTGGAGGGATTTTCGGTAAGTTATGGAGCGAAGTAAACTTAAGGCTCAATATGAGACCTTTAATTTATTTAATCTATCTGGGTTTAATTAATCGCTAAAATGAAGGATTGTCAGAGCTGGAAAGTATAATGAAGTTGTTTAAAGTTGTCTAAGAAGAATAATGCAAAACGCAATGGTATTTAGAGCTTTCCAATGTATTTTATTTGTTTCAAAACGCACAAGTATTGACTTGAAAGCATCGAGCCATGCATTGGTTCTTTCTATGACAAAACGTTCTTTATAAAGAGCTTCATCCAAGAATGAAACGTCATTCTTACCATTACGTTTATTGTTATCAATGTTGTCAAAAATATCATGCTTGAAAAGACAATTTCTAAATGCTATTGTATCAAAACCAGCATCAGCATTTAGGAAAAGTCCATCGACACTTATATTTGACTGTTTTAATGATGTAACCATTTCATCAAAGTTTTTTGTGAGTTCAAAAGCATCATTATGATTCCCATGTATTGGGTCACTACATGCAATTGGTATACCCTTACTATCGGAGAGAATAAGCATATTGCTTGTTTTGCATTTTTTTCTTCCTTGGTAAGCAACTGCTTCACCGCCACGTTTGGCAAGTGTATGTGTTCCGTCTAGCTGAACAGATGACATATCGAGTAATGATTTATATTTTTTGAGTAGTACTTGCCATAGCTTGTCCCAACTACCATCTTTACACCATTTACGGTAATGGGCATAAACGCTATTCCAACTGTACTTAACTCTAAAGAATTGTTTTATCGGTATCTCACGCCATTGACAGCCTGTTTTAAGGCGAAATACAATTGCTTTAACAACTTGGTGGAGTTTAACTTTAGTATTGTCCCATGAATTGCCAAAAGCTAAATATGGGCTTATGTTTTTTTTTATTTGAGTACTTAACACTTGATAGATATTTATTATATATACAATATATCTATCTGAAAATCAATTATATAACCAATTTAATTGATTCTATTTTAGGACTTTAAACAACTTCTATCAATAAAAATAAAAAAGGCTCTTTGCACAGTAAGATACATCCTAAATAAATGGCAATTTTTATATGAAAACTTAGTAAGGGAATTTTCTCTCGCGCTTCATTATTCTGTGATAATCAGTAGGTAGGAGAATATAATAATCGTGTGTGTGTATATGCTATGATTGCCATTTCCTTATTTGGTAAACTGATGCTCATTGTGATATCGAAGAAACTGTATGTTGTTTCCTCACTACAAGAAATGATATTAATAGCTATTTTAGATTTAGAATAAGAGTTGTACTTGCAAGGTATAGGCCTCCGCAATGACGTATAGTTTGTTATGATAAAACTTTGAAGTTTTGTATCCATATTTTCAATAAAAAG
>NZ_JAENRR010000133.1 GCF_016612505.1 Carboxylicivirga marina
GTAAAGGTCTCCGCATTACCGATATAAAAAAAACAACTCATTAGATTGATCAATCAATTTGAGGCAGTGTCAATCAATTTTACTCAGCCCATCTATCAGGCAGTAAACTGCGCATTTGTTCGTGTGTCATTGTTGGAGATTCAGCCAAGCGCTGTATCACATCTTTGAAATAAGAAAATGTATTCACATTGTTGAGCCTGCACGAAACAGCCAGTGAGTATAAGATAGCTGTTCTCCTAGCTCCGGCATTGGAACCGCAGAATAGGGAATTTCTCCGACTAATGCTGATATAGCGCATGGGTCGTTCAATGATGTTATTGTCCAGGTCGTAGCTAGTGGATATGATAATGTTGTAAATGGATTCTAACTCGTTAAGGCAGTATGCTGTTGCTTTCGATAAAATATGGTTGGGTAAAACTTCGGGGTCTCGTTCAATTTCTCTGAGTTTCTTTTCCAACTTCTTGTATACTTTAAGCGAATCTTGCTTCCACTTTTCTTTTGGCTTTTTCTTGCGTATGCTATAAAATTCATTGTACAGGTCAATAACTTCTTGAGCTTGGGTCTGTTCCCCGATCTCGATAAACTTTCGTTTGCAGTGCTGGACACAACCTAAACGTATCGCCTTTGGGTAGTCCCATCCTTCTAAAACTTTATATGAGCTATATCCATCGGTTTGAACAGCACCCTGATAATCATTCGGCAGATAGTTTGTAAACACCGTCTTGCTCCGTGATCCATTCTCGTATATGAACTGGATTAAGTTGTTTTGATGAGAAAAAGCACTCCAGAAGTAGCCTTTGCGACTCCCTTTATCGCTGCCTAATATAGTATGATAGGTTTCATCAAAATGAATATAAGCATCCTCCAAGATAGTATCCTTCAGCACTGGCATTAATCTATCAAGCAACTCTGCTGATTTTTCAATTAGTCCATGAGTTGTTGCCTTAGGAATATCAACACCCATCTCGTTTAGATATTTCATGATGCGTTCAACCGGCAAGCCATACACATATCTTTGTTGAATCAGGTGAGCCAGTAATGAGCTGTCAAAATTAGAATTCAGGAAAGGAGCTATAGGGGCATTGCCTTCAAAAAAGTCATCACCCATGCGGTATTTTTTACAGCGATAGATATGTTTAATCAGACGCGGTGGAATATACTCATACCTTATCACATCGCGATGAAAGAGGTAAACTGCAGCCTTTTCATCAAAGCTAGCATCCGAGGGTAATACTTCCTCTACAAACTCTTCGATGTTATCATATACTTTCCGTTTCGCCCCATTATTACCTCTTTCCTTGGGTGTAGGAGCCTGTAGTTTATTTTCTAAAAAAGAGGAGGTGTTTTGACGTTTTTCGGTCTTTTTAGGAAGGTTTATAGTTGCTAAGCGCTTCAGCTTCTCAGCGCCCTTGTCTTTCTCTAGAATGGCTTCTTTTAATGCCGCTAGCTCTTTCGTCAGCTCCTCTATGGTGCTTATTAATTTAGTGTTTTGCGCTCGTAAAAAGACTACTAACTCCTTGTCTGTCATGACTTAAAGATACAAAAATAGCATGACCCCACCATGGGAAATCATGCTATTTTTGCATCTTTTATTACTTATTGTCAGAGTGTTAACTGTGCTTTTAGTCGCAAATCATTGGAGCTGCTTTTGTGGTTGATGGCATTAACCATTTGGTCAAGGACATCACGCTCAAGCTCAAAAAAGACCTCCTCACTTACTTGCTGAGGCAAGGTATAGGTCCCTAGCTCCAGCTTCTTGTTATAAAGAACAAATCCTTCCTTTTGCCAACGCAGAACCTTGATTGATTTACGCGTTCTGCCAATGAATACAAAACCATCTCCATTGAGTGCATCCTGCAGGCCTGAAGTTTTAACCAAATGATAGAGCGAATGGATTCCTTTACGCATATCTACGGGTTCTCGGAAAAAGTAGAACCGTGTGTGGTTAGTGAAATTAAAAATCATAGTGCATCCTTTTTATTGAAAATATGGATACAAAACTTCAAAGTTTTATCATAACAAACTATACGTCATTGCGGAGGCCTATAC
>NZ_JAENRR010000134.1 GCF_016612505.1 Carboxylicivirga marina
GCCAATCGCTTCATCGTGTGCCGAGAAGTAGTGAACGGCAAAATATTCACTACATGCTGTAAATTGAGATGGTGGAAACCAGTTGTAGGGTTGAGCCACTGAGGTCGTCTTGCAGGAGGAGGCTTCAAACCGCCCAAAGGTGCTTTGGTAAAGAGCCATGGTGCTGAGCGTTTGGGAAAGGCTGCACCACGAGTGCAGTTAGGTATGGATAAAAGAGATGAACGCAATTGAACCCCTGACGAGGTGTCGAGAAGATTGTACATTCAGTCAAAATCTGCAAAGGATGAAATGCAGTTATAAGTTCGGAAGATACCTGTTTACTGTCCGTTCGGCTGGCGTCATTCAGGGGGCATGACTTTTATCTAGGCTCATTTACGGAACTCGGGAACCTGTATGATAATGTCAGGCAGCTAAAGATACTCTTAAAGGATTCGCTGGCTGTCAAAGGGAAATGTACAATGGGTTCACCCCAAAGGCAGAATACCGAAGTATTATATAGGGACGGACTAATCCGTAGTAGTGTTGAAGCTTCTGTAATGGAAGTGGAGCGAAGGGATTGGGTTATACAGTCTCATAACATTTAACAACTTGGAAGAGGATGAATTTATGGAATGAGACAAAATCGATACCAGTAAGTCAAGAAATGATATGGTCGGCTTACAAGAAAGTAAAAGCAAACAAAGGAAGTGCAGGTGTAGACTCTGTTAGTATGGAAGAATTTGAAACTAACAAGTCAAAGCACCTTTACAAACTTTGGAATCGTATGTCTTCAGGGAGTTATTTCCCTCCACCAGTAAAAGAGGTTGAAATACTCAAGAAAGATGGTAAGATGCGCAAATTAGGTATTCCTACCATCAGCGACAGGATTGGTCAAATGGTGATCAAAGATTTTATCGAGCCACGAATGGAGAACGTGTTTAGTCCTTCCTCATATGGCTATCGACCTAATAAGAATGCCCATCAGGCGCTTGCCTCGGTAAGAGCCAATTGCTGGCAAACAGATTGGGTTATCGATTTAGACATTAAAGGTTTCTTTGATAACATTGACCATGAAAAGTTAATGCTAGCTGTCAATAAGCATGTGCCAGAGAATTGGGTTCGCATGTATATTGTTAGGTGGTTAGAAATGCCCGTTCAGCTTAAGTCTGGAGTGTTAGAGCATAGACAAGGTAAAGGAACACCGCAGGGCGGTGTTATCAGTCCATTATTGGCAAATCTTTACTTGCATTATGCACTAGATAAATGGCTTGAGTTGACCAATCCTACATTGAAGTTTGCTCGTTATGCCGATGATGCAATCATACACTGTAAGAACAAGGAACAAGCCGAATATTTACTGAGGCAGTTAAATGCACGAATGAAGTTATGTGGGCTGGAACTCCATCCTGATAAGACTAAGGTTGTGTATTGTAAAGACCGTAGAAGGCGTGGGAAATATGAAATAGTGAAGTTCGATTTTCTAGGGTACTCTTTTCAGCCACGTACAACACTATGTAAGAAAACAAGCAAATTATTTCTTGGTTTTGATTGTGCGATCAGTATTAATTCTCGCAAACGGATAGCAGATAAATTGGAGGAAATCAAAGTAGAAAAGCTGAGTTTTAGAAGTATAGTAGGCGTAGCCCATTACCTTAATCCAATGATAAGAGGTTGGGTGAATTACTATGGTAAATTCAGAAAATCCGAACTGATGAAAGTATTTCAACTACTGCGGAAACGTATTGTTCGTTGGGCTCGCATGCGATATAAACGCTATAAAACAAAGTTAAATCTAGCTTACAGATGGTATGAACGGATAAAGAAACAGTTTCCTTACCTGTTCTATCATTGGCAAGTTGGATTAACTTGTTAAATTTGGTATCGATTGTATAACAAGAGCCGTGTGATGGGAGACTATCAAGCACGGTTCTGTGAGAGGCTTAGGGTGAAATTCCCTTTGCCTACTCGACTAG
>NZ_JAENRR010000135.1 GCF_016612505.1 Carboxylicivirga marina
GAAAATTTCGTTAAAGGGTTCTGCGATTTTATCAAGTCAAAAATTGAAAAAACTAATTTTTAGAACCCACCTTAAGATTCTAAAAATAAGTAGAGCTACTTTCTATCGGTATGTGGCATGGGTGAAAAAGCAGAAGTGTTAATGCTGGCATTGATAGATTCTTATATTTTCCAATCAAAAATTAAAATATGTGTGGAAAATCTTGAAGAAATGGGATGTTTATAGCAGTTAAGGCTAAAGTCACTAATGCATGAGTGCCCGAATAGCTTTTAGTCTACTTAAAGTTTAATGAAACATTTTTGGTTTTTGGTGGTTGAATTTGTAGGTTTGCTACAAAATAAGAGGTTAAAAGATGATATTAGAGGTGCGTTTAAGTAACTTTTATTCAATTAAAGATGAATTGGAGCTAGATTTGACAGCTGGTTCTATAAAAACTAAAAAAGCAAAAGCTTTAAGTAGTAATATCTTTTCAATAAATGAAATTGATGTGCTTAAGTCTGTTGCGATTTATGGAGCAAATGCTTCAGGTAAAAGTAATATTATTAAAGCAATAAGATTTTGTTGCTTAATGATACTAAACTCACATAATCACAATGAAAATGTTAGTTTTAATTATAAACCTTATAAGTTTGGAGGACAGACCACTCCAAGTAATTTTTTCATAAGTTTTATTAGTGAGGGAATTGAGTATGAATATTCATTCTCGATATTGAAGAATGAAATACTTGAGGAAAAGTTGTTTTATTTCCCTAAAGGAAGAAGAGCAAAAGTATTTACGAGAAATGAAAAATTAGGTTTTGATAAAAAAGCAGTGTATTCATTCGGACAAGGAGTAATAACAAAGCCGATGGATGTAGCACTTAATACATCAAAGAAGACACTGTTTCTTTCTAGGGCAAGTCAAATGGATAGGGAAATTCCCAAAGCTCTTTTCAATTATTTTAATAAGTCGTTTATGCTGGGATATGTAAATATGTCAAATGAACAAGTAATAGGTTTGTTTAAATCTTATAAAAAAGAGATTCTGCAAGCACTTCGGATAGCAGACTCCGATATAGTTGACATTACATATCAAACAGAAAAAGCTAAAGCATATAAGGTAGATTTTAAAGTTGAAGCAAATCAGCCACCTTCTGCGAGTGCAGATTTGGAAGATGTGGAACATTTAAAATTTTTAACTTTTCATCGTTACTCTCCAAAAGTACCTTTTGATATGGAGACTGAAGAGTCAGAAGGAACTAAAAAATTATTTAATATACTTTTAACCGTTTTAGATGTAATCCGAAATAACAAAAGCATGTTAATTGATGAAATTGAGACGCATTTGCATTATCGGATAGTACATTTTATTATTGATCTTTTTCATAAAAGTGATAGGAGTCAATTAATTTTCACCACTCACAATACCAAACTTCTCGATATGGATTTATTTAGAAGGGATCAAATTTGTTTTGTAAATAAGAACGGAAAAGGAACTTCTTCTTTAGCATCGCTTTATGACTATAAGGACTATAGAGAAAATATGGATGCAGAAAAAGGATATTTGCAAGGAAGGTTTGATGGGACTCCAATTATAGATGATTCATTAACTGAAATTAATAAGTTGATTCATGGGGAGTAAAAGGGGGAGGAAAAGAGCTCAGAAACAACTTAAAATGAATCCAGTTTTTTATGTTTTCTGTGAAGGGAAAACTGAAGAAGAATATGTAAAGTTTCTAACCTGAATTATTCATAAAAAAGGGATAAGTGTTCCTTGAATCTTCTGAAATATCAGTATTTTCAAGGTGTCC
>NZ_JAENRR010000136.1 GCF_016612505.1 Carboxylicivirga marina
ACCTAGTATCCGCACGTAAATATTTGGAAAAATCGGCAAGCCCCATAAATAAACTTTCATAGGGCTTGCGCGATTAAAATATTTTCACCTGTTTAGGTGAAAACATCGTAGCTGATGAAAATTACATATTCTAAGGAAAACATCAACTCTTTTGGCGGAATAAATTTCGCAGACCATATTGTAAGTAACAGTTCACTATTCGAAACTATAAATCAAGAGCTTGGTCAAAGAGGAGTCAAGGCTACCTATTCTTATAGCGATTTAGTACGTTCGTATTTTCTCTTAACCTTATGTGGCGGTGAATGTGCTGAGGATATCACCGAAAACCTTCGTAAAGAGTTGGGACAAGTAACAGGATTTAACGTATGTTCTGCCGATACTTTATTGCGCATGCAAAAAGAACTATCCACACAAAAGAAAACCTATGTTTCCAATACGGGCATTGAGCACGATTTCAATGTCAACACAAAAATGAACAAACTTATGGTCAGGTTATTGGTGGAGAGCAAACAGCTTAATACAAATAATAAAGACTATATATTTGATTACGACAACCAATTTATCCCAACTAACAAATACGACTCAAAGCGCAGCTATAAGAAAGCAGATGGGTATTTTCCTGGAATAGCCACGATTGGAAATCACCCTGTTTATATTGAAAATAGGAATGGCAACAGCAATGTAAAATACAAACAAGACCAGACCCTTGAACGTGCATATTCTACTTTGAAGCAGTTTGGGATAAAACCCAAATTTAGTCGTATGGATTGCGGTTCGTTTGATAAGACTGTTATTCCAGTAGTCGAAGCAAATAGTGAATTTTTCTTTATTCGAGCACAACGCTGTACCAGTCTCTACAACAAGATCAAAGAAGTCGATACATGGGAAGATGTAGAAATAGGCTTTAAAAAATATCAAGTTGCATCCATACAATATGCTCCTTTTGGTTGGGACAAAACTTACCGTTATGTCATCAGTCGCGAAAAGACTCAAGATGGGCAAGGAGATCTTTATACAGGAGACGCCTTTAAATACAGAGCAATCATGACCAATGAAACTCACATGACAGATTTGGATGTTATTTTATTTTACAATGCAAGGGGAGAAAGCGAACGTGTGTTTGATGAAATGAACAATGATTTTCTTTGGAAAAAGATGCCGTTCTCTTTCTTGGAGCAGAATACTGTCTTTTTGATAATGATGGCCATATGCCGAAACATGTTCCATTTCTTGACTGATTACATCAGTAAGAAGGTAGAATTCATTAAACCGAACTTCCGGCTAAAGAAATTCATATATCGTTTTATCGTTGTTCCCTCAAAATGGATAAAACGAGGAAGACAACATATCTTAAAACTATTTACCGCTAAAAAATACCACATATTATTGGAATAACAGCCTGCTAATATGAGGTATCCATAAGATTACTCTGTCTTGCTACAAAGTACAACGTGCTCATTATGTGACAAGTGAGTGTATTAACACATTGTGTGGAGACAAAACTAAGTTGTATTACATACGAAAGTTTGCATAAGGTATGCCCATGGCAATTTCTGGTAAAAAAATTGAAAATAATTCAAGAAACCTAGCAGTATTTCTCCATCATAAACATATAAATTGTAAAAGTATCAACAAACTAATCTAGCTGCGGATTTAAGG
>NZ_JAENRR010000137.1 GCF_016612505.1 Carboxylicivirga marina
GTGACAACTCAGGTTCTCCAAAGCGCTTTTTCAAAATCATAATTTTTTCACGAGAGTGTGAATAAAATTACACCTATATGTTGATAACGAATCTGCTTTCCGTGAGTTTGATAGGGTGCATAGCATAATCTTTGCAAACATGATAAAGCGCGAAACTTTAGAGCCTCTTGATAAGGGGCAGATTATAGATCTCTTTGTTGAATTCAGCAACAAGGTTGAGAAGCAGCTGAATGAATTGAAGGAGGATATTCGTGTTTTAAAAGAAGAAAACCAACGTTTAAAATCACAAAATAGCCGTAACAGTTCCCGTCCTCCATCTCATGACTTTGGAAGAACACCCAGGCAAAAAAGTCTTCGTAAACCAAGTAATAAAAAATCTGGAGGTCAAAAAGGGCACAAGGGAACAACACTTTTTCAATCTCCCAAGCCAGACCAAGTTATTAAGCACACTCCTGCTCCATATTGTCCTGGTTGTGGTAAAGCACATTCAGCAGACGCCTTGAAGCTTCAATCCAAAAGGCAGGTTGTTGATATTCCACCTATACAGGCTACAGTTACAGAACATCAGGTTTATCAACTACAGTGTAATTGCGGATGCGTTTCAAAAGGGGAATTCCCTGCAGGCGTTACAGCTCCGGTTCAGTATGGCAACCGATTGGTTTCGTTTGTCAGTTATCTTAGTACGCGCCAATATATTCCCTTTGGTCGTTTACCAGAATTATTAGAATGTATCTGCAATGTGTCGCTTAGCGAAGGCACCATCTATAACATGCTTGACCGCGTAGCAAATAGCTTGCTACCTGTTTATGAAGGAATCAAGCAGGATGTGGCAAAAGCAAAGGTTGTTGGTAGTGATGAATCAGGTGTAAAGGTTAACAATAGCAATTATTGGACTTGGACCTGGCAGACTGATAGCGAAACATACATTACAATTAAACCAAGCCGTGGCTACGTTACCATCGAAAATGAATTTCCTGATGGTTTTCCTACAGCAATATTGGTGAGCGATTCGTTAAGTACACAGCTTAAAACCCCTGCCTTGTTGCATCAGCTGTGTTTAGCACATTTAATGCGTGAGCTAAACGCTTTTATTGAAGCATCAAAAAATGAGTGGGCAATGTTACTCAAAGCCTTATTTGAAAAGGCAATTGAACTTAAAAAAGAATTAACATCCGAACAATATAACAATCCACCGGAAGAAGTAGAGCTAATAAACAAGGCATTTGGTACACTTTTAGATTTACCCTTGCAGGAGAATGTACCAAAGCTTCCTGCGTTTCAAAAACGATTAATAAAATGGCGTGATGCTGTTTTTACATTCTTACAATACCAAGATGTGCCTTTTGACAACAATGGCTCTGAACGTGCTATTCGAAATATTAAAGTCAAGCAAAAAGTATCCGGAGGATTTCGATCGGAAAGAGGTGCTGAAACTTTTGCAATTACAAGGTCGGCAATTGACACATGGATTAAACGTACTGTCAACATCTTTGATATGCTCAATCTACACCTTAATGCAGCTAATAATAATGAAGCTGTTTGCTTAATCTAGAAGAATACAATAGTACGTGAGTAGTTAC
>NZ_JAENRR010000138.1 GCF_016612505.1 Carboxylicivirga marina
CGTCGCAAGCACACTTACATAAAGTCAATTATTGGGGTTTGGACATATTTTTCCCATACAGCCCGAAGAGTGTTCTGATTATTAGTATGTGTTTTCGATCGACAGCTAAGGCTACGTCCTCAGAAGGGACAGTATTTCAAAGCTGTTAGCCTGTATTTGTTTTGTCGGGCAGCTCTTTGGGAATTCAATTTTTATTTTCGTTTTAAGCTCTTTGACACAAGCAGCTGTTTTGATGATTTTGTTCTGAATAGTTTTAAAAGTAGAGTTGGCGAACTCTGTTGTTCCCAATACTTCTTTTTGGAAAGTGTGCAGAAGAATATATGCCATCGAATGTAAGAGTAAGCGAAACTGATTGGCTTTAAAGCTATTGCACGAAGTGCGATCTGATTTCAAGTATAGTTTATGTTCTTTTATTCGCAACTCCATTGCCCCTCTGGCACAATAGCCCTTTTCATAAAGCTCTTTAGCCCTGAAATCGGTCATATTACTCACAATATACCTGATATTGGTGCCCAAAGGGGATACTTCGACCTTTACTATAACTTTCTGTGGCTTGTGCCAACTTCCTGCTTGATATAGGAAAGAGTGGTATCGTTTGACAGGTTTGTTGTATTGCTTGAACTCACGCTGTGCACTTTCAATAGTCACCTGCGCTTGCAGGTGAAGTTTCTTGTTCCCGGCCAATCCGGTAATATACCCGGTGCGTGGTTGACCATCTGACCATTGCATAAAATCTGCCGATGTGAAATGGGCGTCCCCCCGAACGATGATTAGCGTATTGGGCCACTGCTGCCTTAATCTTGAAATCAATTTCTTTAACAACGAAGCCACATCGCTTTGTTTGCTCCTTCGGCCAGGCTTAAGCATCGTGGCCACCAGCCTTCCTGACAGGCCTTCGTAAATATGCAAGGGCATATAGCAGTGATTGTGGTAATAATTATTGAAAAGACTTAACTGTTGGTCCCCATAGGTGTTGTTATTGGTGTCATCACAATCTAGTATAATTAAAGGCGGGGCACTCTGGTACGAACCCATAAAAACGTCAAGAAGGTACTCACCTGTGCGGTAAAGCATTTTGTTGTCAATGGCATTTTCCAACCTGCTCATTGTTGGTTGAGAGGCTAGTGGACTGCCACTCTCGGGCAGTCGTCCAGCACAGGCTTTAAAAATAAAGTCATTGCGCAGGTCATTGCAATCGTTACAATCTTCATAGCCAGCCGCAATTTGAAAAACACGTTGGACTAAGAGTTCTTTTAATGTATGGTCGATATATCGCTGATCTCGTTTGTCTTCAATACAGTCAACAGCTCCTTCTATAAGGCCTATCTGTTGCTCTGTTTCTCGAAGTAATAACAAGCCGCCATCGCTACTAATGTCCTCACCACTGAACGTAAGCTCAATGTTTTTGCCTTCTATTGGAAAAAGTTCGTAAGTTGTCGAGGTGTCTTCTAATTTATTTTTAATCATTGTATAAAGGGCTTTGTGTTTGGACACCTTGAAAATACTGATATTTCAGAAGATTCAAGGAACACTTATCCCTTTTTTATGAATAATTCAGG
>NZ_JAENRR010000139.1 GCF_016612505.1 Carboxylicivirga marina
TTGTTCCGCCATGTTGTTTAGCCGCATTAGGTGCTTGCGAAACCACTGTAAATGCAAGGATAGCTGTTCCATCTGCAGTGCTTCTGATGTTAGAATCAACAGCTTTATGTTTCAAGTTGTGTAAACCTTTCTCGTACCAGCTTTTGTAACCCCAGGTATCGTTATTGACAAAGGCTCTGAAGGCATCCAGTTTTGGTCCATTACCATCAGTAATAATGGTTTCTCCATCATAAACTAAACCATATAATGATCCATCTGCCATGTTGAATTTAGCGATAAAGTTCTGACCACTCACCTCCTTGATATTGCTATCTGTATCCGTCAATTTCACTTTTCCTCCTGTAGCTTTGGCTACTTCAGCCATCGCAGGCACTTCTGTTTTTGCTTTCAGTAAGTATTGCTCTTCGGCTTCTACATAACCTTTATTTGCCCAAGGCTGATCATCCTTTAAGGTGAACTGCAGTTTCACGAAATATTCTGATCCGGCTTTCAAATCGGCAAAATTATATGGTAACTTGACCGTCGTTTTTGTTCTTGCTGCAATAGGATCAAAAGCCAATTGCCCGTTTTTAATCTCAGATCCATTTTCCCAAAGCGACCAGCTTAGATTATAATCTGATAAAGATTTAAAGTAGTACTTATTGAAGATTTCAAATGTACCTTGTTCAATATCTAAAGCTTTGAAACCAATGTGCTGGTATACTTTTTTCACTTCGTAATACTGCGGTTTCAGGTCACGCTCGGCAAACAAAATACCATTCATCACAAACTGACCACTATTGGGCTTATCTCCAAAGTCACCACCATAGGCCAGATAGCGCGTACCATCTTCACGGTAGTTGTATATGGCCTGATCTATCCAGTCCCAGATAGCACCACCACAGAAGAAGTTGGTCGACTCAATGGCGTTCCAGTAATCAATCAAGTTACCACAAGCATTACCCATAGAGTGGGCATACTCTGAGATATGGAATGGGTATTTGATGTTCATTTTTCCTGTTACAGCGCTTTGCATCCATCCAATAGAAGGGTATTGGTTAGAGCCCATATCCACAATACTGTTGTTACGTTCGTACTGCACAGGACGTGATGTATCAATCGCTTTCAGAGCTTTATAGGCGTGTACAAAGTTTTCACCCGGACCAGCCTCATTACCCAAGGACCAGATCACAATAGATGGATAGTTCTTATTCTGGTGTGTCATCTCCACTACTCTACCCACATGGGCATTTTTCCACTCTGGTGGATGCGAAAGCGATGCTTTTCCATAGTAGTACTGGTGCGACTCAATGTTGGCTTCATCCTCTTGATAGATTCCGTACTTATCACACAAGTAATACCAATATGGATCTGGTGGGTAATGCGAATTACGAACATGATTGATATTCGCTCGTTTCATCAGCATCACTTCCTCTTCCATCTGCTCACGTGTTAGTGTATGACCTGTTTCAGGATGTGTTTCGTGACGGTTGACACCTTTTAGTTTAACCGTTTTACCATTGATGTAATAATAGCGACCGGCTAAACCAAATTCATCATC